>NZ_AP025017.1:1268385-1902577 GCF_019974135.1 Actinomyces capricornis
CCTTCACCATCGTCTTCGAGCGGGCCGGGCTGGCCCTGGCCGCGGCCCTCATGAACGCCGTCGTGCTGACCTCGGTGCTCTCGGCGGGCAACTCGGCGCTCTACGTGGCCTCGCGCCTGCTGTACTCCATGGCCTGCGCGGGCCGGGCGCCGCGCGTGTGCAGCCGGGTCTCGGCCCACGGGGTGCCGGTGTGGGCGGTCCTGGCCACGGTGGCGGTCTCGATGCTGGGCTTCCTGTCCTCCCTGGTGGGGGACTCGGTGGCCTACACCTGGTTCTACAATGCCACGGGCCTGACGGGCTTCATCGTGTGGGTGGGGGTGTGCCTGGCGCACCTGCGCTTCCGCGCCGCCTGGCGGGCCCAGGGGCGCACCACGGCAGAGCTGCCCTACAGGGCCTGGCTCTTCCCGGCGGGCACCTGGTTCGCCCTCATCGTGTTCATCGCCGTCATCCTGGGGCAGGGGATCGCCCTGGCGGTCTCCGGATTCACCTGGTACGGGCTGCTGGTGGCCTATGTGGGCCTGCCCATCACGGTGGCCCTGTGGCTGGGCTTCCGGCTGGCGCGCGGCTCGCGCCTCATCCCCCTGGGGCGCATCGACCTGTCCGCCTCCGACGTCCAGGAGTAGACCCACCCGCCGACGACGCCGGGCAGCCCTCGCGCCCCCTGCCGCCTACTCGTAGGCGGGCTCGGGTGTGATGTCGCGGGCCATGTTGGCGAAGCGGGACAGGTGCCCCTGGAAGGCCACCGGGATGGTGCGGGTCTGGCCGTTGCGGTGCTTGGCCACGATGATGTCGGCCTCCCCGGGGCGCTCCTCGGGGCTGTAGTACTCGGGGCGGTGCAGCAGCATGATGATGTCGGCGTCCTGCTCCAGGGAGCCGGATTCTCGCAGGTCGCTCATCTGGGGCTTGTTGCCGGTGCGCTGCTCGGGACCGCGGTTGAGCTGGGCGACGGCGATGACCGGGATCTCCAGCTCCTTGGCCAGCAGCTTGAGGGAGCGGGAGAACTCCGAGACCTCCTGCTGGCGCGACTCCACCCGCTTGCCCGAGCTCATCAACTGCAGGTAGTCGATGACCATGAGGCCCAGGTTGTGCTGCTGCTTCATGCGCAGGGCCTTGGAGCGGATCTCGGGCATGGTGAGGTTGGGGGAGTCGTCGATGAACAGGGGCGCGTTGGAGACGGGGTTGTAGGCCAGGGCCACGTCCGTCCAGTCCCGGTCCTCCATCTGGCGCGAGCCGCGCAGCTTGTTCATGTCCACCCCGGACTCGGCGGCCAGGATGCGCATCATCAGCTCCATGCGCCCCATCTCCAGGGAGAAGTAGCAGCTGGCGATGCCGTGGTGGATGGAGGCGGCGCGGCAGAAGTCGACCGCCAGGGTGGACTTGCCCATGGCGGGGCGCGCGGCCACGATGATCATCTGTCCGGCGTGCAGGCCGCCGGTGAGCTCGTCGAGCTCCAGGAAGTCGGTGGGCACGCCGGTCATGGCGCCGTTGTCCCGGTTCTGGGCGGCCTCGATCTCCAGGTTGGCCTCGTTGAGGAGCTCGGCGACCGGGATGTAGTCCTCCTTCTCCCCCTCGTGGTGGGCCACGGCGTAGACCTCGGCCTCGGCCAGGGTGACGAGGTTGGCGATGTCCCCGGCGTCGGTGGAGTAGCCCAGCTGGGTGATGCGGGTGCCGGCCTGGACCAGCCCGCGCATGAGCGCTTTATCCTTGACGATACGCGCGTAGTAGCCGGCGTTGGCGGCGGTGGGCACGGTGGCCATGAGGGAGGCCAGGTAGGGCGCTCCCCCGATGCGCTCGAGCTCCCCGCGCCGGGCGAGCTCGTCGGCGACGATGAGCGGGTCGGCCGGCTCGGAGCGGTTGTAGATGTCGACGACGGCGTTGAAGATCGACTCGTGGGCGGAGCGGTAGAACTCGGGGCCGCGCAGCACGTCGATGACGTCGGTGATGGCCTCCTTGCTCAGGAGCATGCCCCCCAGGGTGGCCATCTCGGCGTCGAGGTCCTGGGGCGGGAGGCGGTCGAAGGCGCCGTCGTAGGCCTCGTAGCGGGAGGCGGGGGCACCGTCCTCCCCCTGGCCTCTGCCATCCCTGTCGTCCATCCCGGAGCCCTCCTCACGTCCCGTGCGCAGCCGCCGCGCTGCCTGCGCCGTCCCGACGACGGACGCCTGGTGGGCACCCGGCGGGCGTTGCGCGCGCGTGACCATAGCGGGTGCGTGGGCGCCTGGCAAACGCCACGAGGGCGGGGGCTGGGGATATCTCCCCAGTGCCTGTGGACTGGCCCACCGGCCCTGTGGAGGATGGGCGGCGACCTGTGGGCGGAGGTGTGCACGGCTCCCCTGAACGACACCTGAACAGAGTACCAAGCGCTGCGATTCCAAGGAAAAGTGCCGTCAGGCAATCCATAGGAAGTTCCCACCGGATCACAACTTGGAACTGTGGATAAGTGTGTATCTCTGTGGACAAAGGTCATTCTGGAGTTGAGGTTCGCGGTGTTTGTGGGAGTTCCACACTCTCATTGGCCGAGGTTTTCCCCAGGCTCACACTCCCTTATTGACGTCAGCCGCCTTGCCGCATGTTTGCAGGATACTCCCAGGTTCAACGGGTGTGGGCCTGCCGGCCCTCTTGAGGGGATCCACAGGCGGCACGCGTTCCGGTGCCCCGGCCCAGGCGCATCGAGCCCGGGCGCCCCGGCGCTGGTCCTCCGCCTCCTGCGGCACTGCCCTCGGCGGTGGGCCGCACTATGCCTCTCGGGGCGCCGTGCCACACCCTGAGACCAGGGCGGCCTCCACCGCCTGGGGCCCGACAATGGGTGCGTGCCCTTCGCCGACCCTCATGCCGTCCCCGACCCGGCCCCCGGGCTGAACCGCCGCATCCTGTCCTTGGCACTGCCCGCCCTGGGCGCCCTGGTGGCCGAGCCGCTCTTCATCCTCATCGACTCGGCGATGGTCGGGCACCTGGGCACCACGAGCCTGGCAGGTCTGTCCTTGGCCTCGACGATCCTGACCACGACCGTGGGGCTCTTCGTCTTCCTGGCCTACTCCACGACGGCGACGACGGCGCGGCTCTTCGGGGCGGGTCGGCGCCGTCAGGGGCTGAGCGCGGGCGTGGACGGGGTGTGGCTGGCACTGCTCCTGGGCCTGGGGGCGGCGGCGGTCCTGGGTGCGGGTGCCCCCTGGATCGTGGCGGCCATGGGGGCCGAGAGTGAGGTGGCCCGGGCGGCCGTGGCCTATCTGTGGGCCTCGGCTCCGGGTCTGCCGGGCATGCTCGTGGTCTTCGCCGCCACGGGCGTGCTGCGGGGCCTGCTCGATACGCGCACGCCCTTCGTGGTGGCCTGTGGCGGGGCGGTGCTCAACACCGCTCTCAACGCCTTCCTGCTCTATGGGCTGGACCTGGGGATCGCCGGCTCTGGCGCAGGCACGGCGACGGCGCAGACGCTCATGGCGGTGGCGCTGGTGGCGCCGGTGGCGCGTGCGGCGCGCACTGAGGGCCTGGGCCTGCGGCCGCATCGGGCCGGGGTGGGCGGCTCACTGGTGGAGGGACTGCCGCTGCTGGTGCGCACGCTGAGCCTGCGTGCGGCGATCGTGGCGACGGTGTGGGCTGCCACCGCCCTGGGGCCGGCCTCCTTGGCGGCCCATCAGGTGGCCTTCACCCTGTGGAGCTTCGCGGCCTTCGCCCTGGATGCCCTGGCGGTGGCCGCCCAGGCGCTCATCGGCACGGCCCTGGGCCGGGCCGACGCCGAGCAGGCGGGTGCTGGACCAGGGGATGCTGAGATGACCGGCCCTGGGCGGACGGATGCCGAGCCCGAGCGTGCGGAGCGGAAGGGCGTCGAGCAGGCGCACCTGGATGAGTCGGGCGGTCGGACGGCCCCGGTTCCTCCGGCCGACGGCCCCGGAGCGGAGGGCCCCGTGGCAGACGCTTCCGGAAGCGCGGGGGCGGCGTCGATCGATGCGGTGCTGCGCCGGAGCCTGGCCTGGGGCGTGGGGACCGGGGCCGCCATCGGCCTGGTGCTAGCGGTGGCGAGCCCGTGGCTGCCGTGGATCTTCACCTCGGATTCCTCGGTGAGGGGCCTGGCGGTTCCGGTGCTGGTCATCATGGCCTCGGCCATGCCTCTGGCAGGTGCGGTCTACCTCTTCGATGGGGTGCTCATGGGGGCGGGGGATGGCCGTTATCTGGCCAGGGCGGGCCTGCTCACCCTGGCGGCGTACCTGCCGCTGGCGGTGGCTGTGGGGCAGGGCTGGCTGGGCGGGGGCCTGGCTGCGCTGTGGCTGGCCTTCGCCTGGGTGTTCATGGGGGCCCGGGCCGTGACCACGGGCCTGCGCGCCCGGGGCAGCGCCTGGCGGGCGTGAGCAGCGCTCGGGCCGATGGGCTGCTCAGGCCTGATGCCGCCAGCCTGACGGGCTTTGGCCACTACCCTCGTCGACGGCGTGTCACCCGTCTTCTGGATCAGTGGTCGGCGGGGCGGTGGCCGGCACTGAGGGCGGGCGATAGGACTCCATCGGCTCATCCAGGCCGGGAATCGGCTCATCCCCGCACAGCCACGGGGTCGAGGCCTCCACCAAGGAGATCAACGCCTCACGAGGATCACCATTAACATCAGACACTCTCAAAAATTGCGTCTTCATATAGCGATCCCCGCAGACGAACACCGCCGTGGCGTACCGGGCCTTCTCCCCAGTATCCACCCAGGCCTCACCACTACCCTCCACACCCGCGATCTCGAAGGTCGAGTACGTGTCCCCACCGCCGATACCAGACCGATCGTTAGGAGTAACATCCCTGGCACTGAAACCGAAATCAGAATAATATAAAGTATAATCGCGAGGACCTCCTCGCCTCACGGAGCACTCCGAGTTCGGGATTCGACCTTTGAATCCATAAGCCCTGGTCGTCACGGGCTCCCCGAAAAGATCCTCAAATATCTCCGTCGATAAACCCGAGCAATGGAACGATTCCCCTGCGGAGAAGTCGATCTCCGAGACCGGCCTCCCCCACGGCACCTGCGATGGAGACGCAGTCCCACCCCCACCAGTCCCGCCAATGTGCGAACAACCCATACATGTAACAACAGTCCAAAGCAACGACACCCACAGCGCCACACGACGACGCATCCGCCAGACTTTCATACCGCACTCCTCATCACTCCTGCCGCCCAAGCCGCGCCAACTCACCCAAGTTTAGCCGCATCATAGCCCTTATCGAATGGCTCCTTTGAGAATCTTGACAGAGTCTCCGCATCGCCGAGAACATCGAGCTCGTGCTCCGCAATATGTGTCAGCGCAACATCGATATCCTCATTTTTCTCCGAATTCTGATCGAAGGGCTTGACCTTTCCCTCATCACTGATGATCGGAGCCACATTGCTCCGCTCCTGCTTGGAGATATTCTCCAACTCCTCCTGGGAGTAGACTCCGGCATTGAGGAGCCGCGCAGTTATCGCATCAACACCAATATCCTTGGCTTTTTCGGAGACGGCATGGTTTCCCCGCTTCGCGACATCCTCGTGTTTTTCATGAGTGATCTCCCAGGCGCTCACCGCTATATCCCCAACCGTCCCTGCAGTCGGAATGGGAACAAGATTAGCAGCTCCTTTAAGCAGCGTCGCCCGAAAGGCATCAGCATCATCCTTGTCTTTCGCCTTCTTCTCCAGCAGGTTAGCCGTGGCTCCCACGAAGAAACCGTTGGTCATACTCTCCTCTTCAATGACCGTGCGCAGATTCTCAGCGTCACCGGTGCCACGATAGGAGTCCAATGCCCACTGGTAACGATCGTCTCTGTAAGACGAGATCTTCTGCCCGAGGCGCTCTGATGCCTTCTCATCCTGCTGCACCTGCCCCACGAGATTGGAGAGTGCTTGATCCGTGATCACGGGTACTACCGAGTTTCCGTTCGCGGGGTACCCCTCCCCCGAGACATCAGTTGTAACGCCATTTTCATCCCCAGGCCTAGCTGACTCATCGATGCCCTCTGGGAACACGCCCAGCGCATCACCAATAAGGCCGCGAGCTCCAGACGACATATCGACGGGCTCCGACGTTCCACCTAACCCATTAAGCACTCCTGCGAGCGCCGCGATCCTTGTCTTCTCGTTCTCGATCGTCAACTCGGAACCTCCCGCGGCAGTCTGATAGGCCAGGCTCGCCCAATCATCCGTCCAAGTGTTCTCACCCACGGGATACTTCTCCACGAGCGACTTCGCTCTGTCGCGTATGACCTCCTGCTCTTGTTGTGAGGATCCACTATCACTACCACCAACGCCCATCCAAGAGTCGAAAGCCTCCTGGTTTCCGGTCATTGCATGAACGATGCCGGGAAGAGCAGTCCGATCATCGCCCCCAGGGTCAACTTCATCCAAAGCGAGGCGCTCCGATTCTTCGTGCCCTTCCAGACTAGTACCAAGGGTCACCAGCATGGCATCATTGTAATCAAGGCCGACATTTTCCGTAATGCCGTCGCCATTGACGTCCTTTTCTACCGAGGACCCGAAGATCGCGTTGAACGATGACATGCTCTGGGGCCCTCCGGACTTGGCCGCCTCAGCCATTTGCGAGCCAAAATTCTCACCTTTCTCCTCACTCCATGTCACCGACGCGATTGACAGTAGGTGCGCGTATGACCCGGCCGCCTTCTCACCTCCATCCCAACCAGACGCCCACACCCTTTCGCCACCACCTATATGTAAGACAAAACCAGAGGCCTCTTCAACAGTAATCGGCCCATCAATGAGTCCCTCAGGTCCTAAGGAATTAATCACCTCATTGGCATAGACAGGATTATCCCAGTCTTTCTTAACCTCGTCGGAGAGATCATTCCAATCCTCTTCCGACCCATCAAAGTTCTTCAACTTTTCAGCATGTTGACGCGCTCGCTCGATCGCTTTCTGATTATTCTGTTCGACATTTTCAACAGTATCCGCGACGCCATCCGGAAGATAGTAGACCAGACGTCCAGAAGCAGCAGGCATCGTAATGCCGAGCGAGTTAGCCTTTTGGGCGGCATCTAACCTCACGCTAAGTTCGTGAACATACCCTAAGAGCACGAACTTATGCAATGCCACATTCATGGCGAGCCACGTAAAACTGCAGGGACTCCCCTCTAGAATGTTCTTAGCAGTGATGGATGAACTAGATTCCGTGACACTCGTGGCCCAGGTTTTATTCTGAGTAATCAGTGCCTCAACACCCTCGGGGTCAATCGATACATAGGCCATTATCTACCCTTTCAAATGTGCTCGTGCTTCGTAGGCATGCCCTTCAGGAAGCAGCCTTCCGCGGCGGAAGCGTCTCGTCAATACATACATATACCTAGTTGCGGCGAACATGCGCTTCATCGTCAGCAGCTACTCAAACCTCAACGCCCTCATCCTCATAAGGGATTCTCGCCTGGCCGTTCCAGTTCGAACGTGAATCAAAGTAATCCGCACTATTTGGCTCGCTCTGCCAGTCCTCATGAATATCATCCTTCAGGCGGATGAAATCATCGATAATAGTCTGAATAATTCCTTGCATCGATTCCGCCAGACTATCAGCTACCGGAGAGTCCCACAGATCTCCCCCATAACCGAGCCCTCGAGTCAACGCTACAGGCTTCGCAGCCTCGCCGACCATATTTGCGCCAACCTCATCTACCTCATCCTCGGCGGTATCGTCGACGGCCTTAATGGCATCCTTCTTCAGGTTCTTATAACTAAGCGTTGTCGGATCGGTCACAGCTATCACATCCTTCGGCTAATCAATCATACGGACGGTCATCAATGGCGGCCTAAGAAACGGCTCATTAGAAACCGCTGGTGGGACGCGAGTCCCACCTCGCAAGTCTCACCAAGCCGGCGGGATGCAACTATGGAGATCTTCTTCATCCGGCGGCACACCTGAGAAATTTTATCAAAACGTAATAGTGATGCCAAGCCCATTCTCAGTTCCTCACGGAATCTCACCCATTCCCACCCGACGGAGACCCCCTCTCCGGTGGAGATAAGACCGAGGGCCCACCCCCAGATGGGGGTGGGCCCTCTGAGGCAGACGCTGCCTCGAACCCGCTCAGCGGGCGGCGACGACGTTGACCTCAATGGGGGCCACGACGTCGGTGTGCAGACGCACCGAGGCGCTGTGGCGCCCGGTGGACTTGATCGGCGGGACGGTCTCGATCTTGCGGCGGTCGATGGCCGGGCCGCCGGCGGCCTTGACGGCCTCGGCCAGCGCCGAGGTGGTCACCGCGCCGAAGAGGCGGCCGTTGGCGCCCGCCGAGGCGCTGACCGTCACGACGTTCTCGGTCAGCCATGCGCGGGCGCTCTGGGCCTGCTCCAGGGACTCGATGGAGCGGCGGCGACGCGCCTCCGCCATCTGGTCGATCTGGCGCTGCGCACCCTTGGTCCACGGGGTGGCCAGCTTGCGCGGCAGCAGGTAGTTGCGGGCGTAGCCGTCCTTGACGTCGACGACGTCGCCGGCGCTGCCCAGGTGGGACACGTCGTGGGTGAGGATGAGCTTGGTGGTCATGGAATCCCCTCCGTTCAGCGAGCAGAGCTCGAGTAGGGAAGCAGGGCCATCTCCCGGGCGTTCTTCACGGCCTTGGCGATCTTGCGCTGCTCCTGGACGGAGACGCCGGTGACGCGACGGGCGCGGATCTTGCCACGGTCGGAGATGAACTTGCGCAGGGTGGCAGTGTCCTTGTAGTCGATCTTGCCGACCTTGATGGCCTTGACCGGACCGACCTTCTTCTTGGGCTTGCGAAGTTGGGGCTTCGCCATGGTGGTACTCCTTGGTCTGAGCGCTCAGGCGCTCCACGAGATGAATAGTGGGGGGAACGGCAGAGTCGGCTCTGCCCGGCAGGATCAGAAGGGGGGCTCATCCCCGAAGGAGGTCGAGCCGCCCGTGGCCCACGGGTCGTCCGGGGCGCCGCCGGCGGGGGCGTTGTAGCCGCTCTGGCCGCCGAAGCCGCCGCCCTGACCTCCCTGGTTGTAGCCGCCCTGGGGCTGACCGCCCTGCTGGCCGCCGAAACCGCCCTGGGGCTGACCGCCGAAGCCACCGCCCTGGCCCTGCTGGCCGCCGAAGCCGCCCTGGCCGCCGCGGGACTGGCGGGTGACCTGGGCCTTGGCGTAGCGCAGGGAGGGGCCGATCTCATCGACCTGCATCTCCACCACCGTGCGGTTCTCGCCCTCACGGGTGGTGAAGGAGCGCTGGACCAGACGGCCCTGGGCGATGACGCGCATGCCCTTGATCAGCGACTCGGCCACGTTCTCAGCGGCGTCGCGCCAGATGGAGCAGCGCATGAACAGCGTCTCGCCGTCCTTCCACTCCCCGGCCTGGCGGTCGAAGGTGCGCGGCGTCGAGGCGATGGTGAAGGAGGCCACCGCAGCCCCCGAGGGGGTGAAGCGCATCTCGGGATCCGCGGTGAGGTTCCCGATAATGGTGATGACAGTGTCTCCGGCCATGGGTGTTCTCCGTTCCCGGTTGAGGCTCAGGCCTCGGGACGCAGCAGCTTGGTGCGCAGGACGGTCTCGTTGAGGCCGAGCTGACGGTCCAGCTCCTGAGCGGTCTCAGGGGTGGCGGTCAGATCGGCGACGACGTAGAAGCCCTCGGACTTCTTCTTGATGTCGTAGGCCAGGCGGCGCTTGCCCCAGACATCGACCTTGTCCACCGAGCCCCCGCTGCTGGGAACGACCTGCAGCAGCTTCTCCAACGACTGGGAGACTGTGCGCTCGTCCGTCTCGGGGTCGAGGATGATCATGATCTCGTAGTGACGCATGCTTGGTACCCACCTCCTCTGGTCTCAAGCGGTCACGGTCCTTCCGTGACAGGAGGGTGATGCGTGCGGTGCGCCGTCGGGATGACCCGACAGCGCGACCAGTCGGCCACACTACCGGAGAGCCCCACTCCCCGGAACCCGAGGAGGCGGGCCGACGACGTGCCATGCAACACGTCGTCGGCCCGCCTCCCGCAGGCTCAGGCGCCGGCCTCAGCCGTCGCGATCGTTCTGGTTCGGCCGGTTCTGGTTCCCCCGGTTCTGGTTCTGGCCTCCACCATTCTGGCCCTGTCCGCCCTGGCCCTGCTGATCCGGCTGCTCGGGCTGAACCGGGGGCACGGGCTGCCCCGGATCCTCCCCCTGCCCCGGATCACTGGGACCCAGGCCTCCCCCGTTGGTCGGCTGGTCACCGCCCTCCGGGCGCTCGGTCTCACGGGGCGCCTCCGTCACCGGCCCCTCGGGCGTGGGCTCAGCCGTGGGCTGCTGCTCCTCGGGTGTGGCCTCGGCCGTGGGCTGCTGCTCCTGCGACTGCTCGACGGTGGGGGCCATCGTGGGTGCCTGGGTCTGGTAGTCCTCGGCCACCTCCCCCGGCTCGCCGTACAGAGCGCCGCGCGAGTAGGAGGCGTCGGTTCGCGGCGGGAACTCCTCGATGGGCACGTCCTGGAGCGCCTGCTCCATGTAGTTGACGAACAGGTCGGCGGGGTAGGTGGACCCGGTGACCTCCGGGTACTCGCCCCACGGGGTGATGGACTCCTCCTCGCCGTTGGGCCCGGACTGGTAGAGGGTCACGGCTGTGACCACCTGGGGGGTGAAGCCCACGAACTGGGCCGACTTGTTGTCCGAGGACGAGCCGGTCTTGGCGGCAATGGGCCGGCCCAGCGCCGCGACCTTCTCCGCACTGCCGTAGCGCACCACCTGCTGGAGGGCGTAGTTCGTGTCGGCCATGACATCCTCATCGAAGGCGCGCTCGCCCTCCGTGGCCGCGGTGTGGGCCGCCGAGCCATCGGGCTTGGTGGCAGAGGCCACGATATGGGTGTCGTGGCGCACCCCCTGCGAGGCGAAGGTGGCGAAGGAGCTGGCGATGTCAATGGTGTGCGGCGAGGCCGAGCCCAGCACGTTCTGCACGAAGGCGTCCATGCCCTGAGTGTCCTCGGGGTAGCCGGCCCGGATCGCCACCTTGTTCGTCTCCTCCGGCCCCAGGTCCGCATTGAGCTGGAGGTAGGGGGTGTTGATGGAGTAGGCGGTGGAGTCGATGAGGTCCCTCCAGCCGTAGGAGGCATCCTGGAAGTTCTGGAAGGAGTGCCCATCGATCGTCATGGGCGAGTCCCCACGGTAGCCGTTGGACAGGGTCAGGCCGTTCTCCAGCCCGGCCACCAGGGCGAAGGGCTTGTAGGTGGACCCCGCCTGGGCCACCGCATCCGTGGAGGTGTTGACCTGGTTGGTCAGGTAGTCGGGTCCGCCGTAGAGGGCGAGGATGCCCCCGGTCTTGGCGTCGATGGAGACCATCCCCACCCGCAGGTTCTCCGAGTACCCCTCGGGCAGGGACTGGGCGGTGGACACGATGGCGTCCTGATCGGCCTTGTCGATGGTCGTGACGATCTTCAGGCCGCCGGTGTCGATCTGCTGGTCGCTCAGGCCCGCATCCGCCGTGAGCTCGGCGCGCACCATCTGCAGCAGGTGACCGTTGGGGCCCTCGTAGACCTGCTCGTTCTTCGGGGTGATGGTGGTGGGGAACTGGGCGGAGTCGTAGTCGGCCTGGGAGATGTAGCCGTCGGCGAGCATGAACTCCAGGACGCGCTGCCAGCGCTCCTGAGCCTTCTCCGGGTTCTCCTGCGGATCCCAGCCGCTGGGCGCGGGCAGGATGCCCGCCAGCAGGGCCGCCTCCGAGACCGTCATCTCACTGGCGGGCTTGTCGTAGAAGGCCTGGGAGGCCGCCTCGATCCCGTAGGCGCCGCGTCCGTAGTAGACGGTGTTGAGGTAGGCGTCCAGGATCTCCTGCTTGGACTGCTCCCGGTCGATCTTGACAGCCATGATCGCCTGCTGGAACTTGCCGAAGTAGGAGTCCGTGGTGTCCACGTAGTAGTTCTTGACGTACTGCTGGGTCAGGGTCGAGGCGCCCTGGGTGTCCCCGCCGCGCAGGTTGTTCCACAGAGCTCGGGCGATGCCCTTGGGGTCCACGCCCTTGTTGGTGTAGAAGCTGCGGTCCTCGGAGGCCACCACTGCCTGGCCCACATAGTCGGGGATGGTCGATCCGTCCACGATGGTGCGGTCGACCTCGGCGAACTCGCCCATGACGGTGGTGCCGTCGGCGTAGTAG
This sequence comes from Actinomyces capricornis, assembly GCF_019974135.1. NCBI lineage: Bacteria > Bacillati > Actinomycetota > Actinomycetes > Actinomycetales > Actinomycetaceae > Actinomyces > Actinomyces capricornis. The sequence continues at coordinate 1,280,435 of NZ_AP025017.1, forward strand.
ACCGTGCTGGTCTGGGCCTGGGCGAACTCGCTGGGGTCGGGGACCTTGATGGTGGAGTAGGCGTAGGCGAACAGGCCGAAGACGGCCAGGACCGCCAGGAGGAAGCATCCCAGGACGAAGCGCCAACTGGGGATCCACCGGTGGATGGGGCCCTTGCCCGCACGCGGGTAGTTGAAGAATCGACGGGCGCCGGTGCGCGCCGGCTTGCGCGCCTTGCCGGCCTTCCCGGCACTGGCTGACTTCGCGGCCTGCGCCATCTTGCCGCCGGCCGTCGCCGGGGAGGCGGCCATCGCCTGGGTCGCCTGCCCCCCTTGCGAGCCCTTGATGGATGTGCGGGCCGGCCTGGCGGGGCCCTGCCGGTCCGCATTCGCCGCCCGGGCGAGCTTGCCGCCGCCGGGACGCGGACCCGCCCCATTCCTGCTGTCTGCCACGCGTTCCTCGTTTCCATTGACTGCCATGGACCGGCACCGGCTGTCGCGGGCGGGCACGGGCCGAGCCGACCGCGGCGGCCATGACGGTTGCCGAACTGTTGTCAAGTATGGCGCCCCCGCGGCCTTCATGGATAGCGGAAGAAACCCAGGAAACCTTCAGGGGTTCTCGAGGTCACGGCGCGGCACCGCCTCCTCGACGACGGGACGAGCGACGTCGTCGAGCACCGGATGGGCAGCAGCGCAGGCCAAGACCCGTGCCCACGAGCCGGAGCGCAGCCCCTCACAGCACCTCCCCAGGCGTGAGGCAGTCATCACCTTTATGACCAAAACCTCCCGGAATCCCAGGCTCCCGGAGCACCGGGCACCAATCGCCGTCGTCGCACGAAAGTCCCAGACGGCCCGCCCACGGGACCCGCCGCACGCGATTTCTACCGACGAGACGGCTGAAAACCCGTGCGCCGCCCACTGCCCGGGCCTACCGTGGAGGGAAGGAGCGGAGCCGCCGGCTGCCCCGCAGCCCGGAGCCGCTATTGGTCCGACGCCGGCCGCTGCGGCCACCGCGATCACCGCATGTCCGGCGCGGAGCACTCACGCCGGGAGGCCCGCCATGGACGTCGTCATCATCATCCTCCAAGTCGCCATCATCCTGGCCTGCCTGGTCTTCGGCGCCAAGAAGGGCGGGATGGCCCTGGGCCTCATCGCCGGCATCGGCCTGGTCGCCCTCGTCTTCGTCTTCCGCCTGGAGCCCGGCGAGCCGCCGGTCTCGGTCATCCTGACCATCCTGGCCGTCATCGGTTGCGCCGCCACCCTCCAGCAGTCGGGGGGCCTGGATGTCATGATGCAGACCGCCGAGCGCCTGCTGCGCAAGCACCCCGAGCAGGTCACCATCCTGGGGCCCCTGGTCACCTGGACACTGACCGTCCTGTGCGGCACCGGGCACGTGGTCTACACGATGCTGCCCATCATCGCCGATATCGCCATCAAGAAGGACATCCGCCCCGAGCGGCCCATGGCGGCCTCCTCCGTGGCCGCCCAGATGGGCGTGACGGCCTCGCCCGTCTCCGTGGCCACCGTCTCGGTGGTCTCCATCATCTCCGAGCACACCGACAAGCACTGGTCGGTGCCCCAGATCCTCATGATCTCCATGCCCGCCTCCCTCGCAGGCGTCCTCCTGGCGGCCCTGTGGTCCATGCGCCGGGGCAAGGAACTCGACGACGATCCGGACTTCCAGCGCCGCCTGGAGGACCCCGAGTTCCGCAAGAGCGTCTACGCCGGCTCCAAGACCCTCATCGGCAAGGTCTTCCCGCCTCAGGCCTACCGGGCCACGTGGATCTTCCTGGGGGCCATCGCCCTGGTGGTGGTCCTGGGCGCCTTCGACGTCCTGCGCCCCTCCTTCTGGAACGAGGAGGACCAGGCCGTCGAGCCCCTGAGCATGAACCTGGTCATCCAGATGATCATGCTCGCCGCCGGCGCCCTCATCCTGCTGACCTGCAAGGTGGAGGCGGGCAGGATCGCCTCGACCGCCGTCTTCAAGTCCGGGGCCACCGCCATGTTCTCGATCTTCGGGGTGGCCTGGATGACCGAGACGGTGGTACAGGCCCACCTGGGCTCACTGGAGAAGGGCCTGACCGGCGTCCTGGCCGATCACGTGTGGATGTACGCCATCGTCCTGTTCATCATCGGCAAGCTGGTCAACTCCCAGGCGGCGGGACTGCTCATCGTGGCGCCCATGGCCCTGTCCCTGGGTGTCGACCCGGTCGTCGTCGTGGGCTTCATCGGCGCCTCCTACGGCTACTTCATCCTGCCCACCTACCCCTCGGACCTGGCCGCCATCGGCTTCGACCCCACGGGCACCACCCGGATCGGCAAGTACATCATCAACCACTCCTTCCTGGTCCCCGGCCTCATCGGGGTGGCCACCTCCTGCCTGGTGGGCTCCGCCCTGGCCCAGCTGCTCCTGAGCTGAGGGCCCCTGGGCCCCTGAGAACCCCTGGGGCCCCGCCCGCGCTCCTGCCCCGGCCACCGCCGAGCCTCACCGCGGCACCGCCGTCGCACCGCCCTCATCCCGGGCCCGCCCGGGCCCGCCCGGGGCCCGCTCCACGATCTCCACGATCTCCACGATGCGGTCATCAGGGCACTTGATGACGCCCCGATGTCCGAACCCCACTACCCTGGCGATATGAACACTGCTGCGGCAACAACATCAGCGATCGCCCTGCGCCTGGAGCTGCTGGGGCTCCCCGTCCCCTCCGATGCCGTCCACGCCGAGACCAATCGGCTCATGTCCCCGATCCTGGCGCGCCAGCGCGAGCTCTCCCGCCGCCTGGCCCACCGGCCCTGCGCCGCCGACAAGCGCATCCAGTCCTTCCTCGACTCCTACCTCGACGGCGCCCCGGTCGCCCCCCAGCTGCCCCGCTCCACCTTCGTGCTGGATCAGCCCGGCCTGGCCCGCGAGCTGTCCCTCCCCGTGGGCGCCACCAGCTTCGAGTCCGACTACGTCTCGAGTTACCGCATCCTGGGCGGCGTCCTGCACAACCCCCGCAACGACCGGCGCACCACCGCCGGCGTCTTCCACATCGCCGAGGGCGGCCTGCCCATCCCCGACGACAAGATCGCCGTTCCCCGAGACACCTTCGCCCGCCTACTGGCCCGCGCCGTCGAGGCCCCCGAGGGCCTGCTGACCCTGCCCTGGGCCTCCCAGCAGGACGAGCCGGCCCGCGCCTGGGTCTCCCTGCTGCTGCGCCCCGTCGTCGTCCCCGAGGTCCCCGGCTTCTCCGCCCAGCGCACCATGGAGACCCGCTTCATCGCCCCCGGCGGCCTGGTCTCCAACCTCGACTTCGTCGAGGGCATCTTCGGCAACGCCGGCGACCCCTACCTGCCGGAGAACGACTCCTCCCTGGCCCCCGAGTCCTGGACCGGGCACACCGGCTGCGTCATCCTGGCCCCCCACCTGACCCAGGTGACCAAGAAGGAGCTGGGCCTGCCCCGCTGGGAGGAGGCCACCGAGCGCCAGCGCCGCGACGGCATGTGCTACCGCAGCGAGGACGAGCTCTACAACGGCGGCCAGGCCTTCAAGTGCTGCGCCCGCGACGAGCGCGGCGTCATCGTCACCATCATCGCGGACAACTACTTCGGCTACTGCAAGAAGGAGGTCAAGACCCAGATCGGGTATTCGGCCAACCTCTTCGGCTGCGTGGAGGAGGAGCACGCCGGGGGCGCCATCGCCTTCCCCCGCTACAACCTGGGCCAGGAGTACACCGAGAAGCACACGCCCGCCGAGGCCACCGTGGCCGGGGCCATCGAGCTCAGTGGCGGGCGCTTCGAGGCGCGTCCCGAGGGCCACGCCGTGGACCGCGAGGACGAGTCCATCATCATCGTGCCCGGGGGCGCACACTACTCCATGCGCACCCAGACCGTGACCTGGCCCCGCCCCGACGGCTCCACCGCCTCGATCCCGCTGCTGGTCGGCAGCACCTACATCACCCCCTTCGGCTACCGGGTCCACGCCAAGCACCGCGAGGGCGACCCCAAGCAGTGGCACCTGGTGGGCACCGCGCCCTGGGCCACCCACGCCCACAAGCCCGCCACCGTCTCGGGCGGGGGCAAGTCGGAGATCTCCAAGTCGCTGCTGGACGCCTTCGTCTTCGGCGAGGCCTACATCGGGGATGTGGAGGCCGATCTCGACGCCGTCCAGGCGCTGCTGGACCGCGACTACTCCCAGCGCTTCGCCGACCCGCAGGCCAACGGCAAGGACCACCGGCCCATCCTGTCCGCCGAACGCTCGCTGGGCAGTGTCATCAAGCTCTTCACGCCCTCCTCGGCCTTCAGCCAGGAGCACAACGCCTTCCTCGAGCAGATCCCCAACCACGTCAAGGAGCTCGTCTTCACCGTCAAGCGCTACTACCAGCCCGACTGGGGCCAGCAGTGGCGCCACCACTTCTCGGTGGGCCTCATCAACGGCCGCCAGGGCAACTCCCTGCGCCTGGACGGGGAGGTGGTCAAGGTCAACATGCTGCGCGTGGGCTTCGAGGCGGACGGCTCCTGGCGCCTGCTGTCCCTGCGCCCGGACTTCTCCCCGGCGGCCAAGGTCCAGACCGAGGATGACATCACCGCCTCCATCACCGTGCCCGGCGGCCTGCGCTCCACCGCGGGCTCCAGCGTCTCGCGCAAGTTCGTCGCCAACTGCGAGCGCCTGCTCTTCCAGCGGCCCGACGACGCCATCGTGCGCGGCTACGACAAGCAGACCGAGGCCGACATGGCCGACCCGGGGCCCGAGGGCATCTTCGTGTCCAACTTCGAGCCGCTCACGCCCGCCGACGCGCGCGCCATGATCGACGACGCCCCGGGCCTGTCTCAGTTCACGGCCCCCATGCAGGACCTGGTGCGCCGCGCCGCCCAGCAGGACGACGAGGAGGAGGTCTACTGGGTCTCCTCGGCCGACCCGCGCCTGGTGGACGGCAAGCGCTCGAAGAACCCCCGCTACCTCCAGGTGCGCCCCGACCTGGCCCGCCCCCAGGACGCGGCCCTGGCCGAGCTGTCCACGCACCTGTACCACGGGCTGGCCCTGGCCGAGCCTCTGCGCCACTACGTCGACGTCGTCGCCGCCGGGCGCCGCAACAACCCCCCGGAGGAGGGGGTGCCCCCGCTGTGCGCCTACAACCCCCTGCACTACATGGAGCTGCCCGAGCTGTTCATGGAGTTCATCTCCTCCATGACCGGGAAGTCGCCCTCGACCACGGGCGCGGGCAGTGAGGGCGCCCTGACCAAGGCCCCCTTCAATGCGCTGCCGGCCATCTACGACCTCAACGCGGCGCTGCTGTCCTACGCGCTGGGGGGCTACGACGGCTGGCTGTCCTCCGCGGGGTACATCGGCCCCAAGGTCAAGGTGGCCCACGACATCTCGCTGCTCATCCCCGAGATCTTCTCGCGCATGACCGCCGAGGAGCGCGACGCCCAGGCACTCATCGAGCACGGGTTCCTGGAGCGGATGGAGGACTTCACCCACGAGGGCCGCACGATTGAGGCCTCGCGCCTGGGCTACCGCATGAACCAGGCCTTCGCCTCGACCTTCTTCGGGCGCATCTTCCTGCACCCCGACGTGGTCTTCACCGAGGAGATGCTGCGCCCCGAGCTGCAGGATCCGGCCGTCTTCGCCGACTCGGTGGAGGTCATCGTCACCACGCACAAGGTGGTGGCCGAGCACTACCGGGCCGATGGCTCGATCGAGTCGGCGGTGCCGCCCCTGCGCGCCCTGCTGGAGATCATGATCGACGGCACCAGCCGTGAGGGCTGGACGCTGGCCAGCCCCGAGTTCCGGGCCCTGTTCGAGCGCGAGGCGATCCTGGCCTCGGACTGGTACGCCACCCGTCTGGAGGCCAAGGTGGCCCGCGACACCCGCCAGGCCCGCCAGGCCATCGAGGACCTCACCCGCTTCTCCACCGCGGAGAACAATGAGGAGGTCGCCGCCCGCCTGGACACCGAGGGGCGCCTGGCCGAGGCCCGCGCCTGGCTGGACGAGGTGACCTCCCCGGCCTACCGCGAGCACCTGGTGGGCACCCTCGGCCTGGAGCCGTCCCTGGGCTGAGCCAGGATCGATCGAGACGGTGGTGGGCCCGGGGCATTCCCGGGCCCACCACCGTTGAGTGCCGCTCGAGAGCGCCCCACCCCGGCCCCGTTGCACATCTTCACCGCCCCCACCGGCCGCCGACCCCGGCCTTCCCGCAGGATCCCGTCCACCCCGCCGCCGAAGAGGTGCGACAGGCGGGCGCCAGGGGTGCGGCCGATCCCACAGACGCCAGGGGAGAAAGCCCTCGCACGAGCCTGCCCGCCTCTGGTGTGATGGGGCCGTGACCGCATCATCATCAGCCACCACTGTGGCACCCACCGATCACCCCTGGGCCCAGCCGGCCGACGCCGTCGCCGCGGCCCTGGGCACCGACGCCTCCACCGGCCTGAGCGCCGCCGAGGCCGCCCGGCTCCTGGCCGAGCACGGCCCCAACGAGCTGCCCTCCAAGCCCCCGGTGCCCGCCTGGAAGCGCTTCCTGGCCCAGTTCAACGACCCTCTGGTCTTCCTGCTGCTGGGGGCGATCGTCATCTCGGCCATCGCCTGGGTGCTGGAGGGCGCCCACGGCATCCCCGTGGACTCCCTGGTCATCCTGGCCGTGGTCACCCTCAACGCCGTCCTGGGATTCATCCAGGAGAACAAGGCGGCCGACGCCGTGGCGGCCCTGTCGGAGATGACCAAGGCCACCTCCACCGTCCTGCGCGACGGGGCGCGCCTGGTCATCCCCTCCTCCGAAATCGTCGTCGGCGACATCCTCATCCTGGGCGAGGGCGATCAGGTGGGGGCCGACGCCCGCCTGCTGTCCGCCGCCGCCCTGCGCGTGGTGGAGTCCTCCCTCACCGGCGAGGCCGACGCCATCACCAAGTCCTCCGACGCCGTCGCCGCGGACGCCGACCTGGCCGACCGCACCGGCATGGTCTACCGCGGCACCTCCGTGGCCCAGGGCACCGGCAGGGCCATCGTGGTGGCCACCGGCGGGGACACCGAGATGGGTGCCATCGCCCGCATGCTCGACGCCGTCGAGGAGGAGCCCACCCCGCTGCAGGAGGAGATCCACCAGATCTCCAAGATGCTGGGCATCATCGTGGTCGTCATCGCCGTGGTGGTCGTGGGCACCCTGCTCATCCTGGCCGACGATCGCAGCGCCGAGACCGTCATCCACGCCCTGCTGCTGGGGGTCTCCCTGGCGGTGGCGGCCGTGCCCGAGGGCCTGCCGGCCATCCTGTCGGTGGTCCTCGCCCTGGGCGTCCAGCGCATGGCCCTGCACAAGGCGGTGGTCAAGAAGCTCACCAGTGTGGAGACGCTGGGCTCGGCCTCGGTCATCTGCTCGGACAAGACCGGCACCCTGACCCGCTCGGAGATGACCATCCAGGAGGTCGTCACCGCCTCGGGCACGGCCGTGGTCACCGGGATCGGATACGCCCCCGACGGCCAGGTCTCCCCCGACGCCGACCGCGACGGCCAGCCCGACGCCGACCCCCTGGAGGGCGCCCTGGCCGACGAGGTCATGGTGGTCCTGTCCGGGGGCACCCTGGCCTCCGACGCCGAGCTGAGCGTGACCGACGAGGTGTGGAGCGTCGTGGGCGACCCCACCGAGGGCGCCTTCCTCGTGGCCGAGAAGAAGCTGGGCACCGATGGGCACCGCGAGGGCCGCTTCGAGCGCGTGGGCGAGGTGCCCTTCACCTCCGATCGCAAGATGATGTCGGTCCTGCACACCGACACCAAGCACGGGATGATCATCATCTCCAAGGGCGCCCCCGACGTGCTTATGGAGCACTGCACCCAGGTGCGCATCGACGGCAGCGCCCAGCCGCTGACCGATGAGATCCGCCGGCGCTTCACCGACCACATCGCCGACATGTCCGGGCGCGCCCTGCGCACCCTGGGGGTGGCCTACCGCGTGCTGGATGAGGCCGAGGCCGCCCGCGTCAGGGCCGCCGGCCAGGGCGACGCCGACTTCTCCGACATGGAGCGCGACCTGGTCATGGCCGGCGTCGTGGGCATTATCGACCCGCCGCGCCCCGAGGCGGCCACGGCGGTGGCCGAGGCCCACCGCGCCGGCGTGCGCGTCCTCATGATCACCGGCGACCACCCGGCCACCGCCGGGCGCATCGCCGCGGACCTGGGGATCGCCGAGCGCGGCGCCCCGGTGCTCACCGGCCGCGAGCTGACCGTGATGGACGACGAGGCGCTGCGCGAGGCGATCGCCGCCACCAGCGTGTACGCCCGCGTGGCGCCCGAGCACAAGATGCGGATCGTGGGGGCCCTGAAGTCCCAGGGCCACACCGTGTCCATGACCGGCGACGGCGTCAATGACGCCCCCGCGCTGCGCGCCGCGGACATCGGGGTCGCCATGGGGATCACCGGCACCCAGGTGACCAAGGAGGCCGCCACCATGGTGCTGGCCGACGACAACTTCGCCACCATCGTGGACGCCGTGCGCGAGGGCCGGCGGATCTTCGACAACATCAAGAAGTTCCTGCGCTTCCTGCTGTCCTCCAATATGGGCGAGGTGCTCACGGTCTTCTGCGGCGTCGTCCTGGCGGGGGTGATCGGCCTGTCCGACCACTCCGAGACCGGCGTGGTGCTGCCCCTGGTGGCCACCCAGATCCTGTGGATCAACCTGGTCACCGACTCCGGCCCGGCTCTGGCCATGGGCGTGGATCCCAGCGTGGAGGACGTCATGGGCCGCCCGCCGCGCAAGCCCACCGATCGCGTCGTCGACGGCGCCATGTGGGCGGGCGTGCTGCTCGTGGGGGCCGTCATGGCCTTCTCGACCCTGGCGACCCTGGACATCTTCCTGCCCGGTGGGCTGATCGAGGTGGGCGTGTCCACCGACGACCTGGCCACCGCGCGCACCGCGGCCTTCACCACGCTGGTCTTCGCCCAGCTGTTCAACACCCTGAACTCGCGCTCGGAGACGGTCAGTGCCTTCAAGCACCTGTTCGTCAACAAGTGGCTGTGGGGCTCCATCGCCCTGGCCATCGTGCTTCAGGTGGCCGTGGTGGAGGTGCCGTTCCTGCAGGCGGCCTTCTCCACCGCGCCGCTGGACCTCACCCACTGGCTGGTCGTGGTGGTCATGGCCTCCCTGGTGCTGTGGGTCGATGAGATCCGCAAGCTCATCATGCGCGCCCGGGGCTGACCCGCCACCGCCCCGACCGGCTGCGGCGGCCCGCCCGCACTGTCGGGCACACGCCCCCTCCGCCCTCACCACTGGGCGGAGGGGGCGCCGTCGCCTGCCCATGGCGACGGCGCAGCGGGGCTCACAGAGCTTCCACGAGATTCACTGCACCGCCGCCAGGACCTGCCCCGCGAGCTCACGCAGGGCCCGCGTCAGCTCGGGAGGATCCAGGACCCGGACATGTGCAGCGAGACGGGGCAAAACCTCAGTTGCATGCGAGACATCAGCGAAGAACGCCCGTATCCGAACCACGGCGGTGGGGCTCTCAGAGCCTTCCGGCCCACCCGCTCCCCTTACGGGCCCATCGGCTGCCCCCGCCACCTCCTCGATCCTCACAAGTCCCTGCAGGACGCCCAGGACGCAGCGCTGCACCTCCAAGGTCGCCGTCATGGGCGAGAAGCGCTCCTGGAATCCGCAGCGCGCCCTGGCCCACTCCTGGGCGAGGTCGATCTGCGGGGCATCCGCGTCCACCTCTCCCACATGGAGGCGCTCCAAGCGATCAAGCCGGTAGAAGCGGATGCGTTCCGCCGTCGATCCCGCCACCAGATACCAATCCGAGGCGGCGCACAGCAGACCCAGTGCCGTCGTCGAGACATCACTGACCCGTCCCGATCCACCCGAGGTGTAGCGGAAGCGCACCCGGCGGAGCCCCTGCACGGCATCGAGGGCATCGGCCATCGGCGGTCCAGCGGATCTGGACAGCCACCCCGCAGGGTCGATGAGGACGCGCGAGCCGACGAGCAGTGCATCCCGGTCGACGGTCCGGCGGATCTTGCCCATCGCGGACTGCAGGAGGCTATCGAGTCCCAGCGCTCCGGCACCGGGGACGCAGATCACCGACGTCAGGGCCAGCGCCTCATCGTCACTAAGGCCTAGGACGTCGGGCCGGTAGTCGGCCAGGAGCATGACACCACCGTGGCGCCCGCGCTCGGTGTACACCGGGACCCCTGCGGCGGACAGGGCCTCGACGTCACGCAGGACCGTCCTGGTACTGACCTCAAGTACCGTCGCGAGCTGCCCGGCGGGCATGGGAGTGGAGCGCCCGCGCAGGAGCCACAGCATCCGTAGCAGCCGGTCGGCCCGCATACCCCCTCCATACACGCCAGAAGACGTCATGTATCGACCCGACAGTAGTCCACATAGGCGGAATCTCCGCAACGCACCGTCGATAGGAGCATCATGAGGGCTGATCTCAGCGCCTACATCAGCTTCGGGGGCAGGGCTCGCGAAGCACTGGAGTACTACCAGCAGTCCCTGGGCGGGCAGGTGGTCATCGAGACCTTCCGGACATGGGGGATCCCCACGGCCCCAGGGCATGAGGACGACGTCGTCTACGGCGTACTGCGCACCGACAACGGGTTCGTGATCCGGGCCCGGGACCACCGGTTCGAGGGCACCTCCCACAGTCATCTACACCCGGGCGGTGAGCAGAGCGCGGGCTGGGCCCTGTGCCTCAATGGTGAGGAGGCGGAGCGGCTCGCCGACTGCTGGGCCAGCCTTGCCCGTCGTGCCTCGATCATCGAGCCTCTCGAGACCGCGCCATGGGGAGATTGCAACGGTGTCCTCATCGACCCCTTCGGCATCAGGTGGGTCGTCAATATCGGGGACTCGGAGTAGCGGAACCCAGGCAGCAGCGGCCGGCCCGGATCATCAAGCGCCCCCTCCGCCCTCACCACTGGGCGGAGGGGGCGCCGTCGCCTGCCCATGGCGACGGCGCAGCGGGAGGGCCCTCCCCGGCCCGCCCGTGCCGGCGCCCACCAATCACTCAGAGAAGAGGGTGATACTGAATGGGCTCGCGGTGATAGGCAGCTGATTCCCACCAGGGCGGAGACCTTCCTGAACGGCATCAGCCCCTGTCATGGGCGGGCCTCCGGGGATGGGGCCGTCATCACGATCGCCATTGCCGGGGCTCATCGACCGCGGGCGGCCGGCCGCCCAGGCATCCGCTCCCGGGCATCTGCCGATGCCTCCTCCGGGACATCCTGCGATCGAGATCCTGACGTGACCAACGATGAAGGACATCCAACTAATGAGATGATACAGATATTCCTGAGACGAAGGAGTCAGCAGACTGCTAGTGGATGCGTATCGCATCCTGACTCATAGAGAGCATGGTGTTGTTGTGAACGGGCGTCAGAGCCACGAGAACCTCGAGGCCGCGTTCCAGGAGTACGGCCGTTTCCTGTCGGTGCCGGAGACCGCCGAACTGCTGGGAATGACCAAGCAGGGCCTCTACAACTGGGTTCGCGAAGGCATCGTTCCAGCCTACAAAGTCGCCTCGACCTGGCTGATCCTGCGCGATGACCTCAAGGAGCTCATCCGCACCGGATCCAACCAGACGAGAACCACCCACGATTCGACGACGGATCCTCCGGCCGTGCTGTCACCGGATCCTGCGGATTCGGAATGATCGACCATCACCGGGTGATCACTGACCATCAGCGCGGCCAGCCACATCGGCCGGCCCACGACGGCCCGCCACATCCCCGGCCCCCGCTGCGCCCCGTGCCCGCGCCCAGGCGCCCGCGCGCAGGACAACCAGGGTGCTCAGTTCGGCGGTCAGAGCGGTAGCACCCACCCGCCACCAGGACAGCCACCCTCCCAGGAGCCAGACCACCGCCGCTGTCATGACCAGGGTCAGGCCCGCCGAGACCGGTGTGAGCACGCCCCGGCCGCTGAGCCCACCGTGATCCGGCGCTGCTCCGCCCACGCCCCGGCCCAGGTCCGGCTGCGGCTCCGTTACGGCGTCGTCGATAGCCGCCTGACCCTGCCCGAAAGCGCCGGCCGGCGGCCTCCGCGCACCTAGGACGATCCCGGCCAGCAGCGCCCCGGTGCTCACCAGGGCTCCCGCGGCGGCGCAGGCGGCGGCATGCAGCAGAGGCTGGGGTGCCCCGCCCAGGCGCAGGCCCACGGCCAGGGCCAGGGCCCAGGGCGTGAGGGCCAGGTCCAGGACCAGGAGCACCAGGCCCGTCCAGGCGCCCGGGCGCAGGCCGGCGCCCAGCGGGGGCAGGGCGTGGCGCAGCGCGATATACCCGGCGCCCAGCGCGCAGGCGGCGGCGAGCCAGGGCAGGGCGGGGACTCCCGCCCACCCCAGGGCCACCATGGCCACTATCCCGGCCCCCATGAGGGGTGCCTGGCGGCGCAGGATCGAGCGCACGTGCTCGGCCATGACCACGACCTCGGCGAGCCAGGCGGGAATGCCCTCGTCGTCAGCGCCGGGCGGGGGACCTGCCGCCCCGCTGCTCATGCCGGCCCCGACGGGGCCGCTTCCCCCGGCTCCCCCGGGTGGGCCCGAGCCTCCGGCTCCGCCGGCACCGCTGAGGCCGCCGACTCGACACCCACTGCCCGCGCCGTCGCTCCCCCCTCCCCGGCAGGCCGGGACCCCGGCCGGCGAAGGCAGAGGACGGCGTCGGCGCGGCGGCCGACCTGGCCCTGGGGCCCAGTGGCCTCGCGCCAGCGCTCCTCGGCCACCACCGTCTGCCAGCCCGCGACGGACTCGCCGATCTCCTCCAGGAGCTCGGCTGCGGTGTAGGTGCGGGCGTGGTGGGTGTGCCAGGGAGGGTTGATGGCGTGCACCGCCACCAGGAGATGACCGCCGGGGGCCACACGCCCGGCGGCGTCGGCCAGCAGGTCACCCAGACGCAGGCCGCCCTCCTCGGGCCCGCCGTGGACGTAGAAGCAGGTGACCAGGTCGAAGGGGCCCTCGGGCAGGCTCTGGCCCCCGTCCTGGACCAGGGCGCTGACCTGCTGGTCCAGGCCCCGGCGGGCAGCCTCCCGGCGCAGGCGGTCGATGGCGGTGGGCGACAGGTCCACCGCGGTGACCCGCCATCCGCGCTCGGCCAGCCACAGGGTATCGGCGCCCTCGCCGCAGCCGATATCGAGGCCGGCGCCCGGCTCCCAGTCCCCGGCGAGCTCCGGCAGCCAGTCGTTGGGGCGGCCCGACCAGAGCCGGTCCACCGAGGCATAGCGCGCCTCCCAGTGCGCGGCGCGTGAGGTCGTCATGGCGGGAGCCTAACGGGTCGACTGCCCGGCACCACGGCGGGCAGCGGCCTGACACGGCGGCCAGTGTCCAGATCCCTGGCAAAGGGCCCGACGGCGGGTCCCGCGCCCCTCAGGGCCGTCGCGCCCGCAGCCGGAAGCGCCGGGCGGTCAGGCGCACCGGACCTCCCCCGCAGTCGCGGTGGATCCGGGCCAGGGTGGTGGCATACCCGGGCACGGTGAAGTCCTCGGGGACGTCCCAGGGCACATAGCCCCAGTACTCCACGAGGGCCTCGACATCGGCCAGCTCCAGGGGCCCCTCCCAGGCCTCGCACTCCTCAACCACCAGACCCGCCTGCCGGCTGCGCTCGGCGACGATGCCGGGGCGCACCTGGGGGAACAGCGGCTCAGTGGCGAACCACCGATGGACCTCGGGGACCTCGGTGCCGTCGACCTGCTGGGTGATGAGCAGGCCGCCGGGTCTCAGCACCCGGGCCGCATCGGCGGGAGAGAGGGCCTCGTGGCGGTTCATCACCAGGTCGATGCCGGCCTCGGGCACCGGCAGGGGGTCGGGGCCATCGGCGTCATGGGCGAGGACCTCGACGGCGGGCTCCAGGGCTTGCAGGCGCTCGCGGGCCACTGGAAGGTTGTCCTGCCACCCCTCGGTGGCCGTGACCTCCAGGGCCCGGCGCTGGTCGTCGCTGAGCTGCGCGAGGAGCCCGGCCAGGCGCTCCCCGCCGCCGGTGCCCATGTCCAGGACTCTTGACCGGCGGTCCTGATGGCCCTCCAGAGCCCGAGCGGCCAGGGCTCGCAGGGCCTCCAGGCACTCGGCCTCGAAGTCCCAGGGCGGGCTGCCCATGGTCATCCGCCCGGATAGCGCGGAGAAGTCCCAGCCGACCATGCGCGCCGCCCGGTGCGCGCGCTCCCAGCGCTCGATGAGCGCGGGCCCGGGCTCGGAGCGCTCGCAGTGGAAGCGGGGGACGCCGGGCCAGCGCGGGTCCGGGGGTGCCGGCGACGCCTGGAAGCCGAGGGCTCGGTAGAAGCCGACGGCGTCATCATCGGTCCGGGCCGCGATGCTGGAGCCCAGGAGGGCCAGGCGGTCCACCAGCTCGCGGCCCTGCCCCTGACCGCGCTGCGCCTCATCGACGGCGATGTACTCCAGGGCGACCCGCTGCCCCTCGATGAGGGCGGCGGCCAGGGAGGTGGGGCGCCCAGGCGGCCCAGTGCCAAGCACGACCATGGCGGGCAGCTCCTCGGCCAGGAGACGGCGCAGCTCGGGCTCGGGCTGCCCGCAGGCGGCGCGCATGAGCTCCAGGGCCTCGGGGCCGGCCAGGTCCCCGCGCTCCAGCCGGCGCACTGCCGTAGCCGCCCGACCCGATCGCGCGTGACCCGCCGTGGTGCCCATGGCTGGGAGCCTACATCGCCGGTTCGGCGCAGCCAGGACATCGACGCAGCCCATCCGCCATCGTGACAGACGAAGAAAGAAGGTAAGGTTTACCTTATATGCGAGGAGGGCGGTGCCCCGGAAGGCGAGGTCGTTGATGTCCCGAGGATTGCAGGGGGCGGTGCTCAAGGTGCTGCGCGCCCCCGAGCACACACTGGAGATCACCGGTGTCCGCGAGCGCGAGCCGTACACCGAGTTGAGCGTGCACTGCCCCAGCCTGCTGGGGGCTCAGACCGAGCCCCTGCCGCCCACCACCTGGGTGCGCATGTGGATTCCCGACGGCGAGCGGGAGTACCAGCGGGCCTACACCCTGGTGCGCATGGACCGCCAGGAGGCCAGCGCCCAGATCCTGGTACTGCATCACGATCCCGCGGGTCCGGCCTCCCGGTGGGCTCGCGCCGCCCGGCCGGGTCAGACGGTGGACATCCAGGTCATGGGCGGCACGCGCTACCGGGCGCCTGGTGAGGGTGAGCGGATGCTCCTGGTGGGGGATTCGGCCTCGGCCCCCGCGCTGGCCGACGCCGTGGAGGCGGCCCCGCCGTCGTGCCAGGTGGAGGTGGTCATGGTGGCGGGCGCGGAGGACCGCCTTCCCCGGGCTGGCCGGGAGCATGGGTGGCGCCTGGTGGATCCGCAGTGGCCGCAGGCCGGGCTGCTGGCCGCTGCGGATGAGGCGCTTGGGGCGCTGGGCTCGGCGACCTGGGCCTGGGTGGCCCTGGAGAGCAGCCTGACGCGCTTGGTTCGGCGCCATCTGCTGGAGGCGGGACTGGCGCGCCGCGCCATCCAGTCCCAGGCCTACTGGATCCGCGGCCGGGCCATGGGCGTGGCCGCGGAGACCAGCCGGCGGTGAGGGGGCCCGCTGGACCCGGGTCCTCCCCGGAGAGGCCGCAGATGAGGTCCCACCCGGTTGCACATCTTCGCCCCGCCTGAAAGCGGGACCAAGTCGAGGAGCGGCATGATTCCGCGGTTCTTGTTCGCGCCGCAACGCTGAAGATGTGCAGCGCGGCCCTCGTTGCACATCTTCAGCATCTGAGCACACACCCGATCCGCGGAATCATACGGATCTTGGAGACAGCACCAGCCCAGGGGCGCTCGAAGATGTACCGCACGCAGACCTCCTGATCCGCAACACGGCCTCGGCGCGTGGGACCAGCCGCCGCGGTGGCCGGCCGCCTGCCACAATGAGCCGCATGGTCGATCTGTCCACCGTGTCCCCGCCCATCGCCCTCGGCCCCCTCGACGGCCGCTACCGCGCCGTCGCCGCCCCCCTGGTCAACCACCTGTCCGAGGCCGCCCTCAACCGGGCGCGCCTGCAGGTGGAGGTCGAGTGGCTCATCCACCTGACCGACACCGGCACGCTGCCCGGCGCCCCCGCGCTCTCCGAGACCGAGAAGTCCTACCTGCGCGGCGTCGTGGAGGGCTTCGGCGCCCAGGACATCGCCGAGCTGGCCGAGATCGAGGCCGAGACCCGCCATGACGTCAAGGCCGTGGAGTACCTGCTCAAGCGCCGCCTGGCCGCGGCCGCCACTGCCCCCGGCGTCCAGGGCGCCGACGGCGGGCCCACCGTCCTGCCGGGCGTGGGCGAGATCGTCCACATCTTCTGCACCAGCGAGGACATCAACAACCTGTCCTACGCCCTGACCATCCGCGCGGCCATCACCCGGGTGTGGCTGCCCGCGGCCCGGGGGCTGGTGGCCGACCTGGGCGCCATGGCCCGCGAGCACGCCGGGGCCGCCATGCTCTCGCGCACCCACGGCCAGGCGGCCACACCCACCACCGTGGGCAAGGAGATGGCGGTGACGGCCCACCGCCTGGGCCGCCAGCTGCGCCGCGTGGAGGCCGCCGAGTACCTGGGCAAGATCAACGGGGCCACCGGCACCTACGGGGCGCACGTGGTCTCGGTGCCCGGGGCCGACTGGCAGGCGGTGGCCCGCTCCTTCGTGGAGTCCCTGGGCCTGACCTGGAACCCGCTGACCACCCAGATCGAGTCCCATGACTGGCAGGCCGAGCTCTACTCCGACATCGCCCGCTTCAACCGCATCGCCCACAACCTGGCCACCGATGCCTGGACCTACATCTCCCTGGGCTACTTCCGCCAGCGCCTGAGCGCCCAGGGCTCCACCGGCTCCTCGACGATGCCCCACAAGGTCAACCCGATCCGCTTCGAGAACGCCGAGGCCAACCTGGAGATCTCCTGCGCCCTGCTGGACACCCTGGCGGCCACCCTGGTGACCTCCCGCCTCCAGCGCGACCTGACCGACTCCACCACCCAGCGCAACATCGGGGTGGCTGTGGGCCACTGCCTGCTGGCCATCGACAACATCCGCCGGGGCCTGGCGGGCCTGGACCTCGATCAGCAGCGCCTGGATGAGGACCTGGAGGCCTCCTGGGAGGTGCTGGGCGAGGCGGTGCAGCAGGCCATGCGGGCGGCGGCCGTGGCCGGGGCCACGGGCATGGCCGACCCCTACGAGCGGCTCAAGGAGCTGACCCGCGGCAGGCGGGTCAGCTCCGAGGACATGCGCGAGTTCATCGCGGGCCTGGGCCTGCCCGACGACGTCGAGGCGCGGCTGCTGGCCCTGACCCCCGCCACCTATACGGGGCTGGCCCCCGAGCTGGTCGCCCACCTGGGGGACTGAGCGGCAGCCCCCGCCGGGGCCGGTGGCGGGGTCGGGGCGCGGGAGGCGGGTCACGGATCGCCCGCGCCCCGGGCCCTCAAGGCGCCGGCGCCGTGGAGTCCCTCTCCACCAGGACGGTGGGCACCTCGATGACCGGCCCCTGCTCGACGCCGAGCGCCAGGCGGGCGGCCCTGCGGCCGACCTCGGCGAAGTCCAGGCGCACCGTGGTCAGCGCTGGCTGGGCGGCCGCGGCGTGAGGGTGGTCGTCCATGCCCACCACCGAGACGTCCTCGGGCACGCGCAGCCCCTGTCGGTCCAGGCCGGCCATGAGGCCCAGGGCCAGGTCGTCGTTGCCGCACAGCACTGCCGTGGCGCGCCAGGAGTGCAGGGCCGCGGCTGCCCGCATGCCCGTGGCCACCGACCAGCCGATGGCCACGGGCTCCAGGGGCGCCAGGCCCTCCTCCCGCATCACCTGCTGCCACCCCAGCAGCCGCGGGTCCGGGTGCCCCGCCGCGGGCACGCCCACATAGGCGATGCGCCGGTGCCCCAGGCCGACCAGGTGCCTGGTGGCGGCCATCGCCCCGGTGCGGTCATCGGTCCACGCCCGCAGCAGGCCATCGGCCTCCTGCTGGGGATAGCCGCCGGCGACGGCGACCGGCAGGTCGATCGGCAGGTGGGAGAGCAGGGCGGCGCTGGGCGAGTCGAACTCCAGGACCACGACGCCGTCGGCCCGCAGGTCCCGCTCCCCCAGGAGGTTGTCCCGCCAGCTGTCCGCAGCGCCGGTCATCACATGGACCGACATCTCCGCCCCCAGGTCCTGGCTGGCGGCCAGGACCCCGGACAGGGTGGCCCAGTACCCCGTGCGGCTCAGATCCGTGGCCAGGGCCAGGAGGCGCGGCTGGGCGCCCCGGGAGCGGCTGTAGCCCAGGGCCACGGCGGCCTCCAGGACCTGGTCGGTCGAGGAGGGCCGAGACGCCTCGCCGCTGTCCCAGCGCGCCAGGGCCCGCGAGGCGGTGGCCTTGGAGACCCCGGCCCTGGCTGCGACGTCGGCCAGGGTCGGGGGCCGCCAGGGCCTGCGCACCCCGCTCATCGGGCGCCTCCACGGCGCGATGCCCTCAGGGCGCCCGAGGCCCTGGCACCCGCCCTGCCAGCCCTTCTCACCGGGGTCCCCACTGCCATCATGCGCGGCACTCTAACCGACGCCGGGCCTACGCGGCCTCCAAGCGCCAGGGGTGCGGGGCGCTGGAGGAGTCCCGACCCAGCACGGGCCGGCCCTGGTCGACCACCAGGGGCAGGCCGCTGAGCTTGGAGAGCAGCTGGAAGCCTCCGCCCGCCTCCAGGCAGTGCCAGCGCTGCCGACTGCCCTGGGTGTCCGGGCCCGTGGCCGCCCCGGCGACCGCCCGCACCGAGGTGCCGCTGCCGCCGTCCTTGTGCTCCAGGCCCAGGACGCCGCCATCGGGGCCGGTCAGGACGCAGGTGAGGTCGTCCTGGCGGTCCAGGATCCAGATCGCGGAGTCGTCGTCGCGGTCCTCGGCGAGCACGACCCCCTCGCCGGTACGGGTCAGGCACAGGCCGGTGCCGGGGTCGATCACGCGGATCCACCGCTCGGGCGAGGGGATCCTGGTGTCCAGGGAGTAGGTGTGGACGTAGTCGATGTCGAAGGTGGCGGGGAGGCGGGAATCGACCGGCCTCCCCCGATGGCCCTCCAGGCTCAGCACCACGTGGCGGGACATGCGCCACAGGGAGGGGTCCGGCGCGGGAAGGTCCCAGGCCAGGTGGCGGTCCCAGTAGAAGCGGATCCTGCCATCGCGGCGCTCGACGCCGTACATGTGGTAGTCCTGCGACACATCGAGCCGGGAGGCGTACTCGCGCCCCCCATGGGCGATATGCCCACCGCCCGCGGGCCACAGGTGGGTGGCCATGGACATGGCGTGGTTCTTGAAGGTCTCCTGGACATCGATCTCGGGGTTGGGGTGGGTCATGAGGGTGTCGGTGCCCTCCAGGGTGGAGGATTGCAGCCAGATCGCGGACAGCACGTTGGCAGCGGTGGTCAGCGCCTTGGCCCGCACCTCCACATAGCTGCACACCCCGGGGGTGTCGAAGACCGACTCCACCGCCCCGAAGGTGTAGGCCTTGCCGCCGTATGACTCGCGGCGCGCGTGGAGGCGGAGGTTGTCGCCGGAGACATCGGCGTTCTCGTCGCGGAAGGCCCCCACCCCCGAGGTGGGGTACCACAGGCCCCGACGCCACCGGGAGGGGTCGATGGGGGAGGTGAAGTCATCGCTGAGGGAGGGGATGCGAAGCCACTGACCCAGATCGATATCCGTCCCGTCGGCATGCGCCGGGGAGGACAGCCCCGGGGGCTGGACCACTCCCCCCAGCACGGGGGCCCCGGCCATGGCCGCGGCGGTGATGAGGATGCTCCTCCTGGCAACAGTCATCGTTCACGCTCCTTCGCGTAGCAGCTGGTGCATCGAGCGTAAGCCCTTATTGACCGATATTTAAGGAGAAGATTCACTGATATGAAACGGGCGTTTCAGCGCTTGTGGACTCCTCCCGCCCGCGCTCCTTAATGTGTCCCTCGTCATTCGATACGACCGCCGAGCAGGCGTGTCCTCGCAGTGGAGGTCACCATGGGCCCCGCCGACCCGCATCCCGGCCCCAACCGGGAGCCCGCCATGCCGGAGCGCCCGTACCGCACCTTCACGCCCCGCCTCGTGCCTCCCGGCCCGAGCACCCACCTGCGTCAACGACGCCGCATGATTGGAGAAGAAATGAGGCCCACGGGTCACCTGACACCCCTGATGAGCAGGCCCGTCAGCAGGCGCACCTCCCTATCCCTGGCCATCGGCGGTATCGCCGCACTGTCCCTGGCCGCATGCTCCGACCCCGGCGAGGGCTCCGGGGCCGGCCAGGACGCACCTGCCTCCTGGCCGGCCGCCACGGACAAGCTCGACGGCGTCGAGCTGACCCTGTGGGCGGCGCAGTCCTCGGCCGCCATCCCCGAGAAGGTCGCCGCCGCCTTCGGCGAGGCCACCGGGGCAACGGTCAGCATCGTGACCATTCCCGACCCCTACGAGCAGGGCGTGCAGACCAAGGTCGCCACCGGGGACGTCCCCGACCTGGCCATGTGGCAGCCCACCGCCTCCCAGTTGCTGGCCCTGGGGGCCAAGGAGCGGCTCCAGTCCCTCGACGGCGCGCCCTGGGAGAAGACCACCCAGGACTCCGTCCTGGCCGCCGGCGGCACCCTCGACGGCACCCGCTACGCCGCCTTCGTCTCGGCGCCCTCCATCATGGGCGTGTGGTACAACAAGGAGGTCTTCACCACCCACGGCGTCTCGGTGCCCACGAGCTTCGAGCAGCTGCTCAGCCTGGCCCGGGACCTGAAGTCCAAGGGCGTGACCCCCTTCTACGAGATGGGCGGCGAGTGGTGGGCCTCGCAGTGGGCCGTCCAGGTCCAGCTGGCCGAGGCCGCCAAGGACGGCCTGTGGGACCGGGTCAACGCCAATGAGGACCAGTTCACGGGCAAGGACATCCAGGGCGCCATCGACACCTACAACTCCATGATCGAGGAGGGCCTGTTCAACTCCGACATCAAGACCGGCACCTTCGACCAGCAGGCCAAGGCCATCCTGTCGGGCGAGGCGGCCATGGCCATCCAGGTCACCAGCCTCCTGGGCAACATGGCGGCCCAGACCGACACCGCCACCCTGGACTCGACCATCGGCTTCTTCCCGATCTCGGCATCCGGCACCCTGGCCACCTCCATCCCCGACCAGACCAACGCCGTCGTGGCCTTCAAGAGCGGGGACGCCAAGCGCGAGGAGGCCTCCCGCCAGTTCCTCACCTTCTGGCTCTCCGAGGGCTACGCCGACTTCATCAAGGACCAGAACACCGTCTCCATCATCAAGGACGTCCAGACCCCTGACACGGTGCCCGCAGCGCTGGTGGAGTCCAACAAGGCCCTGGAGTCCTCGGTGGGCTCCATGCAGTCCCTGGCCATCGCCAACCCCGACCTGGCCAAGAACCTGGGGGACATGATCGCCGGCACCAAGACCGCCGCCCAGGTGGGCCAGGAGACCCAGTCCCAGTTCGCCCAGCTCGCCAAGGCCATGGGCGCGAAGGGATTCTGATCCGATGACCGCCTCAGGACGAGCACCGCGGCACCGCGCGGGCTCTGCGCACCCGTGGGGATTCGTGGTACCGGCCTTCGCCGTGCTCGCGGTGTTCTTCCTGACCCCCACGGTCTACAACTTCATCTACGCCTTCACCGACTGGTCGAGCTTCAAGACCGCGATCAACCCGGTGGGCCTGGAGAACTTCTCCGAGCTGTCGGCCTCCGGCTCCCTGCGCCGGGCCCTGGTCATCACCCTCATCTACGCCGGCGGCGTGGCCGTCTTCCAGAACCTCTTCGGCCTGGGCCTGGCCCTGCTGCTGGAGCGCGATACGCGCGTGAACAAGATCGCCCGGGTCGTGTTCTTCATCCCCGTCATCATGTCCGCCCTGGCCGTGGGCTACGTCTTCCAGGCCCTGCTCAGGCCCGAGGGCGGGCTCAACCAGGCCCTGGGCCTGCTCATCGGCTCCCCGGTGCGCATCGCCTGGCTGGGCTCGACGACGTGGACCCTCCTGGTGGTCATCCTCATCCACTCCTGGAAGTGGATGGGCATGTCGATGCTGGTCTACCTGGCGGGCCTGAAGACCATCGACTCCCAGGTCCTGGAGGCGGCCCGGCTCGACGGGGCCAGCCCGTGGCAGACCCTGCTGCACATCCGGATCCCCCTCATCGCACCCGCCGTCACCTTCAATGTGGCCACCGCCCTACTGGGCTCGATGAACTCCTTCGACATCGTCCAGGCCACCACCGGGGGCGGCCCCGGCGGCTCGACCGAGCTGCTCAACCTCTTCATCTTCCGCACCTTCGGGCAGGGCCTGTACGCCCAGGCCACCACGATGAGCCTGGTGCTCTTCGCAGCAGTGGTGGTCCTGGCCTTCCCGGTCATCGGGATGCTGCGCCGTCGAGAGAGGAGCATCGCATGACCCGCCCCCACGCACCCGCCCGGCAGTCGCAGCGCCCGGCGACGGCGCGCCGCCTCCTGACCACGGTGGTCCAGCCGGCGGTGGTCGTCCTGCTGGCCGCCTCCCTGGTGGGAGTGCCCCTGTGGACCGTCCTGGTCACGGCCGGCAAGTCCCAGGCCGAGGCCCTGTCCCCGGACCTGTCCCTGCCCTCGCGCTGGCAGTTGTGGGACAACCTCTCCGAGGTCGCCGTGCGAGGCGAGATCGGCCCGGCCTTCCTGGGAAGCCTGCTGCTGCTGGTGCCCTCGGTCCTGGCGGTCCTGATCCTGGGGTCGATGGCCGCCTGGATCCTGGCCCGGCGCTCCAGCAGGGCGGCCGCCGTGGTCTACGCCATCGGCATCTCGGGCATCATCCTGCCGCCCGCGGTGGTCACCCTCGTGCTGCTGCTGCGCCAGCTGGGCCTGGCCGGAAGCGCAGTGGGCATGGTGTGCACCTACACCGGCATGTACCTGTCCACGGTCATCTTCTTCGTCACCGGCTTCGTGCGCACCGTCCCGGAGTCCCTGGAGGAGGCGGCCAGGATCGACGGCGCAGGCCCGGTGCGCGTCTTCCTCACGATCATCCTGCCGCTGCTGCGGCCGGTGCTGGCCACGGCCACGATCCTCATCAGCCTGTACGTGTGGAACGACGTCTTCTACGCCCTGTTCATCGTGGGCGGGCGCCTGGACACCCTGCCCCTCAACCTGTTCGCGGTGGCCAGCGCAGGAGTGCACCTGAACAACTGGCACCTCATCTTCAGCTATGTGCTGCTCATGAGCCTGCCGCTCATCGTGCTGTTCGCGGTCTTCCAGCGCAGCATCATCTCGGGCATCACCTCGGGGGCCGTGAAGTAGCCCGGGCGTCCCCCGGCCCAGAGGCCAGTGCGGGGCGCGGATGGCGACAACCCCTGCTGCCATCCGCGCCCCGCACTCATATCCTGTGCCGCCGGGCCCGTCGCCCCCTACCCCTGGAGCAGGTAGCGGGCGCAGACCCCGGCCACGCACTCCTCGGCGGCGTTGAGGCCCAGCCGGTTGAGGTCCATATGCAGCAGGTCGATGGCCCGCCGCCCCTGCGGCCCCGCCCCGATCCGACTGATCGCGATCGCGGCGTCCTGGGCCGGCTCGCCCACCGACTCCGCGCAGAGGCGCCAGGCCGCCAGCGACCGGCCGTCATAGCCCAGGACCTGCTGGACCAGGGGGCCCAGCGCCGCCCCGTCACGCAGCTCCTCGGGCAGGCGCCGACCCCAGGTGCGCAGGTGGAGCGCCAGCAGATCAGCCGGTACCAGCGTGGCCTGGCCGGCCGCCCGGGCCAGGAGCCGGGCCGCCAGCGCCACCCGGGGCACCGGGCGCGGCACCTCCCAGATCCGATGGGTCAGGCACCACCGGGAGGAGGCGTCGAAATGGCGCTCGGCGACCTCCACCCCCGCCCCGGCCCCGTACTTGTCGTACTCCGGGCCGTAGACCGCCTGGCTCACCCCCGCCCGGCCGTCCACGGCGCGGGTGAGCGGATCGGGCACCAGGCGCTCAACCGTGCGCACCGGCGCCGCCCGGGAGGCGGCCTCCAGGGCCCCCAGGCGGGCTGCGATCTCATCGAGGTCATCCGGCGCCGCCTTGACCCGCAGCCGCACGTGGTGCCCGCGCAGGTCGATGAAGCGCAGGAAGTGCGCGGAGAGGACCGGCCAGTGGGCGCGCACCTCCTCCAGCCAGCCGGCGACCTGGGGAAGCAGCGCATCAGTGTCATCGCCCCCACCGCAGTAGATGCGCACGAACAGCCAGTCCACCTGCTCTCCCGCATCCGCACTCATCGCCTCGCTCCTTCCCCACCAGGGGCGCCGACCCCCGTCTCCTTGGGCCACTGCATGCCGATGAGGTACTCCACCACCGTGGCCTCACCGCCCGCGGTCAGGCCCTTGAGGCCCTCCCGGCCGGGCAGCGCCTCCACCAGGGTCAGATGCTCGGCCGCCGGGTCGATCCACCCGCGCAGCGCCAGCAGGGACACCGGTGAGCACAGGTCCACGTAGCGGGGCTTGTGCTCATCGAAGGTCGCCCCCCGCGAGGGCAGGTGCTGGAGGACGTAGACCTCGGCGGGCAGCCCCCACTGCTCGCGCAGCCCAGCCACCCCGATGAGGCTGACCGTCGGATCCCGGTCCAGGAGGCGGGTCACCTGCTGAGCGGGCAGGGTCCAGGACTCGCGGCGGGTGACCAGGCGCCCATGGACGGCGCGCGGCTCGTGCACCACGGCCTGCGGCAGGGGACCGGTGCGCTCGCGGCTGCGGCTGAGCCAATGGTCGGCGAAGGGCGCCAGTCGCGCCCACGGGTCGCTGAGCAGCGCCAGCCAGGCCAGGTAGCCGCCCAGGCGGTGCTGGGGGATGAGCCCCAGGTAGGCCAGGCCCACCGGCCCCCGCCCATCGGCCAGGAACAGGGTGCGCGTGCTCGGGTCGTGCACCAGGCGCAGGGACTGCAGGGCCACGGCCTGGGCACTGGGCGGCTCTCCGGGCAGGCCCAGTGGCGGCAGGACCCCGCAGGAGACGGCCTGACCGGTATGGCACTCCGTGGCGGCCTGCACCTCCAGGACGCGCTCCAGCCCCCAGCAGTGGCGGATGCGCTGGGCCAGGCGCTGACGGTAGTCCTGGCCCAGCAGGCGGTGGAAGCGGGCCTGGAGAGCGCCGTGACCGCTGGTCAGGGCATTGACCACGGTCAGCTCGTGGGTGGGCGAGGCAGACCCGGTGCTCACGGGCTGGAGATAGGCCCCCAGGTGGCGGGGGCAGGCACTCAGGCCCCCGGGCATGGCGGCGCGCTCGGGGTTGGGCCCGGCGGTGTAGTCCCAGGTGGAGGCGCGCAGCATCTGGGCGTCCCCGTCAGGGGCGTGGGCCAGGGCCATGAGGAAGGCCAGGGGGTCCTGGCATACTCCTCCGCTGCCGTAGCGGGCGACGAACCGCTCCACCATGAGGTCGTAGATGCGCGAGCGGGTCACCCACGGGTCGGCCAGGGCGGCCAGGGTGCGCGCGTCCTGGGCGAAGCGCTCATCGTCAGCGGGCTCATCCCAGGACACCTGGGACTCGCGGTCCTCGTAGAGGAAGCCCGAGGGCTTGGTGCCCAGCTCGCCGTCGGGGAAGATGCGCTGGGCCAGCCTCCCGGCCCTGGTGAGCAGCTCGGCGCGCTGGGGCCCGGGGGCGTCCTGGACGGCGCGCCCCAGTCCTGAGAGCCACGCCAGATCCTGACCCCATACCCGGAACTGATCCGGGGAGAGGGTGCCCGCCAGAGCGGTGAAGGGCTCCTCGCCGCGCTGCCAGGGAACGCGGGGCCGCACGGCGCCCGAGGCGAGCAGGCGGCCCAGCCGCAGCCGCGGGTTGCGGCCCCCCAGGATTCGCATGGCCTCGGCCACGCCCACCGGGGCGGGGTCGAGCCGCCCGGCGGTCAAGGCCTCATGGCAGGCCAGGACCCACTGGGCCGGCTGGATCTCCTCTCGGCGGAAGTGCATCCCGTTGGCGTAGTCGTGCTCGGCGACGGCGGCCAGGGGCAGGTCCTGCCCCTGGCCCGCCTCATGCGGCGCCGCCCGCTGGTCCTGGCGGTCCTGCTCACCGGGCTCCGCCGCCCCGGTCACGCCACGGGGACTGGGGGCCCGCGTGACCGGGGCGCTCTCCAGCTGCAGGAAGCCGTCCGGATCGATCTGGCGCGCGGTGGCGGCAAGGATGCCGTGGGCCAGGTGGAGTGCCACGGTGCACAGGCTCCGTCCCTGGGCGGGGCGGGCGGCCTCAGCCACCGTGGTCAGTCCCGAGAAGGGGCTGGTCTTCAAGGCGGTGCGCGTGGCCAGGGTGTAGAGGCTGCGCAGCATGCGCGGGTCCTCGAGCCGGGGGCCGCGGGCGCTCAGCGCCGCCACCAGAGCCGGTGCGGCCACCGCCAAGGAGCTCAGGTAGCCGGGCTCGTCCAGGCCGCGGGCCAGGAGGGCGCGGGCGTGGGCGAGGTCGGACTCCACCTGTGCCTCCAGGAGGGCGTGGGCCTCCTGCCGCGCGCCAACCAGATCGTCCCACTCCGAGAGCATGGCGGCGATGCCCGGGGGCAGCTCCGCCCGCACCTGGGCGCTCACGGCGGCCTGCCTGCCCTGGTAGACCCGCCTCTTGGCGCTCAGCACGGCCCGGCGCTGGGGCCTGGCCAGGGTGGGGATGGCCTCGTAGAGGGGGTCGAGCAGCCGCTGGCCGGTGCGCTTGAGATCCTCATCGAGGCGGCGCAGGTGCTCCAGGGCGGCGATCAGGCCCGCCTGGGGCTCGGGCACCGCCCGCGCAGGCAGTCCTCCCATGCGCACGAGCGTGGGGAAGGCGATGACCACTCCGCTGTGGGCCGCCGCCTGCGAGGGCGAGGGCGCCTCCGCAATGGCGGGGCCGGCCGAGGTGCCCGGGGGCGCCGGGCGCACGCGGAGCGGCGCGTCCCCGCTCCTTAACGGCGGTGCGGTGCGGGGGTCGGGACCGGGAGGAGCAGGAAGGGTCATGCGAACAGGCCTTTCACGGCGTTGACCAGGATGAGCAGCAGCCACAGGACGCTCAGGCAGGTGAAGGCGATCCCCAGCAGCACGCACAGCAGGCCGTAGGTGAAGTAGCCCCAGCGCGCCATCGGCCCCATGACGGCCAGGGCGGGGGGCAGGGGCTCGCGCCGCAGGACACTGCGCAGGACCAGCATGGAGCGGCCGCGCAGATTGACCGATCCGGTCAGCGCCTCGACGGCGGCCACGCCATCGGACTGGGTCAGGGGGTGGAGGTTGGTGATGAGCATGGTGAGCTGGAAGGCGCACAGGGTCAGGGCCACCTGCCTGACCGTGCCCGTGGAGGCCGCGGCCACCGCCGCCTCCAGGCCGCACACGACGCCGTCGGAGCAGATGCCCGCCAGGGCGAGCATGGCCCGGCCCCAGCGGGAGCGCACCTGGTAGGAGTCGGTGCGGTCCACGAAGGCGATGGGCACCACCCAGAACATGATGGCCACGCCCAGGCCGCGCACGGGGGTGCCCAGATAGCCGGCGACGATGGCGTGCCAGGACTCGTGGCCCAGGATGCTCACCAGCTGGATGAGCACGGCGATCAGGACGACTCCCATGCCGGGGCGCGGCCCACCGGACAGGAGCCACAGGCTCATCACCCCGGCGGCGAAACCGGTGGCGGAGGCCAGCAGGAACAGGATGCTCAGCACCCGCACCGGCAGGTGGTGCAGCAGCCTGACCACGGGTGCCACCACACGCCGGTAGGAGCGCATGATGATGAAGCGGGGCAGCAGCCAGCCCCCATTCCAGCGCGGGGGCTGGGCGTGGGCGTGCTTGCCGCGGCGCGGTGGCGCCACGTGGCGCCCCTCGACCGGCTTCTTGACGTAGTCACTGGCCTGGCCGGGGGGCTGGGCGCCCTCCAGGAGACGGTTGGTGCGCAGGACCTCGACCATGCGGGTGATGCGCTGGGCCCCGGCGTCATCGATGTCCTGGGGGAGCTGGTCGATGATCGTGGGCAGTGAGCGCCGCCCGTCGAACTGGCCGACGATGAGCGCGGCCGCCGCCCCGAGGCGGTGGTACTTGCCCGAGTCGGAGTCGAAGAGCATCGGCTGGTTGTCCATGCCGACGATCAGGGACACCCCCTGGCGCAGGCGCGGGATCTCACTGGTCGCGGTCATATGGGCGTTCGGCTCCCTCGGAATGGCCGTTGTCGGGCCGGTGGCCCGCTGGGGGGCACCGGCGCCCTCGCAGTCAGGGCCGGTGGCGGAATGGTGGCGGAGCGGTGGTGGGCGGGCACCCGGATGGGCTCTGGGCCCCGCCCACCACCGGGGCGTCGTCAGCGGGTCGAGATCAACAGGAGGTCGTCGACGCGCAGGCGGCGCAGGCCTCACATGAGGCCGAGGCGGCGCAGGACTCGCACGAGGCGCAGGCCGCGCAGGACGGGCACGAGGCGCAGGCGGCGCAGAACATGCAGCCCAGGGCGTTGCCCTCCGGCAGTTCCTCGACGCCGAAGTCGCTGTCGGCCAGTGTCAGATCGATCGTCTTGCTCATATGCTGTTCACCTCCTTTCCTGGCATGCGTCGCTGGTTGGGAGCGGGACCCGTGGGCCCCGTGGAGGGGTCCGGCCTGGCAGGGCCGGGCCCCTCGCCCCGCGGGGCGGGGCGGTCCTGGGTGGGCAGCCCGGGCGCCGGGCGCCATCGGGCACGGCGATGGCGGCGCTCATGGGGACTGCTCCTGGGCGGGGTGGGCCACCGTGACGGCGAACATCTGGTGGCGGCTCACGCCGTCGGAATCGAGCAGGTGGCGCACCTCGGAGGAGGCGAAGCCGGCGAAGACCGTGCCCACCAGGCCGCGGGCCACGGCCCGCAGGTGCACCGAGTAGATGAGGGAGGCGCAGCGCCCCATGGCGTGGCGGTAGCCGTGGGCGCCGCCCCAGGCCTCGGCGGCCTCCAGGTCGGCTGCCGCTGAGACGATCGCCCCGGCCTGGGCGAACTCCTTCTGCACGGTCATGCCCTCGATCTGCTCGGGGGCGGGCAGGGGCGCCACCAGGTCGGCGCCCTCGAAGCGCACGCGGTAGATGCCCGGCTCTGCCCCCCGGGGCCGCAGGAGCAGGACGAAGACCTCCAGGTCTCCCACTCCCTGCCCCTGCCAGGTGCGCTCCTCCTCCACGAGCGCCTCGCGCACGGTGGCCAGCAGCAGGTCCGCCTCCAGGGGCTCGGGGCTGTAGGCGGTGGAGGAGGAGCGGCGCTCGAGGGTGCCTCGCAGGGTGTGGAGGTAGGGGTTGGAGCGGCCTGCCTCGCGCAGGTCCCGGGCCTGCCGGGCCTCTGGGACCAGGCAGCGCAGTTCGCGCCGCGGCCGGGCCCGGCCCGCGGCCGGTGGCCGGGAGAAGCCGGTGATGATCTCGCGCAGGGTCTGGTAGTCAGAGCGCATGGCCTTCTCCCAGGTCGATGACGGCGCAGATGGGCTCGCGGGCGGGGTCGGTGCCCAGGGCGGCGGCGATCTCCTGCTCCTGCCAGCGGGCCCGGGCGCGCAGGGGCACACCCAGGGCACGCGCCACGATCCGGGCCACCTCGAAGGAGCAGCCGCAGTCCTGGACGGCGATCCGCAGGGCGAAGGCCAGGTACTTCCTGGCGACCTTGTCCACATTGCCGGTCAGGACCAGGCGCACGCCGACGTCGTCGGGCAGCTCCGCCGAAGGCCCCAGCCGGGCCAGGGCGTGGTCGCGCTCGACGTAGACGTAGGTGCCGGGAGCGGCCTGGCCACCGGGGGGCGCGGGGGCGGACGTGCGGACGGCACCGGCGGGGCCCAAGAAGGCCGGCTCGGCCTGGCCGGGCACCAGGAGGTAGGCGGTGACCGAGCCGATGTTGCCCCCGGCGGCGGTCCACCGGCGCAGCTTGGCCCGCGCCTCCTGCGCCGATGGCTGGGCGCCGGGGGGCAGGGGCTCGCGCACGCCGACGCACAGCGCCAGGATCGTGGCCAGCTCCTCCAGTGAAGGAGCCCGGCCAGCGCGCGCGGCCCGGGCATCCTGGTCGTCCTGGTCGTCCTGGCCGTCCTGGAGGCGCTCGGCCCGCGGGCCGCCGTCGTCACCGGTGGGCCAGGGCTGGTCCAGAGCACTGAGGTCGGCGGGGGGCAATGGTGTGCGCGCAGCGGTGGGCCAGTCGCGGAACTCGTGCTGGAGGCGCAGGTTGGAGGGCTTGTAGTGCTGCTGGTGGCCCTTGGAGTCCACGAAGGCCGCCGGGGGGATGGCCACGGACTGCTCGTAGCGGGCGCCCACGGGGGCGAGGCCGGCTCCTGGCCCGGACGGCTCGGATGGCAGAGACTGCTCGGCCCGCCGGCCCTCCTGCGGGTTCTTGGGCGGCCCGCCGCTGATGGAGCACACGGGGCAGCCCGGGCGGGTGACCACGGGCCGCTCCGTGGTGGACAGGGTCTCCAGGTCGGTGCGGCGCACGTCACCGGGGAGGTGGGTGATGGTGGCGCGGGCGATCAGTGCGGCCACCGCCCGGGCGGCCATGCCCACGGCCAGGTCCTGTCTGGCGGGCTCCGGCGCTGGGCCCGGCTCCGGGTCGCCGGCGGTGGCGCACTCCAGGCAGGGCGAGAAGGCGGGGTCCACGTAGGGGCCCACGGTGACGGCCTCCTGCTCGGCGCGCACGCGCAGCAGGGGGATGCCCAGCTCCCAGCAGCGCCGGGCCACCTCGCCGGTCCCGCCGTCGCCCCCTCCGGAGGTCTCGATGAGGACCACCAGGGTGTCCTCGGGGCGCGGCCGGCCGGTGCGCACGGGCAGCGTGGGCTCCAGGGCCTCGGCGAGCCGATCGGCCAGGCCCCCACCCCCCACGATGGTCACGCGGGCGGCGGCCAGACGGCGGGCGGCGTCCTGCCAGGAGTCGTTGACCCCCGTGGAATCGCCCAGGCGCGAGAGCAGGCAGGCCAGCTCGGGCGCCGGGGGCGGGCCGCTGAGCGCCTCGGTGTCGCCCTCCTCGACGATGCCCCCGGTCCACAGGAGGCTGACGGCCTCGAAGGCGGCCTGCTCCCCGATCCCGGTCTCCTGGCCGATCTGAGCCAGGGTGCGCGAGCCGTCGCAGGCCCGCAGCAGGTCACCCATGTGCTCGCGGGCGAAGGCGCCGGCCAGGACCTGGCTCTTGCGGGCACCGTCGACCACCCAGGTCTCCTCCTGGGGGCGGGGGCGCAGCCCGAGGCGCAGCACGGGCCTGCGGGGGATGCGGAACTGCAGGTCGCGGCGGGCGGCCCGGCTGACCTCGCCCGCGCTCATCGCGGATGCGGCCATCTAGACCACCGCCTGTCGGGGTTGGCGGCGGGGCAGCAGGCCCGCGAGCGCGGGCAGGCCGTCGCGCCGCTGGGCGTAGCGGGTCGAGCAGGTGGGGCAGCGGTCCACGGCCACCGTGGAGGCGCAGGAGGTGGAGCCGGAGACCAGGTCCAGGGCCCACACCTGTCCACCGAGCCCCCGGCCGGGGTCATCGGCGCTCTCCCCGGGAGCGGGGTGGGCGGCGCCGGTGGCGGAGGCGGCAGGCAGACTCCGGCGCTCCAGCAGGTCCAGGGCCATGGAGACCAGGCCCGCTCCCAGGACGACGTGGTGGTGGGCGTAGCCCTGCGGCAGGGGGCCCAGGCCCCCGGGCAGGGGCCGGTAGCCGTGCTGGCGGCGGCGGCGCTCGTAGCAGCCGTAGCAGGCGGTGCGCCCGGGGATGACCAGGGGGCCGCAGCGCAGCTCGGTGGGGGTCAGCTCCATGCCCAGGGAGGGCAGTGCGCGGGTGAAGGACAGGGCGTCGAGGTCCTCGCGCAGGCCGGTGCGGTCGGGGTCGGCGATCAGGACCAGGCGGTCGGCGTAGGGCACGACGGCGCTGACCAGGCCCTTGTCGACGGGCAGGACCACGTCCTGGGGCCGGGCCAGGCGCTGGACGACGGCGTGGCCGAAGGCGCCCTGGGGCAGGTAGGCCGTCACCGGTGGTGCTGTGGTGGTCATGGGCGGGCGACTCCTGGATCGGTATCGGATGGGGCTCAGGCGAAGGGCTGGCGGACGGGGTTGATGCCGGCCTCGTCGTGGGCGCTCAGCCCCATGGCGCGCGGGGCCTGGTAGAGCCGGGGCGTGGCCAGGTACCTGGCGTGATGACTGAAGGACAGCGGCATGGCCTGCGGGATGAGGGCCTTGATGACGTGCATGCCGACCTGGCGGGCCTCATCGGTGGTGATGTCCACGACGAGGGCCTCGGCGCCGGCGCGCTCCAGGCCGTCCACCACCCGCGCGAGCGGATCGGCCGGGGGGCCGGCCTCCAGGTGGCCGACCTCGCCCAGGGCGTGCAGGGGCCGGGGGCCCTCCAGGAGGAAGTCGAAGATCTCGCGCTGGGAGGGGTCGGCGCTGGCCAGCGCCCCGCCCACGACGGTCAGGTCCTTGCCCTTGAGGTCCTGGGCGCGCGGGCTGCGGGCGTGGCTGCGCAGGGCGATGCGCAGGGAGGCGAGCTCGCGGTGGATCTTGGCCAGGGCCCGGTGGGGGTCCAGGTCGCAGGTGGCGGCCACGACCTGGGCCAGCTCGGGGTCGGTGCGGGAGGTCTGGACGGCGTAGAGGATGGGCACGCCGTAGTCGGTGGTGGCATCGCGCAGGTGGAGCTCGAGCTCGGTGGAGGTGCCCACGCGGTGGTACTCGGCGGTCAGGGGGTCCAGGAGGGCGGGGTCGACCACGACGCTGGGCAGGCGCAGGCGCTGGAGCCAGGTCAGGGCGATGGCGTCGCGCTCGATGACCTCCAGCAGGCCCCCCAGGACCGCCTCGCGCAGGTCGGAGTGGGCGGCGGTGCCGGTGGAGATGGGGTTGGTGAAGCGCTCAGAGGGGCTGAGGGCGGGGAAGTTGAGGTAGACCAGGATGGCGGGGATGAAGACCTCCTGCCCCCGGGTCAGCGACCATCCGCGCACCCAGCGCAGTGGAACCCGGGGGTCGGGGGCGAGGAGCCCGCAGCGGGGGTCGGCCAGCTCGGTAGCCGAGCAGGCGGGCCACTGGTCAGGGGCGATCGCGTCGGGGCCCAGGCCGGCGGGGGTGTCCCAGATGAGCTCCTCCTCGCTCCAGGCGCAGCTGGAGTAGCGCTCCAGGGACTCCACGATGGCGATGTGGCGGGCGCGCTCGGCATCGATGGCTCCTCCGGCGCCGTCGACGTTGCCGGATTCCGGGCGGTGGGTCCAGACGCGCTGGGATGGCAGGACCGCCGAGGGGTCTCCCAGTGCCCCGGTCCAGATGGAGAAGGCCGGCTCCCCGGCGGCCAGGGGGAGCTCGGTAGTGCGTGAGACCAGCCCGAAGGGGGACTCCAGTGCGGCCGCTCGGGCCAGGGACGGGGGCACGTCCTCGGTGAGCGTGGATCGGTACACGGGCACGCCTCCTCAAGCCGTATCGTTTCCGGTTCAATGAGAGTTCCCGTTCCGCATGACCCCGTCAGCGCAGAGCATGCCCCATGGCTTCCTGCCCGCGCATCACTCGTCGGGCCCTGACTCCTCCTCTTTTCGATGGAGCGCTTCTCATCCGATGTGAGGTAACGTTCTTTTACACGGTCCTGTGGCCGCGAGAGCACGT
This sequence comes from Actinomyces capricornis, assembly GCF_019974135.1. Taxonomy (NCBI): domain Bacteria; kingdom Bacillati; phylum Actinomycetota; class Actinomycetes; order Actinomycetales; family Actinomycetaceae; genus Actinomyces; species Actinomyces capricornis. The sequence continues at coordinate 1,313,728 of NZ_AP025017.1, forward strand.
GCAGGTGCTTGCAGCGGTGTTCCCCGGTGGGTCGCGCGACCTGCTGACCGCAGCCCGTGACAGCATCATGTAAGGAGACTCATGGGTTCCCACCCTTGCCCCATCGGGGTCGCCCTCATCGACGACGACGCCATGGCCTTGGCCTACCTGCAATCCTCCTTCTCCCCGGATCCAGACCTGCGGGTGGTCATAGCCACCCGCTCAGCACGCCAGCTGCTCGACTTCCTCCAGTCCCACCAGGTCGATGTGCTCATCGCCGCGGTGCATATGGGGGCGGTTCTCGATCAGGGGGCGATGAGCGGGGTGGACCTGACCCGGGAGGCCCTGCGGATATCCCCGCGCACGCGGGTCATCCTGCTGACCACCGCGGACAATGACGACGTTCTCCTCAATGGCCTGGCGGCCGGGGCGAGCGGCTTCCTGCTCAAGAGCACTCCCGCCCAGGAGATCATCTCGGCGGTGCGCACCGTGCACGGGGGCGCCAAGGTGGTGGCCCCCAAGCCGACGGCGCGCCTCATCGACTACGCCCTGGCCTCGGTGCGCAGCGCCGATGGGAGCGTGGCCCTGTCCAGCAGGGAGCACGACGTCCTGCGCCTGCTGTGCGAGGGGGCGTCGAACCGTCAGATCGCCTCGCGCCTGTCGATCGCCGAGGCCACTGTCAAGACTCATGTCTCGGTGCTGCTGAGCAAGACGGGCACGAGCTCGCGCCTGGAGATCGTCGTGTGGGCCTTCAGGCACGGCTACGCCTCCAGCGGGGTCGGGGCGTCAATGCCACCAGCGCCGCCGCCCGCGACCGAAACGGCGCCCCAGGCATCTCCTGCACCCATGGCACCCACGGTGCCGGCGGCTCATGGGACGCCTGCGGCGCCGGGCGCGTCCTCGGGTGCCGCCTCTCCGGCTCCATAGCACCGGCCGGGTGCACGCGCCGCCCTTCGACCCCTCGCGGCGCCAGGGACGGGTCCGCGGGCCCTGGCCGGCCCGCCCTCAGCCCCCGCAGCTGCGCATGAGGAGGACCAGGAGGAAGATCGCCACCCCTGCCACCATGCCCCCGTACCCGCTTGTCTGGTTCCTGTGCCCCGCGGAGCGCGGGCGGGGTGCGTCGACGGTGGGGCCGACGACGCCTCCGGGGCCACCAGCGCCGGGGGCCGGTATCGCACCGGAGCCCCGGCCGGCAGCGGGGGCGCCGGCGGGGCCCCACTGCTGCTCCATGAGGGCGCCCAGGCTCGCCCCGCCCGGCCCGGCGGGCAGGGGCGGTGGCGTCCCCGGCTGCCATCCGGGTGCGCCGGGGTGGGGCGGTGCCGGGTATGGGGCGGCGGCCTGCGGCACGGGGGCCGCCATGGCGGGGTGGACCACGGCGTGGGGGCCGGCGGGCGGTGCGGGGAGGGGAGGGAGGGCTCCGGCCTGCGGCGGGATCGGCGCCTGGCCGCGCGAGGGCCCTGCCCCTCCCCTGGGCGCCGGGGCTGCGCCCTCGGGGGCCCGACTCCCGGCAGCGCGCGAGGGCCTGCCGCCGCGCCCCTGGGAGGCACTGGAGGAGGGGCGGGATGCGCCTGTGGAGTCGGGGCCCTCGGAGGGGGCTGCCTCGTCCGGGTCGTCGAACAGGGGTGAGCCCATGAGGGGGTCGCCCAGGACCGAGCCGAAGGGCTCCTCGTCCAGGCCCGGGTCGGAGGGCTCCCAGCCGAAGGGTGCCAGGGAGTCCTCCACCTCACCGGGCCGTGCTCCCCCACCGGGGGCCTCCTCGCCGGCGCCGGGGGCTGGGGCCGCCGGCATGCGGGCGATCCACTCGCGCAGCTCGGGCGAGCAGGAGGGGTTGTTCATGATGACCGGCCTCAGCTCGGGGTGGTTGCCCGCCAGGACCATGAGGCTACCGGCCGAGGTATGCGGGTCCTTGGCGGCGGTCAGGTCGAGGGAGTCGCGGGCACCAGGACGGTGAGCAGTGGCAGCCATGCACCGAGCATCCCATGTGGCACCCGCCAATGGAGTACCCCTCGGGGGTACTTGCCCGGCCTCCCTGAGGGGTACCCTCCTCAGGGAGGCCGGGCGCACGAGCACAGCGGAAGGGGCATGATGGCTGGATACACCGGCTCCACGGAGGACCACCTGGGGCGGCTGCGCCGTATCGAGGGGCAGGTCCGGGGCATCTCGCGGATGGTTGAGGAGGACGTCTACTGCATCGACGTCCTCACCCAGATCGCCGCGGCCACTCGGGCCCTGCAGGCCGTGGGCCTGGGGCTGCTCGAGGAGCATATGAGCCACTGCGTCCTGTCCGCCGCCCAGGCGGGCGGGACCGAGGGCGAGGCCAAGATCCGCGAGGCCTCCGAGGCCATCGCCAGGCTTGTACGATCCTGACCACCCGCCGTGGCCCGTACTCAGGCGCCCACCGGCGCTGCCGGGCCCGGCAGCACATCTGGCAGCACTCCCAAGGAGAGGCATCATGGCTGAGTTCACCGACGACGGCATCGACCGCACCACCACCCTGAAGGTCTCGGGACTGACCTGCGGCCACTGCGTCACCCATATCACCGAGGAGCTGGAGGCCATCGAGGGGGTCAAGAACGTCTCGGTCCTGCTCAACAAGGGGGGCCAGTCCACCGTCACCGTGGTCTCCGACGTCCGCCTGTCCGACGAGGCCCTGGCGGGGGCCATCGATGAGGCGGGGGACTACACCCTGGACGCCGTCGAGCGCGACAGCTGAGCCCCATCCGCCCCGGGGCACGGCCGCGCCCCCATGATGTGCAGCCCGTCCCCGGCTGCACATCTTCACCCCGCCACAGCGGCGCCCCCGCCCCTAGAGCCGCGGAATCCTGCGGCTCATGACCATCGCATGCCTGTGAAGATGTGCAGCCCCAAGGAGAGAACCACCGTGAGCGAGCCCGGATTCGAGCCTCGCGGCCCCCATGGCACCAGCAGCCCCAGTGCCCCGGGCGCCTCGGCGGGCCCGGCCACCGCGGACCTGGCCGCTGTGGACCTGGCCGTGGGCGGCATGACCTGCGCCAGCTGCGTGGCCCGGGTGGAGAAGAAGCTCTCACGCCTGGAGGGCGTCAGCGCCACGGTCAACCTGGCCACCGAATCCGCCCACGTGAGGCTCTTAGCGCCGGTGAGCGAGGCCGAGCTCATCGCCACCGTTGAGAGAGCCGGCTACACCGCCTCGGTCATCCGGCGCACCCCGGCGCCGCCCGGGGGCGCCACCGGCGACCAGGCAGCACAGGCGGAGCAGGCAGTGCAGGAGACCGGGCGGAGGGGGAGCCCCACCGGCGTCGACGACGATGGGGCCGCCCCCACTGCCCCCGGCGCCTCTGGGGGCGCCCGGGCCCCTGAGGAGGCGACCGCGGCCGCTCCCCGACCGCCCGGGGAGCCCCTGGGCGCCTCGCACCTGGTGCGGGCCGCCGACCTGCGCCGTCGCCTGCTGGTCAGCCTGGCGCTGTCGGTGCCGGTGATGGCCCTGTCCATGCTGCCCGCTCTGCAGTTCACCGGCTGGCAGTGGGCGGTGGCGGCCCTGGCCCTGCCGGTGGCCACCTGGGGGGCCTGGCCCTTCCACCGGGCGGCCTGGGCGGCGGCCCGCCACGGGGCCTCCACCATGGACACCCTGGTGAGCCTGGGGGTGGTGGCGGCCACCGCCTGGAGCCTGTGGGCCCTGACACTGGGGGGCGCGGGGCAGCTGGGCATGCGCATGTCGATGAGCCTGGCGGAGCTGCTGCCGCGCTCCCAGGGCCACCACCCGCACCTGTACTTCGAGTCGGCGGCCTGGGTGACGACCTTCCTGCTGGCCGGCCGCTACGCCGAGGCCCGCGCCAAGCACCGCTCGGGCGACGCCCTGCGGGCCCTGCTGGAGCTGGGCGCCAAGGAGGTGACCCGGGTGCGCCCGGGCGCCGGCGGGGCGCGCACCGAGGAGCGCATCAGCGTGGAGGACCTGGCGGTGGGCGACCTGTTCGCGGTGCGCCCCGGGGAGAAGATCGCCACCGACGGTGTGGTGGTCGAGGGGCGCTCGGCGGTGGACGCCTCCATGCTCACCGGGGAGCCCGCGCCCGTGGAGGTCGAGGAGGGCGACGCCGTCACCGGCGCGACCGTCAACACCTCGGGGGCGCTGCTGGTGCGCGCCACCGCCGTGGGCCAGGGCACGACCCTGGCGCGCATCGGGGCGATGGTGGTGCAGGCCCAGGCCGGCAAGGCCCCCGTTCAGCGCCTGGCCGACCGCATCTCGGCGGTCTTCGTGCCGGTGGTGCTGGCGCTCTCGGCCCTGACCCTGGTGGGGTGGCTGGCCGCCGGCGGTGGCTCCCAGGCGGCCTTCACCGCGGCGGTGGCGGTCCTGGTCATCGCCTGCCCCTGCGCCCTGGGGCTGGCCACGCCCACGGCCCTGCTGGTGGGCACGGGCCGCGCCGCCCAGCTGGGGGTGGTCATCAAGGGCCCGGAGGTCCTGGAGTCCACGCGGGCCCTGGACACGATGGTGCTGGACAAGACCGGGACGGTGACCACGGGCCGGATGAGCCTGGATGCCGGGGCCGGCAGCGGCCTGGAGGAGGAGTGGCTGCGCCTGGCCGGGGCGGTGGAGTCGGTCTCGGAGCACCCGGTGGCCGCGGCGATCACGGCCGGGGCCCGCGAGCGCCTGGGGGCGCTGCCCGCCGTGGAGGACTTCTCCAGCCATGAGGGACGCGGCGTGAGCGGCCTGGTGGAGGGGCGGGCTGTGGCGGTGGGGCGCCCGGCGTGGCTGGCGGGGCTGGGGGTCGAACTCCCCGAGGGCCTGGAGCGGGCCGTGGGCGAGGCCGAGGCCTCGGGGGCCACGGCGGTGATCCTGGCCGTGGGGGCGGGACCGGGATCAGATGACATGCGGGCGGTGGCGGTGCTGGCGGTGCGCGACACGCTGCGCCCCTCCTCGCGCCGGGCCGTGGCCCAGCTGCGGGAGCTGGGCATCCGCCCCATCCTGCTCACCGGGGACAATCCGCGTGCCGCCCGGCATGTGGCGTCGCAGGTGGGCATCAGGGCCGAGGATGTGCATGCCGGGGTTCTTCCCGGCGGCAAGCGCGACGTCGTCGCCGCCCTCCAGGACCAAGGGGCCGTGGTGGGCATGGTGGGCGATGGGATCAACGATGCCGCCGCCCTGGCCCAGGCCGGGGCGCGGGGGCTGGGCCTGGCGATGGGCTCGGGCACGGATGTGGCCATTGAGGCCGCGGACATCACCCTGGTGCGGGCGGATCTGGATGCGGCGGTGGCCGCGGTGCGCGTCTCGCGCGCGACGCTGCGGGTGATCAAGCAGAACCTGTTCTGGGCCTTCGCCTACAACGTGGCGGCGATCCCGCTGGCGGCGGCCGGGCTCCTCAACCCGATGATCGCCGGGGCCGCCATGGCCGCCTCCAGCGTCATCGTGGTGGCCAACTCGCTGCGCCTGCGCCGGGCGGGCTGAGGCGGGCCGGCCCGGTCAGTCCTCGACGCCGGTGAGCTCCGCATCAGGATGCCTGCGCGAGAAGTCGTGGAGCAGGGCGTTGACCTCGCGCAGGTCTCCATACAGCCGATCCTGGATCGCCGAGAGCTCGGTGTAGATCTCATGGTTGTCCATATTCGGCTCCGTGACATCCGTGACATGGCACATGTGGGAGGCCGCTGTGGCCACCTCCGTATCGCCGAAGACCCCCGTCGAGGCCATCGCGATCACCGCAGCCCCCAGCGCCGAGATCTCCTCCTCCTTGCAGCTGGTGATCGGCAGGCCGATGGCATCAGTCATGATCTGACGCCACAGGGGCGAGCGCATGCCACCACCCATGCCGCGGATCTCCTTGAGCGCCACCCCCGTGGAGGACTCCAGCTTGCGCAGCGAGCGGGCCATCTCCAGGCTCGTGCCCTCCAGGATCGAGCGGTACATCGACCCCTTGCCGTGGGTGCCCCGCCAGCCCACGATCCCGCCACGCGCGATCGGGTCCCAGTGGGGCGACTGCACGCCGCCCCAGTAGGGCATCGTCACCAGGCCCCCACTGCCGGGGGCCCTGGCCGCCGCCAAGGCCTCCAACTCTGGATCAGGGGCACCGGCCAGCTCCGGCCTGCCGAGGGCCTGGCGGAACCAGGACGAGAGGTAGGCCCCCGAGTTCTGCACCAGCTCCAGGATGTAGGTGTCGGGCACCCCCGCCGCCTCAGTCCTGAACAGCTTCTCGTAGCGGTACTCCTGGGAGGGGACACCGGCGACGACGGCGGTGCCCATGTTGAGGAAGGCGATATCGGGGCTCACCGCGGCCGCGCCCACCCCGGCGGCCTGACCGTCGCCGCATCCGGCGATGACCGGAACCTCCTCGATGCCCCACTCCTGGGCGAGCTCGCTCCTGAGCCGGCCCAGGCCCTGCCCGGGCTTGACCAGGTCGGCCATCTGCTCGCGGCGCACGCCCGCGATGCTCAGCAGGCCGTCGTCGTAGTCCAGGGTCCTGATATTGGACAGTCCCAGGGAATCGGCGCAGGCGGCGGAGTCCGCCCACTGGCCGGTCAGGCAGAAGGTGAGGTAGCCCGAGACCGTCGTGACCTTATCGGCCTTCTCCAGGGACTGCGGCTCGTGCTCCTTGAGCCAGGCCATCTTGTACAGGCCGGGGGTGACGTCGGCCGGGCGGCCGGACAGGGCGTGGATCTCAGCACTGCCGTAGCGCTCAACCTGCTCGGTGGCGCGGATATCCAGCCACAGGATCCCATGGCGCACCGGGGCGCCGTCCGCCATGAACGGGGCGAAGGACTCGCGCTGGTGCGTGATGCCCAGGGCCTGGACCCGCTGGCGGTCCACGGGAGTGAGCTGGGACAGGGCCTGGCCGATGGCGTCACGGGTGGAGGTCCACCACTGCCGCGGGTCGTGCTCGCCGAAGCCCTGCTGGGGCGAGAGGAGATCGATGCCCTGCTTGCCCAGGGCGAGGATCCTCCCGGTCGTATCGACGACGATCGCCTTAGTGCTCGTCGTCGAGGAGTCAATGGCGATGACCAGCGGGTCCATGTTGGTACCTCGATTCTGCAGCGCGGGCTGCTCCGCAATACTTCTCGGCGATCATCGATGATCGTCGGTCCGTCAGTAATCGTCAGCGTTCGTCAGTGGTAGTCGGGAATTGCCGGAACGCGGCCGCGTCATGGGCCACCTCAAGGGCGGCGCAAAAGGCCGCGCGCAAGGCCGAAAGGTCTCCCGGGCGACCCACGGTCTCGTGGGCCGCCCGGGAGGCATGCACTATGCGAGGTCCTGGAAGAACCTCTCCCAGGGCATGTCGAGCGGGGCGTCCTTCTCCACCACCGAGTACAGGAAGCGGCACAGGGGGTAGTCCTCCGGGCCGATGAGGCCGCGCTCGGCCTGCCGCTCCAGCGCACCGCCAATGACCTTGATGGCGGCGACCCCCTCCAGGGTCACCTCCTTCATGTAGCGGTCCTGCACCTCCGAGAAGGGGATCCCCTCCCCCACGAAGGCGCCGGCCTTGACATTGCGGCCGCCCATGGAGGTGACGAACATGTCCCCCACCCCGCCGAGCCCATCGCCCGTCTCCGGCTTGCCGCCCATCATCGTGATGAGGGAGCGCAGCTCCTTCTGCCCCTGGGCGAAGACCGCGGCGCCATAGTTGTACATGACGTACTGGTCGTTCTCCTTGCCGGCCTTGCGCAGGAGGCCCTGGGCGAAGCCCGCCGCGAAGGCGTACATGTTCTTCGTGGCGGCGCCCGTCTCATGCCCGACGAAGTCCGTCGAGGTCCACACGTGGTAGTAGTCGGTGCGGAACAGGTCCGCCAGGTAGTCCACGTCCTCCTTGTCATGGCCGCAGAACACCACGCAGGTGTCGTGGTGCACCGCCACCTCCCCGGCGATCGAGGGCCCCACGATCGCATTCCAGGAGATCTGCTCGGCCAGGCCCGGATCGAAGTAGGAGCGCAGCACGTCAGGCAGGATGTGCAGGGTGCCGTCCTCGTCGGCGCGCATCCCCTTGGTCACCACCAGCAGCTTCTGCCCCGGCCTCATCATGCTGGCCAGCTGCTTGCCCGCCCACTCCACACCGAAGGAGTTCACGCCGCACATGACGACGTCGGCCCTGGCGATGACCTCCTCGGCCTCCTCCAGCTGGTAGGCGCTCACCCCCTCGTTGACCGTGAGCCCCAGCACCGGGTGGAGGCCGGTGCGCTGGATGGAGTCGATGATCTCCCGGTCCAGGAAGGTGCCGATGAGATCCACCTCGTTGCCGTTCTCCGAGGCCGGGAACGACAGGGCCGTGGCCATGATCCCCGAGCCCAGTACTGCAATCCTTGCCATGATTGCCTCCTTTCCTGCGCGGATGCCTCCATCCACGCGATCAATTCACTGCTCGGGGGCCCTGTCCCGGAAGATGCGGGCGCGGATGTCCTTGAGGCGGTGCATCGGCGAGACCCCGTTGTAGCGCCCGAAGAGGTCGTGGAGCTCCTTGTAGATGGCGTAGAGCTCGTCGTACTTCCTGGAGGCCTCGGGGCGGGGCTCGTAGGCGTGCTTCTCCACCGAGGACATGGCCTCCGCGGCGGCGAAGACATCGGGGTAGACGCCGGCGGCCACCGCCGCGAAGACCGCCGAGCCCAGGGCCCCGGTCTGCTCGGCGGTGGACACCGAGATCGCGCGGCCGGTGATGTCGGCGAGCATCTGCATGTAGAAGGAGTTCTTCAGCAGGCCCCCGGCGGCCACGATCTCATCGACCCTGATGCCGTGCTCCACGAAGTTGTCGATGATGACCCGGCACCCGAAGGCCGTGGCCTCCATGAGCGCCCGGTAGATCTCCTCGGGCCTGGTGGCCAGCGTCTGGCCGATGATGAGCCCCGAGAGCCGCGCATCGGCCAGGATCGAGCGGTTGCCGTTGTGCCAGTCCAGGGCGATGAGGCCGTGCTCGCCGATCTCCTGGTCCTGGGACTTCTCCACCAGGAGGTCGTGGACCGAGATCCCCCGGGAGGCCGCCTCCTCGGTGTAGGAGCTGGGCACGCAGTTGTCGATGAACCAGGCGAAGATGTCCCCGACGGCGGTCTGCCCGCCCTCGAAGCCCCAGTAGCCGTCCACCGCCCCGCCGTCGACGATCCCGAAGACCCCGGGGCAGTCGCGATACTCCTCACCGTTGAGCACATAGCACGAGGAGGTGCCCAGGATCGCCGTCAGCTGGCCGGGGCGCACCGCATTGGCGCCGGCGACCACCACATGCGCGTCGATGTTCCCCGAGGCCACGGCGATGCCCTCGACAAGGCCCGTCAGCTCGGCCATCTCCTTGCTCAGGCCCCCGACCCTGGCGCCCAGCGGCAGCACCGGCGCCGACATCTTGTCCTCGAAGACCGTGCCGAAGCCGGGCCGCACGGCCTCCAGGTACTCCGATGAGGGGTACCTGCCGTCCTGGAGCATGCGCTTGTAGCCCGAGTCCCCGGCCGACTGGGTCAGGCGGCCCGTCAGCCGCCAGGTCAGCCAGTCCAGCAGGTTGCACACGACGTCGGCCTCCTCGTAGACCTCCGGCGCCATCTCGAAGACCTCCAGGACCTTGGGCAGGAGCAGCTCGGAGGACAGCACGCCGCCGTAGCGGCCGAGCCACGGCTCTCGGCGGGCCTCGGCGACCTTGACCAGGCGGGTGGCCTGATCCTGGGCGCCGTGGTGCTTCCACAGCTTGACGTAGGCGTGGATGTTGTTCTCGAAACCGGGCTTCTCGCACAGGGGCACGCCGTCCTTGTCGGTGAAGAAGACCGTGGCGGAGGTGGCGTCGATGCCGATCCCGACGATGTCCGCCGGGTCGACGCCGGCCGCCTTGACGGCAGCAGGGACCGACTCGCGCAGGACCTTGATGTAGTCATCGGGGTTCTGCAGGGCGAACTCCGGGGGCAGGACCTGGTTGTCCCCCGCGGTCAGGGTGCGGTCCATGACTCCATGGGGGTATTCGGTGACATGCGTGCCGAGCTGCTCGCCCGTGGCCGCATCAACGACGACGGCGCGGCCCGAGAGGGTCCCGTAGTCGATCCCGACGATGCACTTCCTGTCGGACATGTGGTTTCTCCTTGAGGTATGAGGTCACTTGGAGGGGTGGCGGTGCTGCCCCCAGAATCCCTGAGGCGAGAACAGCTCGTCGACGACGTCGTCGAACACGCCGAGGTCGGTGAGGATGTCCAGGACCGTGTAGCGGTCGCGGATCATCCTGGCCTTGCGGTGGGTCTGGCGGAATCGCTCCCAGTCGATCTCGATGAGCTCGGGGTGGTAGGGGGCGCCGACGGCCCTGAGGCGGTCCATGACCTCCTGGGGGGACATGAGCTGGGCGCGGCAGCGCTCCCGCAGCTCGGGCCAGGCGGCCTTGAGGCGCTCGATCCGGGCGGCGAGCTCCTCGCCCTCGACCCGCTTGGCGAGGCTGTGGCGCACGGCCTCATCCTGCATGCGCTCCTGGAGGCTGGCGCGCACCTCGGACTCGATCTCCTCGGGGGGCCTGACGGCCGCCAGCGCCCGCGCGACGTCGAAGTCCTCGGCCTCCATCCTCAGGAAGGCCTCCCAGATGGCGCAGGAGGCGATGGTGCCGATGCCGACCTTGAACCCGTGAGACAGCGGCGGCTCCCAGTCCAGTCCGTGGCCCTCCATCTCCCAGGTGTGGGAGAACTGGTGGCCGGCGCCGGAGGCGGGGCGGGAGGACTGCGCCGCCTGCATGGCCAGGCCGGACATGAGGTTGCCTGCCATGAGGCCCTCGATGGCGCGCTTGTCGCCCTGGCCGATGGCCTGGGGGTCGGCCAGCGACTCGCGCAGGGGGCCCTGGACCAGGTCCCACACGTAGTCGTCGATGGCCTCGATGCCCAGCGCGTCGGCGAGGATCCAGTCGGCCCCGGCGGGGATCTTCTCGATGAGGTCGCCGTAGCCGGTGGCGGTCAGGCGCTGGGGGGCCTCGCACACGATGTCGTTGTCGGCCACGAGCCCGGTGGGGGCGGGGCAGGAGCGGGTGATCTTGAAGCCGTCACGGGAGATCGATGCCCCGAAGGAGGCGAAGCCGTCCACCGAGGCCGCGGTGCACACGTTCATGTAGGGGCGCTCGAGCTCTCCCGAGGCGAGCTTGGCGATGTCGTTGAGCGTGCCGGCGCCGATGGAGCAGATGACGGCGCCCTCCAGGGCGGCGAGGTGGTCGCGCAGGACCTCGACCGCCTCGTAGCCGGCGTAGAGGGTGGGCGTGCCGGGGAAGAGGTAGGGCTCCTCGGCCAGTTCGACGCCGGCCTCCTGCAAGGACTCGACCACGGCGGGGCCCGTGGCGGCGAAGGTGTTCTCATCGGCCACGAGAAGCGCTCTCGCACCGGGGAACAGCCTGGCGAACATGGGGCCGGCCTGCGAGGTGACCCCGTCGCCGAAGGCGATCTCCTTGGTCTCGGTGGCCGTTGACAGTGCCTGGGAGATGAGACTGCTGGACATTTCTTCCTCCTTGAGTGGGGTCGGGTGCCGCGGCCCGGCTCGTCGCCCCCTGTCGTTGCGGGCCGTCAGGGCCGGCCGGCGAGTGCCGCTACAAAACCCGAATAGGGGTTCCTGTCAATCCTGAGAAAAACATCGTTGTTCCTTAAGAGCTGGTGGACGCCTCCGCTCGATGCGCGCGGCCCATCCTTGGGATCCGCGCATGCGCTGCGTGCCCGCCGGGATCGGATCGGACCCGCGCATCCCCGCAGGTGACAACGCGATGCCCGCGATTGCCGTGGCCCGCCAAGGCTAACGACGCCGTTGATGGCGGCGCAACCATGCGCCAGGCGGTGCACCATTGGTGCAGCCCGCCGCCAGCCCTCTGCACCTTTTCCCTGAACCCTCCGCACTATCCCCGCACCACCCCATACCCGTCTCATCGGCGCCCGCCGATCGTTCACTGCGGTGCGCGCACCCGAGCGGGGCCGGGCGGATCGCCCGGCCCCGCTCGGGTGCGGGTGGACGTGGGGCTCCGCCCACTCAGCCCGCTCAGCCGGCCTTGGCCAGGTGGGCGACGACGCCGTCGATGTCCTGCTGGAGGCGATCGCGGCGCACGAAGTGAGCACCGGCGTCCTCGTAGCGCTCGTGGGGGATGCCGGCGGCGTCCAGAGCGCCCCCGAAGGTCTGCTGAGTGGGCAGGACGCGGCCTTCGTTGATGTCGGACACGTCCGTGCCCGCCACCAGGAAGATGCGCTTCCCCCGGTAGCGCTCAAGGTTCTCCATCGGGTTGTCGGCGCTGACGCGGGCCTCGTCCCACGGCGCCCCGTAGACCATTCCCCCGCCCAGCTCGGCGCCCGCGGATGAGGCGTTGGCCCAGTGCGTCACCAGTTGACCGGTCTCACCGCGCAGATCGGACGGTCCGGAATGGCTGCTCACCGAGGCGAAGTGACCGTAGTACTTCGCGGTGTACTTCAGCGCGCCGAAGCCACCCATGGAGAATCCTCCAACGGCGCGGCCGGCAAATTCTGCAATGGTGCTGAAGGTGGCATCCACCCAGGGGATGAGCTCCTCGATGTGGAAGGTCTCCCAGTTGCGCGGCCCCACGAAGGAGGTCACCGGGTTGGAGTACCAGCCCGCAATGCCACCATCGGGCATGACGACAATGATGTCGCGCCCGGCGGTAAGGCCTCGAATGTCGTGGTGGACATCGAAGTCCATGAAATTGCCCCCACCACCGTGGAGCAGGTAGTAGACGGGGTAGCGGCGGGCCGGGTCATAGCCGTCGGGGAGGAGGACGTTGACCCCGGGCTCCCAGCCGATCGAGGGGGTGGAGAGCCGGTAGTACTCCATGCGGCCGAAGGTCTGGTGCTCCGTGACACCGAGGTCCGCAGCATAGGCCGGGGAGGATCCTCCCAAGGCGGCGGTGGTTCCCACAAGGGAGGCGGCGGCCAGGCCGCCCACCCCCTTGATCAGGGTGCGTCTGTTCATCGGGCGGTTGAGGGGCATCACATCTCCTCACGATGCTTGTTGCGTCCACTGGGAGTGGATCTCTCCCAGCTCGGGAAGAAGGCCGACTGGCGCGGGTGAGCGGCAGACGATCAGTAGCGCCCCATCTCAGACCCCGATCATGAGAGGGCACCTTGGGGCGCGTTCGACGCACCGTACACGAGCGCCTCCCCCGATAAAACCGGGTAATGACCTTGGCCTCTGGGTAGCGCTCCCCACAGGGCATTCCGCGCTACCCGTTCCTGGGCACCACAACCCTCTCCCACCTGGAAGAACAGCGCAGGTCCTCGTTGCGCGGGCGAGCAGGACACCACGCACGACTCAACAATTCTCCAGAAACTCCCCCACAATCGCCAGGAGAATGCCAGGGTCTCTTCTGGGGCAATCGCCTCCGCACCATCTCGCAATATCCCCCGCATCCCCCGCGCCGCCGCCCGCCCGTGACCGGCCATGACCAGCCACGACCGCGCTGTGCGCTCATCCGCGCAGTCCTCCCCCAGAACGAGCCCCTGCCCGGCACCGCCTCCTACACTGAGCGCCATGACAGACCTGGCTGACGGCACGACCCCCGTGGCAGCGCCCGTGGCACAGACACCTGCGACCTCCCCCGTCGGCATCCCCACGATCGGCGTGACCGCCGCCGTCGAGCCGCGCCCCGCAGCCCGGGCCGCCGTCCCCACCACCTCCACCCTCCTGGTCGATGCCGCCACCCGCCGCCTGCGGCGCACCAGTGACCTGCTGGACATGACCCTGACCGCCCTGGGCATCGGCGCCGTCCTCATCCTGGCGATCTACGCCCACCAGACCACCACCGGCGTCACCCAGGACGTCCAGAACGCCCTGGCGGTGGTGCTGCGCCAGATCCTCGTCTTCCCCCTGCAGGCCATGGAGGGCCTGGCCACCTTCATCATCCCCCTGGCCGTCCTGCTCGACCGGCTCCTGCGCCGGGCCTGGCGCAGCGCGGCGGAGGCCGCCCTGGCCGGCGTCGTCGGCTTCCTGGTCACCCAGGCGGCCCTCGCGGCGATCGCGGCCTGGGGCCCCGCCGCCTTGATCTCGGGCCTGACGGTGACCGCCTCGGGCAGCGCTCAGGTCGGCATCTCGGCTGTCCTGGCGACCCTGGCCGGACTGCTCACCGGCGCCGGCGACCGCCACGGCTCGACCGCCGTGCGCAGCGGCTGGGCCACCCTGTGGGTGATCATCGGCATGGCGGTGCTGCGCAGCGCCCTGACCCTGCCCGGGGCGATCCTCTCGGTCCTCCTGGGCCGCCTGGTGGGGCTGGCCGTGCGCTACGCCTTCGGTGTGGAGGATCGCCGCGCCCACGGCCCCACCCTGGTGCGGGCGCTGCGCCGCGCCGGGATCGACGCGGTGCGCGTGGTGCGCATGGACCACGCCCCCGGGGCGCGCGCCTGGACCGTGACCACCACCGCGCCCCTGGGCTACACCGAGCAGGTCCGCGAGAGCCCCCTGGCCTCGCCCACCGAGGATGACGACGCCGTCGAGGCCCCCACCCCCCATGCCGAGGAGCCGGCCCACACCATCGCGCCCGCCGACGGTGCAGACCTGGAGGCGATCCTGGCCGAGGCCTCCAGTGCCGCCCTGTCCCACGGGCGCGACGCCGTCCACCGGCTCTACGCCGTCTGGGACTCCCGGGGCCAGAGGCGGGACGTGACCGTCCTGGACGCCGACCGGCAGATGGCCGGGTTCCTCAGCACAATCTGGGACCAGATCCGCATCAAGGGCCTGTCGCCGAACCGGGACCTGTCCCTGCGGCCTGCCGCCGAGCATGCGGCCCTGATGACCCTGGAGGCGCGCCGGGCCCTAGTGCGCACCCCGGGGCTCATGGGCATGGCGGAGGCCGAGGAGTCGGTCCTGCTGGTGACCGAGCACGTGGTGGGCGCCCGCTCCATCCGGGACCTGGGACCCGAGGCCAGCGATAGGGTGCTCGCCCAGTTGTGGGACCAGTTGCGCCACGCCCACGCCGCGGGCCTGGCCCACGGGCAGATCGACGCCTCCAGTGTGGTCATCGACGCCGCCGGGCGGGTGTGGCTCCTGGACTGGAACTCCGGGGAGACGATCTCCTCCGAGCTGTCCCGGCGGGTGGACCTGGCCCAGGCGCTGGCGCTGACGGCCCTGACGGTGGGGGTGGAGCGGGCGATCGCGGCCGCCTCCCGCTCCTTGAGCACCCAGCAGCTGGCCTCCATCGCCCCCATGCTCCAGCGCGTGGTGCTGCCGCGCGAGACCCGCGAGGCCATGGGCAGGCGGGGGGAGAGCCGCCAGGTGCTCCAGGACCTGCGCGATGCCCTGGTGGCCCTGACACCTACGGCCCATGCGGAGCCGGCCAAGCTCGCGCGCTTCTCCCCGCGCACCGTCATCATGGCGGTGGTGGCCACGGTGGCGATCTGGACCGTGCTGGCCCAGTTGAACTTCGAGCAGGTCTCGGCAGCGGTGGCCGCCGCCAATATCTGGTGGATCCTGGCGGGCCTCATCTTCTCCCTGGCCACCTATGTGGGGGCGGGCCTGACCCTGGCGGCCTTCAGCCCCCAACGGCTCTCGGTGTGGAAGTCCACCGAGGTCCATCTGGCGAGCTCGGTGGTGGCCCTGGTGGCGCCCGCCGGCGTGGGGGGCGCAGCCATCAACCTGCGCTTCCTGCAGCGCAAGGGGGTGCCCACGGCGACCGGGGTGGCCACCGTGGCCCTGGTCCAGGTGGTCCAGTTCGTGGTCACCGTCATCCTGCTCATCGTCCTGGCGGCCACGACGGGGCAGTCCACGGGCCTGACCCTGCCCTCGGGGTGGCTGCTGGTGGCCGCGGGCCTCATCGTCATCCTGGTGGCGGGCGTGCTGATGGTGCCCCAGGCCCGGACCTGGGTGTGGGCGAAGATCGAGCCCACCTACCGGCAGGTGTGGCCGCGCCTGGTGTGGGTGATGTCCAATCCGATGCGCCTGGCCGTGGGCATCGGCGGGGCGGTGGTGCTGACGCTCAGCTACATCCTGTCCTTCAGCGCCAGCCTGTGGGCCTTCGGCTACACCCTTCCCTTCTCGGTGCTGGCCATCACCTACCTGGCCTCCAACACGGTGGGCTCCGTGGTGCCCTCCCCCGGCGGTATCGGCCCGGTGGAGCTGGCCCTGACGGCGGGGCTCGTGGCCGCCGGCATCCCCTCCGGTGTGGCCCTGTCGACGGCGATCGTCTACCGCCTGGTCACTTTCTGGGTCCCCATCCCCGTGGGCTGGCTCAGCCTCCAGCGCCTCCAGCGGGCCGGGGACCTGTGAGCGACCCGCCCGCGTTTCTGCACATGTTTCTTCCCATGGCGCAATGAGAAGACAACGCGTCAGGGTCAATCCTCGACATAATTCTCACCATACTTCTCAATATAGTGCAACTCCCATTCATTTATTTCTGTCAGTTTCGGGGAATCTATTGTAACACTAGCAGACTTATCCGACACTGCCAAGCTAAGAGTAATTCGGCTATCAAGTTCCCATTCAGTTCGCACTCTTCTGGCGTGTTCTCTCGATCTTTTACTAACACCGTACAAGCCAGCAAGATTCGTCACACAACGGTCGTATGTCGAGCGTAGAGCGACCTTCCAGGCTTCATCTACCACAACTGACAGGTTGCGAGAACTAAGAGGAAAATACACTCCACTACAGTGTCCGTTAAACGTGTTGATGCTTCCATCCTCTTCCCCGTTGACGGATAGTTCAGTGACGAAGAAGCGTCCATCATCGGGGGCAGGCACCCATCCGAGCCTGTCTCGGATCGCGTAGGCGGTCTCCCAGGTGATGGGCCACTCCAGTTCAGTCCAGGCCCGGATCCACTCGATCGCACGCTCAACGGGCAATATCCTCATCTCGGCCATCATAGTCTCCTCATCGGCTCATCAGCCACCGGGGCGTTCAGGGCCTGTGTACTATCGATACTACAGCGCAGCCATGGCCTCTTCCATGGCCTGGATGATCTGGGGGGTCAGGGAGAAGGGAGTGGTCCCACTAACCTGGGCGTATCCAGGTGCACGGGTCGAGTACACCTCCACCAGCAGCGTGGTGTGGAGTGGGTGGTGTTTCTCGGACAGGGGGATATTTTCGTCTCCCTTTTGATCCGATAGGATGGAGCCATGTCAAGGGCGAAGTACTCTGAGGAGTTCAAGGCACAGGTGGTGCGCGAGGTGATCGACAAAGAACGGTCGATCGCATCGGTGGCCGCCTCCTACGACCTGGTACCCCAGACCGTGGGCAACTGGGTCGCGAAACACAAGAAGGAGCACAGCAGCGAAGAGGAAAGGCAGGCAGCGGCTGAGGCTGTAGAGGTATCCCGCCTGAAAAAGCAGGTCCGCGAACTGCAACAGGAGAACGAGTTCCTGAAAAAAGCGGCGGCCTTCTTCGCGAAGGAACAGCGGTGAGTCAGAAGTACGCTCTCATCAATCGCGAAGAAGGCAACTACCCCATCTCATCGATGTGCCGCTGGGCGAGGGTATCACGCTCGGGATACTACTCCTGGAGAGGCCGCCCCCAGTCTCGCCGGGATATCAGGAGAAAAGAGCTGGAGGCTTTAGTCAGGGCTGAGTTCGAGGCCTCTGATGGCACCTACGGGTATCGGCGCATCACTGCCCGCCTAGGACGGCGCGGCGTGGTGGTGCACCGTGACACGGTGCGCTACCTCATGCGCCAGGCCGGCCTGATCGCCGCCAGGCCGCGCCGAAAGGTCCGCACCACCACCCCGGCCGCAGATGTGAACTCCAGGCCCGATCTGGTGGAACGCGACTACCGCCGCCAAGGCACCGGGAAGGAAATGGGTGGGGGACATCACCTATATCCGCACCTGGGAGGGATTCGTCTACCTGGCCACCGCCGGGGACTGCGCCACAAAGAAAGTCGTTGGCTATGCGATGGCGGATCACATGAGAACCTCCCTGGTATGCGAGGCCATCGATATGGCCGTGCGCAACTGCCCTATTATCCGAGGTGAGACGATCTTCCACTCCGACCGGGGCTCTCAATACACCTCCGAGCAGTTCTCGGCACATCTGAACAGGTATGGCATCCGGGCCTCGGTAGGGCGGACCGGGGTGTGCTGGGATAACGCCTGGGCAGAGTCCTTCAATGCCACACTCAAGAACGAGAGGGCCCACCGCATGGTCTATCCCACACGCAAGAAAACCATGAACGATATTGCCTCATGGATCGAGCTGACCTACAATCACACCCGCCTACACTCAGCCCTGGGATACCGCACACCCAACGAGGTCGAACGCCAACTCCTGGGGCACCAGAAAGCAGCCTGACCCACACAACAACCACAGTCCGAAAAACACCCAGCACTCCAACCCACCCGCAGGTACCGGCGCCCCCGGATCACTGCCCGCGCCCGGCATCACACCATACGCAGCCCGCGATGCCGCAGCATGCCCACCCCACACCGGCCTGACCGGTAACGACTCGGCCGGTGGCGGTGGCAGCCCAGGAGAGGGAGTCACCCCGCCCGCCCCAACACCCTCGCCATCAACAGGATCAGAGCCGGACACGCCCTCACCCATCAATCGAAACGGGATAGACTGCCCCGCGAGCCGTCGGGCCCATGGGCCCGACGACGGCAACGACGCCGACAGCCACAGGAGAGCCATGCGCGCCCTGAGAAAACCCGCCCCCGGACCCGGCCTGGAGCTCCAGGACATCCCCCGCCCCAGCCCCGGGTTCCGCGAGGTCCTCATCCGTGTCATGCGCACCGGCCTGTGCGGCACCGACCTGCACCTGGCCGGGTGGGACGACTTCGCCGCCTCACAGCTGCGCCCGCCCATGACCCTGGGGCACGAGTTCTACGGCGAGATCGTCGAGCTCGGCGAGGGCGTGGCCACCGAGGAGACCACCGCGGCCGACGACGGCGACGTCCTCCACCTGGGCCAGCGCGTCAGCGTCGAGGGGCACATCACCTGCGGGCGCTGCCGCAACTGCCGGGCCGGGCGCCGCCACCTGTGCATCCGCACCAGCTCCATCGGCGTCAACCGCGACGGCGCCTTCGCCGACTACGTCGTCGTGCCAGCCCGCAACGTCTGGCCCCAGGCGCCCCTCATCGACCCCGACCTGGGCGCCCTGTTCGACCCCCTGGGCAACGCCGTCCACACCGCCCTGCAGTCCCCCCTCAGCGGGGAGGACGTCCTGGTCACCGGCGCCGGCCCCATCGGCATCATGTGCGCCGCCATCGCCCGCCACTGCGGGGCGCGCAACGTCGTCATCACCGACCTGTCCGACTACCGCCTGGCCCTGGCGGCCGCCACCGGCGCCGTCACCGTCAACACCGCCCGCCAGGACCTGCGCGAGATCATGGCCGGCCTGGGGATGACCGAGGGCTTCGACGTCGGCATGGAGGTCAGCGGCGCCGCCCCCGCCATGCGCCAGATGATCCAGGTGTGCAACCACGGCGCCCAGATCGCCATGCTGGGCCTGCCCAAGGCCGGCTACGAGATCGACTGGAACCAGGTCATCACCCGCATGCTCACCATCAAGGGCGTCTACGGCCGCGAGATGTTCGACACCTGGTACAAGGCCTCCTTCATGCTGGGCTCCAGCCAGGAGCTGCGCGAGGCCGTGCGCGGCGTCATCACCCACCGCTTCACCCCCGAGCAGTGGCAGGACGCCTTCGAGGCCGCCCGCTCCGGGCAGTGCGGCAAGGTCATCATCACCTGGGAGTGAAAGGCACACACATGTACACCATCAAGGACGAGCTCGCCCAGGCCCTCGAGGGCATCAGGGCCGACGGCCTCTACAAGACCGAGCGGGAGATCACCACCCCCCAGTCCGCCTCCATCGCCACCACCGCCGGCCCGGCCCTCAACTTCTGCGCCAACAACTACCTGGGACTGGCCGACGACCCCTCCATCATCGAGGCCGCCGCCCAGGCGCTGAAGGACTGGGGCTTCGGCCTGAGCTCGGTGCGCTTCATCTGCGGCACCCAGACCCCCCACCGCCGCCTGGAGCGCGAGATCGCCCACTGGCTGGGCACCCAGGACTCCATCCTCTTCTCCTCCTGCTTCGACGCCAACGGCGCCATCTTCGATGTCCTGCTGGGAGCCGAGGACGCCGTCATCTCCGATGAGCTCAACCACGCCTCCATCATCGACGGGGTGCGCCTGTGCAAGGCCGCCCGCTACCGCTACCGCAACGCCGACCTGGCCGACCTGCGCGCCCAGCTCGAGGCCGCCCGCACCGCCGGGGCCCGGCGCCTCATGATCGTCACCGACGGCGTGTTCTCCATGGACGGCTCCTACGCGCCCCTGCCGGGAATCTGCGACCTGGCCGAGGAGCACGGCGCCCTGGTCATGGTCGACGACTCCCACGCCACCGGCTTCGTGGGGGACCATGGGCGCGGCACCCCCGAGCTGCTGGGGGTCGAGGGGCGCGTGGACGTGCTCTCCGGTACCCTGGGCAAGGCCCTGGGGGGCGCCAGCGGCGGCTACATCGCCGGCCCCCAGGAGATCGTCGACCTGCTGCGCCAGCGGGCCCGGCCCTACCTGTTCTCCAACAGTGTGGCCCCCGCCGTCGTGGGCGGCTCCCTGCGCGCCATCGAGCTGGCCCGCGGCGCCCACGAGGCCCGGCAGCGCCTGGCCGGCCTCGCCCAGCTGTTCCGCGAGCGCATGGAGGCGGCCGGCTTCGAGCTCCTGCCCGGCTCCCACCCCATCGTGGCCGTCATGTTCCCCGGGGACGAGGGCGCCCGCCAGGCCGTGGACGTGGCGGCGCGCATGCTGGAGCTGGGCGTCTACGTCACCGCCTTCTCCTTCCCGGTGGTGCCGCGGGGCAGGGCCCGCATCCGCGTCCAGCTCTCCGCCGCGCACAGCCAGGACGACGTGCACGCCTGCGTGGAGGCCTTCGTGCGCGCACGCGACGAGGTGCTGGACGGCGCCCACTGAGGCCAGAGCCAGACCCGCAGGCCAGACCCCGCAGGCCGACCCCCGCCGGTCGACGCCTACCGGCCGACCACTGCGCAGGAGCCCTCACGCAGGCCGTCCCGCCCGCGCCACGCGGCCGGGACGGTCGCGCGGCAGTGCCGCCCCCTGCGCTCCCGCCCCCGGTAGGCTCACCGCCGTGAGGCTCACACGGCTCCAGGAGCACATCCCTTCAGCGATCGTCGTCGTCATCGCCGCCTGGGTGATGATCACCTACTCCATCGCCCAGTGGCACGCCATGCAGGTGCCCAGCTGGGACCTGGCGATCTTCTCCGAGCTGGCCAAGGCCTACTCGCGCCTCGAGGCCCCCATCGTCCCGGTCAAGGGCGACGGCTACAACCTCCTGGGCGACCACTTCCACCCGATCCTGGTGCTGCTGGGACCGGTGTGGCGGCTCTTCCCCAGCCCGCTGAGCCTCCTGATCGTCCAGGACCTCCTCCTGGCGGCCTCGGCCTGGCCGCTGACGCGCCTGGCCGCCCGCCTGACCAACCCCTGGCTGGGGGGAGTCCTGGGCCTGGTCTACGCCCTGTCCTGGGGGCTCCAGGGGGCGGTGGCCGCGCAGTTCCACGAGATCGCCTTCGCCGTGCCCATGCTCGCCCTGGCCACCACCGCCTATGTGGAGCGGCGCTGGGTGGCGGTGGCCGCATGGTCGGCCCCGCTGGTCCTGATCAAGGAGGACCTGGGGCTGACAGTCCTGGTCATCGGGGCGGCCGTGGCCTGGACCGGCCGCCGCGAGCGCCGAGCGGTGCGCCTGGGCGCGGGCCTGGCGGTCTTCGGCCTGGCCTCCTTCCTGCTCACCGTCCTGGCCCTCCTTCCGGCCCTCAACCCTGAGGGCGTGTGGGCCTACGGGCTGCAGACCGGCGCCGAGGACGACGCCGCGCCCACCCCGCTCCTGACCCGCCTGTTCACCCCGTCGGTCAAGCTGGAGACCCTGGGGGTCCTGGTGGCCACCTGCGGGCTCATCGGCCTGCGCTCCCCCTGGATCCTGGCGGTGGGCCCCACCCTGGCCTGGAGGTTCCTGGGCTCCATCGGGTTCTACTGGGAGTGGAGCAACTGGCACTACAACGCGGTTCTCATGCCCATCGCCTTCGGCGCCCTGCTCGACGTCGTCGCCCGCCTCCGGGCCAAGGGGCGCTGGCAGGAGCCCGCGCCGGGACGCATCACGCCCACCGGCCTGCCGACCTCGGGCTGGCTGACCGTCCCCCTGCCCGCGCGCTATGCCACGATCATCGGCCTGGGCACGACCATCACCGCCTCCCTGGCCCTGGCCTCCCACCTGCCCTTCTGGGCCATGACGCAGAAGGGCTTCGAGACCACCAGTGAGCGCGCCGCCACCGCGCAGGAGATCATCAACACCATCCCGCGGGGCTCCACCGTCGTCACCGACCTGGGCATGCTGGCCTACCTGGTGCCCACGGCGGAGGTCTCCTGGGTGGGGACGAGCACCTCCGACAAGGACTACGTCGTCATCGACAAGAAGTCCACCTCCTGGGGCGGCAACGCGCCCACCGACGCCGCCCAGTGGGCGCAGGACCAGTCCATGGAGGGCTCCACCTACACCCTCATCCTCGACAGCGACGACTACCAGGTGGCCCGCCGTGACCGCTGAGCCCCGCGAGTTGGCCGCCGTGGGCCTGGGCGGGGCCTGCGGCTGCCTCCTGCGGGCGGGCCTGGGAGGCCAGGTGCCGACGACACTGGCGATCAACCTCCTGGGCGCCCTCGCCCTGGGTGTGCTCCTGGGCTCGCTGGGGCAGCACCACCGCCTGCTGCGCCTGGCCCTGGGCACAGGGGTGCTGGGTGGGCTGACCACGCACTCGACCTTCATCCTCCAGTCCCAGCAGCTCCTGGTCCAGGGGGGCCTCCTGCCGGGCGCGGCCTATCTCCTGGGCGCCTTCGCCGCAGGCGTGGCCTCGGCGGGCCTGGGCCTGTGGCTGGGAGGCCTGCTCCGGCACCACGGCCGCGCCAGAGGCAGGCGGGCCACCACATGATCTGGCTCGCCCTGTCGGCGGCCGGTGGCCTGGGGGCCGTGTGCCGCTTCGTCATCGACGCACGGGTGGCGCGGGCCACCGCCCCGCCCGACGGCACTCCTGGCACTGCCCCGATACCCCTGGGCACAGCGGTGGTCAATGCCAGCGCCTGCCTGCTCATGGGGCTGCTCGTCAGTATCCAGGGGAGCCTCTCGGCCGCTCCGGCGGACGCTGCCCTGACCGAGGTCCTGGGGGTTGGCCTCCTGGGCGGGTACTCCACCTTCTCCACCGCTGCCGTGGAGGGAGCCCGCCTCCTGGCCTCGGGCCGCTGGGAATCGGCAGCGCTCCACGGCGCCCTGATGACACTGGCGACGCTGCTGGCGGCCGTGGCGGGTCTCATGCTCGGATCCACCCTGACGCCGCACTAGCCGCACCGCCCCGGCCAGCTGATCCGCGTCGACATCAAGAAGCAGTGCCGCATCCCGCCCGGCCCCCGTGGCGGGTCTCATGCCCGGATCCACCCTGGCGACGCACCAGCAGCACCGCACTGGACGCGGCCCGGGTGCGCCGCGACGCCGCCGGCCCGGAGCGGGGGCAGCGGGGCAACAGCCGCCCCCTCTGCCACACTGGCATCATGACAGCCGGCCCCACCGCTCCCACGACCTCCAAGTCCAACCAGGTCATCGTCATCCTCCTGGTCATCATCGCCGTCCTGCTGGCGGCCATCGCCGCCTTCGTCGCGCGCGGCATGACCTCGCAGGACTCCAGCCCACAGGCCGGCGCCACCGCGAGCGGGCCCACTGCGGCCAGCAGTGGCGGGCCCAGCGCGGCCGAGACCTCCGCGCCCACGCAAACCGATGAGCAGACCCTGTCCCTCATCCGCTCCCAGGCGCGCCGCGACCCCTCTGACGGGCAGGCCCGGGGAGAGGCGGACGCCCCGGTGGTCATGGTCCTCTACTCCGACTTCGCCTGCCCCTACTGCACGCTCTTCGCCCAGGAGGTCGCCCCCGAGCTGGAGGACCTCGTGGCCGACGGCACGCTGCGCATCGAATGGCGCGACCTGGCGCAGATCACCGAGACCTCGCCCCTGGCGGCCCAGGCCGGCATCGCCGCCGCCAAGCAGGGCAGGTTCTGGGAGTTCCACGACGCGGTCTACACGGCCGCCGACCCCCAGGGCCACCCCGAGTACACCGAGGACTCCCTGGTGGACTTCGCCCAGAAGGCGGGCGTGCCCGACCTGGAGGCCTTCCGCACCGAGATGACGGCCCCGGAGACGGTCGAGGCGGTGACCGCCTCCACGCAGCAGGCCTACTCCATCGGCATTCAAGGCACCCCCTTCATGCTGGTGGGCGACACCTACATCTCCGGCTACCGCCCGGCGGAGTACGTGCGCGCCACGGTCCTGGAGCAGGCCGCCCTGGCGGAGCAGTAGGCCGTGGCCCTGGCCGCCTTCCTGGGCGGCGTCCTGACCCTGCTCGCCCCCTGCTCGGTCATGGTGCTGCCCGCCTTCTTCGCCTACGCCTTCACCTCGCCGCGAGCGCTCCTGGGGCGCACCGCCGTGTACTGGTTGGGCCTGCTCACCACCTTGCTGCCCCTGGGCGTCCTGGCCGGCAGCCTGGGCGCGCTCCTGCGCCAGCACATGACCACGGCCACCCTCCTGGGAGGCATCGCCGTGATCATCCTGGGGGTCCTCCAGGCACTCTCGATCCCCCTGCACCTGCCCGGCCTCGCGCGCGGCGGGGCCCCGGCAGCTCGGCGAAATGCGGCCTCGCCGCTGTCGGTCTACCTGCTGGGGGCGCTGGCGGGACTGGCCGGGGTGGGGTGCGCCGGACCGATCCTGGGCTCGGTGCTGGTGCTGGCCGGGCTGGGCGGTTCCCCGGCGAGGGCGGCAGCGCTCATGGTCCTGTACTCCCTGGGCATGGTCCTGCCCCTGGTGGTGCTGGCACTGGCCTGGAGCCGGCTGGGCTCCGCCTCCCGGTCCTGGCTGCGCCCGCGCACCGTGACCCTGGCGGGGCGCACCACCACGTGGACCGAGCTCATCGGTGGCGCCCTGTGCGTGGCTCTGGGGGGCCTCATGGTCGTGGTGGGCCCCAGCGGCCTGAACGGTGGGCTGGTCTCGGCCCGCACCCTGGCTGACGCCGAGCAGCAGGTCCTGGCCGCGGCCGGGGCTGTGCCCGCCTGGCCGCTGGCCATGCTTGCCGCAGCGCTCCTGGCGCTGGCGGTCCTCCTCATCGCCCGACGCCGGTAACGCCCCGCCCGCACCCTGCGCCTCGGTGCCTCAGGCGGGGCCGGAGACTACCCGGCGGCCCAGCGCCCCCGCCCCGGCCCGTTACAGGAGCATAGGGGCAACGAAATGACACGGCGTCACCGTGGTCAATTCCATGGCCGCCGCACTTGTTAGGTAAACCTAGCCTCGGTTAGGGTCCCGGGAGTCATCGACGTCGGCCGCATCCGTCCGCGTCCCTGCCCCTCACCTGAGAAGAGGCCCCGTGTCCGTCTCCCGCAAGTCCTTCCTCATCAGCACCGGCGCCGTGTCCCTCGGCGCGCTCCTGGCCGCCTGCGGCTCCTCCAGCACCTCCACCACCGGCGCCTCCTCCGGCTCCGGGGAGACCATCAGCATCAAGCACGCCTTCGGCATCACTGAGGTCCCCGCTGGCGTCACCCGCATCGCCTCGGTCAACTGGGCCAACCAGGACCTGCCCCTGGCCCTGGGCATCATGCCGGTGGGCTTCGCCAAGCAGGTCTGGGGCGTGGAGGACGACTCGGGCATGCTCGCCTGGACCAAGGAGAAGGTCGACGAGCTCGTGGCCGCCGGTGCCGACAAGCCCGTCCTGTTCGACGAGACCGACGGCATCCCGCTGGAGGCCATCAACGACACCAAGCCCGAGGTCATCCTGGCCGCCTACTCCGGCCTGACCGAGGAGGACTACAAGGCGCTCAGCGAGATCGCGCCCACCGTCGCCTACCCGACCGTGGCCTGGGGCACCCCGTGGCGCGAGATGATCACCATGGACGCCACCGCCATCGGCAAGAAGGCCGAGGGCGAGGCCCTCATCACCGAGCTCGAGGGCCTCATCAGCACCGAGGTGGGCAAGCACCCGCAGATCAAAAGCAAGAGCGCCGCCTTCTTCTACGTCGACGAGACCAGTTCCAAGCTCGGCTTCTACAACACCGTCGATCCGCGCACCGCCTTCCTGGCCGACCTGGGGATGGAGCTTCCCGCCTCGGTGAAGAAGGCCTCCGAGGCCAACCCGAGCGCCTTCAACACCGACATCTCCGAGGAGCTGGTCGACCAGCTCTCCGACATCGACGTCATCGTCATGTACGGCACCCCCGACCGCCTCGCCGAGCTCCAGAAGGACTCCCTCAAGGGCAGGATCCCCGCCATCGCCAACGGCGCAGTGGCCTTCGTGGGGGACAGCAACGCGATGGCAGCCTCGACCAACCCCGGCCCCCTGTCCCTGCCCTGGGGCATCGACAAGTACGTCGAGCTCATCGCCGACGCCGCCGACAAGGCCAAGTGACCGCCCCCGCCTCGCACGGGGGCAGCCGGTACCCGCTCACGCTGCTCCTCCTCCTGGTGCTGGTGGCGGCCTCAGCCCTAGCCTCGATCTCCTTCGGCGCCAG
Organism: Actinomyces capricornis; assembly: GCF_019974135.1. NCBI lineage: Bacteria > Bacillati > Actinomycetota > Actinomycetes > Actinomycetales > Actinomycetaceae > Actinomyces > Actinomyces capricornis. The sequence continues at coordinate 1,340,100 of NZ_AP025017.1, forward strand.
GATCGTCAGCCTGGGCGAGATCGTCGGCGGCCTGGGCGCCACCAGCCAGGAGTTCGGGGCGGTGGTTGTCGGCGAGCGCATCCCCCGCACCGCCACCGCCCTGTGCGCCGGGGCGGCCCTGGGCCTGTCCGGCGCCCTCATGCAGGCCGTGACCCGCAACCCCATCGCCGACCCAGGCATCCTGGGCATCAACACCGGCGCCTCCCTGGCCATCGTCATCGGTATCGCCTTCGCGGGCATCAGCTCCACCCCCCAGTACATGGCGGTGGCCATGGTGGGGGCCTGCCTGACCGCGGTCTTCGTCTACGCCGTGGGCTCCCTGGGGCCGGGAGGGACGACACCGGTCAAGCTGGCCCTGGCCGGTGTGGCCACCACCGCGGCCCTGTCCAGCCTGGTCAGCGCGATCATGCTCCCCAGGGTCCAGGGCCTGGAGGACTTCCGCTTCTGGCAGGTCGGCGGCCTGGGGCGGGGCACATGGCAGTCCCTGGGCGCCATCGCACCCGCCCTCATCCTGGCCGCCGTGGTGGCCATGGCCCTGGCCGGCGCCCTCAACTCCCTGGCGCTGGGCGAGGAGATGGCCGTGGGCCTGGGGGTCAGGGTCACCCGCACGCGCCTGGGCGCCACCGCCGCCGGCGTCGTCCTATGCGCTGCGGTGACGGCAGTCACCGGCCCCATCGGCTTCGTGGGCCTCATGGTGCCCCACGCCGTGCGCATGCTCTCAGGCTCCGACCACCGCTGGCTGCTGCCCCTGTCCGCGCTGGCCGGCGCGGCCCTGCTGACCCTGGCCGACGTGCTGGGCCGGGTCATCGCCCGCCCCAGCGAGGTGGCGGTGGGCCTGGTGACCGCTTTCGTGGGCGCACCCGTCCTCATCGCCATCGCCAGGGGCGCGAAGGTGCGCGAGCTATGAGCGCCACCGCATTGGCCCCCGGCTTCACCCGCGCCGGGCAGCGGCGCCGCGCCCGGCGCTACCTGCTGGTCGTGGCCCTCCTGGCCCTGGCCGTCGTCGTCCTGTGGTGGACGAGCCTCATCATCGGCGAGACCTGGTACTCCCCCGGCGAGATCCTGGCCGTCATGCGGGGCGAGAGCGTGCCCGGGGCCTCCTACGCGGTGGGGCGTCGGCGCCTGCCGCATGCCATCATCGCGGCACTGGTGGGCATCGCCTTCGGCATGTCCGGCACCACCTCGCAGACCATGCTGCGCAACCCACTGGCCAGCCCCGACATCATCGGCATCACCTCGGGGGCCTCTGCCTCGGCGGTCTTCGCGATCCTGGTCCTGAACTGGTCGGGGCCACGCGTGACGGCCCTCGCCATCGCCTGCGGTCTGGGCACCGCGGCGCTCATCTACGTGCTCTCGGGGTCGGGGGGCTCCCAGGGGGGCCGACTCATCCTCATCGGCATCGGCGTCTCGGCGATGCTCACCTCCGTCATCGGCTACCTCCAGCAGCGCGCCAGCATCTACGACGTCGCCGACGCCATGCGCTGGCTATCGGGCTCCCTGGCCTCCACCAGCTGGGACCAGGTCCCGCTCCTGACCGGCGCCGTGGCGGCGTGCGGCGCGATCCTGCTGGCCCTGGGACGCGACCTGGGGCCCCTGACCCTGGGCGAGGAGGCCGCCACGGGACTGGGGGTGGCGGTGGTCCGCACCCGCCTCCTGCTCATCGTCACCATGGTGGCCCTGGCCTCATTCGCCACGGCCACCACCGGCCCCATCGCCTTCGTCTCCTTCCTGGCCGGGCCCATCGCCGCCCGCCTGGTGGGGCGCACCAGCCGCACCCTCCTCATCCCCGCCGCCCTGACCGGTGCGCTCATCGTCCTGGGCGGGGACCTGGTGGCTCAGCACCTGCTGCCCACCCGCCTCCCGGTGGGCGTGGTCACCGGCATCGTGGGCGCCCCCTACCTCATCATCCAACTCCTCCGGATCAACCGACAGGGGGCCAGCGCATGACCACCGCGCAGCCGGCGCAGGAGCCGGCACAGCTGACCACCACCGCCCTGCGCTCGGGCTACGGCGGGCGCGTCGTCGTCGACGGCGTGGACGTGACCATCCCCCACGGACGGATCACCGTCATCGTGGGCGCCAACGCCTGCGGCAAGTCCACCCTGCTCAAGACCATGGCGCGGATCCTGGCGCCCCTGTCAGGCCAGGTCCTGCTCGATGGGACGCCCGTGGGCTCCATCCCCACCCGCGCCCTGGCCAGGCGCCTGGGCCTGCTGCCCCAGCAGCCCATCGCCCCCGAGGGGATCACCGTGGCGGACCTCGTGGGGCGCGGGCGCCACCCCCACCAGTCCCTGTTCGCCGCCACCAGCGCCCGCGACCGGCGCATCGTGGAGGAGTCGCTGCTGGCCACGCGCACCACGGAGCTGGCCGACCGCAGCATCGATGAGCTCTCCGGGGGCCAACGCCAGCGGGTCTGGATCGCCATGGCCCTGGCCCAGCGCACGCAGGTGCTGCTGCTCGATGAGCCCACCACCTTCCTGGACCTGGCCCACCAGGTGGAGGTGCTGGACCTGCTCACCGACCTCAACCGGGAGCGGGGCACCACGATCGCCATGGTTCTGCACGACATCAACCTGGCCGCCCGCTACGCCGACCACATCATCGCCATGAGGAAAGGGCGCGTCGTGGCCGCGGGCGAGCCCGGGGAGGTCGTCGACGCCGCACTGGTCGCGGAGGTCCTCGGCCTCCAGGCCGAGGTCATCACCGACCCCGTCTCCGGGACCCCACTCATCCTGCCCAAGGGCCGCCACCATGTGCGCGGTGCGCAGGAGGGCCGGGCATGAGCGGCTCGACAGCGCCCTTCCGCTTCTTCGGCGTTACGGTGGCCCGTGTCCTCGACCTCAGCGCCTCGATGCGGCGCCTGACACTCACCGGCCCGGATCTGGACCGGTTCGGCGATCCGGGCTGGGACCAGCGCATCAAGCTGGTCCTGCCCTCGCCCGAGGCGGGCTACGACCACCTGCCCACCGGGGAGGGCTGGTACCGCCAGTGGCTGGCCCTGCCCGAGGAGCTGCGACCGCCGATCCGCACCTACACCACCCGGGCGGTGCGCCGCGACTCCCACGAGGTCGACGTCGATATGGTCCTGCACGGCGCTGCCGGCCCGGCGGGCCGCTGGGCCCAGGCGGCCCAGACAGGCAGCCGGGCCATCCTCTTGGGGCCCGACGCCGGCTACGAGGGGGATCCCGGTGGCGTGGATTTCGTCCCCCCGCAGATCACGGAGCGCTTCCTGCTGTGCGGGGACGAGACGGCCGCCCCGGCGATCGCCCGGATCCTCCAGGACCTGCCCACCAACGCCCGGGGACTGGCAGTCGTGGAGCTGCCCACCGAGGCCGATGCCGCCTACCTGCCCGCCCACCCCGGCTTCGAGGTGCGGCCCCTGGGGCGCGAGGGCCGGCCGCACGGGGAACTGCTGGTCCAGGGCCTGAGGCGGGCCGCCGCCGAGCTGTGCCCCGTCGGGACACCGCAGGAGGTCGAGGAGATCGACGTCGACCATGACCTGCTGTGGGAGGTTCCCCGCACCGCGAAGGGCGGGGCCGTGCTCAAGCGCACCACCCTGTACGCCTGGCTGGCCGGCGAGGCCGGGGCGGTGCGGGCCATGCGCCGCCACCTGGTGGCCGAGCGCGGCATCGACCGCCGCTCAGTAGCCTTCATGGGCTACTGGCGCCAGGGCAGGGCGGAGAGCTAGACCTGCGCCCCGGGGCTGCGCCCGGTAGTCGGCCGGGGCCGGTCCGGAGGCGGCGGTGCTGCGGGGCGTCAGGGCGCCGGGGTGGCCGGGCGCCCCTCCTCCACGGCCCGGATACCGTGCTCGGGGTCGTCCTCTCCGGTCCCGTCCCCATCGAGGTCGATCTCCTCCAACACCTCGGGGTCGAGCTCGTCAGGGTCGCGCACCGGCTCATCGCCCGCCGACAGGAAGATCCCCACCCAGCGCGAGCGCGGGTCGGAGTCGATGAGCAGCGCCTTGGCGAACAGGGTCAGGGGGACGGCCAGGATGGTGCCCAGGCCGCCAACAATGCTGGACCAGAACAGCAGGGAGAGGAAGGTCGCCGTCGTGTTGAGCCCCACCGCGTCACCGGTGAACTTGGGCTGGATGAGGGACTGGATGACGAAGTTGAGGACCATGTAGGCCAGGAGCACCCACAGGGCGGTCCAGGGCCCGGAGTCCACCAGCGCCAGGAGCGCCGGGGGGATGACGCCGATGAAGAAGCCGACATTGGGGATGTAGTTGGTGATGAAGGACAGCACGCCCCAGGTGATGGCCAGGGGGACGCCCAGGATCCACAGGGCCACGACGTCGAGCACCGCCACGATGAGGCCGAAGATCGTGGAGACCAGCCAGTAGGAGCGCACCGAGGCGGCGAAGCCGGCCAGGGCGGTGGCCAACTCGGGCTTGAGGAGGTTGAGGGCGGCCGCCCGGGTCTCGATCTTGGCGGTGTCGAAGATGAGGAAGACGACCGTCAGGGCCATGACGCCCAGCATGGCACCCGCCGAGGACAGCTGCCCGAGGAGCGCCTGGGCCATGGCCACGATCCGGGAGGTATCCACCGCGTTGGTGGCCTGGTCGAGCAGGGAGGCCTGATCGATACCCATGCTCGCGAGCTGGGCCTGGACCTGCTGCCAGATGGCCCGGAACCTGTCGGAGTAGCCCGGCAGGGTGTCCACCAGCTGTGCCACCGCAACCCCGAGGGCCACGAAGAGGGACAGGATGAAGCCGAAGACCAGGATGACAGCCAGGACCGCGGCGATCGGCCGCGGCACGCCCCGCCCGGTGGCCCAGGACACCAGGGGGCGCACCGTGATGACGAGGGTGAGGGCGAAGAAGGCAGGGGCGACCAGGTCGCGCATGAGGTAGAGGCCTGCGGCACCGATGCCCAGCGCAGCCAGGATCATGGCGATGGTCTCGCCCTGAGTGCGGGAGGCGGGAAGCGATGCGGTAGTGGCGCCCGAGTCGGTACCCAGGTGCTTGGTTCTTGACGCGGCTGTCATGCGGGCCATCCTCCCACAGCTATCTGAGCATCCCCTCAGGCCGGCGGGCGGGCCGAGCACACCGGGTTCACCAGGCCCGGCCGTCGGGCCGGGCCGACGCCGGCGGGGCAGCGGCGTGGCGGGGGCTACTGCCGGGGTGGCTGCGGGGCCATGCCCTGGCGCTCCAGCCAGGTGTCGACGGCGCTGTAATAGGCCTGCGGGTCGCTGCGGCGCACCTGGTGCCCGGCGCCTGGGACGAGCACGGTCTCGATGCGCGGGTTGAGGGCGGCGATGCGCTCCAGGCCCGCCGGCCCGACCCTGGCGGATCCTGGCTGGTCCCCAGTGAGCAGGAGGGCGGGCACTTCCAGGGCGGCGACGGCGTCGGTCCAGGGGACTTCGGGGGTGACGACTCCGCTGAGCAGGAGGGCCGGGTCGCTGCGCTGGGCGGCCCACACCCCCACCACCGCCTCGACGGCCGGCATGGCCTGGCTCTCCAGGGCGTGGGAGACCGAGGCGGCGGGGTCGGCCGCCTCGGCGGCGCGCGAGCGCTCCCTGGCGGCACCGCGGGCCAGGAGCTCCTCGGGGCTGCGGGTGCCGTAGAGGGCCGGGTCCTCCAGGACGAGGCCGGCCACCAGGTCGGGGCGCTGCGTCGCCAGCACCATGGCGGTGGCCGCACCCATGGAGTGACCGATGAGGATGGGGAGCGCAGAACCCTCGTGCGCCAGTTCCTCCAGGGTCTCCACGACGTCGTCGACAAGCACCTGCCCGGCGCGCGCGAGCTCCTCGGGGCTCCAGCGGGGGGACAGGCCGTGTCCGCGGGCGTCCAGGGCGATGACCCGGTAGCCGCGCTCGGCCCAGTGCTCGATGGCCTCGGCCTGGGAGATGGCCGAGCCGGTGATGCCGTGCAGCAGGACGAGGGCGGGAGCTGCGGGTGGTCCGATGATGATGCGCGCCAGTGAGCTCATGGCCCCATCCTCCCCCGCCCCAGCCCCGTTGCACATCTTCAGGCCCCCCGGGGGCAGCCCGCTGACGTGATCATGCGGGAGAACAGGGGCTGCGGGCCGATCCGGCACCTGAAGATGTGCAGCAGGCACCTCGATGGCGGGATGAGGCCATAAGGTGGGGCCATGAGCGAGCAGAGCGGGCACTCCGCAGGCCGGATGAATGTCGAGTCCTTCAACCTGGACCACACCAGGGTGGTGGCGCCCTTCGTGCGGGTGGCGGATCGCAAGGAGCTGCCCGGTGGGGATGTGCTGGTCAAGTACGACGTGCGCTTCCGCCAGCCCAACCACGAGCACCTGGAGATGCCCGCGGTGCACTCCATCGAGCACCTGAGCGCCGAGCTCATGCGCAATCACACCGACCGTCTCATCGACTTCTCCCCCATGGGCTGCCAGACGGGTTTCTACGCCCTGACCCTGGGCCTGGAGCCCGAGGAGTTCCTGCCCCTGCTGGAGGCGACCTTCCGCGACATCCTCTCGGCCCAGGAGGTGCCAGCCGCCAATGAGGTCCAGTGCGGCTGGGGGGCGAACCACTCCCTGGCGGCCGCCCAGGAGGCGGTGGGCGGCTTCCTGTCCCAGCGTGAGCACTGGTCGCAGGTGTTCGGCCCGAGCAGCCCCGAGGCCCGGTGAGAGCGGTGCGGACGGCACGGCGCCTACTGCTGGGGATGGCGGTCTTCCAGGCCCTGTCCACGCTGCTGGGCATGGTCCTCCTGCTGTTCACGCCCCATATTTTCGACTTCCTCCTGGACGGCTCCGCCTTCGCCGGCCGGTACGTGCTCGCCGCCGTGCTGCTGGGGGTGGTGGTCGGCGGCTTCCAGTGGGCGGCGATCTGGACCCATGTGCGCCGCCCCCGCCACCTGGCAATGGCCCACACCCTGGCCGGGATGGTCATGCTGGGTTGGATCGCCGGGGAGTGCCTGGTCATCGGGGTGTTCCTGTGGCCTCACGCCCTGTGGGGCGGTATCGGCGCCCTCCAACTCCTGGGGGTCGCCGTCCTGCTGGGAGCCTTCCAGCCCCAGCCGGAGCCCTGAGCCGGCGATCCGCGCCGGCGCTCGCCGCCTCAGCGGGCTGAGCCCCCGCGAGCGCGAGCACGAGAGTGTGAGCCTGCGCACAGCAACCGCGCGTGGGCGGCGTCACCCCAGAACCGTAGAAGGCCTGATGAGCACTCCTTCATCCACCCCCGGCCGCACCGCGGATTCCAGCCGCGCCGCCACCGACGGCCGCACCGCGGACCCCGAGCGCAGCCTGCGCAAGCGGGAGAACACCCGCGCGCGCCTGGTCGAGGTAGCCGCCGACGTCGTCGCCGCCAGGGGCATCGCCGGCACTCGCATCGACGACGTCGTCAAGGAGGCGGGTTTCACGCGCGGCGCCTTCTACTCCAACTACTCCTCCCTCCAGGAGGTTCTCAATGAGGCGATCGCGGCCCGCACGGAGACCATCCTGAGGACGGTGGACAAGGCGGTCGAGGCGATCGAGGGGATGCCGACGACCGAGTCGCTGATGGACCTGCTGGACTCCATTGCCCAGAGCGAGGTCCAGGCCGCCCGTGAGATGGAGAGCGTCGGCAGCGGGCCGGGCAGGATGGCCGGCCCACCGCACCGGATCTGGTCAAAGCCCGCATGCACGGCCTCATCGAGGCCTTCATCCTGGGCCTGAGCGAGCCCGTGGACGGTGCGGAGGCGGCCGCGGGCACTGGTGGCGCTCAGACCGCCACAGACACCGGGGCGACGGGATCCGCACCGTAGGCTAGATCCATGAGTTCCACAGCACTAGGGCGCCTCGTTGTCACGGGCCTGAAGTCGATGCGCTCAGTGGCCCTGGAGCCCACCACCGGCGTCACTGTCCTCATCGGCGCGAACGGCGCCGGAAAGTCGAACCTTGTGGGGGCCCTTGAGCTCATCTCACGGATCTGGGACGACTCCTTCCAGGAGTACGTCGCCGCTCAGGGAGGCATGTCCGCACTGGTCTTCGAGGACTCCTCCGGCACGGCCGAACTGACCCGGATCGAGGTCTACTCCTCCCCTGATGCGGAGGACTGCTTGGGCGGCTACCGCGTCGATCTGCGCGCCGACGACGACGATGCCGCCGTTCTGAGCGAGTCCATGCTCTTCCACAATAGGCGCCGATACCCCGATCGCCCCTATGACAAGCAGCTCGGCTCCAGTCGTTCGAGCAGGGCCCGAAGGATCGCCGAGGAGTCCACGGACCCCAAGCTCGTCGCCTTCGCCAACCACATCACCCCGCTCCTGGCCGGCTGCCGGGTCTTCCACTTCGACGATGTCAGCCCCAACGCGCCGGTGAAGGGCTGGTCGACAGTCGGCGATGATGTCTCGCTGCGCATGGACGCGGAGAACATCGCCGCATATCTGCTGCGGGTGCGCCAGGAGCACCCCCGCCACTACCAGCGCATCGTCTCGGCCATCCGCCATGTCACGCCCTTCTTCGACGATTTCGTCCTCGTGCCCAACCAGGCGGGGAGAATCCGGCTTCGCTGGAGGCAGCGCGGCCTTGATCGGACCTTCCTGGCCCGTGAGGCCAGTGATGGAACTCTGCGCTTCATGTGCCTGGCCACGCTCCTTCTTGGTCCGGACCTTCCTGCGACAGTGGTCCTGGACGAGCCCGAGCTGGGACTGCACCCCTCGGCGATCGCACTGCTGGCGGAGATGGCCCGCATGGCCGGCGACCGGGGGCATCGCGTCATCCTGGCCACCCAGTCCGTGCCGCTGCTCTCCCACTTCTCCCTGGAGGAGGTCGCCGTCCTGGATCGGGCCGACGGCGCAACGACAGTGATTCGCCCAGACTCCAAGCAGCTCTCCGGGTTCTTGGAGGAGTTCTCGGTTGGCACGATGTGGGAGATGAACCTGCTCGGGGGGCGCCCCTCTCATAGCGAGGGTGACCGGTGAGCCCCGTGAGCCCCCTGAGCGAAGTGGTCATCGTGGTCGAGGGGCAGACCGAGGAGACCCTCATCAAGGAGACGCTCTCCCCCATCGCCGCGATGCAGGGCGTCTTTCTCACCCCGATCGTGGTCCGGACCTCGGCCACACAGCACGGTGGTGGGCACTGGCGGGGCTACCACGCCATCCTGCGCCAGCTCCTGGCCCAACGGCACTGGAAGAGGATCGGGCTGCTCCTCGACTACTACGGCTACCCGCTGGGTGCACCGGGACGCGACGGCTTCGTACCGGGGGCAACGACGTGGACCGCGCTCGTCGAGAGCCTGACTCGTCAATACCGGGACCCGCGCTTCCTGCCTCTGGTCATCCCCCATGAGATCGAGACCCTGGTGCTGGCCGCCATCGACGCCGGTGCCGGCGAGGGGCTCCTTGGCGCATCAGCACTCAAGGCGCTGCGTCAGGCGATCACGCAGGCGGGCAGTGTTGAGGCGGTCAACAGCCATCCGGACCTCAGTCCTTCCAAGCGACTGAAGAGAGCCGATGGTGACTACAGCAAGACGGTCACCGGGCCTCTTCTCATCGGGGAGGCCGGTCTTCCCGCGGTCCTGGAGCGCTGTCCGGCCTTCGCCGGCTGGTGGGAGCGGATCCTGGCCTGAGGACCCGTAGGCTGGCCGCATGAGCAGTCAGCATGAGCCAGCCCTCCCCCGTCCCGCAGGCGAGGAGAACCGTCCTGCCGTCGCCGCTGTCGTCGCCGTGGCCATGGAGGTGGAGGCCCGCCCGTTCCTGGAGGCCCTGCCCCTCATCGAGGAGGGCCCCGCGCTGCCGACCTGCGCGGGGGCGCGCGCCTGGCGCCTGGCCCTGCCTGAACCGTCGTCGGGCGCCGACGACGCCGGGAAGGGATCCCGGGAGCTGGTACTGGTCAACACGGGGATCGGCCTGGTGGCCGGGGCGGCCGCGCTCGCCACGGTGCTCACCGCCGTGGCTCCGCAGGTGGTGATCTCCGCGGGCACGGCCGGGGGCCTGGGCCACCGGGTGGGGGTCGGTGACGTGTGCGCCTCCCAGACCCTGGCGCTCACGGACGCCGACGCCACCGCCTTCGGCTACGCGCGGGGCCAGACGCCGGGCCAGCCCGAGGTGTTCCAGGCCGACGAGGCCCTGCTGGAGCGCCTGGCCCAGGTGGGGCCCGAGGCCCTCAAGGGGGCGACGGCGTCCTCGGGCTCCGCGCATCTGCACACCGGGCAGATGCTGGCGGGCAACTCCTTCATCACCGCCGCCAATGTGGCCGACACCCGCGAGGTCTTCCCGCGGGCGCTGAGCACCGATATGGAGTCCACGGCCCTGGCGCAGGTGGCCGCGGGGGCCGGGGTCCCCTTCGTCTCGGTCCGCGGGGTCTCGGACCTGTGCGGGCCGGAGGCGGGCCAGGACTTCCACATCGAGGCCCAGGAGGCCGCCACCCGCAGCGCCGCCGTCATCCTGGCCCTCCTGGGCTGAGGCCAGCCGTATCCGATCGTGTCAGTGGCCTCGCGTAGGATCCGCCTCGCAGGCGGATGGACGAGGAAAGGCACGCTGTGACAGCACTGACACAGGTACAGGCCAGCGCTGCGGCGTCGGTGGCCAGCCGCTACCCGCGCCTGCGGTACATGGGGAGCAAGTACTCCCTCCTTCCTGACGTGGAGCGCGTTCTGCTCGACCTGGGCGGTGCTACGGTGGCCGACCCCTTCAGCGGCTCAGGGGTGGTGTCCTACCTGGCGCACGCCATGGGGCGGGAGGTCTGGTCCTCGGATTACCTGGCCTTCCCCTGTGCTCTGACCAGGGCGACCGTGGCGAACCGCGGTGTGCGCCTGGGCGAGGAGGATCTGGCCGAGCTCCTGGGGCCGAGTAGGGATGAGCGCTCCTTCATCCACGACACCTACGCGGGCATCCTGTTCACGGCCGAGGATCTTCGCGCGCTGGACTCCGCATGGTCGGTGCTCGCCTCCTGGCAGGGGCCGCGCCGGGATCTGGCGATCGCCTCACTCATCCTGGCAGCGGCCAGGAAGCAGCCCCGTGGCGTGTTCACGGTGACGTCCTCCCGCTACTCCGTCTACGACGACGGCCGGCGGCACCTGCGCATGAGCATGCGCGAGCATATTCGTGAGGCGGCTGCCGACTGGAACCGGGCGGTGTGCGACGACGGCGCTCCAGCCCGGGTCCGCCGGGCGCCGGTGGATGAGGCCCCCAGGGGCGCGGATGTGGTCTACCTGGATCCTCCTTATGCCCCTCCGCGGGACGACAACGACTACATCAAGCGCTACTGGTTCCTTGAGGGCCTCGCCGATTACTGGAATGACGGCCGCGCCCAGGTGATGGAGTCCACGCTCACCCGCAAGCTTCCCAAGCGGCCCACGCCCTTCGGCTCCAGGAGGACGATCGAGGGGGCGCTGGAGGGCATGCTGGAGCGCTTCTCGGACTCCTCACTGGTCCTGTCCTACGGCTCGAACGCAGTTCCAGGCCTCGACAGACTCGTGGGGATGGTGCGCGACGTCAAGGGCAACACGGAGGTGCGCAGGATCAACCACCGGTACCACTTCGGGACCGCCCGGCATGCGACGCGCCGCCAGGCGGTCGAGTATCTCGTCATCGGAGAGTAGAGGAATCTGGTGGATGCTCGAATTCCCGACTTCCAGACCTATCTGGACTCACTGAGTCGGCTCACCCCCGCCCCCGATCTCCTGCGTGAGACAGAACGGACCATTGACATACGCTCCGCTGCCCTCCTCCTTGAGAGCCTTCATGAGATATCGCAGTGCTCTCTGACACGATGGCTGGAACTCAATCCACGCAGCATGGAGGTCCTCTTCCTCTCCGTCGGAATCTCCGCAGAAAAGGCGAAGAACATCCTTCGAGACCAGTTTGGGACCAGCGGATCACTGACACTCGCTCGTACTCGATCCGCCGACGTGATCGGCATGCTTGACGAACAGTTCGATATTGTCAGAATGCTCCAAGCGCAATGCGGTCGAGAGTACAGTTTTGGTGATGTGCTTGTAGCACGTGCTGGAGGTCGATCAGTAGCCAGGCAAGCGGGGCTCTCTGGGCGTCTCATCGAGGATCAAATTGAGGGGATTGCTCGTGATCTTGGTCTGCGCTGCGCGGTGAGAACACGATTCGAGGGAGTGCACGGAATGACGGCCCCATGCGACCTCGCAATTCCCGGAGGCGGGCCCCTCGCTCAGATCGTTGTTGCCGCCAAGGGGTTCGATTCCACTGGCTCAAAATTAACTGATGCGGTTCGCGAGGTTCAGGAGATGGCGAATGTTCGCCGTCCCGACCAGTATGTCTTCGCTGTTGTGGATGGTATTGGATGGAAATCCCGCCAAGCTGACCTTCGTCGCATTCACAGGCTCTGGGAGCAGCGGGCTATCGATGGTTGCTTCACGCTCTCAAGCATGGAGGATTTCCGGTCCGCGCTGGCGCGTGCGGCACGTCGCTGCGAGCTTGTGGAGTGAGACGCGCAGTAGACCGCGACCGAGGCCTCGCACCACCTCTCACCTCATCGCAAGCAGCACACCCGCCAGGGAGACCACCGTGGCGATGACCGCCGCGCACGCCCCCAGCCCCAGGGCGGGCAGGCCGGCGCGGGCCAGCCGGCGCAGGTTGACCCCCGCCCCCATGGCGCACATCGCCATGGTCAGCAGCAGGCCGGAGGCGGTCTCCGCCCCCGAGAGCAGCCAGCCCGGGAGGATCCCCCCGGCCACGGAGCGCACCAGCACCGCCGCCAGGAATCCCAGCACGAACAGGGGCACCACCGGGGTAGTGCGGGCGGGGTGCTGGACGGGGGCGCCTGCCAGGACAGCGCCGACCTCACGGTGCTCCACGCGCAGCTGCTCCTCGCGCCGGGCCCGCCGCCCCTCCACCAGGCCCACGAGCGCCACCAGGGGCGCCAGGAGCACCACCCGCCCGAGCTTGGCCACGACAGCGGCGTCGAGCACCTGGGCGCCGATCGCCCCGGCGGCGGCCGTGACCTGCCCGACCTCGTGGACCGAGGCCCCCACCCACACCCCGGCGGGCACCGCCCCGAATCCCAGGGCGCCGACCGCCAGGGGCATGAGGAGCACCGCGAGGGTGCCGAAGAGCGTGACGGTGGCCACGGCCGTCGTCGCGGCCTCCTCCACCTCATCCTGCCGGGCGCCGGGGCCGGGGCGCACGACGGCGCTCATCCCGGCTACCGCGGCCGCCCCGCAGATCGCGGTGCCGGTGGCGGTCAGCAGGCAGGTGGCGCGCGGCAGGCCCAGGAGCCTGCCAATCCCCAGGGTCCCCAGGAAGACGGTGCTCACGGTCAGGACGATGACGCCCACGGCCCCCCAGCCCAGGGCAAGGACCGCTCCCACCGACAGCCGAAGGCCCAGGAGCACCACGCCCAGGCGCAGGACGGTCCTGGCGCACAGCGCGATCCCGGCCTCGGCGGCGTCGGGGATGAGGCCCGTGTTGCGAAGGGCGATGCCCGCCAGGACGGCCAGCAGCATGGCGGAGAGCAGCGGCACCTGCCTGCTGATGAGGATCGAGACGGCGGCGACGGCGGCGCACAAGGCCAGGCCGGGCATGAGGGCGGCGGCACGGTTCTTCACGCCGACCATGGTGGGGGCGGGGACTGCGGCCGACAAGTGCAGGATCCCTGGAGGGCTATAGTGCCGGGCTATGCGTCCTACTACTGCGCAGCTCGAGGCGCTCGTCGCCGTGGCGCGGACCGGCTCGATCTCCGCCGCCGCCCAGGAGCTGGGGCTGGCCCAGCCCACCGTCTCGGCGACCCTGACCCGCCTGGAGCGCAGCGCCGGCACGGCCCTGTTGCGCCGCGAGCGCTCGGGCACCCGCCTGACGGCGCACGGGGAGCGCATCCGCGACCTGGCCCAGGAGGCCCTCACCGCGCTCGATGGGGTGGGGGCGGCCCTGGAGGGCCTTCGCGCCGGCCCGGCTCCCGTGCGGATCGCGGCCTCCTACACGGTGGCCGAGCAGCTGCTGCCGGTGTGGCTCACGGGAGTCGGGGTGGGCACGCAGGTGGAGGTGTGCAACTCCCAGGCGGTGCAGGACCGGATCCTCAGGGGGCGGGCGGAGGTGGGCTTCATCGAGGGAGCCGGGGCCGGTGAGCAGGTGGAGTCGCGGCTCATGGGCAGGGATGAGCTGGTGCTGGTGGTGGGAGCCGGGCACCCCTGGGCGCTGCGGAGGAGGCCCGTGGACGCCGAGGAGCTGCTGCGCCCCACCAGCCGCGGCGCCCTCGTCCTGCGGGAGAAGGGCTCGGGGGCCCGCGAGGTCCTGGAGGAGGCGCTGGGACGCCTGGGCCTCACCGTGCCCGAGGATGCTCCCGTGCTGGGCTCGACCTGGGCGATCCTCACCGCCGTGCGCCACTCCGGCGCGCACGCCGTCGTCCCCCGGGCCGCCGCCGAGGCGCTGGTCGCGGCGGGGACCGTGCACCTGGTGCCCGTGGATCTGGATCTGCGCCGGCGCCTGCTCCTGGTGCTGCCCCGGGCCCGGCGACGGCGACCGGAGGTGGACCGCCTCCTGGCCCACCTCACCGCCCTGGCCCGCTCGAGGGCGCAGGCGGGGCCGGCCCTGGAGAACCGGGCAGCGCCGGCTCGGGTGGCGGCGGCGAGGGGCTCAGGAGCACTCGGAGAGCCCTGACCCCGCTGCCCGGGATTGCCACCCGGATTCGTGGAGGCCGAGGCCTCAGTCCTCGCGCAGGTGCTGCTCGAGGCGCTCGACCTTGGCGCTGAGCTGGTCGTCCCACCCGGGGCGGATGTCGGCCTTGAGGACCAGGGCCACGCGGGGGCTGACCTGCGCCACCGCCTCGCAGGCGGCCTTGACCACCGCCATGCACTCGTCCCACTCCCCCTCGATCGTGGTGAACATCGACGTCGTCTCGTGGGGCAGGCCCGAGTCGCGCACGACCCGCACGGCGCGGGCCACAGCCCGGCTCACGGATCCGTCGGGGGCATCGGAGGTGGTGGGGGACACGGAGAAGGCGACCAGCATGCCGCGATGCTAGCCCAGAGCCGGTTGCCCATCCTCGGCGCCCATGCCCCCGCCCGAGGCCGACTTTCCCGCATGTTCCGGTCAACGCTCCGACTGAAGATGTGCAGCGGGGGCGCCGCGCCCCGTTACGATGGCCGCGTGACCGCAGCTGAGGACCCCACCACCCCTACCCCGGCCTTCGACGACGGCGCCACCGGCGCCGCAGACCCGGACCGCGAGAACCTCACCTGGGAGCTCTTCGGCACTGCCGAGCGCGAGCTCGCCGCCCAGATCGTCGCCTCGGGCTGGATGCCCGACCTCATCATCGCCATCGCCCGCGGCGGGCTCATCCCCGCCGGCGCCATCGGCTACGCCCTGGGCATCAAGGCCATGGGCACCATGAACGTGGAGTTCTACACCGGGGTCGGCCAGACCCTTCCTGAACCCCAGCTGCTGCCCCCCTTCATGGACGGCTCCTCGCTGGGCGGCCGCCGAGTCCTGGTGGTCGACGACGTGGCCGACTCGGGCAAGACCCTCAAGCTGGTCATGGAGCTGCTCGCCCACGAGGGCCTGAGCCTGGGTGGCCCGCCGGTCCAGGTCGAGGCCCGCAGCGCCGTCATCTACCGCAAGCCCCGCTCGGTCTTCACCCCCGACTACTGCTGGAAGGTCACCGACCAGTGGATCAACTTCCCCTGGTCCGTCCTGCCGATCATCACCCCCCAGTCCCTGGGGGACTTCGGGCTGGAGCCACCGGCCGAGGCCGATCTGTGACCATACCCGCGGGCCTGCAGTACCCCTGGTAGTGGGGTGGGGGCATTACCGTCACCCCGTGCCCGCCCACACGCCCCGACACCGCCAGGACGACGACTCCTGCGCCGCAGTGCCCCGCCACCAGACCATGGCGCGCGCCGCCGCGCTCCTCATCCTGGCTGCCGTGGCCCTGGCGGTCCTGTGGCCCTCGGGCCAGCATGTCAGTAGCGCCAAGGACGCCATCGGGCCCTGGTTCCTGGAGCTGGAGGACAAGGACCTCGTCCTCAACCTGGTGGTGCTCCTGCCCCTGACCTTCTGCGCCTGCCTGGGATGGCCCCGCGTCCCCTGGTGGGCCTGGGCCCTGGCGGGCTGCGCCCTCAGCTGCCTGGCGGAGCTGGCCCAGTGGCTCCTGCCCGGCCTGGACCGACGCCCCCTGCTGGCCAATGTTCTGGAGAATTCGGTGGGCGCCTGCGCGGGAGCGATCCTGGCCGGCCTCATCCTGGTGATCCAGCAGGGCTCCGCACGTCGCCCGCGGCGACACGTCCCCGTCGTCAGCCCATAGCGCTTCCCTGCAACCTGACCAGGATTTAATCTGGAGGGGTCATCGGGCCGTACCCGGGCCCGCCGCTTCTCGACATGGGATCGGAGCAATGATGCCCCACTCACCTTCCACCCTGCCCACGTACACCTCCGAGGAGGAGGCTCGGATCATCCGGAACAAGGATGGCGTCCCGGTGGGGGTGCGACCCGACAACCGGTGGACTCCTCAGAGAATCGCCGTATGGGCGGTCATCACCGCACTAGGAGTCCTGGGATGGTGGATGCTCGCAGTCGCCCGGGGGGAGCAGGTCAACACCATCTGGTTCATCGTGACCTCAGTGTGCACCTACGCGATCGGCTACCGGTTCTATGCCCTCTACGTCCAGCGCCGGATCATGCGCCCGGACGACACCAACGCCACCCCCGCCGAGCGCATCAACAACGGCCGGGACTTCGACCCGACCCACCGCGTGGTCCTCTACGGCCACCACTTCGCCGCGATCGCCGGGGCCGGCCCGCTGGTGGGCCCGGTCCTGGCCGCCCAGATGGGCTACCTGCCCGGCACCCTGTGGATCATCCTGGGCGTGCTCGTGGCCGGCGCGGTCCAGGACATGCTCGTCCTGTTCTTCTCCATGCGCCGCGGGGGCCGCTCCCTGGGCCAGATGGCCACCGATGAGATCGGCAAGGTCGGCGGGATCGTGGCCACCGTCGTCGTCTTCGTCATGCTCATGATCGTCCTGGCGGTCCTGGCCATGGTCTGCGTCAACGCCCTGGCCGAGTCCCCCTGGGGCGTGTTCTCCGTGGGCATGACCATCCCGATCGCCATCGGCATGGGCCTGTGGCTGCGCTACGTCCAGCCCGGGAGCATCACCCAGGTCTCCGTGGCCGGCTGCGCCCTGCTCATCGCCGTCATCATCGGGGGCCGCTGGGTGGCCGAGTCCTCGCTGGGCGAGTACCTGCACCTGTCCCCCACCACCCTGGTGTGGGCGATGATCGTCTACGGCTTCCTGGCCGCGGTCCTGCCCGTGTGGGTGCTGCTGACCCCGCGCGACTACCTGTCGACCTTCATGAAGGTCGGCACCATCGCGCTCCTGGCCGCCGGCATCATCATCGTGCGCCCCCTGGTGGAGATGGCGGCCGTCTCCGAGTTCGCCTCCAACACCGCCGGCCCGGTCTTCGCCGGCACGCTCTTCCCCTTCCTGTTCATCACCATCGCCTGCGGGGCGCTGTCGGGCATGCACGCCATGGTCTCCTCGGGCACCAGCCCCAAGATGGTGGAGAAGGAGAGCCAGGTGCGCATGATCGGCTACGCCGGGATGCTCATGGAGTCCTTCGTGGCCATCATGGCGCTGGCCGCCGCAGTCTCGCTGAGCCCCGGCATCTACTTCTCCATGAACACCTCCGCGGCCACCATGAACACCCTGGCCGGGCCCGACGTCGTCGCCTCCGCCGCCAACCGTGAGGAGGTGGCCGCCGCCGCGATCGGCAATCTGGAGGTCACCGACGCCCACGGCGAGCGCCTCGTGCCCACCTGGGACTCCTGGGATGAGAATGGCAACGAGAAGACCTACACCGGGGCCCAGGCCCTGGAGCAGGTGGCCAAGGACGTCGGCGAGCCCTCCGTGGTCTCGCGCACCGGCGGCGCCCCCACCCTGAGCGTGGGCATGGCCCACATCCTCCACCAGATCGGTGGCGGCCGGGCCATGATGGGCTTCTGGTACCACTTCGCCATCATGTTCGAGGCCCTGTTCATCCTCTCGGCGGTCGACGCCGTCACCCGGGTGGCCCGCTTCCAGCTCTCCGATGCCCTGGGCAACGCCTTCCCGCGCTTCAAGGACCCCTCCTGGAAGGTGGGGGCCTGGAGCACCACCGGGGTGGTCGTGGCCGCCTGGGGCTCCCTGCTGCTCATGGGCGTGACCGACCCGCGCGGCGGCATCCAGACCCTCTACCCGCTGTTCGGCATCGCCAACCAGCTCATCGCGGCGGTGGCGCTGCTCGTGGTCACCGTCATGGTGGTGCGCAAGGGCTACCTGAGGTGGGCGTGGATCCCCCTGGTCCCACTGGTCTTCGACACGGTGGTGACCTTCACCGCCTCCTGGCAGAAGATCTTCTCCACCGATCCGCGCGTGGGCTACTTCCAGCAGTGGCGCGACGCCAAGGAGCTCCTGCCCACACTCACCGATCCGGCCAAGATCGAGGAGACCCAGGCGATCATCCGCAACACGATGATCCAGGGCACGCTGTCGGTAGCCTTCCTGGTCCTGGTGGCCTTCGTCATAGTCTGCGCCCTGCTGCGCGTCATCCGCACGATCCGCACCGGGGACACCACCACCTCGGAGGACCCCTACCAGGAGTCCAACTTCTACGCGCCCGAGACGATGATCGCCTCCCCGCTGATGAAGAAGGTCACCAAGGAGTACGAGCAGGTCGGGGACCCTGCGCTCATCGCCGGCGGCGCCCACGGGGGTCACTGATGGGCACCGCCAGGAGCAGGGGCAGAACCCGCCGGGCCCCGGCCCCACTCCTGCCCCCGGCCGTGTCCCGCTCCCTATGCCGGGCCCGGGCCCTGTGGCGGGATATGACGGGGGAGTCGGCCTATGAGCGCTACCTGGCCCGTCACGCGCGCGAGCACCCCGACCACGAGCCCATGAGCGCCCGTGAGTTCTGGCACGCCCGCGATCGGCTCGCCGAGAACGACATATCGACGGGCTGCTGCTGAGAGCAGTGCCTCGCGGCGCCCCGGCCCCCGCACAGGGCCCGGGGCGCCGCGAGGCACCGGGCGCCCTCTGCACCGGCCACTGGCGGGCCGACCGGTCAGATCGGCCCGCCCGGGCCGATGGGTGCGGGCAAGCCGACAGCGGACAGGAGCGCAGCAGATGCGAGCAGAGGCCCGGGCCATAGGGCCCGGGCCTCTGAGTACACCGTGCGCGAGGGGGGACTCGAACCCCCATGATCGTTAGATCACACGGACCTGAACCGTGCGCGTCTACCAATTCCGCCACTCGCGCGGAGCGAGGATGACATTAGTCCGCCCAACCGCTCCACGTCCAATCCGCCCGGGGGTCGGTGGCCGTGAGACCGCTCACGGACGTTTTTCCCACGCCACTGGCCAGCCGACTTCCCAGCAAGGGCCCCACAACGGTTACGATGGTCATGGTCGAGACCTGTCAACAGGTCCGGGGAGACGGGGCAGTCCCGCCTCTCGGCCCACCGGGCCGCCGCTGTCGTACTGGGGGAGGTACTGTCCATGGGTTTCCTGGACAAGTTCGAGAAGGGCGTCGAGAACGTCACGAACCGCGCCATGTCGCGGTTCTCCGACGACGTCGAGCCCATCGAGATCGCCTCGAAGCTCCGAGAGACCATGGACAAGCGAGCCGCATCCTTCGCGCGCGACCGCTCCGTGGTCCCCAACATCTTCCGCATCCACCTGGCCCCGGCCAACATCGAGCGCATCATGGCCTGGGGCCAGGACGAGATGGTCCGCCAGATGGAGGAGGTCGCCACCACCCATGCCGCCGAGCAGGGCTACTCCTTCGTCGGCCCCGTGGAGGTCTCCTTCATCCCCAACGAGGCCCCCAATGCGCCGGCCGTGGAGATCGAGTCCTCCACCAGGCGGGGGTCGGCGGCTCCCGCGGCGGCGGCCACGGCCTCGCCGGCGCAGCCGATCGTGGACATCAACGGCCAGCGCTACCTGCTCACCGGCCCGGTCACCGTCATCGGCCGAGGCTCGGAGGCGGACATCATCGTGGATGACTCGGGCGTCTCCCGCCGGCACCTGGAGATCCGCCTGGCCCAGGGCAACACGATCGCCACTGACATGGGGTCCACCAACGGCACCTTCGTGGAGGGCCAGCGGGTCGACGCCGTCACCCTCGTGGACGGCAACACCCTGACCATCGGCCGCACCCAGATCATGTTCTGGGACGGCACCCAGTCCGTCGGGGCCAACGGGTGAGCGAGCTCGCATTCACGTTCCTGCGACTGGGCTACCTCGCCCTGTTGTGGGTCTTCCTCTTCCTCGTCGTGCGCACCCTGCGCCGAGATGCCGCCGAGCCCTCAGCCTCCGCCCCCCGGCGCCGATCACGCAGCAACGAGACCCCGGCCCCACCCCGGGGCAGGCGCCGCAGCGCCTCACGGCTGGTCATCACCGAGGGGCCCCTGGCGGGCTCCACAGTTCCCCTGAGCCCGGCCTCGATCATCATCGGTCGCTCCCCCTCCTGCACCCTGGTGCTGGATGACTCCTACGCCTCCTCACGGCACGCCCGCGTCTTCCCCAAGGACGGTGCCTGGTGGCTGGAGGACCTGGGGTCGACCAACGGCACCACCATGGACGGACGCCCTGTTCACGGCGCTGTCGAACTGCCCATGAACATCCCTGTCCGCATCGGACAGACGACGCTGGAACTGCGCTCATGACCATATCCCTGCGCTTCGCCGCTCGCTCCGACGTCGGCCTCGTGCGCCAGTCCAACCAGGACTCCGGCTACGCGGGCCCGCACCTGTGCATCCTGTGCGACGGCATGGGCGGGCCGGCCGGGGGCGACATCGCCTCCGCCGTCGCCGTGGAGCACCTCATGCCCCTGGACGCCGACTCCCACCAGGCCGGCGAGCTGCTCGGCCTCATGCGCGAGGCCGTCCAGGCCGCCCACGCCGAACTGGTGTCCCTGTCCTCCCAGGACCCCGAGCTGGCGGGGCTGGGCACGACCTGCATCTCGGTAATGCGCAGCGGCAACAAGCTGGCCATGGTCCACGTGGGCGACTCGCGCGCCTACATGCTGCGCGACGGCACCCTGACCCAGGTGACCACTGACCACACCTTCGTGGAGTACCTGGTGGAGACCGGGCGCCTGACCCGTGACCAGGCCCGCCAGCACCCACAGCGCTCCGTGCTCCTGCGCGTCCTGGGCGACGCCGAGGGCGACGTCCAGCTCGATGAGTCCATTCGCGAGGCCGTGCCCGGCGACCGCTGGCTGCTGTGCTCCGACGGCCTGAGCGGGCCGGTGACCGCCGAGACGATCGGCGAGGTCCTGGCCTCGGTCTCCGACCCCGGGCAGGCGGCCGACCAGCTGGTCGACCTGGCCCTGCGGGCCGGGGGGCCGGACAATGTCACCGCAGTGGTCTTCGACGTCGTCAAGGACGATCCCGAGCCGCTGACGGACCCGCAGGTGGTCGGCAGCGCCGCCACCGAGCGCCTGGCCCGCGAGCGCGCCGCTGCCGCCGCCCGGTCGCGCCAGCGGGCCGGCGAGCAGGAGGCCGGCAATGAGGACGCCCCCGAGCCCTCCACACCTGCCGCCAAGGCGGCCGCACTCATGGCCACCCTGGAGGACAAGAACGAGCCCGCCCCCACCCATGACGAGGTGCAGGACGTCATCGCCGCCGAGGCCGAGGCCCAGGACAGGGCCCGACGGCGCAACCGCCGGCGGGCGATCATCGGCTCCCTGCTGCTGGTGGTGGCCATGGTCGGCGCCGGCGGGCTGTTCTACCGGTGGACCCAGAGCCATTACTACGTCACCACCCTCAACGGCCAGGTGGTCATCTACCAGGGCATCCCCCAGTCCTTGGGGCCGATCGAGCTCAGCCATGTGGTGCAGACCTATGACAAGCCCGCGGTGGACGATCTCAGTCAGCGCATGCGGGACCTGCTCAAGGACAATGTCCACCGCGACTCCCTGCGCGCTGCCCGCGAGTATGTGGAGGTGACGGTCGCCAGCCACGTCGAACCCGTCTCCGACCCCTCGCCGCAGCCCTCGGCCAGCGGTGCGAGCCCGGGGCCCTCCTCGACTCCAGCGGGCTCGCCGAGCCCCAGCTCCTCCCCTCCCAGTGCCACACCGTCGACCGGCCCGACCCAGGGAGGCTGAGGATGAGCGCCACGCCGGCCACTACCAGCACCCCCAGCGGGGTCGCGATGATCCAGCCCGCGGGCACGGCGCGCCACTCGGGCCGCTGGGCCGAGGCCGGACTACTGGGCATCGCCCTGGTCATCGGCCTGGGCGGCTTCGTCCTGACCGCCCTCAACCGCACGGGGGCCTCTCCTGCCCAGGTCCTCCAGCTCGGCGGGGCCCTGATCCTCATCTCCCTGGTGGTCCACCTGTGGGTGCGCTTCACCGCCCCGTGGGCCGACCCGGTCATCCTGCCCACGGCCGTGGCCCTCAACGGCATCGGCCTGGCCATGATCCAGCGCCTGGACCTGTCCTATGAGCGCACCGGCCAGTTGCAGTACTACGTGGGCAATAAGCAGCTGGTGTGGACGGTGATCGGGGTCATCCTCTTCTGCGTGGTGCTGCTCCTGCTGCGCGATCACCGCCGCCTCAGGCGCTGGGACAACTGGGCCATGTGGGTGGGCCTGCTCTTCCTCGTCCTGCCCTTCATGCCCTTCCTGGGCCGGGAGATCAACGGCGCCAGGATCTGGATCTCGCTGGGGCCGATGAGCTTCCAGCCCGCTGAGCTGTCCAAGGTGCTGCTGGCGGTCTTCTTCGCCTCCTTCCTGGTCTCCAACCGGGACAACCTGGCCCTGGCCGGGCGCCGCGTGCTGTGGATGAACCTGCCCCGAGCCCGTCATCTCATCCCCCTGCTGGTGGTCTGGGGGGTGAGCATCGCGGTGCTGGTGCTGCAGAAGGACCTGGGATCCTCGGTGCTGCTCTTCGGGCTGTTCGTGGTGGTGCTGTACGTGGCCACCGACCGCCCCTCCTGGCTGCTCATCGGCGCGGGGCTCTTCCTGCCCGCGGCCTGGTTCGCCGCCACTCACCTCTCCCACGTCCAGCAGCGCATCAACGGCTGGCTCCACGCCATGGACTCCGAGGTCTACAACGCCGGGGGCGGCTCCTGGCAGCTGGTCACGGGCCTGTTCGGCCTGGCCTCCGGGGGGCTGCTGGGCACCGGCTGGGGCAAGGGCTACCCGAACCTGGTGACCTTCGCCAACTCCGACTTCATCATCGCAGCCCTGGGCGAGGAACTGGGGCTGACCGGCTCGCTGGCGATCCTCGTGCTCTACCTCATCCTCATCGAGCGGGGCCTGCGCACGGCCATGACCCTGCGCGACGGCTTCGGCAAGCTGCTGGCCACGGGCCTGTCCTTCACCATCGCCCTGCAGGTCTTCGTGGTGGTCGGCGGCGTGACCCGCCTCATCCCGCTGACCGGTCTGACCACCCCCTTCCTGGCCTACGGGGGGTCCTCCCTCATCTCCAACTGGATCATCCTGGCGCTGCTGCTGCGCCTGTCCGACGCCGCCCGCCGCCCGGCCTCCCAGGCTCCCCGGATCATCGACACCGCCGAGCTGCCGGTCTCCCTGCGCAAGCAGGTCCAGAGCGCCGAGGCCACGGGCCTGGAGGACCCCGAGGCGCAGGAGGAGGCCGAGGCCCACCCGGCCCAGGACGCGGGCCTGCCGGCGCCCACGGCCCATGGGGCCCGGCAGGGCCAGGAATGGGAGGCGGCCAGGCGCCAGGACGCCCAGGAGACCCAGGCGGTCCAGAGCCTGCCGCCCCGGGGCGGGCCTCCGCCCGCGCCGCCGCAGCAGGCCCCGCCGCCCATGGCCCGCAACCAGGGGGAGGAGCACCCATGAATCGTCAGATCCATCAGGTCACCATCCTGGTCCTGGTCATGTTCCTGTCCCTGTCCCTGTCGCTGACCAGTGTTCAGGGCCTGGCCCGCCCGGCCCTGTGGGAGTCCTCCTCCAGCTACGGCACGCTGACCTCGGACTCGCGCAACTCGCGCACCGTCTACGCCGAGTTCGGCACCGACCGTGGACCCATCATCGTGGGTGAGACCGCCATCGCCGACACCCAGGAGTCCGACGACGCCTACGCCTACCAGCGCATCTACCCCGGTGGCCCGGTCTATGCGCCGGTGACCGGCTACTTCTCCACGGCCTTCGCCTCGGTCACGGGCCTGGAGCGCGCCAGCAACTCGGTGCTCAACGGCGATGACCCGTCCCTGTTCTCCTCCCGGGTCAAGTCGCTCATCACGGGCGGCTCCCAGCGCGGTGGCGCCCTGGAGCTGACCATCGACCCTGAGATCCAGCAGGCCGCCTATGACGCCCTGGAGGGGCGGGAGGGCTCCGTGGTGGCCCTCAACCCCTCCACCGGCGCGATCCTGGCGATGGTCTCCAGCCCGTCCTACGACCCCAACACCCTGGCCACCCATGATGAGGCCGCGGCGCAGCAGTCCTGGGAGTCCCTGAGCCAGGACGCCTCCAAGCCGCTGACCAACCGCGCCATCAGCGGCGACCTCTACCCGCCGGGCTCGACCTTCAAGGTCATCACCACCGCCGCGGCCCTGCGCGCGGGGAGGATCAGCCCCGACACGGAGGTCTCGGCCCCCGAGACCCTGACCCTGCCGGGCACCGAGCACTCCTTGAGCAACTACGCCGGGGAGAGCTGCGGCAACGGCACTGTGACCTTCTCCTACGCCTTCAAGGAGTCGTGCAACACCCCCTTCGCCCAGCTGGCCATCGACGTGGGTGAGGAGGCGCTGGCCGAGGAGGCCAAGGCCTGGGGCTTCGACTCCGAGCTGTCCATCCCCCTGACCGTCACCCCCTCGACCTACCCGGCCAACGACTCCGAGGCCCAGACAGCCATGGCGGGAATCGGCCAGTCCTCGGTGCGCGCCACACCGCTGATGATGGCGATGGTGGCTGCCACCGTGGCCAATGACGGCACCCAGATGACCCCCCATCTGGTGGCTCGCACCATGGACCCGGACCTCAACGTCGTCGACACGACCTCGCCCACGGTGGCCCGCACCCCCATTGATGAGGCGACGGCGGCCACGCTCACCGACCTCATGGTCCAGACCGTGGAGGACGGCACCGGGCGGACGGCGCACGTGGCCGGGGTCACGGTGGCGGGCAAGACCGGCACCTCCGAGACCGGATCGGATGAGGGCGGCCCGACGACATGGTTCATCGGCTTCGCCGGCACCGACATCAACAATCCCGACATCGCCCTGGCCGTCGTCCTCGACGGAGGGGCCAACACGGCTGACAACGCGACCGGGGGCTCCCTGGCCGGGCCGATCGCGCTGAGTGTCATCGACGCGGCGGTGGATCAGTGAAACCCGTGGTCGGCCTAGAGGTCCAGGGGCGCTACCAGCTCGTGGAGCGCATCGCCCTGGGTGGGATGGGCGAGGTCTGGCGCGCCAGCGACCTGCGCTCCGGGCGGGCCGTGGCGGTCAAGATCCTGCGCCCCGAGCTCGCGGGGGACGAGATCTTCCTGTCGCGCCTGCGTGCCGAGGCCACCAACTCCCGCGGCCTGCGCCACCCCAACCTCGCCGTGACCCTGGACTCCGGGGAGAAGGAGGGGACCGGCTGGATCGTCATGGAGCTGGTCCAGGGTCGGGCCCTGTCCGACATCATCACCGAGAAGGGGACCCTCACCCCTGCCGAGATCCTGCCGATCCTGGCCCAGGTGGCCAGGGCGCTCCAGGTGGTCCACGACTCCGGGGTCGTCCACCGCGACGTCAAGCCCTCCAACATCCTCATCAACCGCGAGGGCCTGGCCAAGCTCACGGACTTCGGCATCTCCACCGGCCTGAACCAGCGTCCGCTGACCGCCTCGGGCATGGTCATGGGCACCGCCCAGTACCTGGCCCCCGAGCAGGCCATGGGCAATATGGCCACCCCCGCCGGGGACCTCTACGGCCTGGGCATCATCGCCTATGAGGCCATGGTCGGCTCCCGCCCCTTCACCGGGGCCACCCAGGTCGATATCGCCTTCGCCCATGTCAATGACGAGATCCCGCCGCTGCCCGAGACGATCCCCGCCCCCGTGCGCGGGCTGGTGCTCCAGCTGCTGGCCAAGAAGCCGGCCGACCGGCCGCCCTCGGCCCGTGATGTCGCCCGGGCCCTGGACCGCCTCGTGGTCAACCTGCCCCATGAGGACTGGGATGCCGACGGGGCTCACGGCTGGCGGCCCACCGGGGCGCAGCGGGGCGGTGGGAGCCCGGCAGGCCAGGACCACGCCGGCGGCAGGGACGATCAGGAGGCCGGGATCCGGCAGGAGCCGGCCACGCCGGTGCGTCCTGCGCGGCGCACCGCGCGGCACCGGATGGAGCCTGCGGGCTCCTCGGCGCCCGCAGCCTCACCGATGGCCCGAGCCACCTCCACGTCGTCCCCGGCGCCGTCGGCACCATCAACGCCTCCGGCACCGCGACGCCGCACCCGCAGGGCGGAGGCGGCGCAGGCGGCCGCCGAGACACCCAGCGCCAGGACGCCCCGGGAGGGCGTAGGCACCCGAGGCAGGGCCGAGACCGACACCCCCACGGGCAGCCCCCGCCACGCCTCTGGGCGCAGCTTCATGGGCATGCACCTGCCCTCCCTGAGGTTCTTCGGCCTCATCCTCACTGTGATCACCGTCCTGGCAGGCCTGGGTACGCTTAGTCCAGCGCAAGAGACCATGACGGTGTCGATGGTCGATATCCCCGCCAAGGAGGTACCGTGACCGGTCAGTTCCCCCAGGTCCTCGCGGGCCGCTACGAGATCCGCGACCTGATCGGGCGTGGTGGCATGGCAGAGGTCCACCTCGGCTACGACACGCGCCTGTCACGGTGGGTGGCCATCAAGCTCCTGCGCTCCGACATCGCCGGTGACCCGACCTTCCAGGCCCGCTTCCGCAGGGAGGCGCAGTCCGCGGCCGCCCTCAACCACCCCGCCGTCGTCGCCGTCTACGACTCCGGCGAGGAGGAGCTGGCCCAGCCCTCAGGGGTCACCCGCCTGGTGCCCTACATCGTCATGGAGTATGTCGAGGGCCACACAGTGCGCGAGCTGCTCAGCGAGGGGGAGGCGGTCCCGATCACCGAGGCGGTGGAGATCGTCACCGGCGTCCTGGACGCCCTGGAGTACTCCCACCGCGTGGGCATCGTCCACCGCGACATCAAGCCCGGGAACATCATGCTGACCTCCACCGGCGCGGTGAAGGTCATGGACTTCGGCATCGCCCGGGCCATCGAGGACTCCGCCTCCACGGTCACCCAGACGCACACGGTGGTGGGCACCGCCCAGTACCTCTCCCCCGAGCAGGCCCGCGGGGAGAATGTCGACGCCCGCTCCGACCTGTACTCCACCGGCTGCCTTCTCTACGAGCTGCTCACCGGTCAGCCCCCCTTCCAGGGGGACTCGGCGGTGGCCATCGCCTACCAGCATGTCCGGGAGATCCCCAAGCGCCCCTCGGCCCTGGCCGCCGATGTGCCCGAGTCCCTGGACCGGGTGGTCTTGAAATCCCTGGCCAAGAACCGGGAGGACCGCTACCAGGACGCCTCCCATATGCGCACCGACCTGCTGGCCGCCGCCCGCGGACTGTCAGTGGAGGCGCCCACGGCCGAGTCCTGGAACGAGCCGACCTCGGTCATCGCATCCTCCGAGGGGGCCGCGGCCTTCGCCTCGGCCCCCGTCGAGGCCCAGGAGGAGCCCGAGGAGCCGCACCGTACCCGCCCCTGGCTGCTCATCCTGCTGTTCCTGCTGGTCATCGGCACCGCCGCGCTGGCCGGGATGTGGGCCTCGGGCTATCTCGGCGGGAACTCGCCGGCTCCCAAGCCCTCGGCCACCGCCGCGGCCATCGCCGTGCCCGATGTGGCGAACAAGAGCGAGCAGGAGGCCAAGACCGCCATCGAGGACGCGGGCCTGGTCTTCCAGCGCGCCGAGAAGGACGTGTCCGACGACCAGGTCGAGGCCGGCAACGCCGTCTCCTCGGACCCGGCCGCGGGCACCCAGGTCGCCAAGGGCTCCACCGTCACCGTCACCTTCTCGGGCGGCTCGGCAATGGTCTCGGTGCCCGATGTCTCGGGCAAGAGCCAGGATGAGGCGCGCACCATCCTCCAGAGCCAGGGCCTGAGCGTCGGCAACGCCACCACCGAGGACCACGCCACCGTCGCCAAGGACTCCGTCATCCGCACCGACCCGGTCTCGGGCACCTCCGTGCAGCGCGGATCCACGGTCTCCCTGGTGCTGTCCACCGGCCAGACCGAGGTTCCCGACCTGTCCGGCATGACCCAGGAGGAGGCCCGCTCGGCACTCAGCGATGCGGGACTGACCGTGGGCAATGTGACCCAGGAGGAGTCCTCCACCGTGGAGGAGGGCAAGGTCGTCTCCCACAGCCCCAACAAGGGCGGTCAGGTCAAGCAGGGCAGCGAGGTCAACATCGTCATCTCCTCGGGCTCCAACAAGGTCGCCGTCCCGGACGTGGCGGGCATGAGTCAGGAGGAGGCCATCAAGGCGATGCAGGACAAGGGCCTTCAGGTCAGCCCCGAGGGCGACCTGGTTTCCTCCGACTCCGTTGAGGCCGGCAAGGTCGTCTCCTCCGACCCGGCGGCGGGCACCGAGGTCGCCAAGGGCAGCACGGTCCGGCTCAAGGTCTCCTCCGGCAAGGGCGGGGCCACGGCCACGCCCTCCGCGACGCCTCAGGCCGGGGGCGGCGGCGCCGCCAATGGGGAGAACCGCGGGGGCGTCAACAATGGGAATGGGAACAACAACTGAGCCCGCCTGAGCCATGAACCGCGCCGAGCCATCAGTTCGGCCGCCGGTTCACCGGGTCGCGCACTCTCTCGATGGCCCGGCCCGAGGCGACGTGACTACCCCACGTCGGCGTTGCCGGACAGGTCCCAGGTCTCGTTGGCCCAGGGGAAGACGATCTCCATGAGCAGGTAGACGGCACCGGCGAGGAGGAGGAGCGCCTCAATGGCGCGCAGCCAGACGGGGCCGGGCAGGTGGCGCCAGATCCACCCGTACATCAGTTGACCTCCGGGTCGTCGAGGACCGAGGCGGGGCGGCCCTCGGAGCGGTCCATCCAGTAGGAGAACTCGGCGTGGACGATCCACCGGTGGTCATTGCCGAACTCGCCGGTGGTCAGCCCGTGGCAGGTGGTCAGGGTGATCATCGGCTTGGTCGGCGCCTCCTCGGGGTGCCCGGGCACCGGGGCGATGACCTCGACCTGGTCGGGCCGGACGATCTCGTGGTTGGTGACAGTGAAGACGTACCAGGTCTCAGCCGTGGAGACGACGATCTCATCGCCCTCCTGGAGCAGGTCGATGCGGCGGAAGGAGTTGCCGTAGGTACGCCGGTGCGCGGCGACGGCGAAGTTCCCGACCTCGCCCAGCTGCTGGGTGTCGGGGTAGTGGCCGGCGGCGGCCTGGTCCAGGACGTCGTGACCCGTGCCCTCGATGATGGGCATGTTGTTGTTGGTCACCCCATACCACTTGGGGACCACGAGCATGCCGATGGTCTCCCCGTAGCCGACCTCGCTGAGCACCGGCGGGCTGTCGTAGTGCCGGGTGCCCTCCTTCTGGGGGGAGTCCACCTGGGTCCTCTGGAAGTCGGTGGTCACCGCCGCGGCGCTGGCCGTGGCGTCCAGGCCCGTCCACCACAACTGCCAGACCAGGAAGAGCGCCACCACCAGACCGGAGGTGATCAGGATCTCGCCAACGCCTGTCAGCAGCGCGTTGACGGCGCGATTGCCCCCGCTCCGCCTCCTTGGGCCGGCGCGGTGTCGTACAGGAACGTTCCTGGCCATCAGACCTCTTCCGAGTCTCGACGCTCACTGGCCCGGCCAGTCTACGGCGTCGACCTCTGGAGCCCATCACGCCACAGTGGCGGACGAATCACAGAAGGCACACCCAGGAAACGCCAAGATTTGTTCTAGGCTTGGTCTTCGATATGTTAAGGGCAGCAAGCCTGCTTCCACAGTGATCGCCAGCAAGGAGATCCAGGTGAACCTGAAGAAGAAGCTCCGGAAGGGGAGCGAGGACAAGACCTCGGCGCGGACGTCCTCTCGTGCCAAGCGCTCGGGCAACCCCGCCAAGGCCGCCAAGGCGCGCGAGGAGGAGTCACGCGCCGCGGCCAATCGCGTCTCGCGTGTCCCGACCAAGGTCAAGGACACCTCCTCCCCGCGCTGGTACGCCCCGACCGTGGTGGGCATGCTGCTCTTCGGCCTTTTGTGGGTAGTGACCACCTACCTGTTCCAGGGCCGCTACCCCATCCCCTACTTCGTGGAGAACCACAGCACGGACTGGCTGATCAACGGCAACCTCTACCTCGGCTTCGCCATCCTCATGATCGGCTTCCTGGGGCTGCTGCGCTGGAAGTAGGGGCTTGACCGCCCCCACCCGTGCCGCCGCACCCCTCCTGCCGCCTTCTGAAGGACCCCCGGGCTCACCGGGGGTCCTTCTTGTCTCTGCACGCCCTCCGACACGCCCTCCTGCAGGTCCGACTGCGCTGCCGCCCCTCTGTCGCGCCCGCAGACGCCACGAGACGCACCGTCCTGCCCGGTCAGTTGTCATTCGGATGAGCGTTGGGGACCAGCGCCGGGACCGCCAGGCAATGCGGGCCTGCAGCCCCGGCTCCGGCCACAGTCCACTGTGGATTGGTGGAAAGCAGCGTCCCCACCACCAACAAGGACTTTCCCCATGTGTGGACAGGCCTGTGGAAAACTACAGCCATGTGTTTCCACACCTGTGTCCACAGATGTGGATGAAGCACAGCCGTGTGATTCCCTATCACTACCTTGCAGTGTCCTGACAGATTGCTGATCGGCCGCCGACGCCCCGGGAGGGGTATCGACGGCCGAAGAGCATCCGACGAGCACTGGCCTCGCCGCCCGGACGGGCCACTGAGACCCGCCATCGAGATGGACGACTCAGACCAGGAGGGCTCTGAGCGCGATGAGCGCCAGGAGCAGCAGGCCCAGGCCCGCGGTCCCCATGAGGCCCACGGCCTGACGCCGGTTGCGGGGGGCCCAGGCGTAGACCGCGGCGAGGGCGCCGCCGGCGAGTAGGCCACCCAGGTGGCCCTGCCAGGAGATATTCGCCCCCACCACTGAGATGACCGCGTTGAGCACGAGCAGCATGACGATCTGGGTGGTGTCGCGCCCGAAGCGCCGCTGGATGAGGAACATCGTGGCGAAGAGCCCGAAGACCGCGCCCGAGGCCCCCACGGTGAGCGTCCACCACGACGGGGAGCCGGGTGAGGCCAGCCAGTAGATCGCCGTCGAGCCCCCCAGGGCGCTGAGCAGGCACAGCGCCGCGAAGCGCCAGCGTCCCAGCAGGGGCTCCAGGGCGTTGCCCAGCACCCACAGGGCCCACATGTTGAAGGCCAGGTGCATGACACTGGCGTGGAGGAGGGCGGTGGTCACGAAGCGCCAGGGCTCGGCCATGGCCACCACCGGTGCGAATCCGAGAGTGAGGCTCAAGGAGGGCAGGACGAACTGGACGGCGTGGACCAGCAGACAGGCGCCGATGAGGCTCTTGGTGACCAGGGCGTCGGCCACCGGCCTGCCGCCCAGGACGGTGCGCACGCCCCGCCGCTGGCCGGAGGCCCTGCGGGCGCAGTCCACGCAGTGGATGCCCACGGCGCCGGGCACCTGGCATGCGGGGCAGGTGGGCCGCTCGCAGCGCTGGCAGCGCACGTAGGCCACGGTGCCGGGATGGCGCGGGCACACCGGCGCCCCATCCGCATCCGGCGAGGGACTGGTGGGCTGGTTCGGTTCGGTCATGGGACGGTCCTGTTCGCAAGCGGTAAGGCGGCGCCGGTCGGTGCCCGGCGGCCTCAGAGGGGGGCGGACGGGGGCGGCGGTGCGCTCGGCGCCGCACCGGGGCCCCCGGCCGTGGATAGGCGACGGCGCCGCCAGGAGCCGGTCCTGGCGGCGCCGCAGGAGGCAGCGGGGGCTGAGGTCACTGCGTGACGGTCACGGAGGTGATGGTGACATCCTCCAGGGGGCGGTCTCGCGGATCGGTGGAGACCGCGGCGATGGCGTCCACGACCTGCCGGGAGGGCTCATCGGTGACGGCCCCGAAGATCGTGTGCTTGCCCTGGAGCCACTCGGTGGGGCCCGTGGTGATGAAGAACTGGGAGCCGTTGGTCCCCTTGCCCAGGCGGCGGCCGGCATTGGCCATGGCCAGCACATAGGGTGCGGCGAAGTTCAGGGAGGGGTCGATCTCGTCGTCGAAGACGTAGCCGGGGCCGCCGGTGCCGGTGCCCAGGGGGTCGCCGCCCTGGATCATGAAGCCCTTGATCACCCGGTGGAAGATGACGTTGTCGTAGAGCGGGGCGTGGGTCTCCTCGCCGGAACGCGGATCAATCCACGCCTTCTCGCCGGTCGCCAGGCCCACGAAGTTGGAGACCGTCTCAGGTGCCTGCTCGGGGTAGAGCTCTAACCGGATGTCGCCGAGGCTGGTGTGAAGTGTCGCTTCCATAGGTGCCATGGTCGCATGCCTCCGGGCTCATCAGTGGAGCCGGGCACCGTGTGCAG
Source organism: Actinomyces capricornis (assembly GCF_019974135.1). Lineage (NCBI taxonomy): Bacteria > Bacillati > Actinomycetota > Actinomycetes > Actinomycetales > Actinomycetaceae > Actinomyces > Actinomyces capricornis. The sequence continues at coordinate 1,372,464 of NZ_AP025017.1, forward strand.
GACTGTTCACCCCAGGCAAAACGGCGCCCTCCCTGACTATGCGCCGTGCCCCAGGAGTGCGACGATAGACGCCGAGACAACCTCGTCCGTCCAGACCAGGGAGAGACCCATGACGTGCTGCAAGACCCTTGACAAGATCGATACCGATCAGTTGCGCCAGGGGGCCGCTTCCTTCGCTGAGACCGTTGCCGACCAGGCGGAGCGCGCCGCCGTGTGGCTGGCCCCGCATGTCACCCGTGCCCGTGAGGAGGTCACCCGCGCCGCCAAGGACGCCCAGGTGCGCCTGGAGCCGGTGGTCGGGGAGGCCCGCACGCGCGTGGTGGACGACTACCTCCCCCGCGCTCAGCGCGCCGCTATTGCCGCCCAGGCCGCGGCCACCACGGACGGTACTCTGACCGAGCGCGCCCAGCGCGCCGCCGTCGCCGCAAAGTCCGCCGCATTGGAGGTTCCCGTGAAGAAGAAGCACCGCGTCCTGAAGACCCTGGGCTGGCTCGCCGTTGCCGGCGTGGCCGCCGGCGCGGCCTATGTCGCCTACCGTCGCAGCCAGCCGGTCGAGGACCCCTGGGCCGAGGAATACTGGGCCGACTCCACCGAGGAGGCCGAGTACGGCCTGACCCCGGTTGAGGACCCGGCCCCGGCGCCCGCCCCCGGGGAGTAGGACTCTTCAGGGGCTGGCTGGCCGTTCGGCGGTGTCGTATCTGTGCTGACGTCTTTGCGCTGATCGACTCCGGTATGAGCGCCGACCCCGCTCCGGGCTCTAAGAGGCATCGCTGATCCGACGGCGTCCCGCACCAGACGGGGCGCCGTCGGCCTGCCTGTGGGCGGTGGGCCTGGGTAGCCTGGGGCCATGAGCGCACTGCCCGCATCCGCCATCGCCCTGACGCACGGCACCTCGCAGTCCGGGGTGACCATTCCCCAGCTGGGGCTGGGCACCTACAAGATCGACGACGGCGAGGCGGAGCGCGTCGTGGCCCAGGGCCTGGACCTGGGGTACCGGCATATCGATACCGCCCAGATGTACGGCAATGAGGCCGGTGTGGGGCGGGCCCTGGCGGCCAGCGGCCTGAAGCGCGGGGAGGTCTTCGTGACCTCCAAGCTCAACAACCCCTACCACCGTCGCCAGGACGCGCTGCGTGCCTTCGAGGAGACCCGGCAGGCCCTGGGCCTGGAGGTGCTCGACCTCTTCCTCGTGCACTGGCCCCTGGCCCAGAGCCCCGGGATCGATCTGGTGGAGACCTGGCAGGCCATGATCGAGATCCTGGAGGGCGGAGGGGCACGGGCCATCGGGGTCTCGAACTTCCAGCCCGCGCACCTGGATCGGATCGTGGAGGCCACCGGGGTCGTCCCTGCGGTCAATCAGATCGAGCTCCACCCCTGGCTGATCCAGCGCGAGCTCCGGCAGATGCATGAGGAGCTGGGCGTGGTCACCCAGTCGTGGTCGCCGCTGGGGCGGGGCAGGCTGCTCGATGAGCCGGTGCTGGTGGGGATCGCCCACGACCTGGGGGTCAGCCCGGCGCAGGTGATCATCCGCTGGCACCTCCAGCACGGCCTGGTGGTCATCCCCAAGTCCACGCATGCCCAGCGCCTGGCGGCCAATGCCGACGTCTTCGGCTTCGGGCTCGATGAGGCCCAGATGGGGGCGATCGACGCCCTGGACCGGGGGCTGCGCACGGGCTCCCATCCGGATCGGGTCCAGCTGTGAGTCGAGGCGTCCTCGGTGCCCCGGCCGACGCCCATTCACCTGCCCTGACCGGGATCCGGCCTCCATGGGAGAGTGGCAGGTGCTGTAGCATCACGATATGCAGCTCATCACACCATATTTCTGGATGCAGGGCACGGCGGATCAGGCCATCACCTTCTACATGGAGGCCTTCGGCGCCATCGGCTCTCAGGTGAGCGTCGTCCACCGCTCCAGCTACCCCTCCGAGATCCCGCCGGAGGCGCCCCCGCAGGCCGCAGCCATGGCCGGCAAGACGCTGGCTGCCGTCCTGTCCTTCGATGGCATCGAGGTGGGCCTCATCAATGCCGGCCCCGAGCTGCGCCCCACGCCCAGCATCAGCCTCATGGTCAACCTCGATCCGAGCGTGATCCCGGAGGCGCCCGGGGCCACGCGGCGTCTCTGGGAGGCGCTCTCGGATGGCGGGGAGGTGCGCATGCCGCTGGACTCCTACCCGTTCTCCCCGTGCTACGGCTGGGTGGAGGACCGCTACGGCATCAACTGGCAGGTGATCCTCACCGACCCGCAGGGCGAGCCGCGCCCCTTCATCCTCCCCAGCCTGCTGTTCGGCCCCGGCTCGCGGGGGGCTCGTGAGGCGATGGACTACTACCTGGAGGTCTTCCCGAACTCTGCGCTGGGCAGGCGCGAGTTCTACCCCGACAATGAGGCCCTGGTCCTGTTCTCCGATGCCGAGTTGGGCGGGCAGTGGGCGACGGCAATGGACTCCAGTGAGTCGATGCCCTTCGACTTCACCCCGGGCAGCTCACTCATGGTCCGCGCCGAGACCCAGGAGGAGATCGACTACTACTGGGAGAGGCTCTCGGCGGTGCCCGAGGCGGAGCGCTGCGGCTGGTGCCAGGATGGCTTCGGAGTGAGCTGGCAGGTGGTGCCCTCGCCCGCCGAGCTCTCCACGCTCAGCCCCCAGCAGTATGCCGCACTCATGACCATGACCAAGATCGATCTGGCCGTCCTGCGCGGCCAGTAGGCGCGCCAGGGCAGTCCTCGCCCGGCAGCCGCGGGCTGATCGCCTGCCTCCCACGGCGCTTCTCAGCCCCGGTGCTGGTGGACGCGGTAGCCCGGGCCGATGTCGCCGGCGGCCACCAGCCGATTGAAGGCCTCGGGCCCCACGGGGGCGGGCTCCGCGATGAATCCGGTGATGGTGTCCACCCCGGCGTCGAGGAGCAGGGGGTGCAGCGGCGTGGAGGGACCCACCAGCACTGTGTGCGCCGACTCGGCCAGGGCAATGAGGCGCGGCGCGGTCTTATTGACGAAGCTGGAGGAGGAGATGAAGACGATGTCGCACTGCGGCAGCAGGTACTCGCAGGCGGTGTCCGGGTAGTCGCCGGGGTGGAGGATGCGCTCCAGGCAGATGTACTCGCCGGCTCCCGCCAGGGCCTTGTCGGCGAAGGGAAAGTGACCGACGACGGCGACCCGCTTGCCGATGATCTCCTCGCGGTAGGGGTCGAATACCTGGGCCCAGGTCAGGCCCTCACCGGTGGGGACGAAGCCGTTGTCAGCGGCTGTGGCCGGTGCGGAGTACCAGGAGTTGATGGCGGCCTGCCCGATGCTGGCCTCGGCGAGGTTCCAGGACTTCACCAGGGCGGCGACGTCGCGCAGGGGGCGGCCCTCCAGGGGCAGGGCGGCGATGGCGGGGCGGCTGCGGACATCCATGGTCCACGCCGAGCCCACCGAGCCGGCGGAGTTGAGCACCCGAGTCCAGCGCTGCCCCTGGCCCACCGCGGTGACGGCGACGTCGTCGGGCAGGGCCTCGATGAGGGCGTCGTAGATCTCCCAGGGGCTGGTCATGGCGTCATCTCCTCACACTAGCGTGAATGAGGTCAACCTTACTGACCCGGTGCCTGCCGCGCTTCCTTGACGGCAATGGACTCACGCGGGGCTCCAGAGGTCAGGGGATGGAGATGGGCGGGGCAGCGGGGGCCGCGATCCCCTCATGCATTCATCTCGGTTCCCCGAGCGAGCCCAGTCAATCGCTGGCCTGGATCCTGGGGTAGCAGCGATGACAATCCACTTACAACGGTATGTACAAACGTTAGCTTGTGCTATTGTGGTGATGATCCTATGGAGGGGAGGGCTTCCAGTGGGCGCTGAGGCGGCACAGGACGTTGATCTCGCACTGCGGGCGCTGGCCGATGGGAATCGGCGTGCGATCCTGCAGGTCATCCGCTCGTCCCCGCAGGCGGTGGGATCGATTGCCGAGGAGCTCGGCCTGTCGCAGCAGACGACCTCCCACCACCTGCGGGTGCTGCGCAGAGCCGGGCTCACGGTGGAGAGCAGGCAGGGCACACGCCACCTGTTCGCCGTCAGGACCGATGGCCTGGCAGCGGTGCGCTCCTACCTCGACGACTTCTGGCCGGACCGGCTGGCCGATCTCAAGGCCGCGGTGGAGTCAGGGGTCGACAGTGGAGCCGCTCCTGAGGCCGCTTCGGAGGAGGTGGGCCGTGGCTGAGTTCCGCGACTCCATCGAGATCGGCGCCCCGCCCGAGGCGGTCTTCGAGTACCTGACCACCCGTGAGGGCATAACGGCGTGGATGGGCCAGTACGCCGATCCCGACCCCACACCCGGGGGCAGGTTCGCGGTCGATATCGCAGGGTATCCCGTTCGGGGCGAGTACCTGCGTGTCGAGCGCCCACACCTGGTGGTGGTCTCCTGGGGCTTCGCCGGCAGTGGGGTGCTGGCCCCGGGAGCCTCACGGGTCGAGTTCCGCCTCACCGCGATCGAGGGTGGCACGAGGGTGGATCTTCGCCACTGCGACCTGCCCGAGACGCAGCTGCGCGGTCACGCCGACGGGTGGGCGAACTTCCTGCCGCGCCTGGCGATCGCCGGAGCAGGAGACGATCCGGGGCCTGATCGCTGGCAGCCGCTGGCGGACCGGGATGAGCACACCGCCGCACACCGCAGACCGCAGCAAGCAGAGGAGAGGCACATGTCCCACAGTCCCGAGACCAGCACCGCCTACGAGGTCGTCCGCAGGTACCACCGCGCCTGGACGGGCGGGGATATCGAGGGCGCGATGAGCTGCGTGGATGACGCGATCACCTGTCGAGCCCCGGGCATCGACCTTGAGGGCAAGGAGGCCTACCGGGAGTTCATCGGCGGCTTCGCCCCCAGGCTCACCGGTGTCGGCGAGATCGCAGGATTCACCGATGGGCAGCGCGTGGCGCTGTTCTACTACCCGCAGACGGCTGTCACCTCCACGGCACCGGCCGCAGAGCTCTTCACCGTCACCAATGGCCTGATCACGCAGAGCGTGCTGATCTTCGACCGGCTCTCCTACGCCCCGCCACAGCAGCGCTGAGGCCGGGATCACGCGATCGCCCGGCACCGCGGCGCCAGGCGGTCATCGCTCCAGGGCCCTGGCACTGGCGTCCGCGGCAGTCCGCGAGAGCGGGGCCGCCCGTCAACTGCGGTGGCAGGCCATGGCTGCGTGGCCATCGGGCCGTCGCCTCAGCGCCGTGCGATGGCGATACCTAAGGCAACGATGCCGATCGCGAGGCTGATGCCCCACAGGCTCCAGGTGATGACGTATGAGGAGGTGCCCACCGACGACTGGGTGGTGACGCGCAGGATGCCGCCAATGGAGGTGATGACGGCCAGGACGGCCAGTGAGAAGGCGATACGATTCATCCGAGTTTCCCTTTCCGAGAGGAAATTCTCGGCACCCGGGGTTGGAGGTACGCCGTCGCCCTCTACCTCCGTCCCTTTTCTCTGCTTATGGCCAGAATTAAAGAAAACCGCCACTCCGGGGCCGTAGATCAGATGAATCCTTGCAATTGCCCCGAAGGACAGCGGCGCCCCGCGATCGCGACCAAACGGCTTGGTTTAATGTCAGCCATAGTCCTTGCGGTGCTATGCCTCGCCTCTGCGGAATCCGAGGGCCGGCAGGGATCCGAGGACCGGAGGCAAGGCCCCGTAGAGTAGCGGGGCCGCCGCCACCTCAGCCTGGGCCTCCAGCGGGTTGGCCCCCTCTCCCCGAGCTCCTACCATGGCGCCTATCCCGCAACGGCCCGCTGGCTGACTCGGTTGTCGCTGGGTCACTCGCATCACGCTGGCTCAAATGACGCTGTGTGGTTCAGCAGAATGCGGGTCACCCAGCGAAACGCGGATAGGCCAGCGAGAAATAATGAGCCGATGAGCCAGGCGCACTCCTCTTCCAGCGCCTTCATGGTGGAGCCAACGGGACTCGAACCCGTAACCCCCTGCTTGCAAAGCAGGTGCGCTACCAATTGCGCCATGGCCCCGAGGGGTTCCCCGGAGGGAGCCGGGCCTCAGTCCACCGGATCGGTGACCTCAGCCCAGGCCGCCCGCTCCATGCGGGCCGCCTCAAACCTCAGCCACGCGGCATAGCCGGTCGCGGCCAGGAATGAGAAAACCGCGGCTGTCACGACCATCCGGTTCCGCATGAAACCTCCTACCGTGTCACCGCGGGCGGTGGGCCTAGCTGGACTCGAACCAGCGACCTCATCCTTATCAGGGATGCGCTCTAACCAACTGAGCTATAGGCCCTTGCGACCAGAGGAGACTATCCCACACCCTCCCCGTTGGCCAAATCCACTACTCGTCCGCCAGCGTGAGATGAATCCCACCGACAAGAGTGGCCGTGATGTTGTAGAGGAAGGCACCGATCGTCGTCAGCGCCGTCATGAGCACGATGTTGACCACCGCGATGATCGTCGCCATCGCCATGGCCTGCGGCAGCGCCAGGTAGGCCACCAGCGCCTTGAAGGCGTTGGACTCCTCACCGGCGACCTTGCCCACCAGGCCCTCGATGTTGGAGAAGACGTGCATGGCGTCGAGCATGAACCACACGAAGGCGGTGGCCACGATCATCATGATCCCCGCGGCGAAGCTGAGCAGGAAGGCCGCCTTCATCACCGACCAGGGATCGATGCGGGTCAGCGCCAGGCGCACCCGCCTGGGGCCGGCAATGGTCTTCTTGGGCTTCTTGACCTGGCCCGTCCCCGAGCCGACCGCGTCCGCGATGGACTCGGAGGACCCAGACTGCTGGGACGTCCCGCCGCTGGGCGGGATGGACAACGGTTGGCTCATGCCTCGACCTCACTCTCCTCGGCGACCAACGCTACCGCACTCTCCTGCGAGACGTCAGAGGGCCCGGTCTCCTCCGGCTCCTGCGCCGCCTCCTGCGGTGTACCCCCAACCGACCCCGCCTCCTGGGCCTCAGCGGCTTGACCGGTGGTGCGGTCCTCCACCAGCTCCCGCTCGGCATTGCGGGCCACCGCGATGATGTGATCGCCCTCATCGGGCTTGGCGAAGGTCACTCCCTGCGTGGCCCGGCCGGTGCGCGAGACCTCGGCAACGGCCGAGCGCACCACCTTGCCCGAGGCCATGATGCACAGGACCTCGTCCTTGCCCGTGACCATGAGGGCGCCCACGAGGTCGCCGCGGGACTCCACCAGATTGGCGACCTTGACCCCCAGCCCGCCACGGCCCTTGATGGGGTAGTCGACCACATTCGTGCGCTTGGCGTAGCCGCCCTCGGTGACCACGAACAGATCGGCCTCCTGCCAGGTGGGGTCGACCACGTCCATGGCCAGCAGCGAGTCCCCCTCCCGGAAGCGCATGCCGGTGACGCCGCTGGTGGCGCGACCGGTGGGCCGCAGGGTCTCATCATCGGCGTGGAAGCGCAGGGACTGGCCGTGACGGGAGACCAGGAGCAGGTCCTGGCCCTCGCTCAGCAGCGCGGCCGAGACCAGCTCATCGGGGTTTCCCTGCGCGTCCTGGCGCAGGTTGATGGCGATGACGCCGCCGGAGCGATTGGAGTTGTAGTCGCTCAGGCGGGTCTTCTTCACCAGTCCGCGCCGCGTGGCCAGCACCAGGTAGTCGGCCTGGTCGTAGTCCTGGAGCTCCATCACCTGGGCGATCTGCTCACCGGGCTGGAAGGCCAGGAGGTTGGCCACGTGCTGGCCCTTGGAGTCGCGGCCGCCCTCGGGCAGCTCATAGGCCTTGGCCCGGTAGACGCGGCCCAGGTTGGTGAAGAACAGCAGCCAGCGGTGGGTGGTGGTGACGAAGAAGTGGTCGACGACGTCGTCCTCGCGCAGGGCGGCGCCCCGGATGCCCTTGCCGCCCCGGTGCTGGGAGCGGTAGGAGTCGGTGCGGGTGCGCTTGGCGTAGCCCGAGCGGGTGATGGTCACCACCACGTCCTCCTCGGGGATGAGGTCCTCCATGCTCATCTCGCCGTCGAAGGGAACGATCCGGGTGCGGCGCTCATCCCCGAACTTCTCGACGATCTCCGCCAGCTCGGTGGAGACGATGCCGCGCTGGCGCTCGGGGCTGGCGATGATGTCGCGCAGGTCGGCCACGCGCTCGCGCAGCTCCTCCGATTCCTGCTGAATCTTCAACCTCTCCAGGGCGGCCAGGCGCCGCAGCTGGAGGGAGAGGATGGCCTCGGCCTGGGCCTCATCGACATCAAGCAGGCCCATAAGGCCGCTGCGGGCCTCCTCGGTGGTGGGGGACCTGCGGATGAGGGCGATGACGGCGTCCAGCGCATCGATGGCCTTGAGCAGGCCCTCGAGGATGTGGAGGCGCTCCTCGGCCTTGCGCAGGCGGAAGCGGGAGCGTCGCACGATGACATCGATCTGGTGGGACACCCAGTGGCGCACGAAGCCGTCCAGGCTCAGAGTGCGCGGCACACCGTCGACCAGCGCCAGCATGTTGGCGGGGAAGTTGTCCTGCAGCTGGGTGCGCTTGTAGAGGTTGTTGAGCACCACCTTGGCCACGGCGTCGCGCTTGAGGACGATGACCAGCCTCTGGCCGGTGCGCCCGGAGGTCTCATCCCGGATATCGGCGATGCCGGTGACCTGCCCATCGCGCACGAGCTGGGCGATCTTGTCGGCCAGGTTGTCGGGATTGACCTGGTAGGGAAGCTCGGTGACCACCAGGCACTGGCGCCCCTGGATCTCCTCGACATTGACCACCGCGCGCTGGGTGATCGATCCCCGCCCTGTGCGGTAGGCGTCCTCAATACCGCGACGCCCCAGGATGGTGGCCCCCGTGGGGAAGTCCGGCCCGGGGATCCGCTCGATAAGGGCCTCCAGGAGCTCCTCGCGGGAGGCCTCGGGGTTCTCCAGGTACCACTGCACGCCGTTGGCGACCTCGCGCAGGTTGTGCGGCGGGATGCGGGTGGCCATGCCCACCGCGATGCCCTCCGAGCCGTTGACCAGGAGATTGGGGAAGCGGGCCGGCAGGATGACCGGCTCCTGGTTCTTCCCGTCGTAGTTGTCCTGGAAGTCGACGCTGTCCTCGTCGATGTCCCGGACCATCTCCATGGCCAGGGGCGCCATCTTGCACTCGGTATACCGCGGGGCCGCCGGGCCCAGGTTGCCGGGGGTGCCGAAGTTGCCCTGCCCGGCCACCAGCGGGTAGCGCAGGGACCACCACTGGACCAGTCGGGCCAGGGCGTCGTAGATGGCGACATCGCCGTGGGGGTGGTAGTTGCCCATGACGTCCCCGACGATGCGCGAGGACTTGGAGAAGGAGGCACTGGGCCGGTAGCCGCCGTCGTACATGGCGTACAGGACGCGGCGGTGGACCGGCTTGAGGCCGTCGCGCACGTCGGGCAGGGCGCGCCCGACGATGACACTCATGGCGTAGTCGAGGTAGGAGCGCTGCATCTCCATCTGGAGGTCCACCGGCTGGATGCGCTCGGGGGCCACCACATCGGTCAGGCCCTCGTTGCCGATGATCTGTTCAACGTCGTCGCTCACAGTCTTCCTTCGTGCTCAAGATTGCGCAGGGCTGCTCGGGGTCGCTCAGTCACTCAGATGTCCAGGAAGCGCACGTCGGAGGCGTTGCGCTGGATGAAGGAGCGGCGCTGCTCGACGTCGTCGCCCATGAGGATGGAGAAGGTCTCGTCGGCGTCGGCGGCCTCATCGAGGGTGACCTGCTTGAGGATGCGGGTGGTGGGGTCCATGGTGGTCTCCCACAGCTCGTGGTCGTTCATCTCGCCCAGCCCCTTGTAGCGCTGGATCCCGCCGTCCTTGGGCAGGCGGCGCCCGGCCTCGGTCCCGGCCCTGAGCAGCTTGTCCCGCTCGGCGTCGGAGTAGGCGAACTCGTGCTCGCTGTTGGACCACTTGAGGCGGTACAGGGGCGGCATGGCGATGTAGATGTGCCCGTTCTCCACCAGCGGCCGCATGTAGCGGAACAGGAGGGTCAGCAGGAGGGTGGCGATGTGCTGGCCGTCGACGTCGGCATCGGCCATGATGACGATCTTGCCGTAGCGCAGCTTGGACAGGTCGAAGTCCTCACCGATGCCGGTGCCAAAGGCGGTGATGAGGGAGCGGATCGTGTCCGAGGACAGGGCCCGGTCCAGGCGCGCCTTCTCCACGTTGAGGATCTTGCCGCGGATCGGCATGATCGCCTGGTGCTCGGGGTCGCGCCCGCCCACGGCCGAGCCGCCGGCGGAGTCGCCCTCGACGATGAAGATCTCGCAGTCCTCGGCCACACGCGAGGAGCAGTCACGCAGCTTGCCGGGCATGGAGGCCGACTCCAGCACGCCCTTGCGGCGGGTGGCCTCACGGGCCTTGCGGGCGGCCAGGCGGGCGGCGGCGGCCTGGGTGGCCTTGTTGATGACCGCCTTGGCATCCGCGGGGTGGGAGTCCAGCCAGTCGCCCAGCTGGGAGTAGACGGTCTGCTGGACGAAGGTGCGCGCCTCGGTGTTGCCGAGCTTGGTCTTGGTCTGGCCCTCGAACTGCGGCTCGGAGAGCTTGACGGAGATGACGGCGGTCAGCCCCTCGCGGATGTCGTCGCCGGTGAGGTTGTCGTCCCTGTCCTTGAGCAGGCCCTTGTCGCGGGCGTACTTGTTGACCAGGGTGGTCAGGGCCGTGCGGAAGCCCTCCTCGTGGGTGCCGCCCTCGGTGGTGTTGATGGTGTTGGCGTAGGTGTGGACCGACTCGGAGTAGGCGCTGGTCCACTGCATCGCGATCTCCAGGCTGATGCCGTGGGTCTCATCCAGGGCCTGCTCGGCCTCGAAGTCGATGATCTCGGGGTGGATGAGCTCGCTCTTCTTGGACTTGTTGAGGAACTCCACGTAATCGCGCAGGCCGTGCTCGTAGCAGTAGCTGACCTGGCGGTGGCCCACCACCGGGTCGTCGGCCGGCCCTGCCTCGTCCCCGGTGATCTCGTCACCGGCGTCCTGCACCCCGGCGCGCTCGTCGGTCAGGGTGATGCGCAGGCCCTTGTTGAGGAAGGCCATCTGCTGGAAGCGACGGCGCAGGGTCTCGTAGTCGAAGTCGACCGTCTCGAAGATCGAGGAGTCGGGGTAGAAGGTCTGGGTGGTGCCGGTCTCATCGGTCTGCTCGCCCTTGACCAGCTCGGTGACCGGCTTGCCGCCCTGGGCGAAGGACATGCGCCAGACGTGGCCCTGGCGCCGCACCTCGGTGTCCACCCGGGTGGACAGGGCGTTGACCACGGAGATGCCCACGCCGTGCAGGCCCCCGGAGACGGCGTAGCCGCCACCGCCGAACTTGCCCCCGGCGTGCAGGATCGTCATGACGACCTCGACGGTGGGGCGCTTCTCGGTGGGATGCTCATCGACCGGGATGCCGCGGCCGTTGTCGACCACGCGCACGCCCCCGTCGTCCAGGAGCGTGACCATGATGTGGTCGCAGTAGCCGGCCAGGGCCTCATCCACCGAGTTGTCGACCACCTCGTAGACGAGGTGGTGGAGCCCGCGCTCACCGGTGGAGCCGATGTACATGCCGGGGCGCTTGCGCACCGCCTCCAGCCCTTCCAGGACGGTGATGTCCGAGGCTCCGTAGTCGTTGGCCGCAGTGGCGTCCTGGTCAGACACGTGTCAGTTGCTCCTCGTTCGTGTGCGTCATGGCCCCGCGAAGGCCCTCAGCCGATCCTGTGTGGTCCGATGTCCCCGTAGGGCGTCCTCTCGCGCCGGTCCTGGGAGGGATCTCGCTCTCGTGTAGGTGGGTACTGTCGGACGGTCCTGAGCGCACCATGGGCGGTTTCAACGCATTCTAGCCTAGTCAGGCCTCATCGCCGCCCGATCGCGCCCCGCGGGGACGTGCCCGTCATCACCCTGATCACGCCCCCATCACAATTGTCCCGGGTTGATCCCAAGTCTCGGCGCCGATGGGGGATCGTCATGCTCGACGACGGCGCGGGGCGCTCCGCCACCCACGCCAGCACCCGGGCCGCCAGGGTCTTCCTCTCGGGCGGACCTCACCCATAGGTGTCTCGCGGCCCGCGCGCACCGCGAAGGCCCACCCCGCGGCGCTTCCAGGAGGGGCCGGCAGGGCCCAGGATGCGCATCTCGATCGGCCGACTGCCCGCGGCGCCGGCCACCCGGGGGGCACCGGGAGCCCCGCGCATGGCCTGGGCCACCGTGGCCTCCAGTGAGGGCTGGATGAGGCGCAGCTGCTGGGCCCAGCTGGAGGAGGAGGCGCGCAGAGTGATGCGTCCGGCCTCGAAGGACTCGACGGTGCAGTGCTCGGCGATCTGAGGCCCCACGATCTCCTCCCACCTGGCCACCACCGAGGCGGCGGCCAGCTTGCCGCCCCAGCCCCGGTCCTCCACCATGCGGCCCAGCTCGCGCTGGCCGGTGCGCGGGTCGAAGCGCGTGGGCCCGGGCCGGTCCCGCCCACGGGGCAGTCCCGGACCGCGATCATGGGGATCCTCCTCATCCTCACCCAGGGCCCGGGCACGCTCGCGCCGCTGGTCCCAGGGCGCGGGGGCCCCGGCGTCCTGCTCCGCTCCGCGCCGGGAGGGGGCGCGCCCCTGACCGGACTCCCAGGCGAGGCGCTGGGCGCGCACCAGGGTCCGCTCAGCCAGCGCATCGACCTGCTGGTCCACCGACCAGTCCCACCGGGCCGCACCCTCGGCCCGCTGGGGCTCGCCGGCTCCCCGCGATGCCTCAGCCACGGGTCACCTCCCCGCCCTCAACACGGAATCGCGCCCCGCTGAGCTCCTCGGGCACGTCCTGGTCGACGGCGGCGGTCAACAGCACCTGCTGGGCGCCGCTGACCATGGTGGCCAGGGCCCGCCGACGGCGCTGATCCAGGGAGGCGAAGACGTCGTCGAGGATGAGCACGGGCTCGCCGTCTCCGCCGTAGGCCTCCAGGTCGTGACGCAGCATGTTGTAGGAGGCCAGCCGCAGGGCCAGGGCCAGGGACCACTGCTCACCGTGCGAGGCGAAGCCCCGCGCCGGCAGTCCCCCCAGGAACAGGGCGAGGTCGTCGCGGTGCGCACCCACCAGGTTGGCACCGCGCTCGATCTCCCGGGTGTGGAGGGCGCTCATGGCCGCCTCAAGGCGGGCGGCGGTGGCCGCCGCGTCGGCGAGCCCCGCCTCGCCCTGGCACCAGGCCTGCTCATCGCGCGGGTCGGGCTCCGGGGCGCCGTCGTGGATGAGCAGGCTGGAGCGGTAGGCCAGCTGAGCGCCGGAGGCGTGCCCCGAGACCTGCGAGACCTCCTCGTAGGCGGCCTCGACCCAGGGGCGCAGCCGCGAGAGCACCTCGATCCGTGCGGCGATGAGGCGGGAGGCGGCCGCGGCGAGCTGGGCGTCCCAGACCTCCAGGGTCGAGAGCATGGAGGACCTCGCGGCCCCCGAGGAGCGCGAGGCGCGGGCGGACTTCAGCAGGCTGGCCCGCTGGGCCAGGATCTTGTCGTGCTCGGCGCGCACGGCGGCCAGGCCGGGGCGCATCATCACCGCCAGATCGTCCAGGAAGCGACGTCGCAGGCCGGGCTCCTCGCGCACCAGCGCCAGGTCCTCGGGGGCGAAGACGACGGTGCGCAGCACTCCCACCAGGTCCCGGGGGCGACAGGATCCGCGGTTGAGGCGGGCGCGATTGGCCCGGCCCGCGATGATCTCGATCTCGACGACGGTGGGCCGCTGCCCGTGGATGGTCTTGGCGCGCACCACCGCCCCGGCGGGCTGGGGCTCACCGGGCCGGGCTCGGCGCACCAGGGCGGTGTCGGCGCCCACCCGGTGAGAGGACAGGGTCGCCAGGTAGGCGATGGCCTCCACCAGGTTCGTCTTGCCCTGGCCATTGGCCCCGATGAAGGCCGTGGGGCCCGCCTCCAGGGACAGCACGAGCCTGCGGTAGGAGCGGAAGTCGTCCAGCGACAGGTCGGAGACGAACACGCAGGGGACCCGGGTCGGCCAGGGCTGCGCTCAGGCCCCGAAGCGGATGGGCATGATGAGGTAGCGGAAGCTCTCATCCTCCTGCCCGCCGATGGACTCCACCCCGGTGAGCACGGCCGGCTTGGAGGCGTGGGTGAAGTCGAACCTCACGTAGGGCTGGGTCAGGGCGCCCAGGCCGTCGACCAGGTAGGTGGGGTTGAAGGCGGTGGTGATGTCCTCACCGTCGAGATGGGCGACGAGCTGCTCGGAGGCCTGGGCGTCGTCGCCCTGACCGGCGTCGAGCTCGAGGCTGCCCTCGGTGAAGCTCATGTGGATGGGGGTGGAGCGGTCCGCCACCAGGCTCACGCGCCGTACTGCTGCGATGAGCTCCTCGCGACCCACGGTGGCGTGGATGGTGGTGGTCTCGGGGAAGAGGCGGCGCACGGGCGGGTAGTCGCCGTCGGTGAGCAGGGAGGTGGTGCGCCGCCCACCGGCCTGGAATCCGATGAGGCTGGAGGCCTGCGAGGACTCGGTCAGGGCCAGGGTGACCTCGCCCGAGGAGGTCAGCGACTTGGCGACATCGGACAGGGTGCGGGCCTTGAGCAGGGCGCTGGTGCTCAGCTCCTGGCTCGGGGACCAGGTCATCTCCCGCAGGGCCAGGCGGTAGCGGTCGGTGGCCATGAGCACCAGGGAGGATCCCTCGACCTCCATCTGCACGCTGGTCAGCAGCGGCAGGGTCTCGTCCCGAGAGGCGGCGATGGAGACCTGCGCGACCGCCTGGGCCAGGTCATGGGCGTCGATGGTTCCGGCGACCGGCGGCATCGCGGGCAGTGCCGGGTAGTCATCGGCAGCCATGGCAGCCAGGGAGAAATGGGCGGATCCGCAGGTCACTGCCATCTTGGTTCCGTCGAGCTCCAGGTCCACCGGCTTGTTAGGCAGGGCCTTGGCGATGTCGGCCAGCAGGCGTCCTGAGACCAGGACCACGCCCTCCTCCTCGACGTCGGCGGCGACCTCGCAGTGGGCGGAGACCTCATAGTCGAAGGAGGCCAGGATGAGGGTGGAACCGGTCGCCTCCAAGCGCACCCCTGCCAGGACGGGTACCGGCGGGCGGGCGGGCACCGAGCGGGCGGTCCAGGTGACGGCCTCGGCAAGGATGTCGCGATCGACCCTGAGCTTCACGATGAGTGCCTCCGTTGGTGGTGGGTGTGGGCCATGGTCCGCATGGCCATCACGGATCTCGCATGGGCGCTGCTCGTGGGAGCGCGCACACGACACCAGGAGTGTAGTCGCAAACCACATCGCACGGGGAGGCGCGCACGGCGCGGACCACCAGGACGCCCGGGACCCGGCCTTCGCGCCCGGCTACGTCGGCGGTGCTCATCGCGCCATGTACTTTGGTCTGTAGGAGTAGTAGCACGTGTGGATTGTGGGGAGAAGCCCGGTTTGCCCCGGTATCCCGCCAAGAGCGCTGTGGAACGACATATGCGTGGTTCGGTTGGCCGGCGGAGGCTCCAGTGGACAGCAGTGAATGACAGTCATGTCATTCCACAGCGGTGCGCCGGTGCCCCACAGGCGGGCCCCGGGATGTCCACCGCGGCTCCCCAGTGCCCTCCACAGCGTCCCCGCGGGGCGGCGCCCGGGCCCCGCGGCCGGCCTTCCGGGGTCGGCGGGCCCGATGAGGGCAGGCGGGACTCAGGGCTGGGGCGCCTGGGCGGCCTGCTTGATGCGGCTGGTCAGCTCGGTGACCTGGTTGAAGGTGGAGCGGCGCTCGGCCATGAGGGTGCGGATCTTCTTGTCCGCGCTCATGACGGTGGTGTGGTCGCGGCCGCCGAACTCCCGGCCGATCTTGGGCAGGGACAGGTCGGTCAGCTCCCGGCACAGGTACATCGCCACGTGCCGGGCCGAGACGATCGTGCGCGAGCGGTTGGCCGAGCACAGGTCGTCGATGGTGATGCCGAAGTAGTCCGCGGTCTGGGCCATGATGAGGGAGGTGGTGATCTCCTGGCCCTCGGGGTCGGAGATGATGTCCTTGAGGACCATCTCGGCCAGTGTCTGGTCCACCGGTTGCTTGTTGAGCGAGGCGAAGGCCGTCACGCGGATGAGGGCGCCCTCCAGCTCGCGGATGTTGGTGGTCACCCGTGAGGCGATGTACTCCAGCACATCCAGGGGCAGGTCCAGGCCCTCGGCGGTGCCCTTGCGCGAGAGGATCGCGATGCGGGTCTCCAGGTCCGGGGGCTGGACGTCGGCGAGCAGCCCCCACTCGAAGCGCGAGCGCAGGCGCTCGTCCAGGCCTCCCAGGGCCTTGGGCGGCTGGTCGGAGGTCAGGACCACCTGCTTGCCCGAGGAGTGCAGGGAGTTGAAGGTGTGGAAGAACTCCTCGAGGGTGGACTCCTTGCCCTGGAGGAACTGGATGTCGTCGACCAGGAGGATGTCGACCTCGCGGTAGCGGCGCTTGAAGCCCTCCATGCGCCCGTCGTCCTGGTTGCCGTCGCGCACGCAGGCGATGAAGTCGGAGACGAAGACCTCGGAGTTGACGTACTTGACCCGGATCCCGGGGTTGAGGGTCCGGGCGTAGTGGCCGATGGCGTGCAGCAGGTGGGTCTTGCCCAGGCCCGAGCCCCCGTAGATGAACAGGGGGTTGTAGGCGCGGGCCGGGGCCTCGGCCACCGCCAGGGCGGTGGCGTGGGCGAAGCGGTTGGATGAGCCGGTGACGTAGGTGTCGAAGGTGTAGCGCGGGTTGAGCTGGGAGGCGCCGTCGACGGCCGTGGGGCTCAGAAGGCCCGAGGACAGTCCTGAGGACAGCATCGAGGGCGCACCTGCCGAGGGAGAGGAGGCTGCCGAGGGCATTGCCGGTGGCATGGGGGCCGGGGTGTGCTCGCCCACCGTCCCGGGGCTGGGGGCGCCCATGGGGACGGCGCCCGGGTGGGCGCCGGTGAGGGCGCCGGCCTGGGCCTGGATGGGGGCCTGGACGGGCGGGGCCGACGTGGCGGAGGGGAAGGAGCCGTAACCGCTGACTGCCGAGGGAGAGGAGGGGGTCTGGTCGGGGGCCTGGCCCAGGGCGGGCGGTGCGGGCAGGTTGACCGGGGGGCCGGACATGGGCTCGGGAGCCATGGCGCCGGGGGGCGGCAGCGGTTGGAGGCTGGGGGGGCGCAGGGAGGCCTCCGAGGAGGTGTCGATGGTCACCTCGATGGGCATGGGCTGACCCCACACCTGGGCGATGGCAGTGCTGATCGGTCCGCGGGCCTGCTCGACGATGTCCTTGGCGAAGGCGGATCCGACCACCAGGACGAGGGTGCCGTCGACGTCGATGAGGTGGGTCATGCGGATCATGGACATCTTGCCCTGACCCAGCTCGCCGGAGGCTGAGAGGACCTCCAGGGCTGAGAGCCACTGGGTGTTGGCGGCGTCGGGCACGATCGGCTCCTCGTGGGGCAATGGATGTGGACAGGTGTGGACAGTACCGTTCGGTCGGGCGCTGGCCGGGTCATCCATGATGAAGGCTCTCCACAGACTTGTCCACATCTGGGGACACTTGTGAGCCCTTGTCCACAGCACTGTGGATGCGGTGCCCGCGATGAGCGTGCCGAGTGGGTCGCCCGCTGTGAATGACAAGAATGGCGCAGGTGGGAGCGGTTCCTGCGTCCACAGGTCCACAGGCCTGTGGGCGGGGGTTGGTCACAATGCGTCCCGGCTGTGGAGGGATACCCCCATGCTCCTCCACCGGATGGGGACAACCCGTGGAGGAATGGGGAGCCGTGCTGCCGGGTGCTGCGGGGCGTGGCTAGCGTGGCTGGGACCTCACCCGGCATGGGTCACATTCGTTTGACCCTGCGGGAAGGCGAAACGTATTGTGGTGCGGACGTTCGCGCGGAGTCAGGTCCCGGTCCATGGGGCAGCCGTGCGAGCGACAGCCCGCGATCCTTGTGACGCGCTGTTCCGATCACCCAAGCAGGAGTACACCCGTGAGCAAGCGGACCTATCAGCCGAACAACCGTCGTCGTGCCAAGGTGCACGGCTTCCGCAAGCGCATGTCCACCCGTGCCGGCCGGGCCGTTCTCGCCTCGCGCCGCCGCAAGGGCCGCGCTCGTCTCGCCGCCTGAGGTGCTTGACGCGGAGCACCGGCTACTGCGGGGTGAGGACTTCTCCACCGCAGTGCGCACTGGTGCCCGCCGCGGCAGCCGCAGGCTCGTCGTCCACTACTGCGCCGGCGAGTCCGGGGATGAGTCCCCGGCTCTCGTCGGCGTCGTCGTGCCCAAGAAGCAGATTCCCCTGGCCACCCACCGCAACCGGGTCAAGCGCAGGATCCGCGGCGTCATGGCCGCCCGCCTGGCCCGGCTCGAGCCCGGGTCGCGCGTGGTCATCCGGGGGCTGGCGGGAGCCGAGGGCGCCTCGAGCGCCGAGCTCGGGCGGGACATCGATCTCCTGCTGGCGCGCTGCCGCGAACTGGCCCGACAGGGTCGCAAGCGATGAGCGGCCGCATCAGCGCCGCCGTGGGCCGGGCGATCCTCGTGCCCGTGCGCCTCTACCGGCGCTGGATCTCCCCGGCGCTGCCGCCCTGCTGCCGCTACTACCCGAGCTGTTCCACCTACGCGGTTGAGGCCGTGGACCGCCACGGACCCCTCAAAGGGGTCATCCTCTCGGTCTGGCGGCTACTGCGCTGCAATCCCCTGAGCCCCGGTGGTGTCGACCATGTCCCTGACGTTGGCAGGTGGCGCTACCACTATCCCCACGACGTCGCCCGGTTCACCATCCGGTGAGCGGGGGGCCGGTGCTGGCCGGCCAACGGGTCCCAGACCCGCACCATATTCAAGGAGTACAGATGGACAGCTTGCTGTGGCCCCTCAAGGTGGTCGTCGCCTGGGTCATGGTCTATATCCACAAGGGGCTCGTTCTCCTGGGCCTGCCCGACGGGCCGGGAGTGGCCTGGGTGCTGTCGATCATCGGCCTGACGATCGTGGTGCGCATCCTCATCATGCCGCTGTTCGTCAGGCAGATCAGGGCCTCGCGCGGCCTGCAGCTCATGCAGCCCGAGCTCCAGGCGCTCCAGGCCAAGTACAAGGGCAAGAAGGATCCTGAGTCGCAGAAGCGGCAGCAGGAGGAGATGATGGCCCTGTACCGCAAGCACGGGACCAATCCGCTGTCCTCCTGCCTGCCGATGCTGGTGCAGATGCCGATCTTCTTCGCCCTGTTCCGCGTGCTGGCCAGCCTGCAGAATGTGGCGGAGGGCACCTATGCGGGGCACAGCTCCATCGGGCCGCTGACCGCCGAGCTGGCCAGGGATGTCCAGGCCTCCACCGTCTTCGGGGCGAGCCTGTCCTCCTCCTTCATGAATAGCGATGGTCTTCAGGTCAAGATCGTCACGGTCATCATGATCATCATCATGTCGGTGACCCAGTGGTACACCATGGCGCAGCTGAGCATGAAGAACATGCCGGAGTCGACGAAGAACTCCGACAACCCCATGATCCGATCCCAGCGGATCATGATCACGGTCATGCCGATCGTCTTCGCCGTGACCGGCGTCAACTTCCAGATCGGGGTGCTCGTCTACTGGGTGACCTCCAACCTGTGGACCATGGGACAGCAGTTCTTCACCATCCGCAATATGCCGGCCCCGGGCAGTGAGGCCGAGAAGTCCTACCGGGCCCGGGTCAACGCCAAGCGCGCTCGCAAGGGCCTGCCCTCCCTGGAGGAGGAGGAGAGGGCCCAGGCGGCCGCCAAGGCCGAGGCCGAGGGGCGTACCGGGGGCCAGCGCGTCCAGCCCATGAGCAAGAAGCGGCAGAAGCGCGGCTCCACCGCCTCTGAGAGCGCCGCTCAGCGCGACGGCCTCATTGAGGACGCCGACCACGAGGATGACGCTGAGTCCGGCGCCGGAGAGGAGCAGGCCTCATCCGCGGCCTTCGGCGGGCTGACGGAGGAGGAGATCGCCCGACGGCGCTATGAGAGACGCGCCCGGGCCCGTCAGCAGGCGGCCGCCAAGCGCAAGCGCCAGGCCAAGAAGAGGCGTCCGCGCTGAGTGCGCGGGATCGGATTCACAAGACATATCTCCCCACACAGATACGGATGAGCACATGAGTGAGAACACCACGTCCACAGGCTCCAGCACGGTCTCGCGCCTTGAGGAGGAAGGCGAGATCGGCGCCGACTACCTTGAGGAGCTTCTTGATATCGCCGACCTGGGCGGCGATATCGACATCGACGTCGACCACGGCCGCGCCTCCATCGCTGTGGTGGCCTCCGAGGAGGGGGACGAGCGCGAGCTCGAGGACCTCGTGGGTCGTGACGGCGAGGTGCTGGAGGCCGTCCAGGAGTTGACCCGGCTGGCAGTCCAGGCCCGCACTGGGAACCGCTCCCGCCTCATGCTCGACATCAACGGCTACCGTGCCTCGCGGCGCGTGGAGCTGACCAAGGTGGCCCAGGAGGCGGTGACCAAGGTGCTGGCCACCGGGGACGCGGTCTCCCTGGAGCCGATGAATCCCTTTGAGCGCAAGGTCTGCCACGATGTCGTGGCCTCCGCCGGCCTGTACTCCGAGTCCGAGGGCGTCGAGCCGCAGCGCTACGTCGTCGTTCTTCCGGCGGAGGAGGCGCCCGAGACCGGGCAGACTGCTGAGGAGGCGGCGCCGAGTGCCGCCTCGGGCGAGGACGCCGCAGGTGCCTCGAGCGCGCCGAGCCAGGACCAGGAGCAGGACTGAGTGGAGCAGACCCAGGTCGAGCAGCCCACGGAGGAGATGCGCCAGCTCTTCGGGCTGGCCTTCGCCGGCGCGGAGCGGTATGCCCGAATGCTCCAGGAGGAGGGCGAGCTGCGCGGTCTGCTGGGTCCGCGTGAGCTGCCGCGCCTGTGGACCCGCCATATCGTCAACTCCGCGGCGGTGGTGCCCTTCCTGCCCTCGCGGGGGACGGTGGCCGATGTCGGCTCAGGGGCCGGCTTCCCGGGGATCGTCGTGGCGCTGCTGCGGCCTGACCTGGAGATCACCCTCATCGAGACGATGGAGCGCCGGGCCGAGTGGCTGGGCGAGGTGGTTGATGAGTTGGGTCTGGACAATGTCACGCTCCGGCGTGCTCGGGCTGAGGAGGTCAAGGAGCGCTATGACGCGGTGACGGCTCGGGCGGTGGCGAACCTGTCCAAGCTGGTGCGCCTCACCTCTGGACTCCTGCGCCCCGGCGGGGCCCTCCTGGCCCTCAAGGGCGCGAAGGCTGAGACCGAGGTCAAGGATGCGGTCTACGTCATAAAGAAGCATAAGTTATCAAAGGCCGTTATTCATGAGGTTGTTACGCCTGGTGATGAGGTGACGATGATCGTCGAGGTTCGCCGCCCGAAGAAGGCTTGAGGCACAACGGAGTGCTATCGCGTGGCTTCCTGCGTCCTCGCGTAGACTGCTGATGCCTGGCTGGCTCCAGCCGTCGGGCAGTCGTCCCAGGAGGAGCAGGTTTGTCTGGATCGTCTATTTTCGATCAGCTCCAGGCCGATCACATCGCCCTTGATGAGGTGGCCGAGGAGGGTTATCCGCGTCCGGGGCACACACGCATCATAGCGGTTGCGAACCAGAAGGGCGGCGTGGGTAAGACCTCCACGGCCGTCAATCTCGCTGCAGCACTGGCGGAAGGTGGCCTGAACGTCCTGCTCATCGACGCCGATTCTCAGGGCAATGCATCGACGGCGCTCGGGGTTCAGCACGGGGAGGAGCACGCCTCGATCTACGATGTCCTCGTCGACGGCGTGGCCATCCAGGATGTGGTGACGCACACCCGTTTCAATGACACTCTCCTGTGCGTACCGGCCACCATCGACGTCGCCGCGGTGGAGATCGAGCTCATCGACACCCCACAGCGCGAATCCCGACTGCGCTACGCGCTCAACGACTACCTCGCGTCACGTGAAACACAGGGGCTGCCGCGACTGGACTATATCGTCATCGACTGCCCGCCGAGCCTGGGCATCATGACGATCAACGCCTTCGTCGCGGCGGCCGAGGTCCTCATCCCCATGCAGGCGGAGTACTACGCTCTTGAGGGACTCGCCCTGCTGACGCGATCGATCGACAGGATTGCGCGCATCCACAACCCAGAGCTGGGCGTCTCTATGATCGTGCTGACCATGTTCGACGGACGCACCACCTTGGCGAGGGAGGTGGAGTCCGAGGTGCGCAGTTACTTCCCGCACGCGACCCTGGAGACCAAGGTGCCTCGCTCGATCCGGGTTGCTGAGGCCCCCTCTTTCGGCGCTCCGGTGGTGTTCTGGGATCCGCGCTCCTCGGGTGCGGTGGCATACAAGAAGATGGCTCATGAGGTGGCCCTGCGAGGAGCACCCGTGGTCAAGGAAGGCGAGGAGGCCTGATGGCACAGAAAAGGCGCGGTCTGGGACGCGGTCTGGAGGCGCTCATTCCCGACTCCCAGAAGGAGACCGTGAGTGCTCGTCGTCCCTCCGACGTCTTCTTCCCCGACTCCCGCTCCCGTGATACGGATGGTGCGGTGAGTACCGCGCCTGATCAGGAGGTTCGGGCCGGGCAGGAAGAGGGGAGCTCCAGGCCGACGAAGGAGGACCGCCCGAGCGGGAACGACCTCTCCACGCTGCTCACCCCGCCCAAGCGGGCACGCGGAGCGCGCTCCCGCAAGGCGGCGACTGAGAGCACGGCGAGCTCGAGTGCGACGGCCTCCTCCCGACGCGGCGGCGCCAAGAAGACCTCGGTTTCACGTGGAACCAGGACAACGGCGCAGAAGGCTCCGGCGTCGGCTGAGGAGAAGGCTCCTCAAGCGGCCTCTCAACGCATCGAGGCGGATACCCCGACCGTGCAGGACCCTGTGCCTTCACCCGGGCCACGCCACTCCTCCACCGCGCCAGTGAGGGAGCCACAGCCGGTGGAAGCCGGGGAGGACCCAGCCTCTCAGGAGAGCGCGCCCGTAGTGGAGCCGTCGGAGGGTGAGGATGCTCTTGAGTCTCATGCCCTCGACGCAGCGGTGGCCGGCGAGGTTTCACGTGAAACAGCCTCTGAGAACATTGAGGATTCCGGCCCTGCTCAGGAGGAGGCTCTGGTCCCGGTCCCCGGTGCGAGTTTCGCCGAGTTGCCGGTGGAACTCATTCACCCCAATCCTCGCCAGCCCCGGCAGGTCTTCGACGAGGATGATATCGCCGAGCTTGCGGCGTCGATCAAGGAGGTCGGTCTTCTCCAGCCGATCGTCGTCCGGCTCGCTCCGGATGCTACGGCTGATGAGCCGAGTTACGAGCTCATCATGGGTGAGCGTCGTCTTCGGGCATCCAAGGAAGCGGGGATGGAGACCATTCCCGCCGTCGTGCGCGACACTGACGACGTCGACCTGCTGAGGGACGCTCTTCTGGAGAACCTGCACCGGGTGCAGCTCAATCCCCTGGAAGAGGCAGCGGCGTACCAGCAGTTGCTGGAGGACTTCCACTGCACGCATGCTGAGCTCTCCGAGCGGATTGCTCGATCCCGCTCTCAGATCTCCAACACGCTGAGGCTCATGAAGCTGCCGCCTCTGGTGCAGCGGCGATTGGCGGCTGGCGTCCTGTCTGCAGGGCATGCCCGTGCCCTTCTGGGCCTGTCCAACGCTGCGGTGATGGAGCGGATGGCTCAGAGGATCGTTGCCGAAGGGCTGTCCGTGAGGGCGACGGAGGAGCTCGTAGCGCTCCAGGATGAGCCCGAGGGTGGAATGCCATCCAAGACACTCAGGGCTCGTAGCACTCCACTTCCCGCGCTGTCGACTCGTCTTTCCGACACCTTCGATACCCGGGTCAAGGTGACACGGGGAGCGAAGAAGGGGCGGATCACGATCGAGTTCGCCGGCGAGGAGGACCTCGCCCGCATCGTCGACGCCCTCGCTCCGGGGACCTCCCTGGAGGAGGAGTAGGCACGGATCGACAGAAAGGACTGATAGAGGGGCTCGGCGGCGGATGCTGCCGGGCCCCTCTTGCCTTCGACAGCAGTCCTGACGAGATGTTTCACGTGAAACACGGCGCCATGCCCGTCGCCGATGCTCGGCAGTGAGGAGCGTTGACCGCGGAAGAGCTCTTTGTGCCCGGGGATCCTATGCGCCATGACCTTGTGGACCGGACATGAGCGTATCGATGGGGTCGACGTGCACATCAGCCGACCTGCATGACGGAACCGGCGGGTGTGATGTGGGAGTGCACGTCGGTGCCGCCTCTGCAGAGTGGTCGGTGCTGCTGGATACGTCGCCTACTGCTGCGCGAAGGCGCTTTCACATCACTAGGACCTGCATCGGCCTGAAGGCAGTGCAGGTGCGCCAAGAGTTTTACGAGAATGATGCAGCGATAGCCGCAAGGCGATCGCTGCGATGAGCTGAGCGTGTCGGAACGCTTCGCTTGGAGTGGGGTGGCAAGGATGGCAGCGGTGAGGATGAGATCCGCCGGTCCGGTTTCACGTGAAACCATAGAGGTGACGATGTCGGTGCGCGAGTCGGATACTGCGCACCCGCCGCATTCCTGTCCTCACTGCAGGAGAAGTCTCGGTCCCGCTCTCAGCGATGATCATCGCGACCGGCGTCGACGCTTACTTCGTGGCGACCGCTCCGGCTTCCGGAAGCTTGCGCCGCATCCCTCGAGGAGGACCACATGAGCCATCGGCACGCATCCTTCCGCGACGAGCACTAGCCCGCCGCGATATGAGCCGCGGGCGATCAAGGAGTTCATGTTTCACGTGAAACAGCCCCTCTCCCGCTGCATGATTGCCCCTGCTCCTTGGCCAGGACGGCCCCGATGACCGTCGTGGTGGAGCTCTGTGAGATGAGTACTGCGGCGAAGGACAGCCCTGACAGTACGGAGATGGAGCGTGTGCGCCCAGAGACAATGCTGGCACTGATACAGCCGGTGTATCGAGGTCATCGTAAGGCGGTTCGAGATGGGCATGGGTCTTTGCGGACGCCAGGGCGCTTCTGCGGCAGTGTCTCCTGCCGCTTTGAGATCGACTCGCGACAACTCCCAGTTCGTGCCTGGTAGGCCTCTGCCGGTATCCAAAGACACCTCAGGATGACGCGGCGAAGCGCGTCGTGATGGGAGAGTCATCGTCACTGTGTTTCACGTGAAACACAGCGGAGATCCCGTGCCGAGTGTGCTGTCCCAGCAGGCACAGTCCCGTCTGGGAGGTAGTGCGGGAGTATCCACATGGATCGTCGGTAGGACTTCTTCCGAGCGTCGCATCGTGGAGCGGCACCGCGGATCGCGGCGCTACCTGGAGCGCTCACTTCGACATCTCCATTGCCTATGCCGAAGAGGAACCGCAGTCGCATGCGATGCCCTGTCATGGTTCCACCCTCTGGAGTAGGGCGGCCCTGGTGAAGGAGGAGAGGAGGGTAGATGGGATGGGGGGCAGGGACGGGGCCGTTCTCCGATCGATCCTGTGGTTCCACGTGAAACCACCCTCCTCCCGGAGACTCTAGGATGAGAGGCTGCCATGCATGAGCGGGCTCCAGGACGATATGGAGGAGTCGAGGCCCCGCGCGGGAACTGCTCGTATCAGGCCCGCGCCCCACTCTCGCGGCCTCGTTGATGCCGGTCGGATCAAGAGATGACTGTGCAGGGCCGGACCCTCTCCGCCCCATCCGTCCCAGCGTCTGGCTATCATCCGTCGATACAGTGCGAGCAACCGGAGATACGAGGCAGAGCCCGCCTCTCCTGATGGCGGCTCCTGTCTTTTCTTTGGTGGGCCTACCGGCCTGAGTATGCGGATGGGAACGGGCCGAGGCTCTCCTGCGTCCTGCTTCCTGTCGCCATGGCCATGGGCCGGCCAAGAATCGGCCGCTCCGGTACCGAGGTGTTGAGGGAGTGCAGGTGCGTGTCACGTGAAACGAAGACAGCCTGGCTGATCTCTAAGAAACGTGATCGAGGTATGCCGCCCGGTTGGTTTCACGTGAAACAGGGATCCGGCTCTCTTGAGGCATGGCGATGGCGGCCTGTCCAACGGCTGCCGTTTCACGTGAAACAAGCACGATGCGGCGGGTACGGACGACGACACTGCTGTCTCGTCCTGCCAGGATCTCAGACAGAGGGCCCGCCGTAGGGGCAGTGACCGCCGCCATCATCAGTGGCCAGTCGGCGGGAGATGTCCGATGCCGAGCGCAAGAGCTCTTGAGCACGGCTGATGAGCTGGTCATGATGAGAACGAAGAAGCTCTACCCGCCTGGAGGCAGTGCCTTCAAGAAAGGTCCGCATCTGCGCCAACGATAGGCCCAGAGTCTGCCCCTCCCTGATTCTTCTCCCGACCGCGATGTCATCATCGGAGTATCTGCGATAACCCAGCGCATCCCTTGAAGGGCGAATGACGCCCTCATCCTCCCAGTGGCGCAGAACATGCGGTGCTACCCCAACAAGTGCCGCCGCGTCGCCGATGGACTTGCCTTGAGGTCGACCTGAAGCGGAATCCTTGCGCTCATGATCATTCACGAACTCAATTGTGCCAGTCTTCACCCCCTCTCCCAGCGCCTGGTCAACGGTTATGGCACACTCCTTCGACGTGCGCGGCTGGTGTGCCGTTGCCTTCTTGTCTCCACTGATGGCCAATCCTGGACCCTCATCGACTCCGGCCTCGGAACCCAGGACTGCACCGAAGGTGAGCGGCGCCTTGGTACGCGGTTCGTCAGGCTGACTCACCCTGCCTTGGATTCACGTGAAACAGCGCGAGCACAGGTCGAAGCTCTGGGCATCGAGCCGGAGGCGGTCGAGAGCATCGTCCTCACTCATCTCGACGTAGATCATGCCGGTGGTCTTGCGGACTTCCCGTGGGCGATGGTGCATCTCTCCCGACAGCAGTACGACCTGCTGGATGCGCGCGCTTATCCTCAGTTCCAGCGGAGGCTTGTGACGAAGCAGTGGGATCACGATCCACACTGGAATCCGATCGAGTTGACAGAGCGATACCGCGGCGCAGCCTATGCGTCAGTCTCTCGGGGCATCGGCCTCGTCTCTCTTCCCGGGCATCTGCCTGGTCATTGCGGCGTGCTCGTTTCTTGTGACCATCGGGCCGATCTCATTCATGCGGGCGACGCCTTCTTCTCCTTCAGTACCCTCGAAGGAGAGCCCGCTCCCATTGGTCTCCGGATGTTCGAACGGATGACGAGAAGCGAGGACGCACAGGTGTGGAGGAGGAGCCGGCGATGGCTCCAGGAGCGACACCGAGAGGGTATCGAGGTCGTGTGTGCGCACGGGCTCCGGAGGACTCGGTGAACTTGTGATTCCAGGTCGCGTGTTTCACGTGAAACAGCGAACGAGATGGATTCACGTGAAACAGAGAGCGCCCTCCTCCCACGCATCCTCCCCGGAACGGAGGAGAGCCGCTCCGATCACAGGGCGGCCATCCCGTGCGCCCAGAGAGCAGTAGTGGCCCGCATATGCGATATGCGGGCCACTACGTCGCATGAAGCACTACGGACAGACGGCTGGGTTCCTCACGAGCGCCTCGTAGAGCAAGGGAAGATCACCGTCGGCCTCAGCGGCCATGGGCAAGAGCGAGTTCTCGGTCATGCCTGGCACCACATTGACGTCGATGAACCACGGCGTGTTGTCTGCGTCCAGAATGAGATCGGTGCGCGAGATGTTCCCCAGTCCCAGCGTCCGATGAACGGTGAGAGCCGTCTCCTGGACCAGGTCCAGCTGCTCAGCGCTCAGGCGCGCAGGAACGAAGTACTCGGAGCGCCCGGGGTTGTAGCGGGCATCGAAGTCGTACTGACCCTCGGAGACGACCTCCACCGGCGGCAGAGCCCGGGGCCCCTCTCCCGTGTCCACCACGGATACGGCGATCTCCGCCCCTGGGACGTAGCGCTCGATGAGTGCGCGCTCATCGTAGGAGAAGCAGGCCACCATGGCGGAGCGCAACTCGTCGGCATCCGAGGCGAAGGAGACCCCGAGCCCGGAACCGCCCTGGTTGGGCTTGACCACGACCGGCAATCCCAGGTGCCCGGCCACGAGTCCAAGCACCTCCTGCGCCCCCAACTGGCTGAAATAGGCGCGCGGAAGAGTGACCGAGTCAGGAGACAGGACGCCGCCGGTGCGCACCGTCGCCTTGGCCGTGGGCTTGAACGAGGCGCGCTGGCAGCCATCCGAATGGCTCCCCACGTAGGGCAGCTCCAGAGCAATGAGGATGTTCTGCAGCCCTCCATCCTCCCCGTGGCCGCCATGGGCGAGTGGCCAGACGACATCGGGGCTGTAGGCGCGCAGCGCCCCGATGGTCCGCGCATCGATATCCAGGACCAGGACGGAGTGGCCCAGATGCTTGAGGACCTGGGCCACGCGATGCCCGGAGCGAAGGGAGATGTCCCGCTCGTGGCTCAGACCCCCCGCGAGGAGGGCGATGCGCAGGGGCTCCTTGGAAACATGCTCGTTCATGGTCAACCTCAAATCTGGTCGGGTGCGGGTGCGCTGATACCGTGGGCCGGCCGCTCAGGAACAGGTCCGAAGAGCTCCAGGATCTCCAGATCACGTGAAACAACCTCGGAGAGTCTGCGCACCCCTTCGCGGATCTCCGCAGGCTCCGGGTAGCAGAAGGAGAGCCGGAGGTGATCACGGCCATCCCTGCCTCCGGCGTAGAAGGCCGTCCCCGAGACATAGGCGACCAGGTTGGTCACCGCCCGGGGAAGCATCTCCTTGGCATCGACGCCTTCGGGGAGATTGACCCACACGTAGAACCCTCCCGCGGGAACGTTCCATCGGCACATC
Source organism: Actinomyces capricornis (assembly GCF_019974135.1). NCBI lineage: Bacteria > Bacillati > Actinomycetota > Actinomycetes > Actinomycetales > Actinomycetaceae > Actinomyces > Actinomyces capricornis. Next base: position 1,400,971 of record NZ_AP025017.1, read on the forward strand.
GGCATGTGCTCCTCCAGGGCCGCAATCATGGCGTCCCGGCGGCCCCTGTACATGCCACGGAAGTCCTCGATCTGTTGGCGCCAGTCGAACTGATCCAGGTACATGGAGATCGAGTACTGCCCCACCGATGAGGGGCACAGGATCGCCGCCTCGGAGGCCAGTTTCATCTTCTCCCGTACTGCAGGAGGAGCCACGGCCCAGCCCACTCGGTAGCCCGGGGCGAAGATCTTGGAGAAGGATCCCAGGTAGACCACGTCCTCCGGCGCGAGAGTCTTCAGCGCCGTGTATGTCTGACCCTCAAAGCCCAGCAAACCATAGGGATTATCCTCAACAATAAGAATGTGGTGTTGACGGCAGATATCGATCACCTGAGGACGCCGTTCCTCACTGAGGGTCACCCCCGCCGGGTTGTGGAAGTTGGGCAGGCAGTAGAAGAACTTGATCCGTCGCCCCTCCCTCTCCAGATTGATGATCCTCTCCTCCAGGGCCTCGGGGATGACCCCGTCGGCATCGATCGGCACCTGCTGCACGTCGGCCTGGTAGGTGGAGAAGATCGACAGGGATCCGACGTAGGTGGGGGCCTCGGCCAGAATGACATCCCCCGGATCGGTGAACAGCTCGGTGATGATGTCCACTGCCTGCTGGGAGCCGGTGGTGATGATGACATCCTCAGGATCGGCGTCGATCCCCTCCAGCGCCATGACCTCGGTGATCTGCTCCCGCAGCAGGGGCAGCCCCTGCCCATTGCCGTACTGGAGGGCCTTGCCACCGTCCTTGCGGATCATGCTGGCGGTGGCCTCCGCCAGGCGGTCGAGCGGAAGGTCCTTGAGATTGGGCATGCCGCCCGCCAAGGAGACCACCTCGGGGCGTGAGGCGACGGCGAAGAGCGACCGGGTCTCCGAGGCACGCAGGCCATGGGCTCGAGCAGCATAGTTGTCGAGCCATGGGTCGAGTCGGTTGCCCTTCCCCTGCGGTGCTTCGCTCATGCGCATGTCCTTTCCTGAGGTCCACTGTGGGCCTGCACGCCAAGTCTGCCACGTCCACCCCAGGCAGTGAGTTGTGCGCGATGCGCGCCAGGAGCGCAGAGCACCTGACCGCCAGCCAGTGGCACCGCCTCCCAGGCGCCTGCCCACTGTTGCTGCGCAGCCCACCCGCCCCACCACTGGCAGGTGAGGGAGCCGGATAAAGTGATTTAGAAGTAAACGGTATCGTCGGGGCCCGATCCCAGGGCTGTCCCGTCCAGGTGGTGGCTCACTCGTATCATCCGTCGATGAGGCCAGTCCGGTGCGGTGCCCACCGCCCCGCCCCGGCACCTCTTGAGGCGGGGAGGCGGGCTCAGGCGTGTATCGCCCGCTGGGCGATGATCGAGCGTAAGGGCTCCTCGGCATTGTCGATGGTCTCGACGCGCTGCGGTAGATCCAGGAGCTCGACGACGCGGCTGTCGACGGCCTGGTGCCCCAGTGCCTCATCAACGGTGTCGGGGAACTTCGCGGCCTTGGCGGTCTCCATGACGAGGGTCGGTACACCGCGCTCCATGAGGCGCAGGGCCACCGTGACGCCGTCGGCCGTATGCGGGTCGATGACGGTGCCGGTGCGCTCATGAACGAGGCGGATCGCGGCGAGCCGGTCGGCGTGGGTCGAGGCGCCGGCCTCGAAGCCGAAGTCCTCGCGCATGCGCTCCACCTGGTCGGACAGGTCCAGGCGGCCGGTGGACTCCAGCTCCGTCCAGCGCTCGACGAAGGCCTCGGGGCCCAGCAGGGTCCACAGGAAGCGCTCCAGGTTGGAGGCCCGGGAGATGTCCATCGAAGGACTGGAGGTCGCCAGGGTCGCCTCCGCAGCACGCGGGGCGTAGACACCGGTGGTGAAGAACTCCTCCAGGACATTGTTCTCATTCGTGGCCAGGATGAGCCGGCGGATCGGCACCCCCATGCTGCGGGCCAGGTGCCCGGCATAGATATTGCCGAAGTTCCCCGAAGGGACGCACACATCAACCCTCTGGCCGGCGCGGCCCCTATCCTCCAGGACGTCGGTGAGGCGCAGCCAGGCCCACACGTAGTAGACGACCTGGGCGGCGATCCGGCCGATGTTGATGGAGTTGACGGCGCCCAGGCTGTGCTCGGCCTTGAAGGCGGCGTCATTGCTGAGAGCCTTGACCAGGGCCTGACAGTCGTCGAAGACCCCGCGCACAGCAATGTTGTGGATATTGGCGTCCTGGAGGGAGTACATCTGCGCCCGCTGCACCGCGCTCATGCGGCCGGCGGGCGAGAGCATGAAGACGCTCACCCCCTCCTGGCCGCGGAAGGCGTGCTCAGCCGCCGAGCCCGTATCGCCCGAGGTCGCCCCCAGGATGTTGAGCACACGCCCCTGCTGGGCCAGCACATAGGGGATGGCCTGCCCCAGGAACTGCATGGCCAGGTCCTTGAAGGCCATGGTCGGCCCCTCGGAGAGCCCCACGAGTGCCAGTCCCTCGGTCCCCTCGCCCAGGTCGAGGGGCGTGAGTGGCACGACCGGAGCGGCGAAGCGCTGCGGCCCGTAGGCGGCGGCTGTCATGGCGGCCAGATCCTCGCGTGGGATGTCGGTGGCGAAGAGCCCGATGACCTCCGCGGCCAGTGCCGGGTAGGCCAGCGCCCGCCACTGCTGGAGCCTGTCGGCGCTGACGGAGGGCATCTGTGCCGGGATGGCCAGGCCGCCGTCGGGCGCCAGTCCCGACAGGAGGACGTCGGTGAAGCCGGCGGGGTCCATGGAGCCCCGGGTGGAGATGTAGTGCATGCCCTGCCCTCTCAGCGGATCGATCGGGGCCATTCTAGGACCCCGCCCTCCGGTCGCGATCATCCCGCGGACCCCGGCCGTGGGGGCGCGACAGCCGGATGGCCGGGGCAGTCTGCGGCGGCATGCGCGAGGGCTCCCGCTCTGCGTGAGCGGGAGCCCCTGGCGGCTCGGTGATGGCCCGCGGTGAGCGCCGACCAGCACCGATCGGATGAGTGCGGCCGGGCCGGCGGTCCTAGCTGAGAACCTTCTCCACCTCGGACTTGAAGGAGGCCTTGGATCGCGCGCCGGCGAACTGGTGGAAGACCTCCCCGTCGCGGACCACCGCGAAGGTCGGGATCGAGCGCACGCCGAAGGAGGCGGCGGCCGAGGGGTTGGAGTCGACGTCGATCTTGACGAACTTGACGCGGTCGCCCATCTCGGTGGCCAGCTCCTCGACCACGGGCGCCATCTGGCGGCATGGCCCGCACCACTCGGCCCAGAAGTCGATGACGACGGGCGTCTCGGACTTCATGACCTCGGCGTCCAGGGTGGCGTCAGTGACGGCGAGAACATCAGACATGGTGCTTCTTCTCCTTGAGGTGGGTGGGGTTTCAGGCCTGAAGATCGGCCAGGTAGTGCTCGGCGTCCAGGGCGGCGCGGCAGCCGGAGCCTGCGGCGGTGATCGCCTGCTGGTAGGTGGGGTCGGCGACGTCGCCGCAGGCGAAGACCCCGGGGATCCTCGTGCGCTGCGAGGGCGCGTCCACGCGGATGTAGCCCTCCTCGTCCAGATCCAGCACATCGGCGACGAGCTCGCTGCGGGGGATCTGGCCGATGGCCACGAACATGCCGGTGGCCTCGACCTGGCGGCGCTCCCCGGTCCTGGTGTCCTCCAGGGTCACCCCGGTCAGGGAGTCCTCGCCCTGGAGCTCGACGACCACCGAGTTCCAGGCGAAGGAGATCTTGGGGTCGTCCTGCGCGCGCTTGGCCATGACAGCCGAGGCCCGCAGCTCATCGCGGCGGTGGACCACCGTCACCGACTTGGCGAAACGCGTGAGGAAGGTGGCCTCCTCCATGGCGGAGTCCCCGCCCCCGACGACGATGATGTCCTGGTCCTTGAAGAAGAAGCCATCGCAGGTGGCGCAGTAGGACACCCCGTGCCCCGAGAGCCGCTCCTCACCCTCCAGGCCGAGGTGGCGGTACTCCGAGCCGGTGGAGATGATGACCGTGCGGGCCTCGTAGACGCCCTCATCGGTGGTGATCCGCTTGATCTCGCCCTGGAGCTCCATGGCGGTGACGTCCTCGTAGCGGACCTCGGCGCCGAAGCGCTCGGCCTGCTCCTGCATCTGGTTCATCAGAGCGGGGCCCATGATGCCCTCGATGAAACCGGGGTAGTTCTCCACCTCCGTGGTGTTCATCAGCGCTCCACCGGCGGTGACCGAGCCGGCCAGGACCAGGGGCGAGAGCTGGGCCCTGGCCGCGTAGATGGCGGCCGTGTAGCCGGCAGGACCGGAACCGACGATGACGACGTCGTGAATCATGACTCTCCTGTGGTGAGGGGCTCGGGCAGTGTCACACGATGTAACCGCCGATGAAACGGCGCTGTTCCCGGTGGGAGGGCCTATTGGAGAGTGATCTCCGAGATAGTGGCCTTGTTGTCCCCGTCTGAGGAGCGCGGCATGTAGGTGACCCAGATGACGATGGAGGAGGTCTCGGTGGGGGTGAGGTCGAAGGAGGTCGTGCCCTGGGTGAACTCGCCCTCGGCCAGCACGGTGCCGCCCTGGGGGTCCTCCGGGCTGGTGGCCCGGATCTGCACATGCCCGCCCTGGCCGGTGCCCTGCATCTCGATGCGCGAGACCGTGGCGGGCTGCTCCAGGATGACCGCGACGCCCAGGCCATTGGCCCCCAGGTCGGGGTTGTTGTGGTACTGGGTGAACCACTCGCGGTCGGTGGCGCCGTCGGTCAGGAGGTGGACCAGCTCGGGGTGGGCGCGATTGCCACTGGGGTCGATCGCCTGCGTGCTGGCCACGGTGATGGGGGCCGGGGGCTCCTCCTGGGGCGCGGGCTGCTCGCCGCCGCCGGATCCGTTGGCCGACTGGGAGGCTGAGGGCACGGTGTCGGCCGCGGCCTGGTCGGGGTCGGTGAAGCTCACGCCCGCCAGGCTCAGGAGGCTGGCCACCGCCATTCCCACGCCGACGACCAGGGCGAGGACCATGACGATGATGACTCCCGTGGTGGTGCGGCTGACTGACCGGGTGACCTCGGGGTCGTCCTCCTCGTCCTCATAGTCATCGAAGTTGACCTCAAAACTGCCGGTGAAGGGCTCGGCCGGAACGGGAGCCGTCGCCGGGGCGGTCTCGGAGACATTGGTCAGGACGCTGGGGATCGGGTTGATCGGGCCGGTGACCTGGACGTAGTCCTGCTCGTGGCCCGCCGGGCCGGCGCTGTCGGCGGAGCCGGTGCCGGGGGCCGGCGCGGCCGCATCGGCCCCCTGGTACTCCGTGCGCTGGAGCCCTGTGGGCTCTGAGGCGGCGTCCTGTCCACGGTTCTGCGGCAGTCCCGCCGTCCCGGAGGGGCCCGGGTCGATGGCCGGCGCCGCGGCGGAGGAGCCTCCCAGAATGGGCTTGCGCGCCGGGACCTCCTGCTTGGCCGGGGAGACGGTGGACACTGCGGCACCGGCACCCGAGCGGCGCAGGCGACCCAGGACCCCGCGGGCGGCGCTGGCCACGGCCGCCGCCCCAGTCGCCGTGGTGGTGGCCGTCGAGGGGCTCGGGGAGGTGGGGGCGGAAGCGGGCTTGGGCTCGGTGGTATACCCCTTGACCGGATCCCAGGTGCCCAGGGCCCGGGCCACCTCGGAGGCCGAGATCGGCGGCTGGCCGCTCCAGGTGCGCACGCACAGGTCGTCCAGCATCGGGTCGATGCCCGAGACCAGGGTGGAGGGCGTCACCGGCACGCCGCCCAGGCGGGGGGCCGAGGGGATCCCAGGGCGCTTGCCGGGCCAGCGCCCGGTCAGGCCGTAGTAGAGGATCTCGACCAGGGCGCGCGCATCGGCGCGGTCGGCGGCCAGCGGATCGTTCCCCGCGATCTTGTTCTCCAGGTCCAGGGCCGCCGACTCGATCCCCAGGCCACTGACCTTGACCTCCCCTCCGGGAAGGACGCGGATGGACTCGGGCGAGAGGTTGAGGTGGTGCAGGCCCCGGCGTGCTCCGGCGTCCAGGGCCTGGGCGGTCTCCCCGATGATGGCGCGCACCTGCGCCGGTGAGATGCCCCGGGAGACCAGGGCGGAGAAGGTGCGCCCCGTCAGAGGCTCGGTGACGATGATCGAGGGCTCGGCGCGCTCGACGTCGTAGACCTGCTGGAGCCGCTCGTCCTCGACCAGGACGGCGCGCGAGGCGGAGTCCAGCACATTGTCCCGATGCACGGAGGCGTCGGTGAGGACCAGGATGGTCACCTCGCGGTCGAGGATCGTATCGACGCCGCGATGGCGCACGATCCGGGGCAGCGTGGTGGACAGGGTTCCCAGGAGCCCGTAACGGCCACTGCCGATAGGGGTCGCCTCAGACATGCGTCTCCTTCCCTGGGCAGTCTGTCCATGAATGTTCGGTGGACCCATCGTAACCGCCTGTGGGCTTTGTACAGGCGCAATGTGACCGGATTGGGAGGAAACCATGAATGATTCCCCAGAATCCGGGGCGCCAGGCGGCGGTGGGGGCGGTGGAACTGCGGCCGGACCGTGAGGTGGCGCGGATCGACCCGCTCCCTGGATGTTCGCGGCAGGCGCAGGGGGAGGCGGCACCATGGTTGCGCGCTGCGCCCCGTAGGCCGGGGTCGGCGGCGTTGCGGGGGTCGGCTGTGCCGACGGGGCCTGGTGCACGGCGGGTGGCGGCACAGCCGCGGGATGGGCGGCCGGCGGCACCCGGGGCGGGAGGGCCGGGGGCAGTGGCGGGTGGGCGGGAGCCTGGGCGCCGGGGTTGGCCGGGGCCGGGCCGGGCGCACTGACGGGGGCGGCGCCGTCGGCCTGGGGCGGCGGGGGCAGGCGCACCGGCGGTGGCGGCGGGGACATCCAGGCGGCCAGGGACAGCAGGGCGCGCCCCGCCGGTCCGGGCAGGAGGCGGCCGATCCTGCCCACGATCCGCGAGACCGGGCGGAAGGCCACCACGATCTCCTCGACGTGGACCACCCGGCCCATGACCAGGTAGATGAGGGACATGATCGCGGCCACCACCAGCACCTGGACCAGCGCCCCCAGGAGCCTGGTGAGGCTGGCCTGGGCGTCGACCGGCCCCATGAGGGCCAGCAGGATGAGTCCGACGATGACCGCCGGGGCGACCGCGATCACCAGGCGCACATGGGTGGCCGTCACCCGGCGGCCGTCCAGGCTCGGCAGGTGGCGGCGGATCAGCGGGACGACGACGACGCAGGCGGCCACCTGGCTCAGGGTGTTGGCCAGCGCCGCCCAGGCCATCCAGTGGTTGGCGGGGGCCGCCAGGTAGGCCAGGCCGCAGATGAGCATGGGCAGGACGCCGGCGACGGTATCGGCGATGAGCAGCCGCTTGGTGTCCTCATAGGCCAGCATGACGCGCTGGGCGGTGAACCAGAAGCCCTGCGGCACGATCCCCAGGGCCAGGAAGACCAGCACCGGGGCGCTGGCCTGGGCCTCGGCCAGGGAGATCGAGGGGGTGAAGACCTGCAGGGCGGGCACCGCCAGGACGCAGATCCCGGCGGTGGCCAGGATGGTGAAGACCCCCGCCGAGCGCAGGCCCAGGGACAGGTCGTCGCGCACTCCCCGGCGGTCGCCCGCGGAGGCCTTCTCGCTCATGCGGGTGAACAGGGCGGTGATGATCGAGGTGACCACCAGGGACTGGGGCAGGATGTAGACCAGGTAGGCGTTGGACCACATCGTCGTGGAGGGCACGATGACATCGGCGTACTCGGGCAGCTCGGAGGCCGTCACCGCCGCCGAGCCCAGGTTGGAGGTCGCCCACGTGCTCAGCGAGACGATGACCACGCCCAGCAGGGCCCACATGGCCACCTTCGAGCTCTGCCCCAGCCCCAGGCCCCGGATGCCGAAGACGATCCTGGGGCGGAAGCCGGAGCGGACCAGGGGGATGTAGAGGATGAGGGCCTGGGCCACGATCCCCAGGGTCGTCATGGCCCCGATGAGGGTGATGCGGCCCGCATCCCAGACCTCGGGCCCCTGCCCGTCGGTGTAGGAGCCGTAGATGCGGAGGTAGGCCAGGATCGAGGCGATGGAGATGATGTTGTTGAGCACCGGCGACCACATGTAGGGGCCGAAGCTCGAGCGGGCATTGAGCACCTGGCCCCACAGGGCGTACAGGCCGTAGAAGAAGATCTGCGGCATGAACCAGAAGGCGAAGGCGAAGGCCAGGCCCTGCCAGCGCCCCGAGGCCAGGGAGGAGGCGTTGATGAAGAAGATGAGCGGGGCCGCCGCCGTCATGATGCAGGTCAGGAGCAGCATGACGGTGGCCGCCGCCGTCAGCAGCCGGTTGACCAGCTCCTCGCCGTTGCGCTTGCGCAGGGCGCGCACGATCTGCGGCACCAGGATGGCGTTGAGGACGCCGCCGATCATCATGTTGTAGAGGTTGGTGGGCAGGTTGTTGGCCGTGTTGAAGGCGTCCGCGGCCCCCGATCCGGTGGCCCCCAGGGCCACCACCATGAGGGCGTTGCGCACCAGGCCCAGAATGCGTGAGACCAGTGTCCCCGAGGCCATGATCGCCGAGGACCGCGCCAGGGAGGCCTGGCTGCGGTTGGCGCTCGGTGAGAGCAGGGAGCGCCGAGGGCGGGCGTGGCGGGGTGTGGTCATGCGGGCTCCTGTGCGACAGGGGGCGGGGCCGTGCGCCGGCCGCGGCGCACGGTGCGCACAACGCCGACCACGAGGATGAGCACCAGGGCGATCCCGATGATCGCGGTGCCCACGGACTCCCAGTCTGCGCGCACCTGCAGGTGCACGGTGGAGGGCGCGCCGACAGGGGTGCCGTCGGCCGCCAGCACCTGGACAGTCAGGTTGACCTCCCCCGAGCCGACGGCGGTCACCGGCATCTTGGCCGTGGCCTCACTGTTGGCGGGGACCTCGACCATGGTGGTGCTGGGGATCTGGAGGCGCTGGCTGTCGGAGATGAGGCGCACCTGGACCGTCGCGTCCTGGTCCAGGGAGGAGGCGATCCTCACCGGCAGGACCGCCTCGGAGTTGATGATGTTGATCGTCGAGGAGGGCGAGGCGCTCAGGGAGGAGGTGACCGTCTCGCCCGCGGCCAGCGCCTGGTCGATATGGGTGCTGCGCGCCTGCGGTGCTGCGCGCCACGAGGCCGAGGAGACGACCGACTCCACATCGTCGCAGCGGCCCAGAGCCGCGGCGGGCTGAGAGAGCACCGAGGCGATCGACGCCAGCTGCCTGCCCGCCTGACGGGCCTGCATGACAGTGGTGCGCGAGGCCTCGGTCTCATCGATGACCTCCTCCTCCGAGGGTGCCAGGCGCTCGACCACGGCCTGACCGCCCTCCTGCCGTGCGCGGTCCATCACATCGGTGAGGTCGCCCAGACTGTGGGCGGAGGTCCACGGGGTGTCGCGCAGCGCGTTGAGGCGAGCCTCGACCGTCGGCGCATCCAGGGCGGAGGCGGCCTGGCGGTCCAGGGTCACCACGAGGCTGCGGGCCAGCACCGGGGCCTGACGGGTGATGATCGCGGTCTGCCCGCGCAGCAGCTGGCGCGAATCCAGGTCACTGAGCTGCTGGGCCTCAGGCGAGGCCAGATCCTCGGGAAGGCGCCCCGAGACTGCCAGGGACAGGCCCTCATCGGGCAGGATGATCGTGCGGTCCTCGAAACTGGTGACCCCCGAGGGCGTGTAGGTCAGATCCTCGGCGGCCGGCATGGAGCCCGGAGGGGCGATGACCGTGGTGGCCGACTCCGGAAGGGCCTCCAGGGTGGCGGCGTCCAGCTGCGAGGACGCCGGCCAGGCCACACCGGCCTGGGCGCCGGCCCCGGCCAGTGTGGAGGATCGGGCGCGCTCATGGGCCAAGGACACCAGGCTGGTGCCACCGGTGTGCGCCATCGCCGCCACATCGACATCATCCCAGGGAAGGGCGATGACCTCGCCGTTGGCGATGGCCCGGGTCAGGGCCGCGGTCAGCTCGGCGATCTCGTCGGCTGAGTCGGCTGACTGGCCCTCCTGCCCTGGGCCCTCCGGCCCCGAGGGGGTGGGCGAGGGCGCAGGCGCCGGGGCGCCGGTGGAGGTCGGGGCCGGCGCGCTCCCGGTGGGCCCGGCACTGGCGGCAGCGCCGTCGTCGGGCGACGGGGAGGGCGCCGCGGGGCTCTGGCCCTGGGGCGGCGGCGCGGTGCCGGCCAGGGTGCCCTGGAAGGAGCTCGCATCGATTCCCAGGGCCTGGGTCAGTGCCGGATCGACCGCCAGGACGACGCCCTTGCCCGCCAGCTCGAGCAGGCCGGTGACGCGCTGACGGATGGTGTGGACGCTGACATCGGTCTCGGCGTCCTGGGCCGGGGGCAGGGTCAGCACGGCGAGCTCCTCGGGAGAGGCCGTCACCGGCACCACCGTGGTGATGGCGGCGGGCTCCACCGAGGCGCCGCTGTCCCAGATGAGGATGCTGCGATCCTGCGCCACCGTGGCGCCGCCGCTGGTCAATGCCACCTGGATGCCCCGCGGCCCCCACTGGTCGGACTCGGACAGGGGGAGCTCCTCGGTACTGAGCGTCACCGAGAAGGCAGCCCTCTGGCCGGGGGCGATCTCCTGCCCCAGGGGCGTGTGCACCGCCTGGGACAGGGCGGTGTCCCGCTCCTCGGAAAGCCACAGGGACAGGGCGGTGGTGGTGATCTCGGTGCGCTCCTGGACCTGGGTGGCCAGGGACAGGCCCGAGACCGGGTCATCGGTGCCGTTGATGATGGTGCCGCTCAGGGACAGCTCGCCGCCATTGCGCAGCACCTCGGGGGACAGGGTCTCCAGGCTCAGTGTCACCTGGCCGGCGACGGGCTCGGCCCGGGCGCCGGCCGGCGCGGGGTCGGCATGGGCATCCGCGATGGTGGACTGGCCGGCCAGGTGCGACTGGGCGCCGGCGGGATCGGAGCGCCCGGTGCTCGGAGCGGGCTCTTGGGGCAGGACTGTGAAGGCCAGGACGAGGCTGAGCACCCCCAGCAGGGCGGCCAGCCTGACCATGGCCCGCACGGGCACCGATCTGCGGGGCCGGTGGCTGAGCAGCCTCATTCATCCCCCACCAGGATCTTGCGGGCCGCGGCGACGATACGGCGCTCGTTGGGGTAGGCCAGGCGGCGCGCGACATCGTCCAGGGCCACCCAGGCCACATCCTCGGCCTCATGGTCGGGGTCGTTGGCCGTGGTCAGGTCACCGCCCATCGCCTCCAGCAGGAAGTGGTGGACGACCTTGTGGACGCGGTGCTCATCACCGGCGAACCAGTAGTCGATGGTGGCCAGGTGGCGCAGCACGCGACTGGTGATCCCCGTCTCCTCGGCGATCTCGCGCACGGCCGCCTCCTGCGGCGTCTCACGGCCCTCCAGGTGCCCCTTGGGCAGGCACCACTCCAGGCGGCCGCCGCGGTTCCTGCGCGCGATGACGGCGGTGAAGGCCTGCCCATTCTGAACATCGACAACCAGGCCGCCCGCGCTGGTCTCATCGACCACGGGCAGGCTGCGTGCACTCGTGCGACCGGCCGGGTCAGCCGTGTGGGTCGTGCGAGTGCGGTGAGTCGGCATAGGGACACTGTAGGTGCTCCGAGGCCCGGGATGCTGGCGCGCCCCGTGTGCGTCTCGGCATGGATGACCCGCCGGCGCGCGACACCGTGGGCAGGGGATGGGCAGGACCCGGGCAGTGCCCGGGGAGTGGACCCTCAGCGGTGGGGCGACCCGGCATGGCAGGCTTGGCCCGATGACTCCACGCCCGAACCCGACATCCCTGCCCGAGGAGCCCGTCGACGCCGGGGGGCTGACGCCCACGGCCCGTACCGCGCTCGCGGACCTGCCGGTGGCCCTGGCCGCCCTGGCCCACGCCTTCACCCGCGCCGGCCATGAGATCGCCCTGGTGGGTGGGCCCGTCCGTGACGCCTTCCTGAGCCTGCCGCCCCACGACCTGGACCTGACCACCTCGGCCCACCCCCAGGACACCGAGGCGATCCTCACCCAGTGGGGGGACGCCTGCTGGGATGTGGGGCGGGCCTTCGGCACCATCGGGGCGCGCAAGGGCGAGGTGGTGGTGGAGGTGACCACCTACCGCACCGAGTCCTACCAGGCCGGCTCCCGCAAGCCTGCCGTGGAGTACGGCAGGACCCTGGAGGGCGACCTGACCCGCCGTGACTTCACCGTCAACGCCATGGCCCTGCGCCTGCCCGACCTCCAGCTCGTCGACCCCCACGGGGGGCTGGAGGACCTGCGCGCCGGGGTCCTGCGCACCCCGGTCAGCGCGGTGCAGTCCTTCGACGACGATCCCCTGCGGATTCTGCGGGCCGCCCGCTTCGCCGCCCAGCTCGGCTTCGACGTCGAGATGGAGGTCATGGAGGCGATGGAGGCGATGGCCCCCCGCCTGGAGATCGTCTCGGCCGAGCGGGTGCGTGCCGAGCTGGAGCGGCTGCTCGTCTCCCCCTGGCCGCGCCGGGGCCTGGAGCTCATGGTCCACACCGGGGTGGCCGACGTCGTCCTGCCCGAGCTCTCGGCCCTGCGCGAGACCGTGGACGAGCACCGCCGCCACAAGGATGTCTACGAGCACACCCTGACGGTCCTGGACCAGGCCATCGACCTGGAGACCGGCCCTCAGGGCCCTGTTCCCGGCCCCGACCTGGTTCTGCGCCTGGCCGCGATCCTCCACGACATCGGCAAGCCGGCCACCCGGCGCTTCCTGCCCGATGGCACCGTCACCTTCCACGGCCACGACCATGTGGGGGCCCGCATGAGCGCCAAGCGCCTGCGCGCCCTGCGCTTCGACAAGCAGACCATCAAGGACGTCTCGCGCCTGGTCGAGCTGCACCTGCGCTTCCACGGCTACGCCGACTCCGGCTGGTCGGACTCGGCGGTGCGCCGCTACGTCACCGATGCCGGCCCCCTCCTGGAGCGCCTGCACCGGCTGACCCGGGCCGACGTCACCACCCGCAACCGGCGCAAGGCCCGAATGCTCGACGCCGCCTATGACGACCTGGAGGAGCGCATCGCCGCCCTGAAGGAGGCCGAGGAGCTGGCCGCCATCCGCCCCGACCTGGACGGGGGCCAGATCATGGCCGAGCTCGGTATCGGCCCCGGCCCGGTGGTGGGCCAGGCCTACCGCTTCCTGCTGGATCTGCGCATGGAGCGGGGGCCCCTGGGTCCGGAGGCGGCCCGTGAGGCCCTGCACTCCTGGTGGGCGGCGCGCCCGGAGCACCGGGACTGACCGGCTCCCGCGCACTTCTCCCCCTTCAGACGCATCTTGGCCGGGTAAGAGCGGGTCAGTCTGCGTCCAGAAGGGGAGATCTGCGCCGTGCCCACCGGCCGGGCCCCGGGGAGATGGGCCGTCGGGCGAGTAGGTTGAGGCGCATGGACCAGCTGCGTATCGGCGTCGTCGGCATCGGGGCGCGCAGCCCCCTGGCCGCACTGGCCGACTCCTCCCCGGTGCCCGCCCGGCTCGTGGCGGCCGTCGACACCGCCCCCGACGCCGCCGCCCGGGCCGAGCGCCTCCTGCCCCAGGGCGTGGAGGTGGCCCGCGATCACCGCCGGCTGCTGGACCGCGGCCTGGACGGCGTCGTGCTGACCACGCCGGACGACACGCACGAGGAGCTGGCCATCGACTTCCTCCAGGCGGGGATCCCCGTCTACCTGGAGAAGCCCCTGGCCATCACCCTGGAGGGCGCCGACCGGGTCCTGGCCGCCGCGCGCCGCACGGGCACCCGCCTGTACGTGGGGCACAACATGCGCCACATGGCGGTGGTGCGCCTGCTCAAGGAGGTGGTCGACCGCGGTGAGATCGGCGAGGTCAAGACCATCTGGTGCCGCCACTTCGTGGGCCACGGCGGGGACTACTACTTCCGGGACTGGCACGCCGAGCGCTCCCGGGTCACCGGCCTGCTGCTGCAGAAGGCCGCCCACGACATCGACGTCATGCACTGGATCGCCGGGTCGGCCACCGCCCGCGTGGTGGGGATGGGCGGCCTCATGGTCTACGGATCCCGGCCCCGCCGCGAGCCCGGGACGAGCGCGGGGATGACGATGAAGGACTGGTTCAGCCACGACCACTGGCCCGCCGATGAGGTCACCGGCCTCAACCCCGTCATCGACGTCGAGGACCACTCCATGGTCATGATGACCCTGCGCAATGGGGTGCAGGCCAGCTACCAGCAGTGCCACTTCACCCCCGACTACTGGCGCAGTTACACGGTCATCGGCACGCGCGGGCGGGCCGAGAACCTCGGTGACGGCGACGGCGGGGTGGTGCGCGTGTGGACGCGGCGCACCGGGTACGCCGAGCACGGCAGTGCCGAGTACCCCATCATCGAGGAGGGCACCGGGCACGAGGGCGCCGACCAGCGGACCATGGACGAGTTCCTGCGCTTCGTGCGCGAGGGCGGGCCCACCGAGACCTCGCCCGTGGCGGCCCGCGAGGCGGTGGCCGCCGGGGCGCTGGCCACCGCCTCCCTGCGCGCCGGCTCCCAGCCCCGGGACGTGCCCGAGCTGGAGGCCGGCCTGGCCGCCTACTTCGAGCGGGGCCAGGTCGAGGCCTGAGCGGCACGCACGGCGGCCCGACCCGCCCGACCCGACTCGGCCGCCGGGGCCGCCCGGGCGGGGGCCGTGTGGGAGGGTGGTGCAGTGACGGCAGGGCCCGCGGGCCCCACAAGGCCCACCTGGGGCGGAGGGACGGACAGCACCCATGATCCACCACATCGAGCTCGCCGGCCGGGCCCTGGCCCTGGCCACCGACGGCACCGTGACGGGCCCTGCGGCCGGACCGGGGATCAGCGCCGTCGCGCATCCCGAGGGCGCCCCCGCAGCGCCGCCGGGAGTGCAGGCCGTGCGCGTCGAGGCCGCGCACCTCAGCCTCCTGCACGACATGCGCGAGGGCGAGGTCTACCGCACCGGCCAGAACTCCTGGTCGCCCTCGGGCTGGCGGCGCCTGGACGAGGCGCCCATGCGGATCGAGGACGATGAGCGCCGTCGTACCGCCGACGACGATGCCTGGGACGATCCTGTGCGGCACCACTCCTCCTGGGTGGCGGTCCTGGAGGACGAGGGAGGCGCCATCCTCGTGGGCTGCCTGGAGGGGCCCACCCCCCGCCTGCGCGCCGACCAGGCCGCCCTGGAGGCCTTCACCGAGACCGGCCGTCCCGCCCAGTGGGTCATCCTGGCGGGCCCGGCCACCGTGGTGCTGCGCGACTACGCCCGAGCCCTCGGGCAGGCGCTGGGGCGCCGTGAGATCAGGCCCCAGAGCGTGTGGTGCTCCTGGTACTCCTACTACGAGGGCATCTCCCAAGAGGCCCTCGATGAGGAGATCCCCGAGGCCGCCGCCCTGGGCTTCGCCACCCTCCAGATCGACGACGGCTGGCAGGCCGCCGTCGGGGACTGGGAGGCGGGACCGCGCTTCAGCCGCGGCATGGCGCATGCCGCCCAGCAGATCCGCCGGGCCGGCATGCGCCCGGGCCTGTGGGTGGCGCCCTTCATCGCCCTGCCCGGATCCCGGCTGCTGGCCGAGCATCCCGAGGCCTTCATCCACGAGGCCGACGGGCGCCTGGCCATCGCCGGATCCAACTGGGGGGCCGACTACCACGCCCTGGATGCCACCCATCCCGTGGCCCAGGACTACGTGCGCCGGACCATCGAGCGCATCGTCAAGGACTGGGGCTTCACCTACCTCAAGCTCGACTTCATCAATGCCGCCGCGGTCCCCGGGGTGCGCCACGGGCAGGCCGACCGGGAGGGGGCCTACCGCATCGGGCTGCGCCTCGTGCGCGAGGCCGCCGGGCAGGAGGCCTTCCTCCTGGGCTCCGGGGCCCTCCTCATGCCCTCCCTGGGCATCCTCGACGCCGTGCGCGTGGGCCCCGACGTGGCCCCCATGTGGGAGAACTACGCTACTGACGACCTGTCCGACGCCAAGGCCTACAACGCCCTGCACGCCGGCATCAACCGCCTGTGGCTCGGCGAGGTCATCGGCGTGGACCCCGACGTCGTCTTCTTCCGCCACCGCCGCAACCTCCTGGACGGCACCCAGATGCAGTGGCTGCGCGACGTCGCCGAGGCCAGCCGCTACCGCTGCCTGTCCGACCAGAGCGGATGGCTCGATGAGCAGGAGCGGGCCGAGATCCGCCAGTGGCTGGCCCGCGAGCCGGAGGAGCTGGAGATCCTGGGGCGCTACCGCTTCCGGCTGGGCGGGCGCACGGTCGACCTCACCGAGGCCATCGAGGGCAGCGCCTCCCCCTACCCGCTGTGAGGGTGTGACCGGCGCCAGGGCCGGTGGCGGAAGAAGACGACGCCGGGCGTGCGCCCCGCGCCCCTCCCGAGGAAGTACACCTAGTCCTCCTCGGGCTCGACGGTCCCCAGGGTCAGGTAGCCCTCCCAGGTGGTGTCCTGGCCGGCACTGGCGAAGCGCAGCGGTGCCCCGTCCTCCATGGGGTTGACCGCCCGCAGCAGCACGGTCGTGGCACCCAGGGTCGACACCTCCCCGGAGAAGGCGACCTCCTCGCCGGGCAGCACCGTGCGCAGATCGCCGTCCAAGGTGGTGCGAGCCACCTCCTGGCCGGCACCATCAAGGGCGATGACCTCCAGGTCCCAGTCGTAGTAGAAGGGCGCCACCCCGTGGTTGGTCAGCTCGACCTCGACCTGCTCCTCATCCATCCGCCAGCGCGTCACCGCCAACTCATAGCCGGTGGCGCGGCTGGCCTCCAGGGCCCGCTCCTGCTGGGTGGTGTCCAGCTGCGCGGTGAAGGCCCAGTTGTTGATCAGCCAACTGGCGTGCGTGGCCCGGATCGAGCCGGGGACGT
This sequence comes from Actinomyces capricornis, assembly GCF_019974135.1. Classification (NCBI taxonomy): domain Bacteria; kingdom Bacillati; phylum Actinomycetota; class Actinomycetes; order Actinomycetales; family Actinomycetaceae; genus Actinomyces; species Actinomyces capricornis. Next base: position 1,417,688 of record NZ_AP025017.1, read on the forward strand.
CGTAGTTGCGCCCACTGCTCATCTCCCGTGCGGCCTGCGGGCAGTCGGAGGGGCTGACCAGGACGCAGTCCTGGATCTCGGGGTAGACCTCCCCGCCAATGGGCTGGGTCTGCCACACGGCGGTCGCACCGGCCCGCTTCATCAGCGACATGAAGTGCCAGTCCGCATTGTCCAGGGTCGCGTAGCCGAAGGAGTCGTCGTGGTAGCCCACCGCATGCTCGGCCGAGGCGGAGGTCGGGTAGCGCGCCAGGGTGGGGGTGGTGTCGAAGGCCTCATCCCATGCCGCCACGAGCGCCTCCTGGTTGGCCTCGGTGGGCATCCAGTTCTCGCCCGAGGGATTGGCCGGTGAGCGCATCCCGTTCATCGGCCAGGTGTGCCCCTCGCCCCAGAATCCCACCAGGCCCTGGGTGATGAAGCCCAGGCGGGGATCGCCGTCGTACTCCTGGCCGAAGGCGCTGATGAAGGAGGTGAGCATCTCCATCATGTCCGGGTCGTTGTAGTCCGGGGAGACCGAGGCGCCGTTATTGCCGTTGACCGTGTAGGAGCGCGTGCGCACCCTGCCCTCCTCGACGAGGTAGTCGGGCAGGGCGCTGGGGCGGCCGGGATAGTCGACGTAGAAGCGCAGCACCGTCTGGTGGCCCCGGGAGGAGATCGCCTCCAGGTGAGCCTCCACGGCCTGCCAGTCGTAGGAGTCAGGCCCGGTGACAACCTCGTTGAGCGGGATGTAGATCCACTCCATCGTGTGGGGCGGGGCGGAGTCCGCCAGCTGCGGCGTCTCATCGGGGTCGGCCGGGGCGAAGGGCATCATCCCCTTGAGCGGGTTGGAGGCGGGGGAGGGCCCCGCACCCACCTCGATCCACGACTCCCGGGGCAGGTAGGCGCGCAGGCCCGCGGCGAAGCAGATGATGGCGGTGATGCTCACGATGGCCACGACGATACGCGGCCTGGTCCACAGTCCGCGCCCTTCCTGCTGCGTGCCGGCGCCCGGCTCCTGCGGGTCGCCCCGGCAGGGGCCGGAGGCGCTGGAACCGGTGGAGTCCCCGGAATCCTGGGATTCCGCGGCGGGGGTGCCGTCGTTCCGTGATTTCATGGGGCCCGTCTCGGTCGGGTCTACTGACACATGGCAGCCTAGCGATTCAGGACCGCCCAGGTCACATGATGATCACGAGCCCCTCGGCCACCACTGTGCGTCACCCGCCCGGTGCGCCTCACTAGGTGGGACTGAATTGCCGCACCCCGCCGAGGCGGCGAAGATGGCCGGGTGCGCGTCTACAACTTCTCCGCCGGTCCCGCCCAACTCCCCCTGCCCGTCCTGGAGCAGGCCCGCGCCGAGCTCACCGATTGGTCCGGCTCGGGCATGTCCGTCCTGGAGGTCTCCCACCGCGGGAAGGACTTCGTGGCCTGTGCCGCCGACGCCGAGGCGACTCTGCGGCGCATCCTGCAGATCCCCGAGGACTACCGTGTGCTCTTCCTCCAGGGAGGCGCCTCCGCCCAGTTCGCCGCCATCCCCATGAACCTGACCGCCGAGGGGGACACGGCCGCCTACCTCCACACCGGCCAGTGGTCCGCCAAGGCCATCAAGGAGGCCAGGGCCCAGGGTCTGGAGGTCGTCGTCGCGGCCGAGGAGTCCGCCTCCTCCTACACCACCACCCCCGTGCCCGGCTCCTACGAGGTCCCCGACGACGCCCGCTACCTGCACTACACCCCCAACGAGACCATCGGCGGGGTGGAGTTCCCCGAGATCCCCGTCGCCGAGGCCCCCCTCGTCGCCGACTTCTCCTCCACGATCCTCTCCCGCCCGCTGGACGTGCGCCGCTTCGGCCTCATCTACGCCGGCGCCCAGAAGAACATGGGGCCCTCCGGCCTGGCCGTCGTCATCGTGCGCGAGGACCTCCTGGGCCGCGCCCGCCCCACCACCCCCGGCGTGCTGGACTACGCCAGGATGGCCGAGGCCGACTCCATGCTCAACACTCCGCCCACCTTCGCTATCTACCTGCTGGGCCTCATCGCCCACTGGATCGAGGACGGCGGCGGCCTGGCCGCCATGGGCGAGCGCAACCGCGCCAAGGCCACGCTGCTGTACGGCGCCATCGACGACTCCGACTTCTACGCCAACCCCGTGGAGGAGCGCTCGCGGTCCTGGATGAACATCCCCTTCACCCTGGCCGACCCATCCCTGGACGCCGATTTCCTCGCCGGGGCCCAGGCCGCAGGCCTGACCAACCTCAAGGGGCACCGCTCCGTGGGCGGCATGCGGGCCTCCATCTACAACGCCATGCCCATCGAGGGCGTGCGCGCCCTCATCGACTACATGACCGACTTCGAGAGGATCAGGGCCTGACCATGAGCGAGACCCCGCAGAAGTACCGCATCCGCACCCTCAATGCCATCTCCGGCAAGGGCCTGTCCCGCCTGCCCGACGAGTTCTACGAGGTGGGTGGCTCCGTCGAGGCCCCCGATGCCCTCCTGGTGCGCTCAGCCTCGCTCCACGGCACCCCCATCGAGGACTCCGTGCTGGCCGTGGCCCGGGCGGGCGCGGGAACCAACAACATCCCGGTCGAAGAGCTCACCCACCGAGGCATCCCCGTGTTCAACACTCCGGGAGCCAACGCCAACGCCGTCAAGGAACTGGTGCTGGCGGGCCTGTTCATCGCCTCGCGCAACCTCATCCCCGCCGCCCGCTTCGCCCACGAGCTGCCGGGCGACGATGCCGAGATCGCCAAGGCGGTCGAGGCCGGCAAGAAGCAGTTCGTCGGCTTCGAGCTGCCGGGGCGCACCCTGGGCGTCATCGGCCTGGGGGCCATCGGGGTGCAGGTGGCCAACGCGGCCCTGGGACTGGGGCTCAACGTCGTCGGCTTCGACCCGGGGATCTCCGTGGAGCACGCCTGGCACATGAGCGCCGAGGTCGAGCGGGCCTCCTCCATGGAGGAGGTCTTCTCCCGCGCCGACATCCTCACCGTCCACGTGCCCCTCATCCCGGCCACCTGCGGACTGGTGAGCACCCAGCGGATCGCCCTGATGAAGGACACCGCCGTGCTGCTCAACTTCGCCCGCGCCGAGATCGTGGACACCGACGCCGTCGTTGCCGCCCTGGACGAGGGCACTCTGCGCGGCTACGTCTGCGACTTCCCCTCCACCGCCGTCCACAAGCACCCCAAGTGCATCTCCCTGCCCCACCTGGGGGCCTCCACCAAGGAGGCCGAGCGCAACTGCGCCATCATGGCGGTGGACTCCCTGCGCGGCTTCCTGGAGGACGGGCAGGTGCACAACTCCGTGAACTTCCCCGAGGCCGTCATGGCCCGCCAGGAGGGCACGCGGCGCCTGGTCATCGTCAACCGCAACGTGCCCAACATGGTGGGCCAGGTCTCCACCATCGTGGCCCAGCACGGCCAGAACATCGCCAACCTGCTCAACAAGTCCCGCGGCGAGCTGGCGGTCACCCTGGTGGATGTCGAGGGCGGCCTGCAGCCCGAGGTGCTCGATGAGCTGCGGGCCATCGACGGGGTGCTCTCGGCCCGGGGCATCTGAGCCCGCTTCCGCCCCCTGGCCCTGCCGGCCCCCGGACCCGCCCTGCCCGGCGGACTGGACCGCCGGGCCGGGGCCGGCAACGATGGGGGCATGCGCCTGACCGAGGACCTGCGGGACCTGGCCACCGTCCCGGCCTTCCGCACCCTGCTCGCCGTGCGGCTGGCCTCCCAGAGCGGTGACGGCATGCTCCAGGCCGGCCTGGCCTCGCTGTTCTTCTTCCAGCCCCAGAAGATGACCAGCGTCAGCGGGGTCGCCACGGCGCTGGTGGTCATGCTGCTGCCCTTCAGCCTCGTGGGCCCCCTGACCGGCCCCCTCATCGACCGCTGGCCACGGCGCCAGATACTCCTGCACGCCAACCTGCTGCGCTGCGGCCTGGTGGTCCTCATCGCGGCGATCCTGCACACCGCCGGGATCGGGACGGCCATCTACCTGCTGGTCCTGGTCGCCATGGGCATGAGCCGCTTCCTGCTGTCCGTCCTATCCGCGGGCCTGCCCCGGATCATCGACCATGAGCGCCTCCTGGTGGCCAACTCCATCGTGCCCACTCTGGGCGGGGCGGCCACCGCCCTGGGAGCAGCCCTCGGGCTCCTCCTGCGCCTCCTCCTGCCCCCCGGCAGCGCGCAGGACACCGCCAGCCTCCTGAGCGCGGCGCTCCTGTACTGCGCGGCGGCCGCCATCGTCACACGCCTGCGACCCGATCAGCTGGGGCCCGCCCTCCTGCCCGGCCCCAGGCCCGGCGTGGCGGCGGCGCTCGCTGCCACCGCCACGGAGCTGGCCCGGGCCCTGGCCCACCTGCGCCGGCGCGGCGCCCCGGCGCTGGCCCTGACCGCCATGGCCCTGCACCGCTTCGTCTACGGCATGGAGCTCATCACCCTCATCCTCATGGCCCGCAACCTCCTGGCCGCCCCGCAGGACGCCGATGCGGGACTGGCGGCCTTCGGCGCCCTCATGGGCGCGATGATCGCGGGGCATGCGCTGGCGGTGGTGCTCACGGCGGTGGCGCACGAGTGGGTGGAGCCGCCCGCCTGGGTGGTGATCTGCCTCCTGGGGGGAACAGTGGGTCAGATGGTCCTGGTGGCCACCCATGACCTGAGGTGGGTGATGGCGGGCGTCTTCGTGTTCGGCGTGGGGGTTCAGGGCGCCAAGATCGCCGTGGACACCATTGTCCAGGCCGGCACCGCCGACGCGTATCGGGGGCGCGCCTTCGCCATCTACGACGTGCTGTTCAACACCTCGGAGTGCCTGGCCGCCGCGATGGCCGTCCTGGTGCTGCCGCATACAGGCTGGTCCCCGGGGGTGCAGGGGGTGCTGGTGGTGATGGTCTGGGCCGTGGCCCTGTGGTTTCGGTTCCGCATGCGGGGTCGGGCAAAACCATCCCAGAATATGCCGTATTCTCGGTTGTAATGCTGTGACCAGGCGTTTCGGGGGATAAGAACGCGTGACGGCAGTAGCATTGAGATGATTGGGGCACGGCCCGGCTCCTCTCATCGGCCTGCCGAGGGCTCGCCTCCCACAGGAGTGCGAGAGTGCCGGCTCCAGAGAGGTGCCGCTCCCGACACCGTTATTCGCGGTGGAGGGCTGCTAATGATGTATGTGGTGCCACCGGCACCGGTGACGAGTGTGTGACCAAGGAGATCCTGATGGCCAACGACCTGGTGGAGCGCGCCGTTGAGGGCGTCCTGGACGCCGTCGTCGACAGGACCTTCGTGGAGGAGGAGCCCCTGCCCGCCGAGGCCGAGCTGGCCCGTTTCCTGCGGGTCTCGCGACCCACGATGAGGGAGGCGGTGAGGAACCTGTCCATGGGCGGGGTCCTCAACGTCGTCCACGGGCGGGGCACCTTCCTGCTCCCCCGCTTCCGCTGGCGCGAGCTGCGCTACCTGCTGTACGTGGCCGCCCATGAGGGGCGCGTGCAGGAGGTCGAGCTCGACCTGCTCGGCGTGGAGGAGATGCTGGAGGTCGGCGCCGTCAGACTGGCCGCAGTCCAGCGCTCCGAGGAGGACCTTCAGGAGATGCGCCGCTGCGTCGAGGAGTACCGGATCGCGGCCAAGGCCGATGACATCCAGGCGCTCATCGGACTCGACCACGCCTTCCACGACGCCATTCTGGCCGCCACCGGCAACCAGTTCGTCGCCTCGACGATGCACCCCTTCCGCGACGCCCTGCTGGGCACCAGGTTCCGGGCCTCGGAGTCCGAGGAGGTGCGGGCCATGGTGGTCTCCCACCACCTCCAGATCCTTCAGGCCATCGAGGCCCAGGACGCCGAGGGCGCCGCCCGTCTCATGCACGAGCACATGGCGCAGACCCGGCGAGACATCCTCACCGCCAGGGAGCGCCGCGGCGGGGAGCTCTCGGAGAACCTCTGACAGCACCTCCCACGGAGCCTCCCGCGCATCCCCAGGAGGCCTCGGGGAGCGCCCCGGGCGGGCTCGGGTCGAGCACCTGGGAGCGCCCTGATCGTGGTAACCTCTAAGACCTCAGAGGTCTAAGTTCCTTGGTGAAGGAGAGCAGCGTGGCTACCCTCAGCGAGATCGTGGCGCCCTATCCGCCCGCCCCCGATCTGACGCCGTCCGATGTCAGAGATGCGGCCGGAGCCGCGGACACCGCCCCATTCTTCGTCGTTCTCGATGACGACCCCACCGGCACCCAGTCCGTCTCGGGCCTGCCGGTCCTGACCTCCTGGACCCAGGACGACGTCGCCTGGGCGCTGGGCACTGGCGCCCCGGCCGTCTACGTCATGACCAACTCGCGCTCGCTCTCGCCGCAGGACGCCGAGCGCGTCACCCGTGAGGTCGTGGGCGCTGCCAGTGCCGCCGCCCGACAGGCCGGTAGGCGCCTGGCCTTCGTCAGCCGCTCCGACTCCACGCTGCGGGGGCACTTCCCGCTCGAGCCCCGGCTCATCGCCGACCTGCTGGAGGAGGAGGGGCAGCCGGTCGACGGCATCCTCCTGGTACCGGCCTTCCCCGAGGCCGGGCGGGTGACCGTGGGGGGCGTCCACTACACGCGCATCGGCGAGGACTTCCTGCCCAGCGGGCAGACCGAGTTCGCCCGCGATGCGACCTTCGGCTACACCGCCTCGGGCCTGGCCCAGTGGGTGGAGGAGAAGACGGCCGGGGTCGTCCGCGCCTCCCAGGTGCTCACCCCGGACCTCACCGAGGTCCGCACCCGCCCCGAGGCCCTGGTCGAGGTCCTCGCCTCGGCGCGCCACCGCCAGGTCATCGCCCCCGACATCGCCTGCGAGCAGGACCTGCTGGCCCTGTCCCGGGCGCTCATCGTGGCCGAGGCCCAGGGGCGCACCTTCGTCTACCGCGTCGGCCCGCCCTTCATGCGGGCCCGGCTGGGACAGGAGGTCCACCCGCCCCTGACTAGCCGGGAGGTCGAGGAGGTGCGCCGGCCGGCGGTAGGCCGGGGTGCTGAGCGCACCGCCGCCGGCGGACTGGTCGTCGTCGGCTCCCACGTGGCGCTGACCACCAGGCAGCTCGAGGATCTCATCGCCAACGTCGGGGCCCCCGTCCTGGAGGTGGAGGTCCCCAAGGTCCTCGATGAGACCACCGGGCCGGCCCATCTGGAGGAGCTCATCGCCCAGGCCGTGGAGCATCTGGAGGAGGGCACCGTCATCGTGCGCACCTCCAGGACCCTCATCACGGGCGCCGACGCCGAGGAGTCCCTGGAGCTCTCCCGCCGGGTCTCCACGGCGGTGGTGGAGACGGTGGCCGGGATCCTGGAGCGCATCCGCCCCCTCTTCGTCCTGGCCAAGGGCGGGATCACTTCCTCCGATGTGGCCTCCCGCGGTCTTGGCATGAGGCGCGCCCAGTGTGTGGGGCCCATGCTGCCGGGCATCGTCTCACTGTGGACGGCCCACGACGGCCCGGCGCAGGGTGTGCCCTACATCGTCTTCCCCGGCAACGTCGGGGATGAGACGGCACTGACGGCAGTGGTGCGGGTCCTGCTCGGCCAGGATCGCTAGAGCGACGAGGGCTGAGCGGATTGAGCGGGCCCGCCCCGGCCCCGGGCGACGGGCCGGCGCGGGGCGGTGGACGCGCGGGTGCTCATCGAGGGCCCGGTGAGGCGGGCGCCGCGGCCTGGGGCTCACCCCCATGGCGGGGCCGGAGCCCTATGGCAGGGGTGGTGATGAATCTGACGCCGCTCAGTGCTCTGAGGTGATATATGCTCGCCGCAGGTCTCCACGAGAGACGCACAAGGCCGTGCAGGGGCACGGCCGACTAGGCGGTGCTCCTGCCGCATGAGATGAGAAGAAGAAGCAGGAGTATTCATGTCGACTCTGGTCGCACCCGTCACCACCCCCGTCGTTGAGGCCGTCCGCACCCCCGTGGTGGAGAAGGCTCGTGAGGAGCGGCGCGTCGCCGCCACTGGTCACGCCGACATCTCCGTGGTGACCACTGTGCTCGCGATCCTCGCGATCCTGGGCATGTTCACCGCCTTCGCCGCCCTGGCCGGCGCCATGCCCGTCGTGGTCGTCAGCGCGCTGCTGTCCGTGGTCGTGTGCGTGGGCACCGCCTTCCGGGAGCTCCACCGCGCTGGAATGTGATTCATGACACGTTTGGTGCTCGTTATCGCGACGTGCTGACGGTCACCACGAGGAGGGGGACGCCCGCGGGCGTCCCCCTCCTGCTTTTTGTCTATCTTTGGTGATGGGTGAGGTGGTTGCACTCATCGTTGAGTGCCGCCCTCCCTGGTTCTGAGGGGCTTGCCAAGACGGCCGAGCAGTGATCTAATTGACATCAACACCTCAGAGGACTGACCTCAGAGAATTGATGGAGTGTGCATCGCGGCACACCCCCATCCCATCCCCACGACGCAGGTACAGGAACCAGAGAGCGCGGAGCAATGAAGATCCTCGCAGTCAACGTCAACACCACCCAATCCATGACCCGCAGCATCGGTGAGGCTGCGCGCGCCGTGGCCAACGAGGGCACCGAGATCATCGAGCTCACCCCGAGCATCGGGGCGGACTCGGTCGAGGGGAACTTCGAGTCCCATCTCGCCGCCGTCGCCGTCATGGACGCCGTGACCACCTATGAGGGCGACTTCGACGCCGTGATCCTCGCCGGATTCGGCGAGCACGGCAAGGAGGGGCTCATGGAGCTCCTCGAGGTCCCCGTCGTCGACATCACCGAGGCCGCAGCGCATATGGCCATGCTCCTGGGCTACCGCTTCTCCGCGGTGACCACCCTGGACCGGGCCGTGCCCCTCATCGAGGACCGGCTGCTGTCCTTCGGGCTGCTCGCGCACTGCGCATCCGTGCGCTCCACCGGCCTGGGAGTCCTGGAGCTCGAGGACGCCGAGCGCGCCGCCCAGGCGATCAAGCGCGAGGCCGGGCAGGCCGTGTCCGAGGACCGTGCCGAGGTCATCGTCCTGGGATGCGGCGGCATGGCCGGACTCGACGCCGAGCTGAGCCGAGACCTGGGGGTGCCTGTCGTCGAGGGTGTGGCCTGCGCCGTCAAGCTCGCCGAGTCCCTCGTCGGCCTGGGCCTGAGGACCTCGAAGTCCCGCACCTACGCACCCCCACGACCCAAGCGGATCGATGGCTGGCCATTGTCCGCACACCACTGAGCAGGAGAGGAGAACACCCCATGACCCACAAGGCACTCGTCATCGCCGTCGGTGGCAACGCCCTCATCAAGGACCCCAAGGAGGTGTCGGTCGCGAGCCAGGCCGAGGCCGTCCAGGAGTCCGCCGAGCACATCACCTCGCTCATCGCTGCGGGCTACACCCCGGTGGTCACCCACGGCAACGGCCCGCAGGTCGGCTTCCTGCTGCGTCGGGCCGAGCTCGCCCTCGACGAGCTGCCCCCGCTGCCCCTGGACGTCCTGGGCGCCGACACCCAGGGCGCCACCGGCTACTTCTTCACCCGCAGCCTGCGCGGATGCCTGGCCCAGCAGGGTATCGAGCGCGAGGTCGCCGCGGTGGTCACCCAGAGCGTCGTCGACCCCGAGGACCCGGCCTTCGCCGCCCCCTCCAAGCCCGTGGGCTCCTTCATGAGTGAGCAGGAGGCCCGCGAGCACGAGGAGAAGGACGGCTGGTCCGTGCGCGAGGACTCCGGCCGCGGCTGGCGGCGGGTCGTGCCCTCCCCGGTGCCCGTGGAGATCGTCGAGTGCGAGGTCATCCGCTCCCTGGTCGACTCCGGCTGCATCGTGGTGGCCGCAGGCGGTGGCGGCATCCCCGTCAGCCGCGAGGACGGCCGGCTCAGCGGGGTCGAGGCCGTCATCGACAAGGACCTGGCCTCCGCCCTCCTGGCCTCCGAGCTCGGCGTGCCGGACCTGGTCATCTGCACTGCCGTGGAGCAGGTCTACCTCAACTTCGGCACCCCCGAGCAGAAGGCGCTGGACACGATCACCGCACAGGAGGCCCGCTCCTACCTGGAGGAGGGGCACTTCGGGAAGGGCTCCATGGCCCCCAAGATCGAGGCCGCCCTCAACTTCCTCCAGGCCGGTGGCCAGCGGGCCATCATCACCTCCCTCGAGGCCCTCCAGGACGCCGTGGCCGGCAAGGCCGGGACGTGCATCACCAACTGACACCTCCTCCCCGGGCGGGCAACGGTGCCCGCCCGGGCCAAGAGAACACCTGAAAGGACACTGCCGTGGAAAGCAGCGCAGCGCCTTCAACCCAGGAAGGCGTGCCGGTGGAGCCGGCGGACATCGACCCTCATCTGATCAATGATGATCTGGCTCCCGCCAAGAGCCGTGACTGGGGATTCTTCTCCCTCTTCGCCATGTGGATGTCCGACATCCACTCCATTGGTGGATACACATTCGCCGCCGGGCTCTTCGCCCTGGGCCTGGGTGCGGCCTATGTGTTCACCTCCCTGACGATCGGCATCATCGTCGTCTTCTTCCTCATGAACCTCGTGGGATTCGCGGGCCAGAAGACGGGTCTGTGCTACCCCGTCCTGGCGCGCATCACCTTCGGGACGGTCGGATCCAACCTGCCCGCCCTCCTGCGTGGATTCGTGGCCATCTGCTGGTACGGGATCCAGACCTGGCTGGCCTCCAAGGCCGTCATCGTCCTGGTCGGGGGGATCTGGCCGCACATCCTCGAGTACGGCCAGGCCCGATTCCTGGGAGAGAGCCTCCTGGGCTGGGCCGCCTTCCTGTTCATGTGGGCCCTCCAGCTGCTGCTCCTGCGCAACGGCATGGAGACCATCCGCAAGTTCCAGGACTGGGCCGGGCCGGCGGTGTGGGTGGTCATGTTCATCCTCACCGTCTACATCCTCATGCTCGCCGATTGGCACATCTCCCTCAACCTGGCCACCGAGCCGGCTGAGTGGGGCACTCTGCACGCCGTCCTGGCAGCTGTGTCGCTGACGGTGGCCTACTTCTCCACCCTCCTGCTCAACTTCTGCGACTTCTCGCGCTTCTCACCCTCGCGCAAGGCCGTGTGGATGGCCAACCTGTGGGGCCTGCCGGTCAACTTCATCGCCTTCTCCGTGGTCTCGGTCCTGGTGACGGCCGGCTCCCTGCAGATCTACGGCGAGTACATCTTCGACCCGATCGACCTGGTGGCCCGCATCGACCACCCGGTGGCCATCATCCTGGGCGCCGTGACCTTCACCGTGGCCACGCTGGGCATCAACGTCGTGGCGAACTTCGTGTCCCCCGCCTACGACCTGGCCAACGCCTGGCCCTCGAAGATCAACTTCGTGCGCGGCGGCTTCATCTCCGCCTGCATCGCCCTGGTCATCACCCCGTGGAACCTGTTCAACAACCCGGTGATCATCAACGTCTTCCTGGCGGCCCTGGGCGCCGTTCTGGGCCCCCTGTTCGGCATCATCATCGCCGACTACTACTACCTGCGCCGCGAGAAGGTCCAGGTCTCCGAGCTGTTCCGGGCCAAGGGCCTGCACGCCTTCGGCAACGGCTGGAACATGCGCGCCGTGTGGGCCTTCGTCCTGGCCTCCATCCCCTCGATCATCGTGGCCGTGGTCCCCACCGAGATCTGCCGGTTCCTCAGCCCGTTCTCCTGGTTCATCGGGGCGGCACTGGGCTTCGGACTGCACCTGGCCATCTCCCGTGACGACCCCTACGTCATCCGCGCCGTCCAGCAGGCCGAGGCCCTGGACCTCGATGCCGACCGCGAATCCGTGGCCCGGTGACCACCGGCCATGACGACTTCAGGAGACAAGATCATGACTGATGAGAAGCAACCGACCCACGACCTGGTGGTCAGGGCCCGCCGCACCGTCCTGCCCGACGGCATCCGGCCCGCCTGCGTGGTCATCGACGATCAGACCATCACCGCCATCGAGGACTACGACGCCGCCGTGACTGCCGCCGAGGAGATCGCAGTCCCCGACGACCAGGTGCTCATGCCCGGCCTGGTGGATTCCCACGTCCACGTCAACGAGCCCGGGCGCACCCCCTGGGAGGGCTACGAGAGCGCCACCCGCGCCGCCCTGGCCGGCGGCATCACCACCATCATCGACATGCCGCTCAACTCCTCGCCGCCCACCACCACGATCCAGGCCCTGGAGGACAAGCGGCAGGCCGCCGAGGGCCAGCTCTCGGTGGACGTGGGCCTGTGGGGCGGGGCGGTGCCCGGCAATGTCGACCAGCTCGAGCCCCTGTGGGGGCGGGGCGTCTTCGGCTTCAAGTGCTTCACGGCCCACTCGGGGATCGATGAGTACGGATGCCTGGGCTATGAGGAGGTCGAGGAGGCCCTGGAGGAGATCGCCCGCCTGGGCGCCGTCCTCATCGTCCACGCCGAGGACCCCGCGGCCCTGGCCGCCGCGCCCCAGGACTTCGGCCGGCCCTACGCCGGGTACCTGGCCTCACGGCCCCGAGAGGCGGAGAACACGGCCATCGAGAGGGTCATCGATGCGGCCCGCCGCACCGGTGCCAGGGTGCACATCCTCCACCTGTCCTCCGCCGAGGCCCTGCCGATGATCCGCAAGGCCAAGGAGGAGGGGGTGAGGATCACTGTGGAGACCTGCCCCCACTACCTCACCTTCGCCGCGGAGGCCGTGCCCGACGGCGCCACCGAGTACAAGTGCGCCCCGCCGGTGCGCGAGGAGGCCAACAGGCGCCAGCTGTGGGCCGGCCTCAAGGACGGGACCATCGATCACATCGCCTCCGACCACTCCCCGTGCACCGTGGACCTCAAGTGCCGCGACACCGGGGACTTCGGGAAGGCCTGGGGAGGCGTGGCCTCCGTGCAGCTGGGCCTGCCGGCCGTGTGGACCGCCGGCCAGGAGTTCGGCGTCACCCTGGAGGACATCGCCCGCTGGTTCGCCGCCAGGCCGTCGGCCACCTTCGGCATCCCGCGCAAGGGGTCCATCGCCGTGGGCAACGACGCCGACCTGGCCATCCTCGACCCGCAGGCCGCCTTCGAGGTCGACGTCGAGGAGCTGGAGCACAAGAACAAGATCTCGCCCTACCACGGACGCACCCTCTCCGGCGTCGTCCAGCGCACGATCCTGCGCGGCAGGACCGTGGACCGCGACTCCAAGCGGGGGCGGATCATCGAGCGCGACTGAGCCGCCACCCGATCCCCAACGACACACCCTGATCACCAACGATCCGTTATCACAGTGAGGAGATACTCATGTCCCAGTACATGCGCTCGATGAAGGGCCTGGTCGAGGCCGTCGACCACGTCGGCAAGAGCTTCATCTCGATCAACGACATGACCGACGACCAGCTCTACAACCTCTTCGAGCTGGCCAAGAACCTGGAGCTGTACAACCGCTCCAAGATCGACCTGCTGGGCGGCAACATGCTCGCGCTGCTGTTCTTCCAGCCCTCGACCCGCACCCGCATGAGCTTCCAGACCGCAATGGAGCGCCTGGGCGGCAACACGATCGTCGAGGCAAACCCCAAGGTCACCTCCTCGGTGGCCAAGGAGGAGTCCATGGAGGACACCATGCGCTGCGTGTCCCAGTACGCCAACCTCGTCGTGCTGCGCCACTACGACGAGGAGGAGGCCCGCCGCGGCGCCGAGGCCGCGACCTGCCCCATCATCAACGGCGGCTGGGGCCACTGGGAGCACCCCACCCAGGCCCTGCTCGACCTGTACACCATGTGGCGGCGCTTCGGCAGGATCGAGGGCCTCAACGTCGCGGTGGTCTCCCCCGACATGGTCGAGGCCCGCACCGGCCACTCCATGGCCTACGGCCTGGCCCGCCTAGGCGCCAATGTCACCATCTGCTCCGACTCCGACCGGCGCACCCCCGAGGAGGTCACCAAGCGCATCCGCAGCGACTTCAACTGCGAGCTGTCCGAGCAGTTCGACTTCGAGCAGGACACCTTCAACGACTTCGTGCGCAGTCAGGACCTCATCTACCTGCCCGGCTGCTCGGCGCCCGCCGGCGCCAAGGCCGATGAGTTCAAGACGCTCATGGACCGCTACCTGGTGCGCTACGACACCCTCAAGGAGGAAGCGGACAAGGGGCACCAGATCTACGTCACCCACACCCTTCCCCGCCGCGCCGGCGAGATGGACCTGCGCATCGATGACAGCCCGCACCAGCTGTACTTCCGGGCCATCCTGCAGTCCGTGTCCATCCGCATGGCCCTGATCACCGCGATCCTGGGCCTGTGAGCCCGGATCGTCCTCACCTGAACAACAACCGCTGAGAAAGAGAGACATGCAATGATGCTTGAGATCAAGGCCGGAGGATTCACCTTCAAGGCTCGCTACGAGGAGGAGGCGGCCCCCCGCACGATCGCGGCCTTCCGCGAGAAGCTGCTCCCGCTGGACTCGCGGATCATCCACGTGCGCTGGTCGGGGCAGGCCGGCTGGATCCCCTTCGGCGACCTCGACCTGGAGCTGGAGCCGGAGAACGGCACCTGCTACCCGCACCCCGGCGAGATCGTCATCTACCCCGGTGGCGTCTCGGAGACCGAGCTGCTCATCGGCTACGGTTACGTCAACTTCGCCTCCAAGGCCGGGCAGCTCGCCGGGAACCACTTCGCCACGATCGTCGAGGGCAACGAGCACCTCCAGGAGCTCGGTGAGAAGTTCCTGTGGGAGGGAGCCCAGGAGATCTCCTTCCGCGAAGTCTGACCGATGAGATGACGTCGGTGGTCCGGGAGGCGTCCAGGCGCCTCCCGGACCACCGGACTGACGAGGAGACAATGATGATGAATGACGCACAACTACAGGAGCTGGAGGATATTGCGCGTCAGTGCCGGCGCGATATCGTCCGCATGACGAACAAGGCGGGCAGTGGGCACCCCGGAGGGTCGCTCTCCGCGATCGATGCGCTTGTCGTCCTCTACTTCCGGCACCTGAACATCCGCCCCGAGGAGCCCATGTGGCCCCAGCGCGACATGTTCTTCCTGTCCAAGGGCCACTGCACCCCCGCCTACTACACCGCCATGTCCGCACGCGGGTACTTCCCCCGCGAGGAGCTCATGACCTTCCGGGAGATGCACACCAGGCTCCAGGGGCACCCCTCCAACACCCACCTGCCCGGAGTGGACTCCTCCTCGGGCTCCCTGGGCCAGGGGCTGTCGCTGGCCAACGGCGCCGCTCTGGCCGCCAGGCACGACGGCCAGGACTCCCGCTACTACGTCATGCTCGGTGATGGGGAGATCCAGGAGGGACAGGTCTGGGAGGCCGCGATGACCGCCGCCGCCTACGACCTCGACCACGTCTGCGCCATCGTCGATGCCAATGGCATCCAGCTCGATGGCACCGTCGACAGCGTCAAGTCCCTGGGGGACGTGCCCGCCAAGTGGCGCGCCTTCGGCTGGCATGTCATCGAGATCGATGGGCACGACATGCGCCAGGTGGATGATGCCCTGGAGGAGGCCAAGGCCACCCGGGGCAGGCCCACCGTGATCATCTCCCACACCATCAAGGGCAAGGGAGTGTCCTTCATGGAGAACACCGCGAAGTTCCACGGGCTCGCGCCCACCCCCGAGGAGCTCGAGACTGCGCTGGAGGAGCTGCGATGACTGAGAAGAGAGAGCCCCGCGACGGCTACGCCGAGGGCCTGCTGGAGATCGGGCGGGAGCACGACGACGTCTTCGTCCTGGACGGGGACTGCGCCAAGCCGAACTACACGGCCCGCTTCCAGGAGGCCTACCCCGACCGCTTCTTCAACATCGGCATCGCCGAGTGCGACATCATCGGCACCGCCGCTGGGATGGCCGCCCAGGGCAAGGTGCCCTTCGCCAACGCCTACGCCAACTTCCTGACCGGGCGGGGCTTCGACCAGGTGCGCGTCTCGGTGGCCTACTCCGAGCGCAAGGTCACCGTCGTGGGCCACAACGCGGGAACCACCGCCGCGCAGGAGGGCGCCACCCACCTGCCCCTGGAGGATGTTGGCCTCATGCGGGCACTGCCGGGCATGACCGTGATCGTCCCCTGCGACGCCGTGGAGATGCGCAAGGCGGTCCACGCCGTCTACGACCACCCCGGACCGGTCTACCTGCGCGTGGGCAAGCTGCCCGTGCCCGTGGTTACCAGCCCGGACACGCCCTTCGAGATCGGCAAGGCGGTCCCGCTGCGCGAGGGCGGCGACGTCACCATCCTCAACACCGGCTGCACCGCCTCCGAGGCCCTGGGCGCCGCCGAGCTGCTCAAGGATGAGGGCATCAGCGCCGAGGTCCTCCACCTCCACACCGTCAAGCCGCTGGACGCCGAGGCCATCCTGGAGTCGGTGCGCCGCACGGGCTGCGTGGTCACCATCGAGGAGCACTCGATCATCGGCGGACTGGGCTCCGCCGTCGCCGAGCTCCTGGGCGAGCAGCACCCGGCACCGCTGGAGCGGGTGGGGACGCGGGACGTCTTCGGCCTGTCAGGGACCATGGACGAGCTCTTCGACCACTTCGGCCTGCGGGCGGCCAATATCGCCGAGGCCGCACGCCGGGTCCGTGCCCGCCGCAGCTGACCCGATCACCGAGATCAACCGTACTGGAAAGGACCACCTGGCCCATCCGGGCCAGTCAGACCATAAGGAGCGGGAACTGTGAAGGATTCTCTGCACGACTACATGAAGGTCGGTATCGTCCACTTCATGGCCTACCCCTTCGCCCTCAGTGGCGAGGGAAGGATCGCGGAATCAGTGGCCGAGATCGTCGAGGACGAGTTCTTCGACGAGATCGAGATCACCCGCGTCAATGACCAGGCCGAGCGCGACGCCGTCAAGGGCCTGCTGGCCAGTTCCGGCATGACCGTGGGATTCGGGGCCCAGCCCTACATCCTCAAGGGCAAGCTGGACCTGAACTCCACCCATGAGGAGGAGCGCAGCAAGGCCATCGACACCCTGAAGTCGGCCATCGACCAGGCCTACGAGGTCGGTGCCGGCAAGCTCGGCTTCCTGTCGGGCCCCAAGCCGCCCGCGCAGGACCGGGACCGGGCCCTGGAGCTGCTGGCCGACTCCATCATCGAGCTGGGCCGGTACGCCAAGTCCAAGGGCGACCTGGTGCTCTCCCTGGAGACCTTCGACGACTCCACCGACAAGAAGGCGCTCATCGGCACCAACCGGCTGGCCTGCGAGCTGGCCTACGAGGTGCGCAAGGCCATCCCGGACTTCGGCCTCATGGTGGACCTGTCCCACCTGCCCATGCAGGGCGAGACCATCCGCCAGGCGCTGAGCGCCACCGAGGAGTTCATCAACCACGCCCACATCGGCAACTGCGTCATCCGCGACACCCAGGACCCCGCCTACGGCGACCTCCACCCCCACTTCGGGCACCCCAAGGGCGAGAACAACGTGCCGCAGGTGCGGGACTTCCTGCGCGGACTGCTGGACATCGGCTACCTGCGCGAGGACGCCCCCGAGCGCAGCGTCGTGGCCTTTGAGGTCCAGCCGCTGGGCGACCAGCGCACCGCCGTCATCATCGCCGAGGCCAAGCGCGTCCTGCGCGAGGCCTGGCGCATCCTGTGACGGGTCGGGGGGCATGATGATGACGCACAGCGGCGCAGCCGGTCCCAGCGGGCAGGGGGGCCCGGAGGGCCACGCCGGCGCCCCGCCGCGGACCATCGGATTCGTCGGCCTGGGAGCCATGGGCCTGCCCATGGCCCTGCGGCTCCTGGAGGCCGGCTACCGGGTCCGCGGGGGCTCGCGCGACGCCCAGCGCCTGGAGCGCTTCACGGCGGCCGGGGGCCGGGCCTGCGCCACCCTGACCGAGACCCTCCAGGGGGCCGACGTCGTCATCACCATGCTCCCCGACGGCGCCGTCGTCAGCGAGGTCATGGAGCAGGACGGCGGCGTGGCGCAGACCGTGCCCGCCGGCACCCTGCTCATCGACATGACCACCGCCAGCCCCCGGGAGGCGAGCGCACTGGCCGACCGGGGCGGGGAGCTGGGGATCGAGGTCCTCGACGCACCCGTCTCCGGCGGCGTCAAGGGCGCGCAGGCCGGGACCCTGACCATCATGGTGGGGGGATCCGAGCAGGCCCTGGAGCGCGCCCGGCCGCTCCTGGAGGCCATGGGCACCACGATCACGCACCTGGGGCCCGCCGGCTCGGGGCAGGTGGCCAAGGCCGCCAACCAGATGATCGTCGGCGCCGGCCTGGTGGCCCTGGGCGAGGCGGTCGTGCTGCTGGAGGCCAGCGGCCTGGACGCCGAGCGCGCGCTGTCGGCCCTGTCCGGCGGCCTCGCGGGCTCACGGATCATGGAGGTCAAGGCCCCCACCATCCTCTCCCGGGACTTCACCCCGACCTTCACCGCAGGGCTTCACGCCAAGGACATGAGAATCGCCCAGGACCTGGCCGGCTCGCTCGGCTGCGTCCTGCCCGTTTCCGAGACGGTCACCCAGACGCTCAATGCCGCTGTCGCCAATGGGCTGGCCGACCTGGACCACGCTGCGGTGGTCCGGGTGACAGAACTGCTCAGCGGCACCCACCGTAACGACCGGAAGTGAGAAGTCATGGCACGAATGCGAGCAGTTGACGCGATCGCCCTCATCCTGGAGAAGGAGGGTGCCACTCAGGCCTTCGGCGTGCCCGGGGCGGCGATCAACCCCCTGTACTCGGCGATGAAGCAGCACGGCGGCATCCGGCACATCCTGGCCCGTCACGTCGAGGCCGCCTCCCACATGGCCGAGGGCTACACCAGGACGCGCGCGGGCAACATCGGCGTGTGCATCGGAACCTCGGGGCCGGGCGGGACCGACATGGTCACCGGCCTGTACTCGGCCAGCGCCGACTCCATCCCGATCCTGTGCCTGACCGGGCAGGCCACCGTCCCCATGCTCCACAAGGAGGAGTTCCAGGCCGTCGACATCGCCTCAGTGGCGGCCCCGGTGACCAAGATGGCGGTCACCGTCCTGGAGCCCGCGCAGATCCCCGGCACCTTCGCCAAGGCCTTCCAGCTCATGCGCTCCGACCGCCCCGGGCCGGTCCTCATCGACCTGCCCCTGGACGTCCAGATGGCCGAGATCGACTTCGACATCGACGCCTACGAGCCCCTGCCGGTCACCCGCCCGGCCATGTCCCGCCACCAGGCCGAGCGCATCCTGGACATGCTCGACGCCGCCGAGCACCCCGTGCTCATCGCCGGCGGCGGCATCATCAACGCCGATGCCTCTGAGGACCTCGTGGCCCTGGCCGAGTACCTCGGCGTCCCGGTCATCTCCACCCTCATGGGGTGGGGCTCCATCCCCGACGACCACCGGCTGGCCCAGGGGATGGCCGGCATCCAGACCTCCCAGCGCTACGCCAACGCCACCTTCCTGGCCTCCGACCTGGTCATCGGCGTGGGCAACCGGTGGGCGGCCCGGCACACCGGCAACATCGACGTCTACCGCGAGGGCCGCCGCTTCGTGCACATCGACATCGAGGCCACCCAGATCGGCCGGGTCTTCCCGCCCGACTTCTGGTCCGTCTCCGATGCCGGTGCGGCGCTGCGCACCCTGCTGGAGGTCGCCCAGGAGCGCTACGGCGCCCCCTTGGAGCGCTACGGGGCCTGGGTGGAGGAGTGCAACGAGCGCAAGTCCACCCTGCTGCGCAGGACCCACTTCGACAACGTGCCCATGAAGCCGCAGCGGGTGTACGAGGAGATGTGCCGCGCCTTCGGCCCCGAGACCCGCTACGTCACCACCATCGGGCTGTCCCAGATCGCAGCCGCCCAGATGCTGCACGTCTACCGCCCCCGGCACTGGGTCAATGCGGGTCAGGCCGGCCCCCTGGGCTGGACCGTCCCGGCTGCCATCGGGGCGTCCGTGGCCGACCCCGACACCCCGGTGGTGGCACTGTCGGGCGACTACGACTTCCAGTTCCTCATCGAGGAGCTCGCCGTGGCCGCCCAGTTCCAGATCCCCTACGTGCACGTGGTGGTCAACAACGCCTACCTGGGGCTCATCCGCCAGGCCCAGCGCAACTTCGACATGGACTACCAGGTCCAGCTCTCCTTCGAGAACATCAATGCTCCTGCCACCGAGGGCTACGGGGTGGATCACGTCGGTGTCGTTGAGGCCCTGGGCTGCCGGGCCATCCGCGTGCGCACCCCCGAGGAGCTGGCCGAGGCGCTGGCCACCGCCCGCCAGATCGCCGAGAAGGACCGTGTCCCGGTGGTGGTCGAGGCCATCCTTGAGCGAGTCACCAACATCTCCATGGGTGTGGCTATCGATGCGGTCAACGAGTTCGAGGACATCGCCGAGGATCCGGCGGTCGACGCCCCCCAGGCGGTGGGCCTGCGCGGGGCCGACTCCGCCTGACCCGACAGACGAGCAGATCCCAGGGGCGCCGTGGCGACGGCGGTGCCCCTGGGGCACTGCACCCTGAGAAGAATCCACATCCGATCATCCACTTTCATTTCCCTACAACGGCGTGAGGAGAAACCAGATGAAAGCCGTGGAAGTTGACCGAGAAGAGCTGAGCCGCGGTGACGCGGACGGACGACTATTCAATGACGACCTGGCCCCTGCCCGGCCCGGTGACCGCACATGGAACAGCTACTCCCTGTTCTCCCTGTGGATGAATGACGCCCACAACGCCTCGAACTACACCTTCGCCGCCGCCCTGTTCATCGGGACGGGCGCGCTCATGGGCATGACCCCCTTGGCGATCGTCATCGGCGTGCTCGTGGCCACCCTCATCATCTTCGGGGCCTGCTGCATCTCGGGGCTCATGGGCTACGAGACCGGTGCCCCCTACCCCGTCATCTCCCGCGTGACCTGGGGCGTGTGGGGTGCGAACTTCCCCGCCGTCGTGCGTGGGATCGTGGCCATCGCCTGGTACGGCATCCAGACCTACCTGGCATCGATCTCCCTGGAGCTGCTGCTCATGCGGATCATCCCGGCGATGCAGACCTGGGACGCCTCCATCCTGGGGCTGCGGGCCTCGGGGTGGCTGGCCTTCCTGGCACTGTCGGCGATCCAGCTGTTCATCGTGTGGCGCGGCATGGATGCGGTGCGCCACTTCCAGGGCCTGGCCGGCCCCATCATCTGGGTCATCATGATCGGCCTGGGCGTGTGGATGCTGTGGCAGGCCGACTGGAAGTTCGACTGGATGGCCAATGCCGACGGCATCACACCCCCGCTGGGCCACCAGGTCTACCAGGTCTTCGTCACCGTCGGCCTGACGGTGGGGACACTGGCGACCCTCATGCTCAACTTCTCCGACTTCGCCCGCTACGCGCCCAGCGCCCGCTCCATGGTCCTGGGCAACGCCCTGGGCCTGCCCCTGAACTGGACCGCCTTCGCCATGACCTCCGTGCTGTGCTCGGCGGCCGCCATCGAGGTCTACGGCGAGGCCTTCCACGACCCCGGCGACCTGCTGGCGCGCATTGATAACGACCTGGTCTTCTACGTGGTGAGCGTCGGATTCATCGTGGCCACCATCGGGGTCAATATTGTGGCCAACTTCGTGTCGGCCGCCTTCGACCTGTCCAATGTCCACCCCAAGCACATCTCCTTCCGGGTGGGCGGGATCGTCGCGGTCATCGCCTCCATCGTGGTCACCCCGTGGAACCTCTACGGCAGCCCGACGGCGATCACCTACTTCCTGGGGTCCCTGGGCGCCCTGCTGGGCCCCTTCTTCGGCATCCTGGTGCTCGACTACTTCTACTACAAGCGCTCCCGGGTCGACCTGCGCGACCTGTACTCCCCCAAGGAGGAGGGGCGCTACTACTACCAGCGGGGGTTCAACATGAACGCCGTCGTGGCCTTCATCCCCGCGGCGCTCGTGGCCCTGGGCATCGCGCTGCTGCCCTTCGAGCTGTGCCGTGAGCTGGCGCCCTTCTCCTGGTTCATCGCCGCGCCCCTGGGCGCGCTGTGCTACTGGGCGGTGATGAGCGCCCGCGGCGAGCGCCCCGACCCTGTCGTGGCGCAGGCCGACGCGAAGGGCTGAGGGCCCGCAGAGTGCTGGGCCCCAGCAGTGCGCCGGGTGTCCCGGGCGCCGTCGGGAGAGCATCCGTTCCCGACGGCGCCCGGTGCCTGTGCGCGCAGGGCCGATGCGGTGCCAGCCCCATGCAGGCCCCGTGCCGCGGGGCCCGCCACGGGGAGCACCATGGGGGCTGGGGGCCGCACGCACTGGGAGTACCGGCGTGTCAAGGGGACTCCTGCCCGCCGCGACGGGGCCGGTGAGCGGGCTGATCCGCCGCGGGACCACGCGGGCGGGGCGCATACTGCGTCCGTGCCGCCAGCCGTACGACTTCCCTTCACCCGCGCCGAGCTCATCGGCCGCAGGCTCGTGCAGTTCGCGATCATCGAGCTGGCATGCTGCGCCTTCCCCATCGCGATCTTCGCGGGCCTGGCGGTCTCCATGCTCGTGTGGAGCGCCGTGGAGATGCCCCTGGAGCGCTACGACGCCCTGCTCATCTACGTGGTCATCGTCCAGATCGCCTTCGTGGCGCTGAAGCTGGAGACCCGGCGGGAGCTGGGGGTCATCTGCGCCTTCCACCTCATCGGCCTGGCCCTGGAGGTCTTCAAGGTCCATATCGGGTCCTGGGCCTACCCCGATGCGGCAGTGGTGCGCCTGGGCGGTGTCCCGCTGTTCTCCGGCTTCATGTACGCCTCGGTCGGCTCCTACATCTGCCAGGCCTTCCGGCGCTTCGACCTGCATGTGGGGGGATTCAGGTGGTGGCCGGTGAGCATCCTGGCGGTCCTGGCCTACCTGAACTTCTTCACCCATCACGTCATCGTCGACCTCCGCTGGGCCATCGCCCTGGGCTTCGTGGCGGCCCTGTGGGGCTCCACCGTGCACTTCACGGTGGGCGGGGATCGCTACTGGATGCCGACGGCACTGTCCTTCGTCCTCATCGGCTTCTTCCTGTGGGTGGCCGAGAATCTGGCCACCGGACTCAGCGCGTGGCGCTACCCCGACCAGGCTGAGGGGTGGCACCTGGTGCACGCCGGGAAGTTCGGCAGCTGGGCGCTGCTCATCTCCCTGAGCTTCGTGCTGGTCGCCGCCGTCAAGGCCCGGGAGGGGACCCTCTACGGCAGCGGTTTGCCCCGAGTCGTGCGCGGGCGCCTGGAGCGGGGCGAGGCCCCCCGGTAGGGCCGGGCGGGCCCATTGCCTGCGGGGTGATGCGCATCCCGCTGGGTCACTCGTATTCCGCTGGGCCGGTAGGCCCCCGCTGAGCCAGCAGGATGCGAGTGACCCGGCACAACGCGGGAGATCCAGCGACGAGGGGCGCCGGTGCACTGATGGCGCGGCGGGGCAGGCCCACCGAGGGGCGGTGATTCCGGTGATCCCCGCGCCCGCGGGGCGAGCCGGGATCCACAGGCGCGGCTCCTGCAGGTGCCGTCCACAGCCCTGGAGCTCACCCGAGCGCAGGGAGCCCCGGCGGTCCTAGCGTCGTGCCATGAGTCTTGACCTGATGCTCGCCGACGGCGACTACGACACCGCCGTCACCCTCATGCCCACCACCGTGCCCCCCACCTGGAGCGGCGGGGCCGCCAGTGCCTTCCAGACCAGCCTGGACAGCGCGGTCCTGCTCCTGGGCGGTGTCTCGGGGCTGCTGGACATCGCGGCACTGGCCGTCAAGGATCTCGACGGCGCCAGCGCCCAGTGCGTGGCGGTGAACGTCGATGGCTAGCACCGCCACCGCCCCACCGGCCCCCACGGCCGGCAGCCCACGAGCCCCTGCAGGCTCCGGCACCGGCGTCTCCCCGGGATCGCTCCAGGGCGCCGCGACCCCCATGCTCACCCTGCCGGACCGCACCCCGGGCGAGCCCGCCCCCGCGCCGGCTCCCGGCCCGCCGCCGTCCCGCACTCCGACCCCGGGGGAGCCCGTCGCCGTGCCCACCCCCGTGCCGAGCCGGCCCGACCCAGGCTCGGGACGCCTGAGCGAGCCGGCCCCACAGCCGGGAGCGGCGCCGGTGGATCCCTCCCCGGACTCGGCGGGCGGCCTGCATGGGAACGCCCCGGATTCGGTGGGCAGCCTGCGTGGGCACGAGTGGAGCATCCCCTGGGCGGGCAGCGGCGCCGCGATCATCGTCAGCGGCGGCACCACCTCGGTGAGCACCGACGATCTGGATGCCACCGCCGGCTCCCTGATCCTGGCAGCCGACTCCCTCGATGATGCGCGCACCCATGCCCAGGCGGCCCTCAACGAGGTCCAGGCCCGGCCCGCACCGGTGGTTCCCGACCCCACGCCCTCCACCCAGGTCAGCCGCTTCTTCGTCTGCCAGGACCCCTACTCCTCCGAGCCCGCCCCCATGGGGGCGATCTTTACATGCACGCCGGGTGTGTCCGCCCCCACCTCACCGCTCGAGGGCCTGCCCGCCTTCACCGAGCCCGGCTCGCTCAGCTCCTGGGCACCGGGCCAATGGGATCCGGCCACCACCTTCGAGCTGAAGAGATCCACCGCGGTGACTGCGCTGACGAGCCTCATCAGCGGGCCGGGATCGCTGCAGGACACCGCCTCGGTGCTGCGGGCCCTGGCCTCAGACCTCAGCGCCTGCTCCGAGCTCTACGGCCTGGCCGAGGGCTCGGCGACACCGGGAGGGGGCACCATGGGGCCGGTGGATATGCGGGCCTTCGACAACATGCTGCTCAACCGGGCGCTGTGGCCCGTCGTCGCCGGGGCCGGCCTCGCCCTCACCCCGGGGACCGATCTCTACCAGTGGATCCTCGATAACGTCTCAGAGAACGAGATGATACTGGCCGGGGTGCAGAGCCTGACCGTGCTGCTCAACGATCCCGCCACCGCTCAGTGGGTGAAGAACGACATCGCCCGCCTCATCCTGCTCAGCAGCTGGCTGAGCCAGGCCAAGACCGGCCGGGAGGCGGTGACGATCCAGGCCTACCTGGCCGCGGTGGCCCAGCGCATCGACCCCTGGGTCAGTGAGCAGCTGCCCGAGACCACCCGGGTGGGCACCCGCACGGTGAGCACCGCCAGCCTCACTCCCATGCAGCGGGCCTGCCTCCACCTGGCCAACCTCTCCGGCCAGAGCGGGGCAACCCTCTTCGGCTCCCAGGTGGGTCTGAGCGTCAAGCCCGTCAACGGCAAGGGCTACTCCGTGCTGCCGCCCTCGCGTGAGGACCCCTACGGCCTGGGCACCCCCGTGGCCCCCGGCCTGCTGGGTGCCATGACGCCGGCTACCGCCCCGCGCACCATCTCCGAGACCATCAGTCATTCCCAGGACGTCCAGAGCGCCGGCAGCAAGATGCAGGGCGAGGGTCAGGAGGTCGGCGTCATCTCCATCCAGCGCACCGACCATGCTGATGGCAGGGTCTCCTGGACGGTCTACGTCCCGGGAACCACCGACTGGACCAGCGGGGACAACGAGCCCCAGGACCTGCTGACCAATCTGGAGGCAGTGGCCGGAGTGCCCACGGTCATGGAGAGCGCCGTGGTCACCGCCATGCGCCAGGCGGGGATCCAGCCAGGCCAGGAGGTCGCCCTCTACGGCCACTCCCAGGGCGGGATCACCGTGTCCAACCTGGCCGCCGACCCCGCCATCCGGGAGCGCTACACCATCACCTCGGTCCTGACGGCCGGCAGCCCCACGGCGGAGGCCGACATCCCCGACGACGTCCACGTCCTGCACGTGGAGAACACGGCAGACGCCGTGCCGGGCCTGGAGGGGGCGGCGACCCCCACCGCAGAGAACCGCCAGGTCGCGCTCGTCGACACCCACCAGATGGGTATCGAGGAGTACCCGCACGGCTCGGATGTCTACGCCCGGGCCACCCAGGGCATGGAGGAGGCCTATCCCGAGATCGCGCCGTGGAGCGAGGCCTTCAACCGGGTCACCGGCGCGGGGGAGGAGGGTGCGGTGACCACCGAGCAGGTCTTCGTCATCCAGCGGGAGCTGAACGACCCGGTCGGCCCGATCCACCGTCCGGGAAGCGGCCCTCCGCTGCTCCTGGGAACGGTCCCCAGGCTGCCCGGCTACGGCCCGGGCGCGGGCTAGGAGCCGGCCGCGGGGTGGGCTCGGGCCCGCAGGCGGGGCTCCTTCAGGGGCGGCCGGCGTTGGGGCTCAGTCCTCCCGGGGGCCCAGGAGCGCGACGATGAGCGCTGAGATCACCGAGACGATGAGGGAGCCCGCCACTGCGGCGCCGAAGGATGAGACCTCCAGGCCCAGGGGCACTGAGCCGCCGGCCCCCAGGGCATCCAGATTGTCCGTCAGCCACCCCGTCAGGGACAGCATGGCGCCGTTGACCACCAGGGCGAACAGTCCGAAGGTCAGGATGTACAGGGGCAGGGCCACCAGGCGCGCCACAGGTTTGATCAACGAGTTGACCAGCGCCAGTACCAGGCCCAGCACCACCAGGTTGATCCACATCGCCGCAGTGGACCCGCCCTGAGGCACGCTCAGCCCCGCCAGTAGGGAGGTGGCCAGCCACAGGCCCGCCGCATTGCCAAGGGTCCGCACGATCAGCTCCATGTCACGAATCCTTCCAGGTGGTGCTGTGCAGTGCCAGGATTGGGGCCATGAGCACCGTCAGCGCCAGGAGCGCCGCGAATCCAGCAGGTCCCGCGGAGCCGGGGAGCGCCGTGGGCCCGGTGCGCCCCACGACCACGGTGCGCATCCGCCCCGATCTCGCCGATCTGCCCGCCTACGTGCCCGGAGCCCGGGCGCCAGGCGCACAGGCGGTCAAGCTCTCCTCCAACGAGCTGCCCTACCCGCCCCAGGAGCCGGTGGTCCAGGCCATCGCTCGGGCGGGCCGGGAGGTCAACCGCTACCCGCAGATGACCGGGGCGGGCCTCGTGGCGGCACTGGCGGAGCACTGGGGCATCAGCCCCGACCAGGTGGTGGTGGGCAACGGCTCGGTCGCACTCATCCAGCACCTCCTGGACACGGTCTGCCAGCCGGGCGATGAGGTGGTCCTGCCCTGGCGCTCCTTCGAGGCCTACCCGATCTGCGTGGCCGTGGCCGGGGCCACGGCCGTCCGCGTCCCCCTGGACGCCCAGGCCCGCCACGACATCCCCGCGATGCTGGCCGCGATCACTCCCCGCACGCGCATGGTCATCGCCTGCAGCCCCAACAACCCCACCGGGACGGTCCTCAGCGCCACCGACCTGGCCGACCTGGTGGCGGGCGTGCCCCAGGACGTGGTGGTGCTCGTCGACGAGGCCTACCTCGACTTCGTCACCGACCCCGGGGCCGGCCGGGCCCTGCCGCTGCTGGACTCCCACCCTAACCTGGTCATCGCGCGCACCTTCTCCAAGGCCCACGCCCTGGCCGGGCTGCGCGTGGGATGCCTCATCGCCGAGCCGGGCCTGGCCTCCGCCGTGCGCTCGGTGTGCACGCCCTTCGGCGTCAGCCTGCCCGCCCAGGCCGCCGCCCTGGCCGCCCTGGGGGAGGAGGTCCAGGCCGAGACCGCGCGGCGCTGCCGGGATATCGCCGTCGAGCGCGACCGCCTGGCCGGGGTGCTGCGCGATCAGGGGTGGCAGGTCCCTACGGCGCAGGGGAACTTCCTGTGGCTACCGGTGGGCCGGGAGGCGAGCGCCGTGGCCGAGCACTTCGCGCAGGCGGGCCTGCTCGTGCGGCCCTTCGCCGGCGAGGGCGTGCGGGTGAGCGTGGGCCTGCCCGCCGATAACGAGCGCGTGGCGGCGGCCGCCGCCGCATGGATGGGCGCGGCCGGCTCCTCGAGCGGGGCCTGACCATCAGCGCCGCACTGCTTGAGGACCCCTGGCTGCGGGTTGCGGCGCTCAATGGTCACACCCGCCATGTCGGGCTCAGGGCAGAAGCATCGATCCCAGGGCGGACAGGCCCCGGTGGCGACGATGACCACCTGCAGGACAGGCCGGCACCTCAGCGGACCTGTGGCACAGTCCTCCCGTGACTGACAGCCCCGCCCCGCCCCGGGCCCCCCGCCCCTACGACCACCCCGCACCGCACAGCGCCCCGCCTGCCGCCCAGCAGCGGCCATGGTGGAAGGACGCTGTGGTCTACCAGATCTACCCGCGCTCCTTCGCCGACGCCGACGGCAACGGCATCGGGGACCTGGTGGGCATCACCTCCCGCGTGCCCTACCTCAAGGAGCTGGGCGTGGACGCCGTCTGGCTCTCGCCCTTCTACCCCTCCGCGCTCGCGGACGGGGGCTACGACGTCGATGACTACCGCGACGTCGCCCCCCAGATCGGAACCCTGGAGGACTTCGACACCATGGTCGCCGCACTCCACGAGGCGGGCATCCGGGTGATGGTCGATATCGTCCCCAACCACTCCTCCAACCGCCACGAGTGGTTCCGCGCGGCCCTGGCCGGTGGGCCCGACGCGCCTGAGCGGGCGCTCTACCACGTGCGCCCCGGCACCGGCCCCGATGGCGCCGAGCCGCCCAATGACTGGCGATCGATCTTCGGGGGGCCGGCCTGGGAGCGCATCGTGGACCGTGACGCCCAGGGGCGGGCCCTCACCGGCCCCGGCACCGGCCGGCCCTACCAGTGGTACCTGCACATCTTCGCCGTCCAGCAGCCGGACCTCAACTGGGACCACCCCGCCGTGCGCGAGCACTTCCGCGGCACCCTGCGATTCTGGGCCGACCGCGGTGTGGACGGCTTCCGCGTTGATGCGGCACTGGGCATGGCCAAGGACATGTCCGAGCCCTACCGCCCCTTCGTGCAGATCCCCTGGTGGCCCCTGCCCGAGGACGGCTCCCACCCCCTGTTCGACCGCGATGAGGTCCACGAGATCTACCGCGAGTGGCGCACCATCCTGGAGGACTACGACCCGCCCCGCTTCGCCGTGGCCGAGGCCGGGGTCGCCGCCTCCCGTCGCGCGGCCTACGCCGCCAGCGTGGGCCAGGCCTTCAACTTCCAGATGCAGGACGCCGACTTCACCCCCGCCTCCTACCGGTGGGCGGTGCAGGCCGGGCTGGACGACCTGGAGCGCTGCGGCTCGACCACCTGGGTGCTGGGCTGCCACGACGTCATCCGCGTGGCCTCCCGCTACAGCTTCGACCCGCAGCACGGGAGCAGGCGGGAGGAGAGCCAGGCGGGCCCCGGTCCTGGAGGGGGCCGGGGCGCTGCCCAGGACCCTTGCCAGGAGGCCGGGGCCTCCCCACATGCCCCGGGCGTGGAGGAGCCCGGGCCCTACGACCCGGCGCAGGGGGAGGAGCCCGCCGGGGTGAGCCTGGCCCTGGCCCGCCAGTGGGTGGTCGCCAATGGGGCGGCCCCCGTGGGTGATGCGGCCGCCGGCCGCCGCCGGGCCCTGGCCGGGGCGCTGCTGGTCATGGCCCTGCCCGGCTCCATGTACATCTACCAGGGCGACGAGCTGGGCCTGCCCGAGGTCCCCGACATCCCCGAGGACCGCCTGCAGGACCCCATTGCCCTGCGCCGGCGCGCGGTGGAGAAGGGCCGGGACGGCTGCCGGGTGCCGCTGCCGTGGACGCGCTCGGGCTCCAGCAGCGGATTCGGCCCCGAGGGCGGCGCTGAGCCCCACCTCCCCCAGCCCGAGGACTGGGGCGCCTACAGCGCCCAGGAGCAGGACGGCGATGAGGGCTCCGCCCTGGAGCTCTACCGGGCGGGGCTGGCGCTGCGCCGCCGGGTGTGGGGCGCGGCCAATGATGAGCCCCTCACCTGGCTGGAGACCCCGGATCACGCCCTGGCCTTCGCCCGCGGCGGCGTGCAGTGCTGGACGGCCTTCGGGGCGCCGGTGGAGCTGCCCGCGGGACGGGTGCTGCTGTCCAGCGCCCCGATCGACGCCGCATCGCAACCCGCGGTCCTGCCCGCCGATGCCACCGCCTGGCTGGTTCCCTGAGCCTGCCCCGCTGCACATCTTCAGCACCGCTGGTCCCTATGACGCGTAACGATCACGCAGCATTCTGCGGTTCTTTGTGACGTGTCTCGGCAAGTGGCTGCCGAAGATGTGCAGCGCCGGCCCCGTTGCACATCGTGGAGGCGGCGGTGCCACCGAGCTGGGGCAGGAACCGCAGAAGCTCGCGGTTCCTGCCCCAGTCCGCCGGTTGACGATGTGCAGCGGGGTCAGCCCCGGCTGTCCTGGGCCGGCGCTCCCGGGGCGCCCTGGCCCCCGGGAGCCTGCCCCATGGGGCCGCCCATCCCCGAGGACAGGGCGGAGGCGGTGCCGGTGGCGGAGCCGCCGGAGGTGGAGGACACCGTGTACTCCTGGCCCTCCTGCAGTCCCAGGACCGTGATGTAGTCGGCGGAGATCGTACTGGTCAGCGTCCACTGCGAAGCCCCGCTGAGGGTGATGGTGTCGCCCTCGGCGACCGCCGGATCCCCGGTGACGCCCACGAGGGTGGTGGCGCCATTGGCGTCGATCGCCCCGTCCATGGAGCCCGTCGAGCCCCCGATGACGACCTTGCCCCCGGTGACATGGGCCGAGCCATTGGAGTCGATGCCGTCCGAGGCGGCGTAGTCCACCTGGACGGTGCCCCCCGAGATCGTCAGCACCGAGCCGTCATCGGACTCCGAGTCGGCGCTCTCATGGCCCTCGATGACGTAGTCGCCATTGGAGGCGTTGATCCCGTCATCGCCGGAGGCCACCGACAGCTCGCCGCCGCTGATGGTCACGAAGGGGGCCTGGAGGCCCTCATCGGCGGTGTCGAGGGTGAGGGTGCCCGAGTCCTGGGTGTAACTCACCCCCGCGTTGATCCCCTTGGGGGAGGGGGTGGTGTCCTGGGACTCCTGGTCGGACTGGGTGCCCGGCCCGGCCTCCTCCTGGGGCACGGCATTGGCCTGGCCCCCGCCGGCGGTGATCGACAGGGTCGTGCCGGCCACTGTGACATCCGTGGTGGCGGCGATCCCGTCGTCGCCGGAGACCAGGGTGAGCGAGGCCTTGCCCAGGGACACGAAGCCCTTGGTCTCGTCATTGTCCTCAC
This sequence comes from Actinomyces capricornis, assembly GCF_019974135.1. Taxonomy (NCBI): domain Bacteria; kingdom Bacillati; phylum Actinomycetota; class Actinomycetes; order Actinomycetales; family Actinomycetaceae; genus Actinomyces; species Actinomyces capricornis. Next base: position 1,448,360 of record NZ_AP025017.1, read on the forward strand.
TGGACTTCACCGCATCCCCACCGGCATTGATGCTCAGCGTCCCGGAGTTGACCGCCACGTAGTCCTTGCCGCGCAGGCCGTCGTCGACGGCCGTGACCTCGATGGTCGTGCCTCCGGTGATGATGAGGCCGTTCTTGGAGGAGATGCCGTCCTTGTGCGAGCCGGTCACGGACAGTGAGCCGGTGCCGGTCAGGGTGAGGGTGTCGGAGGAGAACAGGGCGGCGGTCGGAGCCTCGGAGGAGGTGTCGGCGTAGGTGGCGCCGTCGGCCAGGGTGTTGGTCGAGCCCTTGGCCAGGACCACGATCGCCTCCCCGGCGTCCTGGATGTCGATGGCTGGGCCGTCGGTGCTGGTGATCGAGGCGCCGTCCAGGACGATGCGCACCTCGGCGTCGGGGGCGGCCACCACGACCCTGCCGTTGGAGGTCGTCCCGGAGAGCACGTAGGTGCCCGCCTCGGTGATGGTCACTGTCGAGCCCTCCGCGCTGGCGCCCTGGCCCTGGATGGTGGCCGAGCCCTCGGACAGGGCGATCGTGGTGGCGCCGGAGGCATCCACGGTCCCGGCGTCGTCCTGGGAGGTGGAGGCCTGCTCGACCTGTGCGTTGACCCCCAGGATGTCGGCGGTGGTGGCGCCGGTGGAGGCCGAGGCGACGGCCGAGGAGATCGTGGTCCAGGCGGTGCCCGGGGCCTGTGAGGACTCCGAGGCCGTCGAGGATTGCGAGGAGGCCGACGACGCCGAGCCGGAGTGGCCGGTGGAGGCCGCCTCACTGCTGGTGGTGGCGCCGGAGGCGGTGCATCCGGCGGCCAGGGTCAGTGCGGCCAGGAGGGCGATCGGTCCGGTGGTGCGGCGGTGGAGGAGAGTGCGGGTGATCATGGTGCTGTCCTTGTGGTGGTGCGGGTGGGTCGGTGCAGGCCGGGCCTGCGGCGGATGGATGGTGTGCGGACGGCGCTAGGCCGCTGCGGCGAGCGCGTCCAGTCGGGCCATCCCGGTGAGATCGGTGAGGTCGCGGCTCAGGAGGCGGTGCCACCTGTTGGCGGGCAGCTCGGGGTGGAGCAGGGCCAATCCGGTGGCGTACTTGGAGATGCGCGCGGGCCGGTGGCCCGCTGACCACAGCAGGCGGTCGGTGGGTGAGGGGCCGGCGGGGTTCTTCGTCTCGACGACGGCGTATCCGCTGAGCCTCACCGGCGCACCCGGCTCGGCGGCCGGGGAGCGTCGGGTGGGCAGGGCCGACCTGCCGGGCTCCGTCCTCCAGGTCGAGCGGGTCAGGCGCCTCCAGGTCAGGTCGGTGTCGATGGTGGCGCGGGCACCGTCGTCGGGCAGGTGCAGGGTGCAGCGCTGGTAGGTGGTGGCCAGGACGGGGGCGAGGGACTCGGCGATGCGCTGGGCGGCCTGCTCCTCGACGACCCCCAGGCCGGTCAGGCAGGAGGCCACGAAGTCGCGCCCCTCCTCGGTGATGCGGCCGGAGTCGCCGGGGCTGTAGGAGATGCGGGTCTTGACGGTGGCCTCGCGCGAGTCGCAGGTCTTGACCTCTAAGAAGCACAGGTCGGAGTCCAGGTAGGTGCGGGTGCGGACCTTGAAGCGGTGGCGGCGCTTGCGTGCTGCGCGCATGTAGGACTCCAGGCCGGGGGTGTCGAAGTAGGTCGAGGCGTAGGAGAAGCTGCGCCTGCCCTCGATCTGCAGGACGTGGGCCCGGTTCGCCAGGGCGTCGATGAGCTCCTGGGTGCCTGCGATCGGTAGGAGGTACTTGCGGTCCACGCGGGTCAGCAGGCCCGCGGCCGCCTCCAGCCTCTCCAGTGTGGTGGCGGGAAGGTGCTGCGCGCTCAGGGCGGTCGGTGCGGGCTGGGGCGGTGCGGACTGTGGTGAGGCGGGTCGTGCCGGGCCCGGGATGGGGGCGGCGGGGCGGGTCATACGGGCTCCTCCTGATGCTGCGGGGCTCAGTTCGCGGTGACGGCGTGGCGGGCGCCGGTGAAGCTGTCCGCCGGTGAGGCGACGGAGGGCAGGTGGGCGGCCGCGGCGTCGGCGGCGGTGAGCTCGGTGGTGGTGCGGGGCAGTTGGAAGCGCACGTCGACCAGGGTGGTGTCGTTGACCAGGTCGAGGCGCTGGACCTCCAGGGAGCGGACCTGGCCGCCCAGGGTGCGCTCCAGGTGGGCGATGAGCGCGGTCTCGTTGCTGAGGGCGCGGTCCAGGAGGATGACCTGGTGGCGGTGGCGGCGCATGAGGGCGGGGTGGTCCCCGATCCACAGGGAGGCCACGACCAGCGCCATGAGGGCAGCCACGCCCAGGATCGGGGCGGTCTGGATGCCGCCGAGCAGGCCCAGGGCCAGGGCGGCGAAGAAGTAGGCGACCTCGTGCTGGGCCAGCTGGGTGGAGCGCAGGCGGATGATGGATAGCACGCCGAACAGGCCCAGCCCCAGGCCCGCGGCGATGCTCGCGGTGGACAGCAGGAGGGTGACGGCCAGGACCCCGATGTTGACGCCGATGTAGGCGGCGATGAGGTCCTTGCGGTTGTGTCGTGGGGCGTAGAGGGTGCCGATGAGGATGCCCAGGGCGATGAGGTCGGCGGCGATGTACATGAGGGCGCTCATGCGGTGACTCCTAATGTGTTGGGAGGCCCGTTCGGGCTGACACCAAGGAGTCAAGACGCGCAGTCAATGAGCCGGCTGTGAATGAGGCAAGCCCCAGGCATGGATTTCTCCGGCGCGGATTCTCAGGCGGGATGCGGGCTGGGACTGTCAGAGGGATCACCGGGAGCTGCTGGCCTGCGGGGGTAGGCGTGGTGGGGGTTGCACATCTTCAGCTCGCCCCGGTATTCGGGACTGGCGAGATCATGCGGAAGATCCAGCGCTGGGAGTCGGGCCGGGGTCTGAAGATGTGCAGCGGGGCCGGGGCGGGCTTCCCCGATGCCGCTGAGCGGCGATCCGTGATCGTGGCTCAGGCGGCGTGCCGGGCCTGGTAGGTGCTGGGGCGGGAGCCGGCGAGCTCGTGAGTCAGGGTGCGGTGCCACTTATTGGCGGGGAGCCCGGGGTGGAGCAGCGCCATCCCGGTGGCGTACTTGGAGATGCGGGCCGGGCGGTGGCCCTGGGACCACAGGAAGCGGTCCGCCAGGGAGGGGGTGGAGGGGTTCTTGGTCTCCACGACGATGAGGTCGCCGATCGAGGAGGTCCGGGTTCCCGGCCCGCTGACGTCAATATCCCTCCACGTCAGGTAGGCATCGACCGTCACCCGGGCCTCGTCCTGGGGCAGGTGCATGGTGATGCGGTCGTAGTGGGTCATGATGACCGGGCTGAGCATCTGGGCGACCTGCGCCGCCTGGGACGGGGCGAGGATGTGCGAGTCGATCAGGCGCTCGATGACGAAGTCGCCGCCCTCCCGGGTGATGCGGTTGCAGTCCGCGGAGCTGTAGGGCAGGCGGGTCTTGACGGTGCTCTCGCGCGAGCCCTGGGTCTTGACCTCCAGGAAGCACAGGTCGGAGTCCAGGTAGGTGCGGGTGCGGACCTTGAAGCTGCGGCGGCGCTTGCGTGCTGAGAGCAGGTAGGTGGACAGGTCGGGGGTGTCGAAGTAGGTCGAGGCGTAGGAGAAGGCCTGGAGCTGGTCGATCTGGAGGACCCTGCCGTGCGGGGCCAGGGTGCTGATGAGCGCCTGGGCGTCGGGCAGGGGGATGAGGTACTTGCGGTCGATGCGGGTGAGCAGGTCTGCGTCGGTGTTGAGCTCTTGGAGGCTGATCGTCGCCATCCCGTGGGTGCGCAGCCTGAGCGTGTGCCGGGGCATGAGGGCTCCTGTGGTCTGTCATGGCTGTCATCGGATGCTGTGGCCCGGCTCCGGCCGCCGGGGATGGATCGGGGCTGCCGGGGCCGGGATGGGCCGGGCCTTGGCTGAACCGCGATCGTCGGGGCCCGGTCAGGCGGCCTGTGGCTGGGGCCAGGGGGCGGGGCTCTGCTGAGGCCAGGCGGTGGGGTGGGGCGGTCGCTGGTCGGGCCAAGGGCGGGGGTCGGGTGCCGAGGAGGTGCGGGTGGTGCGGGGAAGCTGGAGGCGCACGTCGACCTGGGTGGTGTCGTTGACCAGGTCGAGGCGCTGGATCTCCAGGTAGCGGACCCGGGCGCCCAGGGTCCGCTCCAGGTGCTCGGTCAGCTGTCGCTCATCGCTGATGGCGCGGTCCAGGAGGATGACCTGGTGGCGGTGGCGGCGCATGAGGGCGGGGTGGTCCCCGATCCACAGGGAGGCCACGACCAGCGCCATGAGGGCCGCATCAAGGGGGAGTGGGGCGGTCTGGATGCCGCCGAGCAGACCCAGGGCCAGGGCGGCGAAGAAGTAGGCGACCTCGTGCTGGCTCAACTGGGTGGAGCGCAGGCGGATGATGGACAGCACGCCGAACAGGCCCAGCCCCAGGCCGGCGCCGATATCCGCGGTGGACAGCAGGAGGGTGACGGCCAGGACCCCGATGTTGACGCCGATGTAGGCGGCGATGAGGTCCTTGCGGCGGTGGCGGCGTGAGTAGAGCACTCCCACCAGAACGGTGAGGGCCACCAGGTCGGCGGCGATGTGGCTCAGAGGCGTAACTAATGAGGACAGGGACATATTGGGGCTCCTACGGTCGGGTTGGGGGGAACCGTTGGTGTGACGGGAACTAGCGAGGCGAACCTAAGGAGTCTTTCTATGAAAAACATGAGGAAAAACTGTAAAGATCTCCTGAAGAGAGCGTACAAGATCCCTGATTTCCTTGTAATCTCAACGCAAAACCCTTCCTGGGAATCCTCTCCTGGAGTCGGTAGTTTCCATATCAATAAATTTCCTGTGCGAGTTCGCGAGGGTGGTAGGGGCCTTGGGGTCGGTCCCGGCGGCTGCATGGCCCTGCGACCGCGCGGCGCGCGGGGCGGCGATGGGGTGGCGACACGCGGAGGGCGCGCTGTGACGTAAACGAGATTGAGCGACTTGTCCCCAGATCTGTGACGGCGGTGGATGGCGCAGGCCGATGGGGCTGTGGTCACGGGCGCCCTGTTCGTGTCGTACCCCTGCAGGACCATGGTTCTGCGGATCGGCGCAGGGGTCCTCCGGGTGGGGGGCGCCGTGCGCGGAGGAGCTGTCCACGACTCCTCCACAGGCGGTCCCGGAACTATCCACAAGCAGGAGGATGTTGTGCACAGGTCGGCGCTAGACACAGCATGTTGGGGTGGTGGACCCGGTGGACCCCTAGGGGTAGTGTCTTGTCTCGCGGGGCCACCATGGCCTTCCGCGAATGACAAGCGTGTGGTTACACCAGTGCCATCCCCTTGCGGGGGCGAGGCGCCGGGGTCGCCACCGGAACCCGAGGGAGAGGCCACCATGGCGATCACCGTCTACAGCAAGCCCAACTGCGTCCAGTGCACTGCGACCTACCGTGCGCTGGACAAGGCCGGCCTGTCCTACGAGGTCGTGGACATCTCCCTGGACGCCGAGGCCCTGGAGCAGGTCAAGTCCCTCGGCTACGCCCAGGCGCCCGTGGTCATGGCCGGCGGTGAGCACTGGTCCGGCTTCCGCCCGGACAAGATCAAGGTCCTGGCCGCCCTTGAGGCGGTTGCGGTCTGATCCTGAGGGCCGGCGCCCGGTGAGCACGGCACGCGAGGGGCCCTTCCTGGTCTACTTCTCCTCCACCTCGGAGAACACGCACCGGTTCGTCGGGAAGCTGGGCATCCCGGCGGTGCGCATCCCTTTGCGGCGCACCGAGGCGCCGGTGACGGTGGACCGCGAGTACGTTCTCGTGGTGCCCACCTACGGCGGCGGGGCCGTCAAGGGGGCGGTGCCCAAGCAGGTGATCGCCTTCCTCAACGATCCGCACAATCGTGGCCTGTGCCGCGGCGTTATCGCCTCGGGCAACACGAACTTCGGCCGGGCCTACTGCCTGGCCGGTGACATCATCGCCAGCAAGCTCGGCGTGCCCCTCCTCTACCGCTATGAGCTGCTGGGCACTCCCACTGACGTCGCGCGCGTCACTCAAGGATTGGAAGACTTTTGGCAGAAACGCTGACGGACACCGGCTCTGAGACCGTGTCCTCCCCGGAGCTGGACTACCACGCGCTCAATGCGAAGCTCAACCTCTACGACGCGAACGGGCTCATCCAGTTCGACGCCGACCGGGAGGCCGCCCGCCAGTACTTCCTCCAGCACGTCAACCAGAACACTGTCTTCTTCCATGATCTGGAGGAGAAGCTCGAGTACCTGGTCACCGAGGGCTACTACGAGGGCCACATCCTGGACAAGTACTCCCCCGCCTTCGTCAAGAGCGCCTTCAAGGCCGCCTACGCCCATAAGTTCCGCTTCGAGACCTTCCTGGGCGCCTTCAAGTACTACACCTCCTACACGCTCAAGACCTTCGACGGCAAGCGCTACCTGGAGCGCTTCGAGGATCGGGTCGCGATGGTGGCCCTGACCCTGGCCGACGGCGATGAGCAGCTGGCCCTGGACCTCATCGAGGAGATGATGACCGGTCGCTTCCAGCCTGCCACCCCCACCTTCCTCAACGAGGGCAAGGCCCAGCGCGGGGAGCCGGTCTCCTGCTTCCTGGTGCGCATCGAGGACAACATGGAGTCCATCGCCCGGGGTATCAACTCCGCCCTCCAGCTGTCCAAGCGCGGTGGGGGAGTGGCCCTGCTGCTGAGCAACCTGCGGGAGATGGGGGCGCCCATCAAGCGCATCGAGAACCAGTCCAGTGGCGTCATCCCAGTGATGAAGCTGCTGGAGGACTCCTTCTCCTACGCCAACCAGCTCGGTGCCCGCCAGGGCGCGGGGGCGGTGTACCTGCACGCCCACCACCCCGACATCATGCGCTTCCTGGACACCAAGCGCGAGAACGCCGATGAGAAGATCCGGATCAAGACCCTGTCCCTGGGCGTGGTCATCCCGGATATCACCTTCGAGCTGGCCCGCAACAACGAGGACATGTACCTCTTCAGCCCCTACGACGTCGAGCGCGTCTACGGCATGCCCTTCTCTGAGGTCAACGTCACCGAGAAGTACCGGGAGATGGTGGACGACGGGCGCATCAAGAAGAAGAAGATCAACGCCCGCACCTTCTTCCAGACCCTGGCCGAGATCCAGTTCGAGTCCGGCTACCCGTATGTGATGTTCGAGGACACGGTCAACCGGGCCAACCCGATCAAGGGCAAGGTGGTCATGTCCAACCTGTGCTCGGAGATCCTCCAGGTCTCCGAGGCCAGCACGCTCAACGAGGACCTCACCTTCGCCCACGTGGGCAAGGACATCTCCTGCAACCTGGGATCGCTCAACATCGCCAAGACGATGGACTCCCCGGACTTCGCCCGCACCATCCGCACCGCGGTGCGCGGCCTGACGGCGGTCAGCGACCAGACGCACCTGCCCAGCGTGCCCTCCATCGACCGGGGCAACCACGAGTCGCACGCGATCGGGCTGGGGCAGATGAACCTGCACGGCTTCCTGGCGCGTGAGCGCATCCACTACGGCTCCGAGGAGGGCCTGGACTTCACCAACGTCTACTTCGCCTGCGTGCTCTATGCGGCCCTGACGGCGTCGAACGAGATGGCGGTGGAGCGCGGGCAGAGCTTCGTGGGCTTCGAGGACTCGACCTACGCCAGTGGGGAGTTCTTCGAGAAGTACACGACGCAGGACTTCGTGCCCGTGACCGAGCGGGTGCGCGAGCTGTTCGAGAAGTCATCGGTCAAGGTTCCCACCCGCGAGGACTGGGCCGAGCTGGCGGAGAAGGTGAAGAAGGGGGGTCTGTACAACCGCAACCTGCAGGCGGTGCCGCCCACGGGCTCGATCTCCTACATCAACAACTCGACCTCCTCGATCCACCCGATCGTGGCCAAGGTGGAGATCCGCAAGGAGGGCAAGATCGGGCGGGTCTACTACCCGGCGCCCTTCATGACGAACGACAACCTGGAGTTCTACCGGGACGCCTACGAGATCGGCCCCGAGAAGATCATCGACACCTACGCGGCGGCCACCCAGCATGTGGACCAGGGGCTGAGCCTGACCCTGTTCTTCCCGGACACCGCCACCACGCGCGATGTCAACCGCGCCCAGATCTACGCCTGGCGCAAGGGCATCAAGACCCTCTACTACATCCGTCTGCGCCAGGCCGCCCTGGTGGGCACCGAGGTCGAGGGCTGCGTGTCCTGCATGCTGTGATCCGGCCGGGAAGCGGTCCCTGGAGCGTGCCCCTCGTAGCGGCAAGTGCCTCTGGAGGGAATCCGTAGGCGGTCGTCAGGGCGTGTCATCAGTCGATTGGATAGTCCAGTCGACCTAGGAACTCTCGTCCGCCGATGTGGCAAGGTGGAGTCAGTGACGAGCATCGGAGATCGGCTAGGAAAATGACGCTCCCGCGCCTCGATAGTGCCGGATGGCAGTGACTGTCGTCGATTATGCCGATGCCATGTTCATCTCGACTGTCCACAGATGCTCGACTTGAAGGCGGGATTGGCATGCCTGAATCTGATAGCGCCCATGGCATTTCTGGGCATTATGCGGCCGGAGGACTTCAGTGGCAGTTTGATCTCGCGCGATATGTTCGTAGCGAGATAGCGACGGTGATGGATTTTCTTGACACGCTACCGGACTCCTCATTGTCCGGTCTCGATGTGCTTGAATTCGTATCCGAATCCTACTATGCGATGCTTCCGGATCATGCGAGCGACTACCGAGTGGTAGTCATCGATATTGACGGCGGGATGCTCGAGGAGCCGCCAGTCCAGCGCATTGAGGGGCAGCAGGAGCGAAGGTCGTATGTGAAGGCGGAGGCTATGAGCGCCGCCATGCGTTATCACGCTACTCGTTTCAAGGCGGTATGCATCCTCAGTGGTTCCATCGCCTCTCTCACCCCGGGTGAGCGTCTGAGGGTGATGAGGCGAGCCGCTGGGTGCCTGCCATTAGGTGGTGTCTTCATTGCCTCTGTCGAATATGTGCTCCCGCAGGCGCCTCCCACCCACATCGTTCGACTCCACTCCGACGCAGAGTTGATCGATGAGACCGATCACCGGAATCGCACCTGGCGAAGAATCCTGCGCCGCGGATCGCAGGAGTGGATATCTGAGTTTCATCTGGTCACGCCCGAGGATCTCGCGCACGATATCCGCACTACAGGCATGACCGTCGTCAAGCAGCAATCAACCCCAGATCCCGACCATCCCTTCCTTATCAGGGTAGTACTCGGCGCTATCAACCCGGCGGTGTCATAGGGTCGTAGTAGCAGTGCTGGTTGGGGGTGGGAGGCTGTGCTGGATGGGGTGCTGACGATGATGGATCGGGCTGCGATCGCGCGGGGGCTGGAGTCGGGGTGGTTGTTGTGCAGGGTCGCTGAGCGGATCGGTGGTGATGTCTCAGTGGTATTGCGGGAGATCGCTGGCAATCGCAGGGCTTGTGGGTACCGGCCCGTGGGTGCGGACGTGGCGGCCCAGCGGCGCAGGGCGCGCCCCCAGGGCTTGCAAGGTCGATGCCTGCCCGGCCCAGGTGGGCCAGGGTGCTGGCCGGCCCTGGCGCGCCCGATGCTGGCCGCGTCAGATCCGCGGGGCGGCTGCGAGCCAGGCCCGCTGATGAGAGGCTCGAGGCCCTGGCAAAGGAGGTTCCCCCAGAGGCGATGGGAGCGGTTGCCTCGGGTGAAGCGATTTACGCCCGGGGGGCTGCGCTATGCCACGGGCGAGGCTGCGTGAGCACGGGATCATGCCGCGGTGGGGCGCACCCGGCGCCGGCCTCGCCGGAGCCTGTCAAGTTTTCTGTGTAAGCGGGTGGGTTAGAGGTAGGGCTTGATGCGGTCGGGGTAGGCGGTGGTGAGTTGGGCCAGGGCCTGCTTCCAACTGGTGACCTTGGAGCCCTCGACGAGGCGGGGTTTGGCTCTTCGGTCGTTGGGCTTCTTGCCTTTGTCCTTGTCTCGCTGGTGGGCTCTGTTGTCCTCGATGTCGCAGATGGTCAGCCACAGCAGCTTGGTGGCGGCTTCGTCGGAAGGGAAGTGGCCTCGGTTCTTGGTGACCTTGCGCCGCTGGTAGTTCAGCGACTCGATACTATTAGTGGTGTAGATCACTCGTCGCAGGGCCGGGGGGAAAGCCAGGAAAGGGGTGAACCGTTCCCAAGCCCGCTCCCAGGTCGCCGCGGTCTGGGGGTACTTACCGCCCAGGTCGCTGGAGGCGAAGTCCTCCAGGGCCTGCCAGGCGGCCTCCTGATTGGGGGCGGTGTAGACCGGCTTGAGGGCCGCGGCGACCTTCCTGCGATCGGCGTAGGACACAAAGCGCATGGAGGCCCTGATCAGGTGGTACCCGCGCAGGTCTGGACCACTGAGTCGGGCCAGGTCGCTTCGATGGCCTCGGGCAGGCCTGTTAGCCCGTCACAGCATACGATCAGCACGTCGTCGATGCCGCGGTTGGCCAGATCGGCGCATACGTGGGCCCAGAAGGAGGCTCCCTCGTCGGCCCGGGGCCCAGATGCTTAAGGCACATGCTTGATGCCCTCCATATCCACGCCGATGGCGATATGAGCGGCACGATTGGCCACCCGATTGCCCTGGCGGATCTTGATCCTGATGGCATCCAGGTAGACCACCGGGTAGAAGGCCTCCAGCGGGCGCTGCTGCCAGTCCATGACCGCCCCAGCGCACCGCGTCAGTGATCTTGGAGATCGTCGCACTGGACAGGTCCACCCCCAGCGTCTTACGCAGGTGATGGGAGATGTCGCGCACTTCTCAATCCCCCCGGGCGTACCAGGCCTGGTGATTCACACGCATCCAACCCGTCCATCGGGCGCTGGCCCTTGCGCACCAGGCGCGGGGTAAAGCTCCCCGCCCGGTCCCGGGGGACCTCGATCTCGAAGGGACCGACCTCAGAGTCAACGGTCTTAGTGGTGGTGCCATTGCGGGCGTTACCCCTGGCCTCGGTGGTGGGCTCGCCCTTGGCATAGCCCAGGTGGTCACCTGGCTCGGCGCGCAGCCCGGCCTCCAAGGACTCCTTGAGCAGTGCGGGCAGCAGCCCGTCCTGGCCGGTCAGAGGCGTCGAGCCCTCACGGATCTGGGCCAACAGCCCATCAAGAGCACCACAGTCCCGAAGCTCAGCAGCCACCTGAGCACCAGAAGCAGGAACAGTCTTGTCATCCATCACAGTCATCAGTGTGCCAGTCCTTCCAAGAGGGCTTACACAGAACAGTTAACACGCCCCCTCGCCGATCCCTGGGTCAGCGCAAGGCCCCGATCATCGCCATGCCAGCCTCGGTGAGCCCCCTCCAGGAGGCCATCGATCGGCGGGTGGCGGGCCATTGGGAGGGCGAGGTGATCATCGAGGCCCACGGACCCAGCGCCCCGAGTCACCCCGGTGGAGGCCCGCCACCCGATTCCTGAGCATCCTGGCACTGCTCAAGGGAAAAGGACTCCACTGGCGTGTGGAGGCGCTGATTGATGAAGGGCACCCTGACGCCGGACCAGGGCAGCCAGATACACCGGCTACGCCGCCCTGTAGCGGGGCCACCGATATGCCGGTGTATCTCGCCGATCCCCACAGCCCATGGCAACCAGGATCCAACGAGAACACAGGTGGGCTGATCCGCCAGTACCTGCCCAAAGGCACCCCCATCCCCTAGCACCAGCCCTACCTGACCGCCATCGCCGAACGAGCACGGGTGAACGCCCCCGAGTGACCCTGGACTACCTCACCCCACACCAAGCCTTCGAACGCCCCCTCGCTGCGCCCACCCCTTGACACCAAGATCTCGCGATCCGCGCACACCTTGACGGCGCCGCTGCCCTAAGGTAGCAATGACCCGTGAGGAGATCGGCTGACCTCCAGATAGCGCAGTCCCTGTGGCGGCGGGGGGTGCGCCTGTGGAGTGCAGCCCCGCTCCAGCAGAAGTACTCCTTAACCGGGCTTCTCCTCGGCTTGCTCAATCTTGTGCTCATGTTGATTTTCAACGGCCATCCCAGTCTGGAGCGCGTGATAATCATGATCGGGGGAGTGGCGTCACTGGCATTGATTCCCTTTCGCCCAGTAAAAGGGGCATTGATCTACCTGATTCTCTGGGTGGCTTCTCTTCTCCTCCCTGCTGCCGATATTGGCGATATGGGAATACTGACGGCTATCTTCGGATTTCTCCTGGGTCGCTTTCTTGATTCGCGTCTTGCGTTCGTCCTCGCATCAACTATCCCCTTGTCCGTGCTCGCGCTGTACCCACAACATAGCGTTGCTGCATCCATCCTCTTGATTATTATCTGCCCGATTCTGCTGAGCATTATGCTACGGCGCACTGAAATAACGTGGCATCAAGAGGTCTCTGTGGCCACCGAGCAATTGGCGGCTATCCGAACGGAGGTGGCCCGTGAGATGCATGATCTTGTTGCCTACTCGATGTCCCAAACGGCGTTGCGTGCGCAGCGTGCAGCTTCTGACCCATCCTATCCTCCGGCTGTGCGTCAGGAATTTGCTGCGATTGACGCAACTGCTTCCGACGCCCTTCATGAATTACGACTTATTCTTCGGGTGCTCCGCACAGAGAAAGCGGGGGAGGAAGAGGCAGTAGCGTCCTCAGGCGAGCAGTTCGGTGGGCTCGGAACAGTCGTGCTTGACCTCAATAGTGTCGTGCGTGCGCTCGCCGATGACCTGGCCACTGCCGGCTATACTGTGAGTTACCAGGCTGTTGGCGATACTGACTGCGGTCGGCTCCAGGCCACGGCGCTGTCTCGTGTCGCTCGGGAGATGAGTTCCAACATCGTGCGACATGGAGACCCGGGCAAACCGGTCACCATCACGCTGGTTCGGGATGTCAGGCAAGTTCGGCTGGTGATGACTAATGGAATCAGGAATCCTGACTCCCAGGATCTACCTTCTTCGGGCCAGGGAGTACTGGGCATGCGGGAGCGGTTGGAGGTGGTCGGCGGATCCTTGTCGACACTGGAGGATGATGGGGTGTGGATGGTGACCGCCTCCGTGCCGCTTCGCTCCTCAGCAACCTCAATCGCAACGGAGGAACCCTCATGATCAGTATCGGCATCGCTGACGATGATGGCCTGGTCCGTCATATGCTGACGGATTTGCTCTCCAGAAATGGAGACATTGCTGTGGCCTGGGTTGCGAAGGACGGTCAGGAGGCGCTCGATTTTATCCGATCTAATGATATCCCTGATATCCAGGCAGTGCTTCTCGATGTGCAGATGCCTCGCCTCGACGGTTTGGCTCTTGCCGAGATTCTTCGTGACGAGACTCCGGACTTGGCGATCCTTATTCTTACCACGTTCACCGCCGATTCGATTGTTGATCGAGCTTTGGCTGCCGGTGTGCGTGGCTTTGTGGCGAAGGAAGATAATGTAGCCACATTAGCGGGTGCTATCCAACAGGCGGTGGAGGGAAATCTTGTGCTTTCTCCAACATCCTCCTCATCTATTGTCAGTGATCATCTTCAAGGTCGGTTGAGCGGTCCTCCATCTGCCCAGCAGCCGTCGATCCCTACTGTAGTTGAGACGGAGCAGGCTGCTCCGCCGCGTGGTGTGGCACTCTCGGGGCGCGAACTTGATGTCCTGGAGCTCTTGGTTGACTCCTTGAGCAATAAGCAGATTGCCCGGAGGCTCGGGGTCAGTGAAGCTACCATCAAGACTCATGTTTCTGCCATCATCGCCAAGCTAGGCGTGCAGGATCGAGTGGGAGCAGCAGTCTATGCGCTGCGGCACAACATGGTATGAACGCCGTTCCCTCGTTAACTGGGACTTGTGATAAGGTCGGTTTTACTTCTGTGCTGGTATGACCATGATCGTCCGCAGGTCAAGTCCTTGGGGGTGGTGTAGGGGTCCTTCGGCGAGGCGGTCGGGCTGTTAGGGCTGGTGGTGGGGTTGGATCGTCCTGTGGTGTGGTGTTGGTGCGGCAGCGGGTCAGGATTTCTAGGCCGAGGTAGTGGTGGTCTTCGTCCCATTCGTCGGTCTGCTCGGCTAGGATAGCGCCGACCGCGCGGATGATGGCCTGACGGTTGGGGAAGATGCCGGCGCTGTCGGTGCGGCGGCGGATCTCCTTGTTCAGGCGCTCTTGGGGGTTGTTGGACCAGATCTGGCGCCATACGTCGGTGGGGAAGGCTGTAAAGGCCAGGAGATCGGCTCTAGCGGCGTCCAGGTGGTCGTGGACCTGGGGCAGGCTCTGGCGGGTGTGGTCCAGGAGACGGTCGAACTGGGCCTGGACAGCTGCTGCGTGGGGCTGGTCATAGACGCTGTGGAGCATGGCCTTGAGAGCGGGCCAGGCGCTTTTGGGGGTGATGGTCATCAGGTTGGCGGCGTAGTGAGTGCGGCAGCGCTGCCAGGAGGCTGTGGGCAGGTTCGCCGCGATCGCCTCCACCAGGCCCTTGTGGGCGTCGGATGTCACCAGCCTGACCCCGCTCAGGCCCCGGGCTACCAGGTCTGCCAGGAACTCGTTCCACGCTGCCCCGCTCTCGGCGGTGGCTACCCGCAGGCCCAGGACCTCACGATGACCATCGGAGTTGACCCCGGTGGCGGTCAGCACCACGGCATTGACGACTCGTCCGCCCTCGCGCACCTTCATCGTCAGGGCGTCGGCGGCCACGAAGGTGAAGGGGCCCGCTTGATCCAGGGGCCGGTTGCGCAAGGAGGTCACATGCTCATCGAGCTCGGCAGCCATGCGCCAGACCTGGGATTTCGACAGGCTGTTGATGCCCAGGGTCTCTACGAGCTTGTCCATGCGGCGGGGCCAGACTCCCGCCAGGTAGGCGTCAGCCACCACTGTCACGAGTGCGGACTCCGCTCGTTTGCGGCGCCCTGGCAGCCAGTCGGGGAAGTAGGAGCCGGTGCGCAGCTTGGGAACGGCGACATCGATCGTGCCCACCCGGGTGTCCAGGTCCCGGTGACGGTAGCCGTTGCGCTGAGCCCGGCGCTCAGGGCTGGCCTGGCCGTACTGAGCGCCGCACACCGAATCAGCGTCAGCTGAGAGCAGGGCGTTGATCACTGTCTGCAGCAACGAGCGCATCAGATCCGGGGAAGCCTGCCCCAGGGCTTGGTCCAACACGGCAGCAGGGTCGACAATATGAGGAGCGGTCATCGTGTGATGTCCTTTCGAGTGGGTTGTAGGAGATTCCTTGAAGGGCCACACGGTGACCGCGCCCACGCTCAGCGCGGGTCCGCGACCACCAGCGGCTACACCACTCTATGGGGCACTACTCGTCCGCATGTTGATCGTCGATTCCCGTGCTGGCCTGGATGGATCCATTGATCATCTGCGCGAGGCTCCTGGATCGTACGTCTCGCCTGGTTGTCATCAGCATCCGTCGAACTGATGGTTCGGGTCAGTCGATATGGTGAGCCATACGGCTGACGGCGGAGCCTGCGTCGTGCGCGATAGTAATCCTGTCCGCAACCCAGACGCTAAGGAGGGCGAACATCATGTTCAACGTATTCACGGTTATCGCCGGCATGCAGGGCCCCTGGTGGCATTTCTGGTTATAGTCGTGGCTAAGCTGCTGCTCTTGCGTAGTGATCCGGGCCTCCTGGGGGGCCGGATCACTTCATGCCCTGTCTGCTGACTCTTCGTGTTTGAAGGTGTGGTAGGTGGGGCATATTGGTTTGTTGGGTTGATCGTTGTAGTTTGTTTCGTGGTCGTCAGGAGTGGATGAGGCTGCGGGTGATGTAGGTGATGTGGTGGGTCAGATTTCTAAATCTCAGGGTGACGGCTCGCAGGCGCTCCAGGAGTCTGTCCGTGGCTTCGGTGAGGCAATTGGATGTGTGGGAATGGTCGAAGCAGGTCGGGATGTCCTGGCTACGGCTGGTCAGGGTCGCATCCAGTGCTTTGATCTCTTTCAGCCCCGCCGGGATAGCGGCCTTCAGGCTATCGATGGTATGGTCCATCGCCTGCCTTTCGAGGGCGGGGCAATTTCTCTGCGGCCGAGGTCTTAAACCCGGCGAAAGCCGTCTATGGCACCGCCTCGAGACCCTGACGCCATGCCTAATCGCGCTGGTTCAGCCAGTCCTTGAGGGCCTTGCCTGACCGGCTCTCCACAACATCGAGGAGGGCGTCTGGACCAGTGGCGTCGGGCACGGGGATCAGGTTGATGATCACGGTGACGAGCTTATTGTCTCGCTTAGCATGGTGCCAGGTGTGTTCATCAACCCCGATGACCGGTGCGCCATGGAGGCGCGCCGGATCCTGGATTGATTTGCTGGGGGAGGATAAGGATTGCGCTGTTTGCTGTATGCCAGGAGGATTATTCGTAAGGGCAGGGTTTGCCTACGTTTGCCCGGGTTGGGGGCACTTGTTTGGTCCGTGAATAACCTTCCAGGCAACCCTTGGCAGTCTAGAATGTGGGAGCCGTGACATTGCATCTATCCGGTCGAGAACACCGCGCTGTAATCGGCATCAATCAAGTCCCCGACTGGTTTCTCTTGCGATGTCAGTGCTGCTTCTTCTTCAGTGCCCTCCTACTGAAGAAAATGGTGGCGGTGATGAGGGTGGTATTCCAGATGAGGAACCACGCAATCTGTGTGGGCGTGGGCATGGACAGCGTGCGGGCCTGCATACCAATGGTGATCTGGGAGTAGGGGTAGAAGGGTGCCAGCGGTGGTACGGCCAGGAGTGTGGCCAGGCCCAGGAAGGAGGCGCCCATTCCGATCAGGACAGCGGTGGCGAAGCTGGGTACGTAGATGCCAATGAGCAATTGGACGGTGACGATGGTGATGGCTCCCAAGGCTCCCAGGAGGGCCCAGGTGATCGCGGTGGTGATATCGGTCGGGGTGAGGTGGAATCCCAGGGCCGCACTGGCGGCCATGACGAGCAGGAGGAAGACCGTCTGGCAGTAGAGGGCGAACAGGGTGGTCAGGGTTAATTTTCCGGTGTAAGTAGTGGCAGCGGCGCCGTAGGTGGCCATGCGGCGCCAATTGTCATGCTCGTGCTCCATGCGGGCCAGGCCTGTGGCACGGATGGTGATCAGGAGGGGGAGGAAGAAGGTGCCCCACATCAGTGAACCCTGGCCCCAGACTACCTGCCAGGTGACGCCTTGAGCGCGGAAGATCTCGGTGTAGCCGAGGTATTTGTACACGCCGCTGGCGGTGTTGAGGGCGGCCAAGGCCACTGCGACGATGACCAGGATCCAGGAGCGTTTGGACTTGATCCGCTCGATGGTCAGGGGCAGCAGGAACCGTTGGTGCAGCCGGCTGGTCCTGGTAGTAACGGTTGGACTGGGCGGGGTGGGCCTAGAGGGCTGGCTTGCGGTGATGCTGAGGCGGTTGGTCGTGGCGGCCCCGACGGCATGGGGGCCCACGGGATTCTGAGGGCTCGTTGCTACTGTAGTCATGAGGTGGTCTCCTGGTCTCGCTCGGCTGGGTGGGTCTAACGTGTGACTTGTCGGCTGAAGACGGCCTGGGTGATGGCGGCGGCGGCGAGGCCGATGACGATGACGATGACGATGTAGACGCCTAGGTGGTCCAAGGGTGCTAGGCCAGTGATCCTGCCGCCGTCCCTCAGTATGCGTACGGGAGAGACCACACCGGGGTACTGCCAGGGCAGGAAGACGGTCAGGGCCGCGGGGATGAAGTTGGTCAGGTTGCCGAACAGGCCACCCAGGGCGCCGACGGTCAGTGTTACGGCCTGGCGATGGACAAGGAGTGCCAGGGCCAGGTGGATAGCGGTCATCGCGATGTTGGCCAGGAGCAAACTGACCAGCCAGGTTGCGGTCATGCTCTGGTTGATAGGTGCACCGCTAGCGGCGGTTAGCAGTGTGGTTGCGGTCACCAGGGCGATGGCGGGTACTGAGCAGATCGCCAGGGCAGTGGTGAGCTTGGCCAGGAACAGGGAGGTGTGCGGCTGGCCGTCGGCGAGGAGCTGGGACAGCATGGTGCTGTCATGCTCGGTGGTGGCCAGGCGCGAGGCCACCACAGCGGAGATGATTGGCGCGACTATGCCGTGCACGGCTGTGGCTTGGAAGATAGCGACGCTAGTGCCGGCGATGGTCCCATCGGGCGGGTCCGCCAGGGCCCGGGTCGTGACTGCCGCGGCCCAAGCCAGTTCGAAGCCGGTGGCCAGAAGCAGGGTGAGCCACAGTCGCGACCTCCTGAGCTTGGAGATCTCCAATCCTAGGGCTCTCATGCTCCCACCCCCCGCCACCCTTGGTAGGCAGGCTGGGCATAAGTAGGCACCGGTCGGGCTGGGGTCGGGCGGGCCTGCGACGGGGGCTGTGCCGCCGGTGCCTGGAAGGCAGCCCGGCGAGCCGGGGCCGCCGGCGGCTGAGGCGTCTGCCATGGCTGCCGGTGCGGTCCTCGGGTGCCCGTATGGACGGACGCCGATGCCTGAGGTGAAAGTCCCTGCCGCTGGACTGGCGCCTGACGGGCGTCAGCACGTTGGTGCGGCGTTCCGGGCAGTGGCTGTTGCGGGGCGCTGGCCTGGCCATGCGGGGGTGCCTGCTCGGTGATATCGAGGAAGATCTGCTCCAAGGAGCGGCGTCTCAACTCGACGCGGTAGATGCTGGCGCCCGTGGTGACCAGGGCGGCGACCAGCCGGGCGACGTGATTGTCGTCGTAGGCGGGCATGGTGATCTCCCCGTCTTGGACCGAGTTGACCTGCCATCCCTGGGCGGTCAGGGCCTGGGCGGCAGGAGCGGTCTGATCGGGGCGGATGCGCACCACGATGCGGCCGGCCTCGGCCAGGGCGGAGAGCGGCCCCTGATAGACCAGATGGCCGCGGCTGATAATGCCGATGGTGTCGGCCATCTGCTCGATCTCACTGAGCAGATGGCTGGAGACCATCACGGTGATCCCCCGGGTGGTCGGCAGGCTGGTGATCAGCTCGCGGATCTCGTGGATGCCGGAGGGGTCCAGCCCGTTGGTGGGCTCGTCCAGGATGAGGAGCTCGGGCTCTCCCAGCAGTGCCATGGCCAGGCCCAGCCGCTGCTTCATGCCCAGGGAGTAGGCCCGTGCCTGCTTGTCGGCGGCATAGGACAGGCCCACGGTATTCAGGGCCTGATCAATGCTGGCCGCGCCCAGGTGCTTGACCCGCCGCACGATGTCAAGGTTCTCTCGCCCAGTCAGGTGACCGTAGAAGGAGGGCTGCTCGATCAGCGAACCCACGCGGGCCAGTGTACGACCAGGTGAGAAGGGCTCACCAAAGATCTCCACGTTCCCGGCGGTGGGGCGGGTCAACCCCAGCAGCATCTTCATCGTGGTGGATTTACCTGCTCCATTGGGGCCGAGGAAGCCGTACACCTGCCCGGCAGGAACCTCCAGACCAACACCGCTGACGACCTCAGCAGCTCCGTACCGCTTGGACAGTCCCGTACTGCGCACCACCGGGTGCTGACTAGTCTTCATCACTGCTGAACTCCTTTCCGATTCTGCTGCCCCGAACGCAGGGGCATTGGCTATGTGATAGGTGTATTCACCCTAGCAGCGATCGGAAATCCGTGGGGCTGATTCTTATCCTACGAATGGGCTAGCCGATCGTCGTATTGACGTTCTGGAGTAGGGGTGCTCAATGGCATGAGGCCTCGGTCGGCGGTAGCAAGATTGTCGTCCACTTGTCGTGTTGACATCAAGAACCAGTGGCGCCATCGCGCGCAGTAAATAGAATCTGTGCGGAACGAGGTTCCACTCATTTGGGACACCATTTTCTCGTCCTTGACGAGGCGGAGGGGGACGCCTAGCGTCCTTACCGAGGTTCAACTTCTGAGTCGCCAACCTTGGACGGCCCGGCGGCCGCTGGGACCTCGACACCGTCAACAACCCGACAACTATTGCAACCCGACCGGCACCGCCAAAGGACGGTGCGAATCCGAAAGGAGAACATCATGAGCAACATCAACATGCAGGCCGTAGCCGCCCTCGATGAGCTGAGTGACGCTGAGCTCGATGAAGTCCTGGGAGCTAATGGCGTCATCACTACGATTAGTCACGAGTGTCACCTGAACACCTGGGCGTTCGCGTTCACTTGCTGCTCCTGAGCGTGGCTGGCCAGTAGGGAGGCCTCAGTCATGACAGCGGTCGTCCGGGCTGTCCACCCCACATCCCACGGAATATATTTGGCGTTAGTTTTAAGAAAGTGATCATGGTTGCAAGCCCGCAGAGCGCACGGATGGAAGATGCAAGAAAACTGTGGGCTCTCGACTTTGCGTCATCCTCACCTTAACGATCATTGCAGGCAGAAACGACTACATGCACTTGGAGTACTCTCATGGAGAATTCGTCCGACACTCCGTTCCACGCGTATGTCTCGACGTGGAGCGATGAGGCTGGACCCCTGATCCGACGATTTCTGCCTCCCGAGCATCTTGATTCGCATATCTTGAATACAGTCGGTCCTGTCCTGGTCTACCTCATCAACGAGTACAGAATTGAGGGTCGGCTTGACGGAGACTCCCCGGAAGAGCGCTACCAGGACTTCGAGGCCTCCGCCAACGAGAGGGTGATCCCTGACATTCGCTCCAGGTTCCCAGGAGTTCTTGAGCGCCTTCGTTCCCGACTCGAATCCCTTGAGGCCCTGTGCGCCACGGTGCTCCAGCGATTCAAAGACGACTATGAATCGCTGGTAGCCGAGTCCATCATTCCACCAGAGGCCTGCGATATCCTCCACATCAAACCGACTGGAGACCTTCATGACGGAGCCGCCACGTGCTGGCTCTCCCTGAGTGGGGACGTGACCCTGTACTACAAGCCCCGGGAGTCCTCTGGTGAGCTCCTGCTACAGGCCGTTTCTGACGCGGTCGCAACGGCGGCTCGCATCAGTGCGCCCCGGATAACGCCGCGGCTCAGCGCCCGTTCGCGGTATTCCTGGGTACAGGAGATGAAACCCGAGCCGTGCTCAAGCAGGGACGCGGTTGACACCTACTATGAGAGGGCGGGGCACCTGCTCGCTGTGGCCCACCTGGTCGGCCTGACGGATCTTCACCACGAGAACATCCTGCCTGGAGACGGCTCCCCCTGCGTCGTTGACGCTGAGACCATGTTCAGCACCCCGTTGAGGCAGCCTGTCCTCGCAACCCAGGCGGCACTCGAAGTCAACGGCTCCATCATGTCATCTGTCAGCGGTATAGGTATGCTTCCCATAGGTGCCGGCAATGAGATGTATGGGGGCGACGTCAGCGGACTGTCCCAGGGCAGGTGGAGGAGGGAGTTGCGGGCGCTCGTTAACCTTGGCCGCGACGATATCAAGTTCACCAAACAGGTGCTGGAGCACATTGACACAGCCCATCTACCGCACCTCGTCGAAGACGGAGAGTCCACCGCCCTGCAGCCGGTGGACCACGTCGATGCCATCGTCCGGGGCTTCACGCGGTCTTACATGGCAGCGGTGGGAGTAAAGCAGGATATTGCTCTGCTGGTGGCGGACCGCGCCCCCAGCATTGACTGCCGGCTCCTCGCCCGCAGGACCGCTGACTACAGAATGTTCATGAACTACCTGTGGTCTGTAACCAGACTCGGGCGGCAGAATGAGATCTATGACTACCTCCGCCGTAGGTCCGAGGGACTTTCCGAGCAGATCGTCTCCTCTGAGATTACCCAGATGAACGAAGGCAGCATTCCGATATTCTGGTGCTCAGGAGACTCCATAGAGGTCCATGACCCGTGTGGAGCGCTGGTGGCCAGCCTGGATGCCCCTCCGGCCCACGGCGTGTACACGGTCCTTGACACGCTTGGCGATGACGACCTTGCCCTCCAGCAGAGGCTCATCCGATTCGCCTTTGACAGCGAAACATCGCTTTCTCTCCAAAGCCCCCAGCGCATGAGGTACGAGCGCGGACTCCAGGAATCTGGGTACTGTGCGCACGAGGGAGCCAAGGACCTCTACAGGACGATATGCGAGTCCGCGGTCAGCGCCAAGGCGGACGGCTCTGTCAACTGGCTGAGTCTGGGAGTCGACGACCACGACGCACTGGAGTTGTCCCCGCTCACAGGATCGCTCTACTCGGGGACACCGGGGCTCGCGGTGGGACTCCTGAGCTACCGTGAGCTCAGTGGCGAGCGCAGCATGGATCCCCTGCTGCGCAGCATCGCCCAAGAGGCTCTCAAATCCTACAGGCGAGGCCTGGCCGCGAAGGGGGCACTCTTTTCCTACTACAACGGGACGCTGGGATACCTGGCCCTTCTTCGCGCGCTTGGCGCCCAGGGCCTGGCCGACGCTGACGCGGACCAGTTGACCCACGACTTCGTGGACACATGCGCCTCGGTTCCCCTTGACGGCCTTGATGTGGACGTCATCAGCGGGGCCGCAGGAACTATCATCGCGCTGGCAACCCTGCCGGACCGCAGGCAGGCCGAGCCGCTCATCACTCAACTGGCCGACTACTTGGTCAGCTTACGTGGCAGTAACTGGGCCGTCTCCAGGCCCCAAGCCGTCGACAACGCCAGCTTCGCCCACGGTGCCAGCGGGATCGCTACTGCACTGCTCCATGCCGCCGCTATCACCGGTCGTGGCGAGTATCGCGACTCCTGGAGGGCGGCCTGGAAGCACGACGAGCACTTCCGACGTGGGAACACCTGGGTGGACATGCGCCGCGACGACGGGCTTGCCAGCGCCAATTGGTGCCACGGGCTCACCGGCCTCATGCTGGCCCGGTGCCGGTGGCTTGACCTCGACGACGAGCACGGCCTGCTCTCATCCGACGAGCGCGCAGCCGTCAGTGATGAGCTGCTGCTCGCCGCAGACGGGGTCGAGGAGCATGGGTTGGGACTTCACACCTTTGCCCTCTGCCACGGAGTGGGAGGAAACTTGCTCGCCCTTGAGAGCGTGGCCCACCGGCTAGCAGGAAGATCCTGGGAAGATGAGTGGACGAGCATGAGTAGTTTTGGGATCGCCAAGGACTGGCTGTGCGGTCTGAGCGACCACTTCCAATCCTACTCGGCGATGAGCGGACTGCCCGGCATCCTGCACGCACTCGCCGAGCATGCCAAGCCAGGCAGGACCATCTCACCGCTGCTCCTTCCCAGTCTCGAGTGGGGTGGTGGCCATGCGCGTTAAGTTCCGGATGCAAACCGGAGAGCAGGACTGCCTTCTGGCCTGCTACTCGATGGCCGTCTCCTCCCTGGGGATCGACATCCTCCCCCATGAGTTCTACGACGGCGACGCCCTGCCTGCGGACGGTCTGAAAGCCAGCTACCTGAGGCAGATCGATAGCTCCGTCGGAACCTGCACCCGCGCCTTCCGGGATCCCGGGCCAGAATGGACGCGTGAGGTCTTCGCCTCCTTCAACGGCCCTGCGATCGCGTACTGGAACTCCAACCATTTCGTGGTAGTCGTCTCGATGTCGCGCACCCACGCCCGCGTACTCGATCCTGCTCTTGGCAGGATCCGCCTACCGCTGGAGGACTTCCACCGCTCTTTCACCGGGGTATGGATCCTCGTCGAGCAGGACCGCCCCCCGGCACTGGCGCCCCGCTCCCGGCCGTCCTCCGCCGTCAGGATCTTCCTCTCCCAGCACCTGTGGTTGCTGTTCCTCGGCCTGACGATCGGGCAGGCCGCCTCCATGGCAGTCGCCGCCGGGGTGCGCACTGTGCTCGGCGCAGACTACCTCTGGCCGGTCACCATCTCTCTGGGCATAGTGCTCCTCCTCCTATACCTGGCATCCTGCCTGCTGCTGACCGCTGCCCAGCGCAGGCTGACAAGCAGGTTTGAACAGCGCTACTCGGACTCGCTCTTCCGCTCGGTGCTGAGGCGGCCCTACCTGTTCTTCAAGAGCCAGACCGTCGGATCCCTGATCGAGATCATCAGCCTGCGTGGAACAATCAGGGACCTCATCCTCTCCTCAGCAATCCCGGCTGCCATCAATTTCCTCTCCGTCATGGTCCTGGTGGTCTACCTGGCATGGATATCCGTGCCCCTGACCCTCGTAACGTGCGGGATATCGCTGCTGTTCAGCATCCTGGCCGGACTCGCCGTCCAGCGGGAGCGTGACGCCAGCCAGGCCTACGTCCAGCGTCAGGTCGCCTTCACCTCAACCATCCAGCAGGACATCCACTGTGTTGAGGAGACCAAGGTGACCCGCACGGAGGACCAGGCGGCGGCTCGCTGGTCAGCGGAGAACAACCGCCTGGCTGAAGCCTTCAAGGCGACCTTGGGCGCCCAGAACCTCAGCATGGGTGTCCAGCGCGTCTACTACGGAATCTCCCTAGTAGTCATTGCGGCTTTCAGCGTCAGCCTCTACCGCTCAGGGCACGTAGACATGCCCGATGTAGTGCTATTCCAGTCGGGAGTGGGCATGCTGGCAGGAGCAACGTCGGAGCTCCAGAACTTCTTCGTCTCTTGGGCAAAGGCCGTAGTCTTCGAGCATAAGCAGGCCCCTCTCCGAGAGGAGCCTGAAGAGCCGCACCGCGACGTCGTCCTCGCTGACTCGCCAGCGTTCATCACGGCACGCGACATGTCCTGCACCTACCCAGGTGGTGAACCGGTCTTCGCTCCCATCTCGCTGACCATCGGTCAAGGAGAACGCGTGGCCATCATTGGGGAGTCAGGATCAGGAAAATCCACCCTGCTGCACACGCTCATGGGCCTACTGCCACACACTGGAACAGTAGAATATGGAAGCGGATGGGACCGCTCGGGGCTGGGCGTGGTGCTGCCCGGTATGTCACTCCACACCGGAACCGTGCGCGACAACCTGGTAGCCGAAGGTACCGACAGCACCGAGGCCGCCATCTGGGAGGCGCTCGCCGCAGTCAACCTCGCGGATACGATCTCCCGCCTGCCCCGCGGGCTTGACTCCGCCGTCTTCGAGTCCGGCAGGAATTTCTCCTCCGGGCAAGCACAGCGCCTCCTTGTGGCCAGATCCCTCATACGAGGCTGCCGCGGCATCTTCTGGGATGAGGCACTCAGCGGAGTGGACGCGAGCACGCGTGAGAGCATCTATCGGAACATCTTGCAGGCCGAAGCCTACCGCGGCGTGACGATTATCGCCGTCAGCCACCAGATGGACATTCTGAGCCGGGTCGACCGGGTCGTCTACGTCAAGGGCAGCCACAGTGCACCTGTCATCGGCGTGCCGACCGCCCTGGAGCAGACGAGCCGGCGGTACAAGAGGTTCGTTGCCAGCGCCAACCTCCTCGTCGCATAGGCGTGCTGGCCATGACTGGCATCTGCCTGGCCCAGGGGCGTGGCCCAGGGCAGCCTCCTGCTCGTGGATGGTACACCGATCTCCACTGGCAACAGGCCCGCAGCCGGCAGACAGGTCGAGAAGGCCAACTGACTGGGGCAACCACCACGCCCAGTGCCTGAACGTCCAGGTCGCCACCACCACCGACGGCACTCTCGTAGCCATATCGGACCCAGTGCCCGGCTCACGCCCCGATGGCGCCGCCCTGGGCCTGTGCGGCTGGGATGAGATCCTTGCCGGCGCTGATTGGATCGCCGACACCGCCTATACCGCTCACGGTGCGCTGACCCCTATCAAGAAGACTCCAGGCAGAGAACGCCTGGAATGGGAAAAGAGTTCAACAGGGCCGTATCGTCCATGCGTGCCGCTATCGAGCACACGATCGCCACACTGAAGAAATGGAAGATCCTATCCACCGGCTACCGCCACCGCCTGGCAGAACTCCCCACCATCATCACCCTGGTCACCAAACTATAGCTCTACAGAATAGGCTGATAACCCCCATGTGAATAACGCCCTCGGTGCGTGATCAGTAGTGGACTGGGGATCCCCCATCCAGCGCGAAACCCGGCTCGCCCACCGTCCGGAAGGCTGCCGGGTCCACTCCGCAAGGCTACTGCCCTGAGCAGGGATCATCATACGCGGGCGTTATCGGGAAGGTAAGCCTTGTCGACAACGCCCGCCTTGTCGGGAACGCCTGCCTTCCTGGCAGCTCAGGGGAGCCGTGAAAGCGACCCGGGTCAGGCGGTGACCGTGCGTGATAGGAGCCGAGGTGGGCGGGCCCTGCCGTCTATCCTGGGCGCATGTCCTCCACCGATGACGCTGCGGACTCGCCCGGGCCTACCGCAGAGGCTGCTCCGGACGGAGGCCCCATCACGGGCGCCACCCCCGCACCCCGGCGTCGGCCTTGGGTGCGACGGCGCACTGCGACCCTGGGGGCCCTGGGCGTCCTGGCCGCGGTTCTTGCCGGCGGCGCCGCCCTGTCGTACCACAACGCGAACCGCCCCTGCCCTTGTCCGCTCCCACCCCCACCCACC
This sequence comes from Actinomyces capricornis, assembly GCF_019974135.1. Taxonomy (NCBI): domain Bacteria; kingdom Bacillati; phylum Actinomycetota; class Actinomycetes; order Actinomycetales; family Actinomycetaceae; genus Actinomyces; species Actinomyces capricornis. The sequence goes on from NZ_AP025017.1 coordinate 1,474,433, forward strand.
CCGGCACCCGGGCTGGCCGAGCTGCGCGCCGCCGTCACCCGCTTCAACACCGAGCACGGGTGGACAGGCGTCGATATCTCCGAGGACAACCGCTCCGGCTGGTCGAGCTCATCGGTCCAGGCGAGCCTCCAGGTCATCGGTGACCTCGGTGAGACTGTCACGCCCACTCGGATGGCGTCCTTCGTCGTCGGGCTCCATGAGGCGGTGGATGGCCTCCTGGTACCGCCCGGCTCGGACGCCGTCCCCCTCCAGGTGCGGGTCGAACTGCGCAGCCGCCGGCGCAGCCAGGACATGGGGATCACCGCTGAGATCGCCAGTGCCACTGATCATGATGTCCTGGCCGCCTGCATGTCAGTGGCCAGCGAGGCGCTCGACAGTGGCACCAACTCGGCCGCGTTGACCGGCGAGACACTGGCCCTGCGTCATCCTGATCCCGACGGCGGCGGCCTCCTCGACCCGGCTGTCTGGCTGTCGGCTGCGCCTGCGAGTCTGCCGGCCGGCGTCGTCCTGGAGCAGCAGCGCGACTACGACGGGAACTGCGTGCTCATCACCCGCATGATGGCTGGAGACGACATGTCCGAGGTGCCCCTGGCCGATCTGGCTGAGGCAGCCTGCGGGCTGCGGTGGTATGAGGCGACCGTGGAGTCGGGGGAGGCGGGCGCAGTCGTGCGCCTGTCCGAGCCTGAAGGCGCGGGGCCGCGCTCCGACCAGCCTCTTGGGGTGGAGGATCTGCGCGGCGTGCTGGACCTGGCGCGAACCGGCACCTGGGCCCGGTGGATCCTCGCCGACGGCGGTGACGGCTACCGCGGCGTCGTCTTCGAGTGCACCGACGGCACCCTCTCCGTTCCCGAGGTCGTCCCGGCACTCGCGGGACCGGGCATCTCCCTGGAGCGCTCCCGCGAGGTGCTCGCCGAGCTGGGGTGAGCGTGGCGGTCAGGGCCGCGCGGGCGGGCCTGGCTGCGGGCGGGGCGCCCCCACGCCGGACAGGCGCTGAAGGCGCCCCGCAGCTCACAGGCTCAGGCCGAAGACCGGGACCACCAGGCCCATGACCGCCAGCGTCACCAGCACCGCGCCTGCCAGGTTGAGCCAGAGGCCGGCCCTGACCATGTCCCCGATCTCGATGTAGCCCGACCCGTAGGCCACCGCATTGGGGGGTGTGGCCACCGGCAGCATGAAGGCGAAGGTCGCCGACAGGGCCACCGGCACCACCAGCAGCATGATGTTGGCGGGGGTCTGCTCGGTCAGGCCGATACCGATGGCGACCCCGCCCATGATCGGCAGGAAGGCCGCCGCCGTCGCCGTGTTCGAGGTCAGTTCCGTCAGCAGGATGACCAGCAGGGCCACAGCCGCGATGAGGAGCGCGATCGGCAGCGCCCCCAGTCCCTTGGCCTGCTCCCCGATCCAGATCGATAGTCCCAGGCGGGAGAACATCGCCGACAGCGACAGCCCGCCGCCGAAGAGCAGCAGCACATCCCAGGGCAGGTCCTTGGCCGTGGTCCAGTCCAGGAGCCGGGTCCCCCGTGTGCGATCGCCCGGCAGGAGGAAGAGCAGGGTCGCCGAGATCATCGCGATGAGCGCATCGGAGATCGTCAAGGACGATCCCGTCTGCTCCAGGATGATGGGGGTCAAGACCCAGGCGGCCGCCGTCATCACGAAGACGACCGCCACCCTCATCTCGCCCCTGCTCATGGGGCCCAGCTCGCGCCAGGCCTCCTCGATGACCTCCCGGCCGCCGGGGATGTCATCGACCTCGGGCCGGAAGAGCACGTAGACCAGCAGCCACCAGGCCACCCCCATGAGAATCACCGCCAGGGGGACCCCCACCAGCATCCACTGGCCGAAGCCGATCTCGATCCCATGCGTCTCGGAGAGGTAGGCCACCATGAGCGCGTTGGGCGGGGTGCCGATGATCGTCCCCACCGAGCCGATCGAGGCCGCGTAGGCAATGCCGAGCATGAGGGACGCCGACAGGCACCGTATCCTGCCCATGCCTCCCACCAGGGAGGAGACCAGACCCAGCACCGAGATGCCGATGGGCAGCATGACCACCGCCGTGGCCGTGTTGGACACCCACATGGACAGGAAGCCCGTGGCGACCATGAATCCCAGCACCAGCGTGCGCGGCCTGGTGCCCACCCGCAGCACCACCGCCAGGGCCACACGGCGGTGGAGGTTCCACTTCTGCATGGTCAGGGCCAGCATGAAACCGCCCATGAACAGGAAGATCGTGTCCGAGGCGTAGGGGGCTGCCACCTCCTTGAACTCCGCCACCTGCAAGGCCGGGAAGATGACCAGGGGGAGCAGGGCGGTGGCTGCCAGCGGGATCGCCTCGGTCATCCACCACGTCCCGAGAAGGACGGCAGCAGCCGCCACCGCTCGCAGGCCGGCGATGGTGTAGGTGGCCTCGTTGCCGGCCGCCGCGGCAGCGCTGTTGACCTGATCGACGGCGTCGGCGGGGAAGAGGGTGTAGACCAGCGCCGCCAGCACCGGCCCGAGGATGAGGCCGATGCGCTGACGACGCAGCGCCGAGGGCGTGGGAGGGGTCTCGGAGCCGGCACGGGCGCGGGAGCTCGACTCGTGGGTGACGGGCAGACTCATGGCGTGCACCTCCTCGTGCAAACGGATAAGTTGCACGAGTTTACCTGGGACTTTCGCCCTACGCCATGGTGCGGCGGTCAGCGGTGCCGTCGCGCCCACCGGCAAGAGCGGCGCATCCGGGGGCGGATATCGTGGCGGAGCGCGCGGGTGCCTGATGGGGAGCTGATGGGGGACTGCCCGTCAAGGAGGAGGCTGCCCGCCCGGCACGGGAGGATGCTCCTCGTTGCACGGCTGTGACCTGGGAGGGGACAATGCTGCCTATGCCGCGGTCATCACTCGACTCTGGCCCGTATGAGGGCGGCGCGCCATCGCCATCGCAGGACACTCCTCGCGGAGCCGGTCCCGAGCAGGAGCAGGGCCCGCCGCGAGGGCCCTCGCCCACGGTGGCCGGACGCACCGTGATGTGCACCGCCGCCGCCCTGCTGCTGACCACCTCCGGCGTCATGCTGGCCCTCGTCATCGCGTTCTGGGGGACCGGTATCACGGGCATTCCCGAGAGGCCCCTCGATCATCTCCCGGAGGGGCCGCACACGATCCCCGCCTGGATCACTGCCATCGGCCTGGGTGCGCTGACCGCGGGCAAGCTCTGGGTGCGAGCCGACACCATGTCACCAGCACCGGGCCCACAGCGCGGCGCCCGGATCCTCGGCGTGCTCGCACTGGTGCTCGCCGTCGGCTGGGCCCTCCTCCTGGCGCAGCCGAAGGGTCTCGTCGACCCGCCCCTGCTCGTTGACGCCCAGCGGCTTGTGCCCATCGCCGCCGTCATCGGAGGCATCGGCATCCTCCTCCTGCCGGCGGCGCCGCCCTCCCGGAGCCAGTCGGCGCCCCGGGCCGAGTCGCCCTGCGTGTCGGCGCACTTCGGGGCCCGGCTCCGTCCCGGGCGCCGCACCGCTGTCATCGCCGGTGCCGCGCTGGCCTCGGCCGCGCTCACCGGTGGGGCGGCACTGGGGAGCCGGGGCTGGCTCAGCACTCTGCGCCGGGGCGGGCTGGAGGAGCCCTGGCCCCCGGGCACCTCCTCCGACCCCGCCTGGGGCTCGACCATGCCCTGGGATGACGATGAAAGCAAGCTCGAGGGTGTCTTCGCCGGAGCCCGTGGGCCGCTGGCCCTCTGGTGGCGCTTCCGCAAGGACGACTACATCTCGGGCTGGTGCCTGGCCGCCCTGGAGGCTAAGGACGGCAGGGTTCTGTGGCGTCGGGAGGGCATCAGAATCCGGGAGAGCTGGATGCCATGGCTTTCGAACCGATACTTGGACTCCCCGGTCCTTGCCACCACCTCACCAGACGGCCGCCTCATCGCGGTGGGCACTCGGGCGCATCAGGGGCCGGGAGCCTCCGGGGACACGCGGTTCTCCGTCATCGTCCTGGATACCGCCACTGGCGAAGAGGTGAGCCGCGTTAGCGGTGAAGGTCAGACGGCGCTCCTCGCACTGACCAATACCCACCTGGCTCTCCAGACCGCTCCCACACCCAACTCCAGCAACCAGGTGATCGACGTCTGGGATATCGCCACCGGCCGGATGCTATGGAGCAGGCGGGAGCTGAAATGGCTCATCGGTGGCGGCGCCTCACACCTCTACCTCGCCTCGAGCGAGAACTTCAGGGAAATGAGGGAAAACAATGACATCCCGACGGGGCTCGTGGACATTGTGGAGGCATCCTCCGGGCGGAGAACCAATCAGGTAGCGGACGTTTGTCTCGAAAGCCAGGAGGGTCATGACGAACGGATATTGACCTACGCGGGCTGGGTATGGTGCCGCAGAACAGGCCCGGATCCCTCTGAGGGATCCGACTGGCTGCTACAGCCCGAGACCGGGGAGCGCATCGAGCTGGAACCGGGCAAGGTTGGGTCCGTCTACCTCACGGTTGACGGCTGGTGCCTCTTCACCTCCTGGCCCCGGACCCGCGATCAGCTTGAAGTTCAGGACGACGACGGCGCCACCACCGCTCCCGGCGAGGTCTCCGTGATCCTCCTGCCGCAGGGGGCGGTGCTGGATCAGCCCAACCCGCCTACGGTCGAGGCCACGGACACTGGGGTCCAGCTCAGGAATAGAGGTGACGATGACTGACCAGACCAGTGGCGCCCCTGGCGACGACGCCTCACCGGAGACCTCCAGGCGCTTCACCTGGGTCCAGGTGCTGCAGGGAGTCCAGTGCGGTGCGCTGCTCACGGCCGCTGTGATGATCCGGTCCGCGCTTCCCGGTGCGGACGGCGCAGTCGTTGTCCTCCTCAGCCTGTTTCTCATCGCCAGGGCGGCGTTCTCGGGGAAGGCGAGCGCCGCCAACCGCGCCGCCTACAGCATCGAGAAGGTCCCCGTCCCCAGTCGTGCCGCCATCCTGGCCCTCGGGCTCGCCGACCTCGTCGTCGTCGGCCACCTGCTCCTGATGCGGCAGAAGGGCCTGGTGGCAACGGGCTTCGGCAATGACTCGCTGCTGACCCAAGCCGTCCTGATCGTCTCCGTGGGGACGGCTCTGACCTGCCGCCTGCTGGAGCACCGGGCAGATCCTCTGCGCAACCACGCACTTCTCGTCGCGGGAGGCTTCCGCCGCTCTCTTTCCCGGCTGCGTGCCTGGGCGGCCCATACGGCCCTGCTGGCGGCAGCGGCCCTGGCCGCCGCGGCCCTCATCCTCGCGCCCACGGTGGTGCGGGTGGCCACCAGCCCCGTGACCGCCCACCTCGCCGACGGCGTCCCTGCGCCCGCCGCCGAGGAGCTCCCGCAGTCGGTGGCAGGGGAGGTCGCCTGGATGCGCGATTTGGATCCCACTGGTGAGGGTGATGCCAACCGCCTGTCCAAAGCTCTTCCCGGGGCTGGTGGCCCGATCCTGGTCCAGAAGTCGGTTGTCTCATGCCTGAGCACCGAGGATGGCTCCACCCGATGGAGCGTGGAGCGCGCGGGCTCCACCATTGAGACCGCGCTGATCAGCCCCGACGGCAAGAGCCTCGTCGTCGTCTACCAGGGGCCGACGCCGCAGGCGAGTACCAGGAGCGCCTCGGTCGTCATCGTGCTCGACGCGGTCAGTGGGCGGCAGATCACCCACGAGGACCTCCCGGCGGCCAACGCCAACCCGGGCACTGGCATTCAGGTGACCGATCACGTGGTGCTCGTCGGTGGTCGAGCGATCTCCCTGAAGGACGGCTCCGCACTGTGGTCGATCCCCGCCCCGGAGTACTACACCCGGCGGACCGCGGGCAGCTCGACCTTGGTGACCCAGGTGCAGTGCACACAGGCTCCGAGCGCTGATGGCGCCGAGGCCGACAGTGCGGGGGCGGGCCTGCCACGGGAGCTGTGCGACCTCACCTTGGTGGACGACCAGGATCCCAGCCGCGTCCGCACGGTGACCAACGTGGTGGCCGATCAGTGGCGCAGCGACGGTATCGTGCTTGTGCGCGGCTGGACGGTACGCGTCGTCGACGGGGCCGCCGACGATGAGCTGGCCACGGCGGACCTCGAGGCCGTCAACATCGACGACGGAGCCACCTGGCCCATCGGGGACAGCGCCGGCCCCTTCGACCAGCGCGCAGGGAGGGACCGGCCGTGGGGTGATGCCAGCATGATCCTCCTGCGACCCCCCGTAAGGGAGACTCAGGACGGTACGCCGGACTTCGTGGCCGTGGACCGTGTGCTGGACCCGGGGACGGGGCGGATCATCCACACCACCGGTGAGATTGAAGATGATGATTTGATTAAGGCGGGCTACCCGAACGTCGATCTCACCGCCGCTGCGGTGAGCCGGGAGACACCGACGGTCACCGTCGCGCGCAACGGGGACGGCCCGCCGATCGTGCTTGACCTGCCGACCGCCGATCCCGCTCACGGCCATGCCATGCTCCAGGCGGTGCCGGGAGGCATGCTGCTTGTCGTGGACCTGTCATCGGATGAGAACCGAACGGTCGTCTACTTCCTGCGCTGAGCCCTGCAGCGCCACCGCCGCGCGGCCGGCAGCCCGGCCCCGGCCCGCAGCCAGCCCACAGCCAGCCCACTCGGTCAATTCGGTGTGTTGTGCGCCTCATTCCCGTACCCTGGGGGAGCCTCCGCATGGGAGGCCACGTGGTGCGACGACCGCTCCACGGCACTGGCGCCGACGTCAGGACGACAACATGTCAGACACCCCCCGCCCCACCGACAACACCGAGAGCACAACCGCCCCAGGAGTCAGCCGCCTCAACGCGCGCGTCATCGGCATCTGCATCGCCGCGGCGCTGGGCGGATTCCTCTTCGGCTTCGACACCGCCGTCATCAATGGCGCCGTCGACGCCCTGGCCGGCGAGTTCGCCCTGAGCTCCGCCCTCAAGGGCTTCTCCGTGTCCTCCGCACTCATCGGCTGCGCCCTGGGCGCCTGGTTCGCCGGCCCGATCGCCAACCGCATGGGCCGGGTGCCCGTCATGCTCATCGCCGCCGCGCTCTTCATCGTCTCCGCGCTCGGCTCGGGCCTGGCCTGGGGCGTGGCCGACTTCATTATCTGGCGCGTCATCGGGGGCCTGGGGGTCGGGGCCGCCTCGGTCATCGCCCCGGCCTACATCGCGGAGGTCTCCCCGGCCTCGGTGCGCGGCCGCCTGGGCTCCCTCCAGCAGCTGGCGATCGTCGTCGGCATCTTCTCCGCCCTCCTGGCGGACGCCATGTTCGCCGGATTCGCCGGGGGCGCTGCCGGTACCCTGTGGTGGGGGATGAGCGCGTGGCGGTGGATGTTCATGGCCGAGGCCATCCCGGCCCTCCTCTACGGCCTGTTCGCCTTCCGGCTGCCCGAGTCCCCCCGCTTCCTGGTGGCCCGCGGTCACTACGACAAGGCCTCCCAGGTCCTCTACGACTTCACCGGGATCGTCAACGTCAACCTCAAGATCGAGGAGATCCGCTCCACCATCGACTCTGAGAAGCGCGAGTCCCTGTCCGACCTGCGCGGGCCGGCCATGGGGCTCAAGCCCATCGTGTGGGTGGGCATCGCGCTGTCGGTCTTCCAGCAGTTCGTGGGCATCAATGTCATCTTCTACTACTCCACCACCCTGTGGCGCACCATTGGCTTTCAGGAGTCCGACGCCCTGACCATCACGGTCATCACCTCGGTGACCAATATCGTGGTCACCATCGTGGCGATCCTGCTGGTGGACCGGGTGGGGCGGCGCCCCATGCTGCTGGTCGGCTCGGTGGTGATGACAGCCTCCCTGGGGCTCATGGCCCTGGCCTTCTCCTTCGCCACCGTCGGCGCCAACGGCGAGGTGTCGCTGGCCGCCCCGTGGGCGCCGATCGCCCTGGTGGCGGCCAACCTGTTCGTCGTCGCCTTCGGTGCCACCTGGGGGCCGCTGGTGTGGGTGCTGCTGGGGGAGATGTTCCCCAACCGGATCCGCGCCGGGGCGCTGGCCGTGGCCGCGGCCGCGCAGTGGGTGGCGAACTTCTTCATCTCCACCACCTTCCCCGTCTTCTCCGATATCGGCCTGACCTTCGCCTACGGCTTCTACGCCGCCTGCGCGCTGCTGTCCTTCCTCTTCGTGCTGCGCAAGGTGCCCGAGACCAAGGGCCGCGAGCTGGAGGACATGGAGGACCTCCGCGTGTGAGCCGTGCGGGTGGGCTACTGCCGCCTCACGCCGTATCCAGCACCGACCAGCATAGTGGCAGCGCTTCATCCCAGCGCTTCCCACCACTCGAAGGAGAGTCATGCCCGACGCTGCTCCCAGCAATCCCACCCCGCAGGACCCGGCAATCCACCTCATCGTCATGGGCGTGGCCGGCTGCGGGAAGACCACTGCCGCCGGGCTCCTGTCCGACTTCCTGGGGTGGCCCGTGGCCGAGGCCGACGACTTCCACCCCCAGGCCAACATCGACAAGATGTCCTCCGGGGCTCCTCTGACCGACGAGGACCGGTGGCCCTGGCTCGCCTCCCTGCGCGAGTGGATGACCGACCGCGGTCGGGCGGGCTGCTCGACCATCGTCACCTGCTCCGCCCTCAAGCGCTCCTACCGCGACCTGCTCGCCGGGGCTGAGGGCCGGGTGCGCTTCATCCACCTCCACGTCCCGCAGGCCCAGTTGGAGGAGCGCATGGAGCAGCGCTCCGGCCACTTCATGCCGCCCAGCCTCCTGCCTTCCCAGCTGGCCACACTCGAGCCCTTGGAGGCCGACGAGGACGGCGTTGTTGTGGAGTCCCAGCCGACCCCCGAGCTCACCCTGACCGCCATCCTCGAGGCGCTCCAGCCCAGTGAGAGGAGCGGGTCATGACACCGCCCCCACTGGCTGCCGCCTCGGCTGCGGGCTCCCTCCTGACCCGGGCGCCCCTGGAGGCCGACGCCGTCCCCCACTCCTCATCGCCCGCCCAACTCGTCATCGCCGCCCTCGTCGGGGTGGCTGCGATCGTCGTGCTCATCGTGCGGGCCAAGCTGCACCCCTTCCTCGCCCTGACCCTGGGCTCTTTCGTCATGGCGGTGATCGCCGGCATCCCGCTGATCGACTCCCTGACGCCCTTCACCCAGGGCCTGGGCTCCACGATCGGCGGTGTCGGCGTCCTCATCGCCCTGGGCGCCATCATCGGGACCTTCCTCATCGAGTCCGGGGGCGCGGATGCCATCGTGGACACGGTCCTGGCCCGCACCAGGGTCCCGCTCCTGCCCTGGGCCATGGCCCTGGTGGCCTTCGTCGTGGGGATCCCGCTGTTCTTCGAGGTCGGTGTTGTCCTGCTCATTCCCATCGTCATGCTCGTGGCCCGCCGCTCCCGCCTGCCCGTCATGCTCGTGGGGATCCCGGCCCTGGCGGGCCTGTCCGCCCTCCACGGACTCGTGCCCCCGCACCCCGGCCCGCTCATCGCGATCGACGCCATCGGTGCCGATCTGGGGCTGACTCTGGGCCTGGGGCTCATCGTCGCCGTCCCCACAGTCATCATCTCCGGGCCCGTGGCCGCCCGGCTCATGGCCTCATGGGTGCCCATCCAGGCCAGCGGCATCCTGGGGGATCAGGACGATCCGGGGGAGCCGGACGCGGAGCGGTCCCGGGAGGACCGGCCCTCCTTCGCGGTGGCGATCTCCATCGTCCTGCTGCCCGTGGTCCTCATGCTCCTGCGGACCCTGGTGGAGACGGTGATGCCGGAGTCCACCGGCTCGATTCTCTACAAGGCCGCGGCTTTTGCGGGCACGCCGGTGGTGGCGCTCCTGATCACCACCCTCCTGAGCCTGCTGGTTCTGGGCGCCCGCATGGGGCAGGGGGCGCAGGAGATCAGCTCCCGGGTGGGGGCGGCACTGGGTCCGATCGCCGGCATCCTCCTCATCGTCGGGGCCGGCGGCGGCTTCAAGCAGACCCTGGTGGACTCCGGGGTTGCCGAGGTCATGGCCGAGGCCATCCAAGGCGCCGGGCTCTCAACCCTCCTGGCGGGCTGGCTCGTGGCGGTTGCTGTGCGCCTGGCCACCGGCTCGGCCACCGTGGCCACCATTACCGCTGCGGGCATCATGGCGCCGCTGGCCACAGGGCTGACGGCGCCCGAGGCCGCCCTGCTGGTGCTGTCCATCGGCGCCGGATCGGTCTTCCTCTCCCACGTCAATGATGCGGGCTTCTGGATGGTCAAGGAGTATTTCGGCATGACCGTCGGCCAGACCTTCAAGACCTGGTCGCTCATGGAGTGCCTGGTCTCCGTGGTCGCCCTGGCCGCGGTCCTGCTCCTCAACCTCGTCGTCTAGGTGCGCTTCTCTGGGAGGGTGAGGTTTTGGCGCCCCTGCCTGGTTCGGGGTGGTCCGGGGCCTGGATCGTTGGGCTGCTGGGCCCGGGGCGGGTCCCCTTGCTCCTCATGCCCTGAGGGGCCGGGCTATCGACGGGGCCCGGGAGGGCCACGTGCTCCGGGAGGGCCGTGTGTCGCCGGGAGGGCCAGGGATCGGAAAGGCGCTGGGGTCGCAGGTTGGGCGTCACTTCGCGACTTGGACGGTACTTGTCGGTGTCGCTCTGTCCGCGAAGTTACGCCTCCGTCGCGAAGTGACGCCCAACCGAACCGCAGCCCACCGCAAGACCCGCCCTCCCCCTCAACAGCCCCCAGGGAGGCGCACCCAGCCCTCCACACCGGTGATGGCGCGCGGGCCGGCGCAGGCGGGTCACCCCAGCCGCCAGACCTGGTCGCAGCGGTGCGCACTGGCCGAGACCAGCCGGGCATTGGGCAGGTCGACGGTGCGCACCCAGTGGCCGGCCTGGGCCTGGTCCCGCCCGAAGGCCTGGTGGCGGGCCACCAGGCGCCGGGACAGCTCCTCCTCGTCGACCTCCAGGTGGATGAGCACATCGATGCGCTCGCGCACCGGACCCCAGCCCTGCGCCTCCAGGGCCAGGTAGTTGCCCTCGGTGACCACGATGCCCGGACCGCTGACCAGGGTGCCGGCGGCCACCGGCTCATGCAGGTCGCGCCGGTAGACCGGGGCCAGGACCTCGGCGCCGGTGCGCACCCGGTCCAGGACGGCCAGGTAGCCCGCGACGTCGAAGGTGTCCGGCGCGCCCTTGCGCTCGTGGCGCCCCACGGCGTCGAGCATCGCATTGGACAGGTGGAAGCCGTCCATGGGGACGCTGCCCGCCAGCAGCCCCCGCCCGGCCAGCAGCGCCTCCAGCTCGGCGGCCAGGGTGGACTTGCCGGCCCCGGGCGCCCCCGTGAGGCCGACGACGGCCCGCCCGGAGGCGGCCCGGCCGGCCAGCTGCTCGGCGTCGTCGAGGAGGCCGGCCAGGAGGGCGGCGGGCTCACCGGTGAGTCGTGGGGCAGCGGGCGTCTTCAGGCTCATGGCGGCATTGTCCCCACTGGTGCGGGCCGGTGTCCCGCCGTCCCGCGTGCGGGGCGCGGCGCCCGGCCGTGACCAGTCGCGCAGGGATCGTCGACGCCCCCCCGGCCCCGCCGCCTCGGCAGCGCTGCGCCTCGTCGTTAGCATGGGGGCATCCCGCTGAGCCCCGGAGGAAGAACATGCACGAGCCCATCAAGCTCATCGACCGCGTCCAGGCGATCAACTGGAACCGCCTGTCCGACGACAAGGACCTGGAGGTCTGGGACCGGCTCACCGGCAACTTCTGGCTGCCCGAGAAGGTCCCGCTGTCCAACGACGTCCAGTCCTGGGCGACCCTGACCGAGGCCGAGAAGAACATGACCACCCGCGTGTTCACCGGCCTGACCCTCCTGGACACCATCCAGGGTACGGTCGGGGCGGTCTCCCTCATCCCCGATGCCCGCACCCCCCACGAGGAGGCGGTGCTGACCAACATCGCCTTCATGGAGAGCGTCCACGCCCGGTCCTACTCCTCGATCTTCTCCACCCTCATCTCCACCGCGGAGATCGACGAGGCCTTCCGCTGGAGTGAGGAGAACGAGAACCTCCAGCGCAAGGCCCGCATCATCCTGGACTACTACCGGGGCGATGACCCCGAGAAGCGCAAGGTGGCCTCCACCATGCTGGAGTCCTTCCTGTTCTACTCCGGCTTCTACGCCCCGATGTACTGGTCCAGCCATGCCAAGCTGACCAACACCGCCGACCTCATCCGCCTCATCATCCGCGACGAGGCCGTCCACGGCTACTACATCGGCTACAAGTACCAGTTGGCGGTGCGCGAGTCCTCCCCGCAGCGCCAGGCCGAGCTCAAGGACTACACGATCGAGCTGCTCTACGAGCTCTACGACAACGAGGAGCAGTACACCGAGGACCTCTACGACGAGCTGGGGCTGACCGAGGACGTCAAGAAGTTCCTGCGCTACAACGCCAACAAGGCGATGATGAACCTGGGCTATGAGGCGATGTTCCCGGCGGAGACCACCGACGTCAACCCGGCGATTCTGGCCTCCCTGAGCCCCAATGCCGATGAGAACCACGATTTCTTCTCCGGCTCGGGCTCCTCCTACGTCATGGGCACCGCCGAGGCCACCCAGGACGAGGACTGGGAGTTCTGAGCCGCTCGGGGCTCGGCGCCGCCGGCGGAACCGACGGCGGCCGGGCTCCCCGCCGGCACGCACACCACCGACCGGCATGTCACACAAGTGGCAGTTGTGTGACATGATCGCTCCTCTCATGTCCTACAAGTGCCTGTAGAGTGACTTCATGGATCTGAGGATGTTCGAGAACGCGACCATGGGGGAGCTGGTCGAGATCTCTGGGGCGGATCGGTTCCTGGGCCGCTGGGACCACCATGCCTTCGTGCCATGCCCGCTTGGCGATCAGGAGCCTGTGCTGAGCGGAGCGACCTACCGTGCCATCGCTGCGGCCGGCCGGGCGCTGGCGGCCCTGGATGCCAGCGCGCGTCAACTGCCCAGTCCCTCCCTCCTGCGTATCCCGGCTCTGCGACGGGAGGCCCAGTCCACCTCCGCCTTGGAGGGCACATACGCGCCCCTGGATGAGGTCCTCACGGCTGATGAGGACTCCCCGGCAACGGTGGAGATGACAGAGATCCTCAACTACGTCTCCATGGCTGATGCGGGCTTCACATGGGTCCAGGAGGGCAGGCCATTGACGATCGGCCTCATCGAGAACCTTCAGGGCCTCCTTATGCGGGGCACTGCGCTGGAGGGCGAATCCGGGCGACTTCGTACCACCCAGGTCGTCATCGGCCGACGCGATGGCGCTGCTCCGGGAGCTGCGCCCATCCACGCCAGCCGCTTCGTACCGGTACCGCCGGGCGATAGGCTCCGTGCTGGTGTCACGGCTCTTGTCGACTGGCTCCGCCAGGACCACTCCGGTGCCATCGACCCCGTGGTCGTCGCGGGCATGGCGCACTACCAGTTCGAGACCCTGCACCCCTTCCGCGACGGAAATGGGCGCCTGGGGCGCTACCTCATCGTCCTGACCCTTCTGGGCTCCGGGATGCTCAGCGAACCCACACTCACGGTCTCGCCCTGGTTCGAGGCCCGCCGCACCGAGTACTACGACGCACTGCTGGGGGTGAGCACCCGCGGCGACTGGGATGCCTTCCTGACCTTCTTCGCCCAGGGGCTGGAGGCCGCAGCCGTGAGCACGCGCGAGCAGATGCTCGTCCTGGCCGGCGTTCAGCACGAGCTCCGGGGGATGATCCGATCCTCACCGCTGCGCTCAGCCCAGGCCCCAGCTCTGGTCGACTTCGCCGTGGCCCATCCCTCCTTCACTGTGCGCAGGGTGCAGGAGGCCCTCGGCCTGTCCTACGGCCGCGCCAACAGCCTGGTGGGCCAGCTGGTGGACCTGGGGGTCCTCCAACCGATCGACCCCGATGCCCATCCGCGCCGCTTCACCGCCCCCCGCGTCCTCAGGGCCCTCCTGTCGGGAGGCCTGGGCTAGTCGCGGCGCCTGTCGGCACGGGTGGGGAGCGCTACCCGTTCCCCGCGCTCCTGTCCGGCCCTACGGTGATGGGATGGAATCTCCCCGGCAGCAGCGTCGCAGCGTTCTCCGCCTCCTCTACACCTCCCTCGCCCTGGCTCACCCCGTGTGGGCCCCGGGGCGGGACTGAGGGCCGGCGGGCCGGGGCGGCCCGTGGTGCCCCGGCCGGGCCGGCTGCGGTGACTAGTTGTACTTCCTCGGGAGGTTGTGAACGGGGTGGGTGGTGAGTGAAGGCCTCCGGCAGGATGTGGGTTGACACACTCGCATCACTGACCGGAGGCCTTCATGACCCACGCTAACGCACCACTGACCCCTGAGGGGCGTCGTCGTCTTGCTGTCCTGGTGGTCGAGCAGGGATGGCCCGTGCGCCGGGCGGCTGAGCGCTTCCAGGTCTCGCCGGCCACCGCCAGCCGGTGGGTGGGCCGGTACCGGGCCGGCCAGCCCATGGAGGACCGCTCCGCCCGTCCCCACCACAGCCCAGGGCGGCTGGCAAGGCGCACTGAGCGGCGCATCATCGCCTTGAGGTTCAACCGCCGGTGGGGGCCCCACCGCATCGCCTACCACCTGGGCCTGGCACGCTCCACAGTAGGGCGGGTCCTGGAGCGCTACCGCATGCCCCGCCTGGCCGAGGTGGACCGGGCCACCGGGCTGGCGGTGCGCCGCCCTGCGCCGGTGCGTTACGAAAAGAGTGCCCCGGGCCAGTTGGTGCATGTCGATATCAAGAAGCTCGGCCGCATCCCCGACGGCGGGGGCTGGCGCGCTCACGGACGTGGCTCAGCGCCCGCCCTGGCCGCGGACCGCGCCAAGACCCGCACCCGCCGCCGGGGCGGCCCGGTCGGAGGCTACCGGTACATCCACCACGCGATAGACGACTACTCGCGTGTGGTCTACTCCGAGATCCTGGCCGACCAGACCCAGGAAAGTGCCGCGGGGTTCTTTCAGCGCGCCAAGGCGTTCTTCGAGGACCTGGGCATCACTGTCGGCGCTGTCATGACAGATAACGGGGCCTGCTACCGCTCACGGGCCTTTAACCAGGTCCTGTCCGCAGCCGGCATCAAGCACCGCTACACCCGTCCCTACCAGCCGCAGACCAACGGCAAGGTCGAGCGCTTCAACCGCACCCTGCAAGACGAGTGGGCCTACGCCCACACCTACACCAGCCAGACCCAGCGCGAGACCGCCTACCAGGCCTGGCTCCACCACTACAATCACCACCGACCCCACACCGCCATCAACGGCCAAACCCCCGCCAGCCGCGTTCACAACCTCACAGGGAAGTACAACTAGTCTGGAGCCATGAGCGAGTACCTGGCGGGTCCTGCGGGCAAGCATGCGGATCCGGGCCGCACGGCTGATGAGCGCGAGCACGTGCGCTTCGGCATCCCCTTCAACGGGGTGGTGCCCATCTGGCACGACGACGCCACCATCACCTGGCACCGCCCCAGCGACGGCACCGATCTGGCCACCGTCCTGGGCATGGGCCTGGTGGAGACCGAGCCCGGCCCCACCGAGGTGCCCCAGGGGTGGGGCGAGCATGTGGAGACCGGGACCCTGGCCGAGGGCGGTCGCGTCCTGCTGCTCAAGGCGGCGACCCCGCAGGGCCGCCGGGCCATCAACGACCCCGGTGAGGGCGCCCCAGTGGTGCTCGATGAGCCCCTGGGCTTCGAGGAGGCCATGGAGGGCAACTTCGACCTCATCGGTTTCAGCATCCACATCGGCCGCCTCATGCTGCGGGCCGCCCGCGACGGCGGCATCCTCATTTTCACCCTGCGCGCCCCGCGCGACCCCGAGCCGCACCACCTGCTGTCCATTCCCGCCGACGTCGATGATGCCGGCGTCATGAGCTTCCACCTGGGCACGCTCCTGGAGATGGACAGCGGGGTGTGGCAGACCGCCACGCGCGCCGACGGCATGTCCCTGCTGGAGCTGAGGGTGCCCTACTCCGACCTGGTGGCCGACTTCGGCGAGGACGGGCAGGAGGGACTGGACGCGGACCGGGTGGTGGAGCTGGCCCAGCCCGCCGTCCAGTGCCTGCTCAAGCCCGGCTTCCCCTTCGCCCTGGGCAGCTCGATCCTGCTGCCGGAGCAGGGGCGCTGACCCTCTCCCCGCTGGGTCATCCGTATTCCGCCCGGTGATACCGCCGGGTATGAGCGGGCGGAACGCGGCTCACCCAGCGGGAATTGCCTGACCCCGCCACGTGCCCCGACGGACGTACCGGCTCAGCCAGGGCGGGGCGCGGGAGCGGTGCTGGCGCGGATGACCATCTCGGTGGGGATCACCACGCTCCTGGCGCCCTGCGGCCCGCCTGCGGCCACCTGCTCCAGGATGAGCTCGACCATCGCGCGGCCGTGCTGGCGGAAGTCCAGGCGCACGGTGGTCAGTGGGGGGAAGCTGAACTCGCCCAGCGCCAGGCCGTCGAAGCCGACGACGGAGACATCCTCGGGCACGCGCCGGCCCTGCTCGTGCATGGCCCGGATGAGGCCCAGTGCGATCTCGTCGTTGGCGCAGAGCACTGCGGAGACCTCGGGATCGCGGGCGAGGCGCAGGCCCGCCCGGTAGCCGGCGGCCGGGTCCCAATCGCCCGGCACGGGCTCAGGAGGGGCGATGCCGGCCTCCTGGAGGCAGCGGGCCCACGTGGCCCGGCGGATGAGGGCCGACTGGGACCCCGGGGGGCCGGTGACGTGATGGATCGTGCGGTGCCCCAGGGCCAGGAGGTGGCCGACGGCGTCGCGCACGCCCTGGACCTGGTCGGCGGAGGCCGAGGGGTAGTGACCCACCAGGGCCGAGTCGGAGACCGCCACGGGCATGCTGGGAGGCAGTGACAGATGCGCGGGCCCGGCCTGCCCTGACTGCACCACCACCAGGCCGTCGATGGCCTGATGCGTCAAGCGGTACGTGGCCCGGCTCAGGTCCTCCGACTCGGGATGCGCCACCTGGGCGAGGCTGACGGAGTAGTCGGCCGCGGAGGCGGCCTCCAGGACGCCCGCGGTGGTCAGCGCCTCGCCGGTTCGCTGGATCTGCTGGGTCAGGACCCCGATGGTCCTGAAGGAGCCGCGCCGCAGGGCCTGGGCGGCACGGTTGGGGGAGTAGCCCAGCTGGTTCATCGCCTGCAGGACCCTCTCGCGCGTCTCGGGCCTCACATTCGTGGCCCCGGAGGACACGCGCGAGACGGTCTGGGAGGACACGCCCGCTAGGCGGGCGACGTCGGCCAGTGACGGGGCGCCCGCTGCTGCCGGCCCCCGTGGGCCCCCGCGCCGCGCCTCCCCTCCCGTTGCCATGCCGGGAAGGCTACCAGGCCCACCGGCAGACTCGGAGAAGCGCTGTAATGACGTTAACATAAACCGGATTACCTGTGGAGAAAGCCTTGTCAAGGCTAGAAGTCATCGTTATGTTGACGTCAACATCGTGGCGCTGGGCCGCGATGTCCTCCTATCCGATGGAGCAGCACGATGATCGTCCCCCGGCACTATGAGGACCTGGCGGTCCTCCACGAGAACACCCTGCCCCCACGCGCCTACTACCTGCCCGCCTCCACCACGATCGACCCGGGGCCCGAGGCCCGGGCCGCCTCCGACCGCATCCAGATGCTCAACGGCCAGTGGGCCTTCCGCTACCTGCCGAGCATCCACGACCTGACCGAGCCCTTCTGGGAGCCCGGCGCCGCCACCGAGGGCTTCGCCCCCATCCCCGTGCCCAGCACCTGGCAGCATCTCGGCTACGACCACCACCAGTACACCAACGTCCGCTATCCCATCCCCCTCGATCCCCCCTTCGTCCCCCAGGACAACCCCTGCGGGGCCTACCTCCGGGACTTCGAGCACACCCCCTGCCCCCAGGCCCCCCGCACCCACCTGGTCCTGGAGGGCGTCGACTCCTGCTTCTACGCCTGGCTCAACGGCCACTACCTCGGCTACAGCCAGGTCTCCCACGCCACCAGCGAGTTCGACATCACCGAGCACCTGGTCCCCGGGGCCAACCGCCTGGCGGTCCTGGTCCTCAAGTGGTGCGACGGCACCTACCTGGAGGATCAGGACAAGTTCCGCACCAGTGGCATCTTCCGTGACGTCTACCTCCTGTCCCGCCCCGAGGCGATGGTCTTCGACTACGCCACCACGACCACCCTGGGGCCGGGGGCTGAGCCGAGCAGCGCCGAGGTCGAGGTGCGCGCGGCCTTCCGCGGCGGGGCGGCTCCCACGCGGGTGGAGCTGTCCCACGAGGGCGGGGTCGTGGCCCGGGGCGCCCTGGAGTCCTTCGACGGCGATCCCCACTACACCCACCGGGTGGCCCTGGCCGTCGAGGATCCTCACCTGTGGAGCGCTGAGGATCCCCACCTCTACACCCTGACCCTGACCACCCCGCAGGAGGCCATCACCGACCGGGTGGGACTGCGCCGGATCGAGGTCAGTGACGCCGTCGTGCGCCTCAACGGCCGACCCCTGACCCTGCGCGGCGTCAACCGGCACGACTCCGACCCCAGCACCGGGCCCGCGGTGGACCTGGACCACATGCGGCGCGACCTGGCGCTCATGAAGCGGCACAACATCAACGCCGTGCGCAGCGCCCACTACCCCAACGACCCCCGCTTCTACGAGCTGTGCGACGAGTACGGCTTCTACGTCATGTCCGAGGCCGACAATGAGAGCCACGGGACCCAGGCCCGCTTCCTGGCCGACCCCTCCTGGGACAACCAGGTGGAGCACTGGAACGAGCTCATCGCCGACAATCCCGAGTGGACCGAGGCGACCGTGGACCGGGTGCGCCTGTGCGTCCACCGGGAGAAGAACAGGCCCAGCGTCATCGCCTGGTCGGCGGGCAACGAGTGCGCCTACGGGTGCACCCTGGAGGGGGCCCTGGCCTGGGTCAAGTCCTTCGATCCCACGCGCCTGACCCACTACGAGGGCGCCTACTACCGCGACTCCAAGCGCCGCTACGACTACTCCGGCATCGACCTCTACGGCCGCATGTACCCCGCCCTGGAGGAGATCGAGGACTACCTGGCATCGGATCCGGATAAGCCCCTGGTGCTCGTGGAGTACAGCCACGCCATGGGCAACGGGCCCGGCGACCTGGAGGACTACCAGGAGCTCATCATGGCCCACGACCGGCTCTGCGGGGGCTTCGTGTGGGAGTGGTGCGACCACGCCGTGGCCGGGGGCGGGACCGGGGCGGGCCGCGTCTACCTCTACGGCGGGGACCACGATGAGGACATCCATGACGGCGGCTTCTGCCTCGATGGGCTGGTCGATCCCGACAGGCGCCCCCACCCCGGCCTGGCCGAGCTCAAGAACGTCCAGCGCCCCGCCCGCCTCGTGGGCCTGGACCAGGAGCGCGGGGAGGTGACCATCCGCAACGAGCTCGACATGACCGATATGACCGACTACCTGCGCATCGACTACGAGCTGCGCCGCGATGGCCAAGTGGTCGACAGCGGCGCCCTGGAGCCCGGGGGGCCCGTGCCCCCGCATTCCCAGGTCACGATCCCCTGCCCGCTGGCCGTGCCCGCCTCGGGCCGCTGCCATCTGCTGCTGCGCTACCGGCTCATCGCCGACCATCCCCTGCTGGAGCCCGGCCACCCCCTGGGCTTCGATGAGGCTCCCCTGGCCAATGCGGACCCGCGCCACCGGGTCTTGGCCCGCCTCGATGACGTCCCCGCCCCGCGGGGCCGGCTGCGGGTGCGCCGTCAGGGCCCCAGGATCGAGATCGCCGGCGAGTGGTTCTCATGCGCCCTCGACACCCGCACCGGGCTGCCCGAGGCGCTGCGGGTCGGCGGGATTGAGCTGCTGGAGCGCCCCATGGAGATCAACCTCTGGCGGGCCCCCACCGACAACGACCGGCACATGAGGAAGGAGTGGGAGCGCGCCCTCTACCACCTGGCCCGGGCCCGCGCCTATGACATCGAGGTCGAGCAGCATGAGGCCGAGGTGATCATCCGCAGCGACATCGCCATGGTGGCGCCCTCGATCCAGCCGATCCTGCGCGTGGCGGCGGTGTGGGTCATCAGGGCTGACGGCTCGATCGGCGTCGAACTGCGGGCGCGCCGGGACCAGGAGCTGCCGCCCCTGCCGCGCCTGGGACTGCGCCTGTTCCTGCCCGAGTCCATGAGGCGGGTCTCCTACTACGGGCTGGGCCCCCACGAGAGCTATGCCGACAAGCGCCGTGCCGGCTACCACGGGGAGTTCCTCTCCGATATCGCCGAGATGGCGCCGGACTGCATCCGCCCCCAGGAGGGCGGCAGCCGGGCCGACTGCGACTACGTGACCCTCAGCGGCCCACGGACCTCGCTGAGCGCTGTGGGCCGCTCGCCCTTCTCCTTCAACGCCTCGCCCTACACCCAGGAGGAACTGGCCCGGCGCAGGCGGAATACCGAGCTCACCCCGTCGGGCAGCACCGTGCTGTGCCTCGACGGGGCGATGGCGGGCATCGGCTCGAACAGCTGCGGGCCCGCGCTGCGAAAGAAATACCGGATCGACGACGAGGAACTGGGCATGGCCCTGGAGCTGGTGCCCGCCGTCATGGACCAGCACACGCACAACGAGGTGAGCAATGACTGACAGCACTGAGACGACCTACCTGCGCTGGTACAACAAGGTCGGCTATGGGTCGGGGGATGTGGCGGGGAACGTGGTGTACGCGCTCCTGTCGGCCTTCCTCATGATCTACCTGACCGACACTGCCGGCCTCAACCCCGGGATCATCGGCACCCTGATGATGGTCTCCCGGGTCTTCGACGGATTCTCCGATATCATCTTCGGCCGGCTCCTGGACCGGACCCGCACCCGGATGGGCCGGGCCCGGCCGTGGATGCTGTGGGGATTCGTGGGCTGCGCGGCGATGATCATCGCGCTCTTCGCCATCCCCGCGGCCCTGGGGGAGGGCGCCAAGTACGCCTGGTTCTTCATCACCTACACCCTGCTCAACTCCGTGTTCTACACGGCTAACAACATCGCCTACTCGGCCCTGACGGCACTGATCACGAAGAGCAGCGCGGAGCGGGTGCAGATGGGCTCCATCCGATTCATGTTCGCCTTCGGCACCAGCCTGCTCATCCAGTCCATCACCGTCCAGGGCGTGGAGATGCTCGGCGGCGGGGCGCAGGGGTGGCGCGCCATGGCGATCATCTACGCCGTCATCGGCCTGGCGGTCAACACCCTGTCGGTGCTCAGCGTCACGGAGCTGCCCCCCGAGGAGCTCGATGAGCAGGACGGGGGCGCCCAGGGCGCGGATGAGGAGCGGCTCAGCCTGAGGCAGTCGGTGCGCCTGCTTCTGAGCAACAAGTACTACCTCATCATCCTCGTGGTCTTCCTGCTCACCCAGGTCTTCACCGCAATGCTCAACATGGGCATCTACTTCATGACCTATGTCCTGGGCGATGCCGACCTGCTGGGGATCTTCGCCTGGGCGATCAACATCCCCCTCATCGTCGGGCTGCTCGCCACTCCGGTGGTCGTGCGCCGTACCGGGGGGATGTACCGGGTCAACATCGCCGGGTACGCCGTGGCGGTCCTCGGGCGCCTGGGCGTGGTCGTGGCCGCCTACATGGGCAGCATCCCCCTCATGCTCGCCTTCTCCGCCCTGGCCTCGATCGGGATGAGCCCGCTGCAGGGCACTCTCAATGCGCTCATCGCCGAGGCCTCCGAGCACACCCGGCTGCGCACCGGGCACCGCATTGACGGGCTGATGTTCTCCTGCACCTCCCTGGGGGTCAAGGTGGGCGGGGGGATCGGCACCGCCCTGTCCGGATGGCTCCTGGCGGCCAGTGGGTACATCGGTGGGGCTGAGGCCCAGCCGGCCTCGGCCATCCAGATGCTCTACGTCATGTACGTGTGGCTCCCCCTGGCCGCCACCGCCGTCATCCTGCTGCTTCTCTCCCGGCTCGACGTCGAGCGCGCCAACGCCGGGCTCAGGCAGCGGGAGGGCTCGGCGGGCTGAGGCGGTGGGCTGACTCGATGGGCTCGGGGCTATGCCCCGGCGCGCTCGAAGCGGACCGCCTCGAAGGAGCCATCCGTGCCTGCGGTGAGAACCATCCACACCGTGTAGGAGATGGCGCCGCTGGCATCCTGGGTGGGGTGGAGCCAGGGCAGTGCGGGATCCTCCGAGCTCACGGCGCAGATGATCTCCCCGGGTTGGACGCCCGTGGCCGCAACAGTGCCCTGCCCCACCGTGATGGTGCCCGGGCCGGCCAGCGAGCAGCCGGTGACGGTGCCGCCCTTGGGGAACTGCATGGTGCGCAGGGTGAACTGGCCCTCGGCCGCTGGGTTGGTGACCTGCTGGTTGAGGGCGCCGAGCAGCTTGTCATCGGCGTGCTGACTGGCCGTGGTGTAGTCCTGGGCAGCGATGGCGTCGTAGAAGGCCTGGACGTCGGGCAGGGGTGGGATGCGCAGACCGCCCGCGGGGGTGTCATAGAGCACATCCACCACATCCATGCCGGAGCCGTTCCACTGGGCGGTGGCCGTGGCGGTGGCACTGCCGGCGCAGGCCTGGCAGTCCTGGTCTCCGGCCATCTGGATGCCCGGCACGTGGAAGAACACCGTTGAGCCCACCGCGTGGAGGCTCTCGATGAGCAGGTTGGGCGTGTGGCCGATCGCGTCGAGCTGGCCGCTGGGCAGGGAGCCCATGTAGGAGCTGTCCTGGCCGTAGGCGGCCACGGTGCTGCGAGCGGTGTTCCCCCCACCGTTGCAGGACAGCGTGGCCAGTGCCACCGGTTTGCCGGCGATGGTCGTCGGGGTCACCGAGGTGATCGTGACCGAGGCGGGGGCGCCGAGCGCCTCGGCCTCCCCGGTGGCCTCGGCGGTGGCGACACCGCCCACGAACGTCGCGGAGCTGGTGGTGCCCTCGGGGCTGGGTGTGCCCACGGGCGCGCAGTCGGCGGGGATGTCCAGGGTGGCCTCCCCCAGGGTGTCCAGGCCCGGTGCGGCAACGGGGGCGGAGGGTGCGATGTCGTCGGCCCGGGGCAGGCCCTCCTGCGGCGAGAGCAGCGCGACCTGCCCATTGTTGGCGATGAGGATCCTGTCCTTGCTGGGCAGCCAGGAGGTGACGGGGGTGGTGATCTGCCAGGTCTGCGTGCCATCGGCGATGCTGGTGGCCACCACGCCGTCGGACTGGGCCATGATGAGCGTGCCGCCCATCACCAGCCAGGAGGGCTCGTCCTGACCGCCGAGCCCGTTGAGGCCCGCGGCGCCCTCCGGCAGTGGGCGGCTCCACAGGAGCTCCTTGCCCTTGACGGCGGCCAGGGTGGTGCCGTCGCTGATCACCCAGGCCGCCTGCGATCCGGGGATCCGGAAGGCCCCCACGCGCCGGGCCACCTTGGCCTGGGCCGCCCATGTGGGCGCCAGCGGGTCGAGGGTCAGGCCCGCGATGGCGGTGCCGTCGGAGGTCGTCACCGCTCCCGAGGGACTGATGATGGGCGCCTCATCCGAGGAGGTCTCGCCCAGGCGCACCGAGGGGGCGGCCTCGTCGCCGGAGGGTGTGCTCGGGGCCGCGGGCGGGGGCTTGGTGACGTCGGCGTCGTCCTCGGCAGCGGCGGTGGGCGGAGGTGTGGTCAGGGGCGGTGGATCGGTGTAGGCCCCGGTGCCGAGGTCCAGCTGCACCTGTGCGCCGCAGTCGAGGACACCGCTGCTGGCGGTGCAGTTCAGGTCCGCCCCGGTCAGCTCATCGGGCAGGGGCGTGACCCACTGGGGCAGGGTCGTGGTCGATGAGCCGCCCAGCGCGACGAGGGCCTCGCCATGGTCGTGCGCCACCCGCATGATGCTGCGGCCCCCGGCGGAGAGCACCGTGCGGCCCGAGGAGGTGAAGGCCACCGGTTCGGGCCCGCTCAGGGTGGAGAGGTCGATGCTGGCGGCCAGGCCCGGCTCATGGCGGTAGTCCTGGGCGTCGGCCCAGCGGGTGAAGATCCACCCGCCGCCCAGGACCAGGGCCACGATGGTCAGGACGACGCCGCCGCCCACGAGTGCCTTGCGCCTGCCGCTGCGCTTTCTTCTGCGCGCCGGTGGGAGATTGCCGGGGCGTATCCGGGGGGCGGGACGCCTGGGGCGGGCGGGCTGGACCTGTCCCAGTGCCGAGGGTGCCGGGGGAAGGGTCCCGGCGCCGTCCTGCGCAGTGCCGCCGGGGGATGCGGCCGGCGAGGACCCGGGGTCCTTGGGCGAGGGGCTGGATGGTGGCGGCGCGAAGATGGGAGTCATGTCGATGCGGGCCTATGCGGAGTCGGTTGGCCGGTCCATGGATGCATGAAGAGTCTCACGGTTATTGATGCGTGACCACTCCGCTGGAATGACGCTCCGCAGGCGGCGCCCCGGCGGCCTTACTCCGGGGCCGCTTGTTGGCGCCCGCTAGAATAGGCTAGCCTTGCCTTGCTCGTAACTGTTCGGATATGACATGGAGGCCGGGTGTTCCTCGCCAACCTGCTCATCGCCCTACGAGAAGGCCTGGAGGCCGCCCTCGTCGTCAGCATCCTGGTGGCCTACCTGGTCAAGACGGGCCGTCGCGATGTGCTGCCCAAGCTGTGGATCGGTGTCGGGCTGGCGGCCCTCATCCCCCTGAGCGTGGGGGCGGTCCTGACCTGGGGGCCCAAGACCCTGACCTTCCAGGCCCAGGAGATCCTCGGCGGCACCCTGTCCTTCATCGCCGTGGGCATGGTCACCTGGATGATCTTCTGGATGGGCCGCAATGCCCGGGAGATGAAGCAGGGGCTGGAGTCCTCGCTGTCCAGGAGCCTGGCCGAGCACTCCTCGGGCTGGGGGGTGGTGTGGATCGCCATCATCGCCGTCGGGCGCGAAGGGGTCGAGACCGCCCTGTTCGTGTGGGCCACGGTGCGCTCCAGCATCGAGACCTCCACCATCCAGACCACCCTGGGGGTGGTCACCGGGCTCGCCCTGGGCATCGTGCTGGGCTATCTCATCTACCAGGGCGCGGTGCGCATCAACTTCCACCTGTTCTTCGCCGTCACCGGGTACTTCCTGGTGGTCGTCGCCGCGGGGATCGTCGCCTACGGCGTCGGCGACTTCCAGGAGGCCGGCGTCCTGCCGGGCATCATGAACCACGCCTGGGACCTCTCCGCCCACCTGCCCCCGCCGAGCTCCCCCCTGTACTGGCTCTACGTGGTCCTCAACGCCATGTTCCAGGTCAACCTCCAGCCCACCGTCCTCCAGGTGGCGGGCTGGGTGGCCTACATCGTCCCCGTCCTCATCATGCTGACCCTCCAGATCCGCGGCACCCGGCCCCCGCGGCGCACCGTGACGGCGGGACCCGCAGACCAGGAGCGCCCCGCCCCCGAGGCCGAGCGGGCCGGTGCCCCCGCGCCCGCCGAGCACTCCGACCAGGCCGCCTCCACCTGAGCCGCAGGCAGGGCACCCCCGGCCCGCCAGCACTCACCCTCCGCCTGCCCCTTGGACCTCCCCGCAACACCCCTCATCCACCTCTCACCGAAGGAAGACACGATGATGATCCCGAGCATCAAGCGCCGCAGCCTGCTCACCCTGCTCCCGCTCACCGCCCTGGGGCTGGCCGCCTGCGCCGACAACCCCAGGAACTCCACCGGCTCGGGGGCCTCGGCCTCCGCCTCAGCCCAGGCCGTCACGGTCACCATCACCGACGACGGCTGCGAGATCTCCCCGGTCTCCTTCCCCGCCGGCCTGGTCACCTTCACCATCACCAACCAGGGCACCGTCCCCAACGAGTTCGAGGTCCTCACCGACGACAAGCTCCAGATCGTCTCCGAGCAGGAGAGCATCGGCCCCGGCACCACCGCCACACTGACCACCGCCCTGAAGGAGGGCACCTACTACGGCGCCTCCAAGCCCAATATGGTCGGCGAGCTCAAGGGCGTCACCGAGCTGACCATCACCCCCGGCCAGGAGATCGCCGTCAGCGACGACATCGCCAAGCTGGAGGAGGAGGCCGTCAAGAACTACACGGCCTACGTGCGCGACCAGGTGGGCCAGCTGCTCACCGCCACCCAGGAGTTCGTCGAGGCCTACCTCTCCGGCGATGTCGAGAAGGCCAAGACCCTCTACCCCCTGGCCCGCCAGTACTACGAGCGCATCGAGCCCACCGCCGAGGCCTTCGGCATCGAGGAGGCCGGCGACCTCGACGCCGCCCTGGACCTGCGCATCCAGGACCTGGCGGACGACGCCGGTAAGCCCGTGACCGACGCCAGCGTCATCGAGGGCTGGACCGGCTGGCACCGCATCGAGGCCGACCTGTGGATCACGGAGGCCTCCAGCACCTTCAAGTTCGCCGACGACGCGGCGCGCAAGAAGATCGCCGACCAGCTCAACACCGACACCCAGTCCCTCTACGACCTGGTCTACGGCAACATCAAGGGCGCCGGCGGCAAGGACTTCGCGCTGGAGCTGACCGACGTGGCCACCGGCGCCTCCACCCTCATGGAGGAGGTGGCCCTGACCAAGATCGTGGGCGAGGAGGAGACCTTCTCCCACACCGACCTCTACGACTTCAAGGCGAACGTGGAGGGCGCCCAGGTGGCCTTCGGCAACGTCAAGGACATCGTGGTTCAGAACGACCCGGATCTCGCCGACACGATCGAGAAGCAGTTCAAGGCCGTCGAGGACCTCCTCGCACCCCACGAGTCCAAGAGCTCCGAGGGCCAGGTCACCTACGTGGACTACTCCGCGATCGCCGCCGTCCAGAAGGACGCCGGGGAGAAGCCCGCCGACACCGACTACACCGATGTGCAGCGCAAGTTCTCCGACGCCGTCAACGCCCTGAGCGAGTCGCTCTCGCAGGTGGCCAGCAAGGTCCTGCACTGAGGCCGGCGGTGAGCGGGAAGGAGGAGGACGTGAGCGGCGCGCAGTCGGAGCCCCGTGAGCCCGGTGGGGCGCATGAGGGCCCTCAGGGCGGTGCGACGTCGGAGGGGCGGATGACCAACCGCCGCGCCATCTTCACCAGCGCCGGCCTGGGGGCGGCGCTGGCGGGGCTGGCGGGCGTGGCCGGGGGGCGGGCATGGGTCTCCTCCGAGAGGGCCGCCGAGGACACGATCCTGACCGTCTACCCCTTCCGGGGCGAGCGGCAGGCGGGCATCCTGACCCCCGCCCAGGACAACATGTTCACCGCCGCCTTCACCGTCTCCACCACGGAGGTCGAGGAGCTCAAGGAGCTGCTGACCGAGTGGACGGTGGCCGCCGAGCAGATGTGCGCCGGTGAGCTGGTGGGCGGGGAGCCCAGTGCGAACAAGCAGATGCCGCCCAAGGACACCGGTGAGGTCTGGGGCTACAAGCCCAACGGCCTGACCATCACCTTCGGCTTCGGCAAGAGCCTGTTCATCGATGAGGAGGGCCGGGACCGCTTCGGCCTGGCCGGCAGGCTGCCCGCCATCCTCGATGAGGGCATGCCGACCTTCGCCCACGAGCAGCTCAGCGCTGGCCAGAGCTACGGGGACCTGCTCATCCAGGCCTGCTCCAATGACGCCCAGGTGTGCGTCCACGCCATCCGCAACCTCACGCGGATCGCCTTCGGCACCGCCACCCTCAAGTGGAGCCAGATCGGCTACGGCCGTACCTCCTCGACCTCCGTGGAGCAGGAGACGCCCCGCAACCTCTTCGGCTTCAAGGACGGCACCAACAACATCAAGGCCGAGGACAAGGCCTCCGAGCTCGACGAGCACCTGTGGGTGCAGTCCGGTGACGACGGGGCCGCGGACTGGATGGTGGGCGGCACCTACTACGTGGCCCGCAAGATCCACATGTTCGCCGAGATCTGGGACCGCATCCGGCTCATCGAGCAGGAGCAGATCATGGGGCGGGACAAGCGCTACGGGGCGCCGCTGAGCGTGGTCAACCCGACCGCCTCCTCCGAGGAGTTCACCGCGGTGGACTACGAGGCGGTGGGGGAGGAGGGCGAGCCCCTGGTGCCCGCGGACTCCCATATCGCCGTCGTGGCCCCCGAGCGCAACCAGGGGCGGCGGATGCTGCGCCGCGGGTACAACTTCACCGAGGGCAACGACACCCTGGGGCGCCTGGAGACGGGGCTGTTCTTCGTGG
The DNA here is from genome assembly GCF_019974135.1 of Actinomyces capricornis. Lineage (NCBI taxonomy): Bacteria > Bacillati > Actinomycetota > Actinomycetes > Actinomycetales > Actinomycetaceae > Actinomyces > Actinomyces capricornis. The sequence goes on from NZ_AP025017.1 coordinate 1,502,291, forward strand.
CCTTCGTGCGCGACCCGCGCACCAACTTCTATCCCATCCTGGACCGCATGACGCAGACCGATGCCCTGGAGGAGTACCTCCAGCACCGGGGCTCGGCCCTGTTCGCCATCCCCCGGGGCATCAAGGACGGCGAGACCATGGTCGGCCAGGCGCTGTTCGACTGAACGCGCATGCGGTGCCCCACCGCCACAGGGCGTGGGGCACCGCATGCGCCCCTGCCACGGCCTCGGCGCCCGCAGCGGCTCGACCAGGGCGGGTCCTCCCGCAAGGGGGGTGCGCGAGAGCATGATGGCCCCATGCGCAACCTGACCGACCTCACCCGCCCCACCACGCCCAGCCGCGCCATCCAGGAGCGCATGGCCGCCGAGACCGCCGAGCGCGCCGGCCTCACCGGCCCCGCCACCGCGCTCCAGGACGGCGCCGGCGCCCCAGGCCCCCTGCGCACCCGCCTCGCCGAGGCCATCGAGCAGCTCGCCCCCCAGATCGTGGCCCTGTCCCACGATATCCACGACCACCCCGAGACTGGCTACCAGGAGCACCACGCCGTGGCCGCCGTCGCCGGCCTCCTGCGCGACCACGGCATCGAGCCCGCCGTCGGCGTCTACGGCATGGACACCGCCCTGCGCGCCGGCATCGGTCAGGGCCCGGCCGGCACCATCGCCATCCTGTGCGAGTACGACGCCCTGCCCGACATCGGCCACGGCTGCGGCCACAACGTCATGTGCGCCAACTCCACCGGCGCCTTCCTGGCCCTGGCCGCCCTCGAGGCCGAGCGGCCCGGCACCCTGCCCGGCCGCGTCATCCTCCAGACCACCCCCGCCGAGGAGAACTCCACCGCCAAGGAGATCCTCGCCGTGCGCGGCATGCTCGAGGGCATCGACGCCGCCATCCAGACCCACTCCTACGCCCACGATCTCACCCACCAGACCTGGCTGGGAGTGCGCCGCCTGAGCGCCGCCTTCCACGGCGTGCCCGCCCACGCCTCCTCCCAGCCCTTCATGGGCCGCAACGCCCTGGACGCCGTCACCCTGGCCCTGACCGGCCTGGGCCTGCTGCGCCAGCAGATCCTGCCCATGGACCGCCTCCACGCCGTCGTCGCCGACGGCGGGCGCGTGCCCAACATCGTGCCCGAGCGCGCCGAACTATCCATCATGGTGCGATCGAAGTACCCCGAGACCCTCAAGGACCTCGTCACCCGCGTCGAGGAGCTCCTCCACGGCGCCGCCCTCATGACCGGCACCGGCGTGGAGATCACCACCGACCCCCACTCCAACGAGATGCCCGTGCGCGACAACGGCCCCCTCCTGGCCGCCTGGGTGCGCTCCCAGCGCGAGCGCGGCCGCGAGCCCCTGCCCGCCGGCGTCCTGCCCGAGACCATCGCCGCCGGCACCGACTTCGGCAACGTCTCCCAGCGCGTCCCCGGCATCCACCCCCTCATCAAGGTCACCGACGGTCCCGGTGTGGCCCTCCATACCCGCGAGATGACCCGGGCCGCCGGGTCGGCCACCGGCGACCGGGCCGCCGTCGACGGCGCCTACGGGCTGGCCGCCGTCGCCCTGGACTGGCTGCACGACGACGCCCTGCGCCGGGCCGTCATCGAGGACTTCGAGGCCAGCGGCGGCGTCGTCGACGTCGAGGGGTTCTGGCGCGAGGAGCGCCCGGACCAGTGACCGGGGCACGGCCGGCCGGGGCCGCACCGGCCGGTTGGGACGGCCCGGCCGGTGCGGTGCGCCGCCTCAGGCGGTCAGGGCCTCGCGCATGACGTCCAGGCCCACCGACCCCAGGCGCAGGGCCCGGGTGTGGAAGTCCTTCAGGCCCGCCTGGCCCGCCCTGCCCTGGGAGGCCAGGGCGGCGTCGCGGATCTCCTCCCACAGCCGCTGACCCACCGCATAGGAGGGGGCCTGTCCCGGCCAGCCCAGGTAGCGGTCCAGCTCGAAGCGCAGGAAGGACTCGTTCATCGCCGCATTGTGCCGCAGGAAGGCCCAGGCCGAGCCCTCATCCCACACGCCCTCGCCCACGCCCTCCAGGGCCGCCAGCTCGGGGGGACGGCGCTTGCCCAGGTGCACCCCGATGTCCAGCACCACGCGCGCCGCCCGCAGCCGCTGCGCGTCCAGCATGCCCAGGCGATCAGCCGGATCCTCATGGAAGCCCAGATCCGCCATCAACTGCTCGGCGTACAGGGCCCAGCCCTCGCCGTGCCCCGAGACCCAGCAGCACTGGCGGCGCCAGGTGTTGAGCTCCTCGCGCAGGTAGGTCTGCATCCCCACCTGCAGGTGGTGGCCGGGAACCCCCTCGTGGAACACCGTGGTGCGCTCCTGCCAGGTGGAGAACTCCTCGGTGCCCTTGGGCACCGACCACCACATGCGGCCCGGGCGGGAGAAGTCATCCGAGGGCCCCGTGTAGTAGATGCCGCCCGTGGTGCTCGGCGCGATCCGGCACTCCAGGGCGCGCAGCGGAGCGGGGATGTCGAAGTGGACGCCGTCGAGCGCGGCGATCGCCTCATCGGAGGTGCGCTGCATCCAGGCCTGCAGCGCCTGGGTGCCGTGCAGCGTGCGCGCGGGGTCGGCGTCCAGGCGCTCCATGGCCTCGCGCACGGTGGTGCCCGGGCCGTAGAGGTCCTCGGCGATGGCCCGCTGCGCGGCATCGATATCCGCCAGCCGGGCCCGGCCCCACTCATAGGTCTCATCCAGATCGATCCGGGCGCCCAGGAACTCCCGGGAGAAGCGCTCATAGCGCTCCCGCCCCACGGCGTCCTGCGCCCCCGCCTGCGGGGCCAGCTCCTCAGCCAGGAAGGAGGCCAGATCGGCGTAGGCCCCCCGGGCCGCCCGCGCCCCGGAGTCCAGGGCCGAGCGCAGCGGGGCCTCCAGATCGTCCGGTGCTCCCTCGATGAGGGCCGCGTAGGAGGAGGCCTGGCCGGCCTGGTCCTCGGCCTGGGCGATGCAGGCCTCCACCTGGCGCCTGGCCGCCACATCCCCGCGGGAGGCCGCCAGGCGCAGGGACTGGGTGTAGCCCGCAAGGGCCCGGGGCACATCGGCCAGGGCCGAGGCGATGTGCTCCCAGTCCTGGGCGGTGCCGGTGGGCATGAGGTCGAAGTGGTCACGCAGGGCCTGCACCGCCGAGGTGATGTTGTTCAGGGCCCGCAGGTCCTCACCGGCCTGGGACAGCTCGCGCTCTAGGCCCAGGCGCTCGCGCATCGCCGCCAGCGTCACGGCGTCGACCCCATCGGCGGGTTCCAGGCCATCGAGAGCGGCCAGGGTCTCGCGGTTGAGATCATCGAGGGCCGCCAGGCCCTCGGGGGAGTAGTCGTCCAGGGCGCCGCGGGGCCCCGGCAGCCCCGCCGTGGTGGCGAACTCGGGGGACAGGCGCGCCAGCCGGGAGACATGCTGCTCGGCGACGGCGTCGATCGCCGAGGGCGTGCGGCTGGGGACACCGGGAGTATCGGGAGTGCTGGGGGTATCAGACATGGCGGCACCCTACTGCACATCTTCAAGGGGGCAGGAGCGCGCAGGCTCCGACTTTCCCGCATGATCCCGTCAGCCCCCGATCCGAAGATGTGCAGCGGCGCGGGGTGCAGGGCACGATGGGGCCATGAGCACGACCCGCCTGCCCGAGCCCCACACCGCCGAGCCCGGTGCGCCCCGCCGGCCCTACCGGGTCATCGCCGTGTGCACCGGCAACATCTGCCGCTCCGCCATGGCCGAGGCCGTCCTGCGCGACCGGCTCGAGGCCCTGGGCGCCCTGGACCGGATCCAGGTCGACTCCGCGGGCATCTCGGATGAGGAGCGCGGCAACCCCATGGACTCGCGTGCCCGCGCCGTGCTCCGCGAGGCCGGCTACACCACTGGCGCCGCGGCGCAGACGATCGGGGAGCATCGGGCCCACCGCATCACCGACGCCGAGATCCTCACCGCAGACCTCCTGCTGGCCATGACTGCGCGCCACCACCGCGAGCTGGCCCGTCGCGCGCAGCGCCTGGGCACGGACCCCTCCCGCATCCGCATGTACCGCTCCTTCGACCCCCAGGCCGCCCCTGGTCAGGGCGGCCAGGACCTCGACGTGCCCGACCCCTGGTACGGCACGACCGCCGATTTCCTCGACACCCTGGAGGTGGTCGAGAGCGTCAGCGCCGCCCTGGCGCCCCTGCTCCAGGAGCAGTCCCAGGAGTAGCCGGGCCCCAGAGGCACGGCCGGGCCCTCAGCCCAGGCGGGCCCGCAGCCAGGCGGTCACCGCCTCCAGGTACTCCTCGCGCGCCTGGCGGGGCGAGAGCGCCAGGTCGTGGCACCCGCCCGGGATCTGGCGGAGCGTGACGTCATCGCCCAGGAAGGGCGCGCGCTCGATGATCTGCTCCACGGAGAGCACCACATCGGTGGTCCGGGCCTCCTCCAGGGTCGGGTTGTCCGGCCCCGACGCCGTCGAGCAGCACACCAGGATCGGCACCGCGATGCCCAGGCCGTGGTGCACCTCGCGGTGCAGGCGGCGCACCCCGGCGAGGAAGCCCGCGCGCACCGGGAAGGACTCCAGCGGCTTGAGCGCCAGGTCCCAGTCCCACTCGCCCGACCAGTCCCGGTGCAGGGCCTCGACGTAGGCGTGGGGCTTGTCCCTGCGGCCCGCTCCCGGCTCATCGATGGCGCGCTCAGGGTCGCGCCGCGAGATGAGGTCCACCAGGGCCGACCCGTAGGAGCGCACCAGGGCCGAGCCGGGCAGGTCCAGCCACGGCGAGTTGAGCACCAGCGCCTCCACGCTGCCGGGATGATCCGCCGCCCAGATGGCCGCCTGGAGCCCGCCGGTCGAATGGCCGTTGAGCACCACCGAGGCGTGCCCGTGCTCCGAGCCGATGATGCGCAGCGCCTCAGCGATCTCCTCATCATGGACGCGCAGGTCGCGCACGTCATGGGGCGAGGGGTGCCCCACGCCCGCGCGGCCGCAGGAGCGCAGGTCCAGGGCGTAGAACTCATAGCCGGCATCCAGGTATGCCTGGGCCAGGTGGGTCTGGAAGAAGTAGTCGCTGCGCCCGTGCAGGTAGAGCACGGCCCGCCGGTGGCGGGCGCCCGCGGCGCGCTGGTGGACCAGGACCGCATGGTCGGCGCCCGGCGCCTGGGGCGACTCGGCCACAGGAATGCGCCGCGCCACCCACGGCTCCCCCAGGATGTCCACGGACTCCAAGGGGTTCGACGGTGGAGGCGGCGGGGCGGGGGCGGCAGGTGCGGAAGGACCGGAGGCGGTGCTCATGGGCCCATCCAAGCACGTGCCGACGGCCCCCGCGTATCGCCGGCCCGCCGGTGCCCCGCCGCCCGGCCGTGCTGCCCGCTCATGCTGCGCGCGGCGTCGTGAGCGCAGCGCTGAGAGGCATCGCCGGGCGAGGTCTCGGGACGCATCGTGCGGATGCGGGTCGCCACCCCCGGCGCGAGCGTGACCTTCGTCCCTTGGCGGGGCGGCGAGTTGCCTGGCCCGCTCCCCTCTGCGTACTTTGTACCCGACCATCCAGAGCAGCCGAGAGACCTGGCTCGACGACGCTGCAGCAACCCCCTTCGCGGTGAGGGTGCTTCCGCCAGGACCGATGGAGGAGCGCGTGAGCCGATCACAGACACCCGTAGACGAGCACAGCACCGACCCGCCCGGCCCGGCCGCTGATGCCGGCAGTCCCGGCGACGGGCCTCAAGGCGTGACGGGAGGGGGCGCGCCCGAGCCCACGATCCGCCTGCGCGACGTTCACAAGGTCTACCAGCTGCGCGGCCGCGATCCGGTGCACGCCCTCAACGGCCTGAGCCTCGATGTCGCCCCGGGCGCCATCCACGGCATCGTCGGCACCTCCGGGGCCGGCAAGTCCACTCTCGTGCGCTGCCTGACCTCCCTGGAGCGGCCCACCTCCGGGCACGTCTACGTCGAGGGCAAGGACATGACCGCCCTGTCCTCCCGCGAGTTGCGCGAGGCCCGCCGCCGCATCGGCATGGTCTTCCAGCACGCCAACCTCCTGGAGCAGCGCACCACCGCCCAGAACATCGCCTACCCGCTGGCGCTCGCGGGCGTGCCCCACGGCAGCCGCCACCAGACCGTCTCGCACATGCTCAGCCTCGTCGGACTGGCCGACCGGGGCGGCTCCTACCCCTCCCAGCTCTCCGGCGGCCAGAAGCAGCGCGTCGGCATCGCCCGCGCCCTGGCCGACGACCCCGCCGTCCTGCTGTGCGACGAGCCCACCAGCGCCCTGGACCCCGAGACCACGCGCTCCATCCTCGACCTCATCAAGGACGTGCGCGACACCCTGGGCCTGACCGTCATCATCATCACCCACGAGATGAGCGTCGTGCGCCAGGTCTGCGACTCCGTCAGCCTCCTGGACGCCGGCCGGATCATCGAGGGCGGGCGCCTGGAGGACGTCGTCCTGGACGTCGACTCCCGGCTCTCACGCGAGATCGTCCCCTTCCCGGCGGTTCCCGAGGGTGCCGTCACCCAGGGCCACGGCGTCATCGACGTCTCCATCACCGCCCACCCGGGCCAGCCCGCCGCGGTGGCCCTGATGTCCATGGTGGCCGAGCTCGGCGGCGATATCGCCGCCGGGGTCTTCGAGACCATCGGCACCGCCCAGATCGGCCGCCTGGCCATCACCGTCCCGACTGACGACGTCGAGGGCGCCATCACCGCCCTGCGCAACGCCGGCGTCACCGCGGAGGTCCGCTCATGAGTGCCCTGACGACCACAGCCCCACTGGCATCCCGGCTCCTCCTGGGGGCCGCCAAGAACTCGGGTACCTGGTTCGACAACCCGGTCATTCAGCGCAAGCTCGGGCTCGCCACCGCCCAGACCCTCCAGATGACCTTCGTCTCCGGGGCGCTGACCATCCTGTTCGGGCTGCTGCTCGGACTGGCGCTGGTGGCCACCGGCAAGCGGGGGCTGCACGCCAATGCCACCATCAACATGGTGCTCTCCCAGCTGGTCAACATCGGCCGCTCCATGCCCTTCATCATCCTCATGGTGGCCATCGTCCCGCTGACCCGCCTCATCGTCGGCACCTCCCTGGGCTGGCAGGCGGCCTGCGTGCCCCTGACCATCGGGGCCATCCCCTTCTACGCCCGCCTGGTGGAGACCGCGGTGGGCAATGTCGAGCACGGCAAGGTCGAGGCGGCCCTCATGATGGGCGCCTCGGAGCGCCAGATCACCTGGGGTGTCCTCGTGCGAGAGGCCCTGCCCACCCTCATCCAGGCGGCCACCGTCACCATCATCACCCTGCTCAGCTACTCGGCCATGGCCGGGGCCGTGGGCGGTGGCGGCCTGGGCGACCTGGCCATCCAGTACGGCTACCAGCGCTACCAGCTCGACGTCATGATCATCACCGTCGTGCTCATCCTGCTCATCGTCGCCGCCATCCAGGTGGTCGGCGACATGCTCAGCCGGCTGGTGGACCACCGCTGAGGCGCCCGCCAGCCGGAGAGCCGCAGGCACCGGCCCAGCACCATCACGACCCTCAACGCATCCGACCCCGCCCGACGGCGATGGGCGCCCGCCCATGTCATCGCACCGGCCCGGGCAGTAGACCCAGCCCTGAAAGGAACCCCCATGTCCGCAACCATCCCCCGCCGCACCTTCTCCGTCGGCCTGGTCGCCGCCGTCGGCGCCACCCTGGCCGCCTGCAGCTCGGACTCCGGCGTCAGCGGTATCACCAAGGAGGGCGAGACCTCGGTCATCTCCGTGGGCGCCTCCCCCCAGCCCCACGTCACTATCCTCCAGTTCGTCCAGGACAATCTGGTGGAGGGATCGGGCATCAGCCTGGACATCGTGGAGATCAACGACTACCAGACGCCCAACACCTCCCTTGATGACGGCTCCCTGGCCGCCAACTTCTTCCAGACCCCCAACTACCTGGCCCAGCAGATCAAGGACAAGGGCTTCGACTTCGTGGCCATCTCCGACGTCCACATCGAGCCCCTGGGCCTGTACTCCTCCAAGGTCGCCTCGGTGGATGAGATCCCCTCGGGCGGCGAGATCATCCTCAACTCCGACCCGGCCAACACCGCCCGTGGCCTCAAGCTCCTGGCCCAGGCCGGGCTCATCGAGCTCGATGCCGCCGTGGAGCAGCCGGCCGACACCGACATCACCTCCAACCCCAAGAACCTCACCTTCACCACCGTTGATGGGGCCCAGGTGGCCCGCTCCATGCAGGATGCGGACGCCGCCGTCATCAACGGCAACTACGCCATCGAGGCGGGCCTGGTGCCCAGCAAGGACGCCCTGGAGCTGGAGAAGGCGGAGAACAGCCCCTACGTCAACCAGCTGGTGGTGCGCACGGAGGACAAGGACAACGCCGACCTCAAGAAGCTCGCCGAGCTGCTCAACCGCGAGGAGGTGCGCTCCTTCATTCAGGAGACCTGGACCGACGGCTCCGTCCTGCCCGCCTTCTGAGGGCCGCTCCTCCCGCTGTTGCACATCTTCAGGCCCCCTGCGGGGTGGTGACTCCGACTTCTCCGCATGGATGCGTCGGCGTCACGGCTGAAGATGTGCAACGGGCGGGGTGGGCGCGGCTCAGGCCGCCATGGCGGCGCCCAGGAGCACCAGGCGCAGGGTGCGCTCGGTGGCGTCGGCCAGGAGCTCCTCCGCCCGGGCCACCGCCTCCCCGAGCTCCATGGGCGCCGGGATCATCCCCGCCACCGCGTCGATCCCGGCGGCATGGACATCCGCGGCCCCCCGGCCGATGGTGCCCGCCAGGGCGATCACCGGCCTGCCCGCCCGCTTGGCCCGGCGCGCCACCTCGGCCGGGATCTTCCCGCGGGGGGTCTGGAAGTCCACCGCCCCCTCCGCGGTGAGCACCAGATCCGCCTGGGCGATGAGCCCGTCAACATCCATGCCGCAGCGCTCGGCATCCATGAACACCTCGAACCGGGAGAGCAGCTGGGCGCCGGTGCCCGCCGCGAGCCCCGCCCCCAGGCCGCCCGAGGCCCCCGTACCGGGGCCGGTCAGCAGGTCGCGTCCCCCCACCTGCTCGGGGAAGGCGCCGGCCAGCAGCCCAGCCCAGTGCGCCAGCCCGGCATCCAGGGCCTCGACCTGCTCGGGAGTGGCGCCCTTCTGAGGGCCGAAGACCCGGGCCACCCCCCGCTCCCCGGTCAGGAGATTGTGCATATTGCCCGCCACCAGGATCTCGGTGCTGGCCAGGCGGGGGTCCATGCCCGAGGTATCGATGCGATCCACCCGGGCCAGATTGCTGCCGGTGGGCTCGACCTCGCGCCCCTGGGCATCCAGCAGTCGGGTGCCCAGGGCCACCAGCGCCCCGGCCCCGCCGTCACAGGTCCCCGAGTCCCCGCAGCCGATGATGATGCGGTGCGCCCCGGCGTCGAGGGCCACCGTGATGAGCTCGCCGACGCCGCGGGTGGTGGTGGCGCCCGGGTCGCGCACATCGGCGGGCACCAGGCGCAGCCCGGCGGCGGCCGCCATCTCGATGAGCCAGGTGCCCGTCGAGGCGCCCCCGAGCCGGGCCAGGTGGGAGGCCACGGGCTGTCCCACCGGTCCGGTCACGCGCGCCGCCACCAGCTCGCCGCCAGTGGCGCGGGCCATCGTGGCGGCCGAGCCCTCGCCGCCGTCGACCAGCGGCAGCTCGTCGACGACGGCGCCGGGCAGGACCCGACGCACCCCGCGGGCCACCGCCTGGCAGACCTCCTCGGGGGACATGCTCTCCTTGAAGCCCGAGGGGGCGATGACGATACGTGTGGGAATGGTCGTGGACATGGAATCCTCCCGTGGTTCGAGCGGTCGTGGATGCGTCAGGATCAGATGCGGTTCGGTCGGTGGTCAGGGGTGGGCTCGGGCGGTGGTTCGGTTGGTGGATGACATCGGGCATGACGCTGAGGGTGCCGGGCCGGGGCACCGGGTGGGCGAGCTGGGCCGGGTCCGCTACCAGCCCAGGCCCAGCGCCGGCCAGAGCCAGGCGCTGCATGCCAGGACCAGCAGGGCCATGGCGGGGCCCAGGATGAGCGACAGGCGCCTCAGGTCCGCCGGGGTGAAGGTCTCGACCTCCTCGGCGGAGGCGAACATGGCCACCGGCTTGGCCGAGGAGGGCAGTGTGTGGCAGAAGCCCGCCGCCGCGGTCGAGGCGAAGGCCGCTGCCGCCGGGTCGACGCCGACGGCGGGGGCCAGCGCCACCACGATCGGCACCAGTACCGCCGAGCGCGCCGAGCGGGACTGGATGACCAGGTGGGCCGCCGTCGAGAGCAGGACCACGGCCACCATGAAGGGCCACGGGGAGCTGATCGACAGGGCGGTGAAGGCGGTGGAGGCCACCCACTGGGCCGCGCCGGTATTGACCAGGGCGTCGCCCATGGCCAGGGTCGCGGCCATGAACACCAGCAGCGACCAGGGCGCCTTGCCCAGGGCCTTCTTCAGCGACACCGCGCCGTACCCGGGCAGGGCGGTGACCAGGACCCCCACCAGGGCCACGATCGCCGGGTCGATGCCGTGCAGGGACTCGGTGCACCACAGGACCACCACGGTGCCCAGCAGGAGGGCCGCCCGGTTCTCCACCTGGGTCAGGGGGCCGGTCAGCGGCGTCGCGGAGCCCGCGGCCAGGTCCTCCATGGCGATGCTGATGCGCTGGCGCATGTCGGCGCGGCGGGTGAACAGGGCCAGGATGAGCTCGGTGGCCAGGTGGCTGGACAGGGCCGCCAGGGGCAGGCCCAGCAGCAGCCAGCTGGCGAAGGAGAAGTCCCGGCTCCCGGCCGCGGCCACGATATGCGCGGTCACCAGATGCGCCCCAGCGCCCAGGAAGGAGCCGACCGCCGAGAGCAGGATGACGGTGGGGAAGACCAGGGACAGGGCGTGGACCAGACGGGCTCGGGCCCGGCGCTGGCGGCCGCTGTCCTGGGGCCGGGCCTGCAGCGCCCTGGCAATGGCCACGAACACCGGCAGCAGCAGGGCCGCCCGCCCCGAGGTGGAGGGAGCCGCGAAGACCGTGCCCACGATGGCTGCGGTGATGAGATGGAACAGGACGCGGGGCCGGTCGGTGCCGGTGACCAGCCAGGCGGCGGCCCGGGCGGTCAGGCCCGAGGCCGTGACCCCCACGGCGATGACGAAGGCGGCCACGAGCAGCCAGATCGTGTCATCCCCGAGGCTGGAGAACAGCTCCTTGGGGCTCAGCGAGCCGCTGAGTACCAGGGCTGTGCCCGCGCCCAGCGACACATAGGTGTCATCGAGCCTGGTGAAGGCCCAGGCCCACACCGCCAGGACGAAGACGATGAGCGTGATGGAGGCCGGCAGGGAGGGGCCCTCGGGGGAGAGCGCATGCGCCACTGCGATGCCCGCGCACAGGGCCAGGGCCACCGTGGCGGACAGGATGCGGCCCCAGGGGATGCTCCGCGCGCGGGGCTCCTGGTCGGCCTCCTTCGGTGCCAGTGAGAGCGGCAGGGTCTCCAGGGTCGTCATGAGGCGCCCCCTGGGCTCAGGGGCGAGGAGACCGAGGCCGACGGCGCAGGCGCGGCGTCGTCGTGACGGCGCAGGGACCAGGCCGGGCCCGCGGGGATGCGCATCCCCACCGTGGCTCCCTGTCCGGGAGCGGAGCTGATGAAGACGGTGCCGTCGTGGGCGTCGGCGATCGCGCGGACGATGGCCAGGCCCAGTCCGGCGCCCCGGCGCCGGGAGCCGGCCTCCTCCTGGGTGAAGCGCTCGAAGAGCCAGTCGACGTCCTCGGTGCGCACCCCGGGGCCGGCATCGGTCACGGAGATCTCCAGGCCGCTGCGGCCGTAGCTGTCCGTCGTCGGCGCGATGCGCAGCCGGAGGGGACCGGTGCCCCCGTGCTGGAGGGCGTTGCGGGCCAGGTGGGAGACGGCCTGGCGGATGCGCTGAGCATCGAGGGCGGCGGTGCCCGCCGCCAGGACCTGGGGGCGCCAGCGCCCGGGGGCCTGCGCCTCCAGGTCGGCCTGCAGGGTGCCGGCCAGCTCCAGGACCTCGACCTGCTGATCGGGGTGCACGAAATCGCGGCGCTCGGCCTGGGCCAGGGTGTGCAGATCCTCCAGCACCCCCAGGAGCCCGGCGATCGTGGCGCGCTGCTCACGGGCCTGCGCGGTGGCCGGTGCGGCGGCCAGCTGGGCGTCCATGGTGCTCAGCGGCTCGGCGAGCTCGCTGTGCGCGCGGGTGATGAACTGGGTCTGGCCGGTGAAGGCCTCCTCCAGTCGGTCGAGCATCCCGTTGAAGGATGAGGTCAGGGCGGCGATGTCGTCGCGCCCGTGCACGGGCAGGCGGTGGGTCAGGTCCTGCTCGGTGATGGAGCGGGCCGCCTCCCCCAGGGCGCGCAGAGGTCGCAGGATCTGCCGGGAGACGAGCAGCCCGATGAGCCCGGTGAGGACCAGGACGGCGGCGCCGATACCCGCCATGAGCCAGATCGTGGAGTTGAGCGTGGTCACGTGCGGCCCGGTGAAGCTGATCGCGATGAAGGACAGGTGCTGCTGGGGATCCTCCGGCTGGAGCTCGACCCGGGCCCAGCGGATCTCCCCGTTGCCGTACTCGGTGGCCCCTGAGGGGGACTGGATCATCTGGGTGAACAGGGGGTCGGACAGGCTCAGGTCGAGCCGGGGGGTGTTCTCCCCCGAGAGCTGCTCCGCCTTCCCGGTGGAGTGGTTGACCACGACGACGGACTCGTGCTCGGCGAAGTGCTGGCGGGACAGGAAGACCTCTACCAGGCTGGTGGTGGAGGTGAAGGGCTTGGAGGTGGCGGGATCGAGCCCGGTGGCGGCGAAGCGCTGGAGCTCGGTGACCTCCTGGGTCACCTCCTCGTTGGCCCTCTGGGCAATGTCGGCCATGAGGGTGGAGCGCACGGAGACGACCATGGTCACCAGGCCCAGGGCCACGACGAACAGCATCCAGGCCACGATGCGCAGCCGTGCGGGGATGCGGGAGCCGTCGGCTCTCCGGGGTGTGGGGGCCTGCGCGGGGGTGGTGCGATCGGACATGCGCTCAACCCCCCTGCGCGCCGCCACTGAGGTGGACGACGTCGGGTGCCTGGGGCGGGCCCGGCATGAAGGCCAGACTCTCCGCCGCCAGTGCCAGCAGGACGGGGACGAGCATGACGACGGCGAGGGCGAGAATGCGGCGTGCGCTGTTCATGCCACCCAGTGTTTCGGCCCTGTCGCAGGGCCTCCCGAGACCAGGCTTAGTGTTTTCTTATGTAGCGGGCGTGTGACGGCGTCGAGGGTCTGCGGCCGCTGCCGGGCCCTGGGGTCATGAAGCCGTCACGGTTGAGTCAAGAGTTGGGAACGAGTGGCCTGGGCGCATTGCCGGGCGCCCACGGGCGGGCATAGCCTCTGCCTCCCGCTGATGGTGTGTCGCGGGCAGGAGTGGAAGAAAGGGAAGCGGCGGCTTGATGGGACTGACTGCCCGCCTGAGGGGAGTGCTGGATAGGCACCGGTTCGCACTCGTGGCCTTCGTGGGAGTGATGGTGGTGCTCCTGGCTGTGGTGATCCCGGCCCGGGCGCAGGCGGTGCGCACTGGCGACCTGCAGGTCTCTGTGCGCGTCACCGGGGCGCCGGCGGGGCTGGTGCGCGACTACCTGCTGGACTACACCTGCACCGACGGCCAGGAGGGCACGGTCAGTGCCCGGGGCTCGGGTGCCCCGACCGTTGTCGAGGGGGTCTTCCCCATGGGGACGCGCTGCACGGTGACGGCCGACGCCGAGGATCTGGACCTGCCCGGCTACGTCGTCGAGCCCAGGCAGGGGCGGTCGGTGGCCGGGAGCTCGGTGGTCATCGCCGGTAGCGCGGGCGGTGGGCCGACAGCCGCGGTGGTCGAGGTCGATTACCGGGCCGCCTGCACCGGGGTGCTGCACGAGGCCCGGACCGGCGGCTGCGCGGGCCGGTGAGCCCGCCGCGATACCGCCCCGAGCCCGCCCGCGTCTGGCCGATCCGCGTAGTATGGGGGCCACCACTCCTCTGACGGAGGTATGTCGATGATCCGCAGCATTCATGAGCGCACGATCAACGCCCCAGCCCAGGACCTGGCCCCGTTGCTGGATGGGCTGGGCGGCGAGGGGGACCGGCTGTGGCCCAGCGAGCGCTGGGTGCCAATGGTGCTGGATCGCCCGCTCGCGGTGGGGGCCGATGGCGGTCACGGCGCCATCCGCTACCGGGTGGTGGAGTACGAGCCCGGCAGGAGGGTGCGCTTCCTGTTCCACCGGACCACGGGCATCGCGGGGATCCACGAGCTCAGCGTGGAGGCACTGGGTGAGCGGCGCTGCCGGGTGCGGCACATCCTGCTGGGGCGGGCTCATGGGGTGATGCGGCTCCTGTTCCCGGTGCTCGTGGCGCCGCTGCACGACGCCGTCATCGAGGACCTGCTGGACAAGGCTGAGCGGGCAGCCACCGGTGGGGTGCGTCGCCCGACCCGGCACCCTGCCTGGATCCGCGCATGGTCGCGCTTCGAGGGCCGCGATGGCGCTCGCGGACAAGGCGCGTAAGAAATCCGGGTGGGCCGCTGGAGGCGGTCGGTGGGCGGCGTCGTCGAGCCGGCTGCAGCCGGCGGTCAGTCGACGATGCCGTAGAGGCGGTCGCCGGCGTCGCCCAGGCCCGGGACGATGTAGGCGTGCTCGTTGAGGCGCTCGTCGACGGCGGCGGTGACCACGGTGACGTTGGCCCGCTGGCCGACCGCGGCCTCCAGGGTGGCCACGCCCTCGGGGGCGGCGATGAGGCAGAGGGCGGTGACGTCGCGGGCCCCGCGCTCCAGGAGGTAGTCGATGGCGGCCACCAGGGTGTGGCCGGTGGCGAGCATGGGGTCGATGACGAAGCACTGGCGGCCCGAGAGGTCGTCGGGCAGGCGGTTGGCGTAGGTCTCCACCTCCAGGGTGTCCTCGTCGCGCTTCATGCCCAGGAAGCCGACCTCAGCGGTGGGCAGCAGGCGTGTCATGCCCTCCAGCATTCCCAGGCCGGCCCGCAGGATCGGCACCACGATGGGCTGGGGGGTGGCCAGGCGGCGGCACTGCGCGACGGCCACGGGGGTGGTGATCTCGACCTCCTCAGTGCGGACGTCGCGGGTGGCCTCGTAGGCCAGGAGGGTGACGAGCTCGTCGACGAGCTGGCGGAAGACCGCCGAGGGGGTCCGGGAGTCCCGCAGCACGGAGAGCTTGTGGTCGATGAGGGGGTGGTCGGCGATGTGGAGGCGCATGCCCCCAGCCTACGGTGTCGCCCGCCCCCGCTCCCCCTTCATTTCGACAATTTGCATGAGATCGTACTTCTCCAGGCCCGGAAAAGGCCGATCTCATGCAAATTGTCGAAGGTTGGGGAGGTGGGGGATCCTCACATCTCGACGAGCATGAAGTTGGCGCCGTGGGGGTCGGCTACCGGGAGAATCCGGCCGTAGGGGCTGTCCTGCGGCTCCCCCAGTGCCCTGCCGCCGAGTGCCGGCACGCGCGCCGCGGCCGAGTCGAGATCCTCCACCCCGAAGTAGACCCGCCAGGCCGGAGCGCCCCCGGTGAAGGCCGAGCGCTCCCCGATGCCGCACAGGGGCCCCGTCCCCGGGTCGTTGACGCGGTAGGGCAGGCCCTGGCCGGGCTCCACCTCGCGGGTGCGCCAGCCGAACACCGTCTCGTAGAAGCCGACACCGGCATCCAGCCCATCAGTCAGCACTTCGTACCACAGCGGCATGCCCGCTTCCTGCGGAGCCGCGGGCGCCGGGTCGGTATCGGAGATCATGCCGACCTGTGCGCCCCCAGGATCAGTGACGACGGCGAAGGTGGTCGTGCCGTCCTCGCCCACCTCGGTGCACGGGATGACGACGCCCCCGCCTGCCGCCTCCGCCTGGGTGACAGCCGCCGCGACGTCGTCGACGAGCAGGGTGACCAGCCAGCCGCCATCGTCCTGCTGGCCCTCCTGCGGCTCGAAGGAGGCGATGAGGTGATCGCGGAGCAACACCATCGTGGAGATGCCCGACCCCGGGTCGGCGTCGGCGACCTGCCAGCCCAGCAGCCCGCCGTAGAAGGCTGCCGCGGCCTCGGCATCGGGGGTGTAGAGCTCGAGCCAGCAGGGGCGGCCCGGAGAAGTCGTCGTGGTGACGGTTGAAGCGGCCATCGGTCCTCCAAGGATGTCAAGGATATGAGGGCTCGTTCCTGCGGCCAGGCCCGCGCCGGTCGCCATCGGCCCAGGTGAGGTTGCCCCTACGGTAGGTGGACTGCCCGGCTGTCGACGACTCCGATCCTGCTGTGATCCGGTGGCGCGCATGGGCCGACGACGCATAGCGCCGCGTCCCATCAGCGGTCTGGCAGTGGTTCAGCCGGGCCACAGCGCGGGGAGCGCCACCAGCATGGGATGGTCCCAGGGCTGTGCGGGGCCCACCTCCATGGTGACCACCTCCTCCTGGCCGGACAGACGGTGCGGCCGGGCGACGAGCGGCTCCCGGGGTGCGAGGTGCTCGACGACGTCAGCGCCTCCAGGTGCCAGCGTGACCAGCAGCCAGGGTGCGCCCGGCACCACGGGCAGGCACACCTCGACCACGCCGCGGCGCAGGGCCCCGGTGCATGGCGGACCACAGGGGATCGGCATCGGGAAGGTGCCCACCCACTGGTGGGGCTCCTCGCCGAGCCGTATGCGCAGCGGCGGGGGCACGACGACGCGCACCCGCACTCGCGTCGCGGCCGGCCTCAGCAGGCTCACCGGGGGAAGGCTGGTGTCCGCCAGCCAGTCAGCCGAGCGGCGCAGGGACGCGGGTGGCAGCCCCACGTCTCGGACGAAGCGCCGCGAGAAGGTTCCCACCGAGGTGTAGCCCACCTCGTAGCACGCCTCCGCGACATCCAGGCCCTCGCTGATGAGCAGGCGTTTGGCCTCGTGCAGGCGCCAGGAGGCCAGGTAGCGGATCGGCGAGACGCCCACCACTCGGGTGAAGGAACGGGTGAGGTGGGAGGGGCTGTAGGAGAGGTGGTCGGACAGGTCGTGGATGGTGATCGGCTCGCGGTAGTGATCGCGCAGGAAGCCGGTGGCGTGCAGGGCGAGGGCCTCATGGGGTGCGGGCGCTCGCGGCCTGCGGGAATCCAGGGAGTCCGAGGGTTGCGCACTCATGCCGCCCCTTCTTTTCGACAATTTGCATGAGATCGTACTTCTCCAGGCCTGGAAAA
Organism: Actinomyces capricornis; assembly: GCF_019974135.1. Lineage (NCBI taxonomy): Bacteria > Bacillati > Actinomycetota > Actinomycetes > Actinomycetales > Actinomycetaceae > Actinomyces > Actinomyces capricornis. The sequence goes on from NZ_AP025017.1 coordinate 1,519,359, forward strand.
GGCCGATCTCATGCAAATTGTCGAAGGTTGGGGGCCTGGGGTCCCAGGCTGCGGGGGGCGGGGCGCACTACCGTCGGGCCAGGCGCACCGGGGCGCCAAGCCGCAGACGATGGCAAGCGACAGGGGAGGCCGTGGGCGCACAGGCATGCGTGGAGGATCATGACTGGAGGGGCCGGCGCGGCGGCCACGGCCCCGACCGGGACGGCCTGCCGGCGCTGAGCACCATCGAGACCCATACGGCCGGCGAGCCCACGCGCGTCGTCGTCGGCGGCATGCCCGAGGTCCGCGGGCGGGACATGGCCGCCAAGCGGGAGGACCTGCGCCAGCGCCTGGACCACCTGCGCTGCGCCCTCATCCACGAGCCCCGGGGCCATGCCGACATGTTCGGCGCGGTGGTCCTGCCATCCGCCGATGAGCGGGCCGATGTCGGCGTCGTCTTCATGGACGGCGGCGGCTACCTCAACATGTGCGGCCACGGCACCATCGGCACCGTCACCGCGGTCCTCCAGTCGGGCATGGTGCCCTCCCGCGAGGGCCCGACCCCCGTGGTCCTCGATACCCCGGCCGGTCTCGTGCGTACCGAGGCGCTGGTGGAGGACGGCGCGGTCACGCAGGTCTCCTTCGTCAACGTCCCCGCGTTCGTCTACCGGCGCGAGGTGCGCCTCGAGCTCCAGCCCGGGCGGGGCGAGGCGGTCGTGTGCGACATCGCCTTCGGCGGCAGCTTCTTCGCCATTGTGAGCGCCGCGCAGCTGGGGGTGCGGGTGAGCGCCGAGGACCTGCCCGCCCTGACCGGGGCGGCGCTGCGCCTGCGCGACCGCATCAACGAGGAGGTCCAGGTGCGCCACCCCGACCTGCCGCATATCACCAGCATCGACCTGGTCGAGGTCTACGAGCCGTCCACCACCGCGCAGGTGGACTGGCGCAACGTCGTCGTCTTCGGCAGCGGGCAGGTGGACCGCTCGCCCTGCGGCACGGGCACCTGCGCCCGCATGGCGCTCCTCCACGCCCAGGGCCGCCTGGCGGTGGGGGAGGAGCTGGTCCAGGAGAGCCTCATCGGCACCCGCCTGCGCGGGGAGGTTCTCGGGACGACGACGGTGGGCCAGTACCCGGCGATCATCCCGCGCGTCACCGGATCGGCCTATGTCACCGGCTACAGCCAACTGCTCCTGGACCCCCGCGACCCCGTGCGCCACGGCTTCGTGCTGGGCGGGGACTGAGCCCCGCTGCCCTTCTCTTCGACAATTTGCATGAGATCGTACTTCTCCAGGCCCGGAAAACGCCGATCTCATGCAAATTGTCGAAAGTGGGGGCGATGGATTGGCTGCGCGCCCCTCACGAGCCGTCAACAGCATCCTGGGGTCAGGCGGTGGCGTGCAGCCAGGCCAGGACGGCCCGCACCCGGCGGTTCTCCTCACCGGGCTGCAGGTCGAGCGCACGGAAGATGCTGGCGACATGTTTGGCCACCGCCCCATCGGAGAGCACCAGCCGCTCCCTGATCTGCGTGTTGGACAGCCCCTGGGCCATCAGCTCGAGAACCTCTTGCTCCCGCGGGGTCAGCCGGTTGAGCCCCGTACCGCCGCGATCCGTGCCGCCGGGCCCCGACGCCGTGGCCCGTCCAGGGGCGACGGGCGCCAGGCAGGAGCCCTCATCCGCCCGGGGACCGCGGGCTCCGCGAAGGCCCGGGGCCTCACCGATCCGGCCGGCGGCCAGCCCGTCCCCCCGCGCGCCCGCCGCCTCGGCCACTGGAGGGCCGGCCATGCCCGCCCCATCCCGCTGGCCCGCGGCACGCGCCGCCCTCATGAGGTGGGAGACCACCTCCGGATCGATCACCACCCCACCGCCCACGACGACATCGAGGGAGTGCACGAAGTCGGCGACCCGCCCCACCCGCTCCTTGAGCAGGTAGCCGACCGCCCCGCCGCCATGCCCCCCGCCCGGGGCATCCCCCGCGCCCTCCAGCAGGTCCTGCACGTACTGCCCGGTCACATAGGCGCTGAGCACCACCACGGGCAGGCCCGGGTACCTGCGCCGCAGGTCGACAGCGGCGCGCAGCCCGTCGTCGGTGCCCGTGGGCGGCATGCGCACGTCGGTGACGACGACGTCGGGCAGCCGCCCCGATCCCGCCAGGCGCGCGACCTCGCGGCGCAGGGCATCAGCGTCGGCAGCCTGCGCCACCACCTCGTGCCCAGCCGCGGTCAGCAGGCCGGCCAGACCCTCGCGCAGGAGCGTGGCGTCGTCGGCCAGCAGGATCCTCATGGGCTCATCCTGCCGCAGGCCGGCCGCAGCGGTCCCGAGCCCCATCCCGAGCCCCCGCCGGTCACGGGGCCACCGGAGGGCCGGCCAGTGCCGGGGGCACGGCGGAGTGCGCGCCCCAGGGTGGCACCAGGGGAGTCGTCATCGACAGCCGCGTCCCGCCCCCGGGCGGCGAGTGCACCTCCAGCCTCCCGCCGATGGACTCCACCCGCTGCTCCATGCCGCGCAGGCCCGTGGCCCGCTCCCGCCGCGGGTCGGCCCCGCCAACGCCGTCATCGCTGACCGTCGCGTTCAGGCTCGCGCCCGAGCAGCGCACGGTGACGGTGGCGTGGCCGGCCCGGGCGTGCTTGGCCGCGTTGGTCAGGGCCTCGGCGACCGCGAAGTAGACCACGGTCGCCACGGGCGGGGAGATCGCGGCGAGGTCGCCGTCGTCGCCCGTGATGACGACGGCGGTCGGCAGGGGCGCTCGGCCCGCCAGATCCCGGAGGGCCGGCACCAGGCCCCGCTCGGACAGGACCTCGGGGCGGATGCCGTGCACCGTCTCGCGCAGACTGCCCAGGGCCGCCTCCGCGCGGTCCTGGGCGGCATCGACGCCGGACAGCAGGCTCGCGCGGGCGGCCTGCGAGATCTCCTCGTCGGGCAGGGACTCGGCGCTCAGGCGCAGTGCCCCCAGGCTCATCGTCAGGGCCACGAGGTCCTGCTGGGCGCCGTCGTGAAGATCCCGCTCGATGCGGGCGCGCTCGACCTCGAAAGCGTCCATGAGGGTGGCGCGGCTGGCCGTGAGCTGGCCGACCTCCGCTCTCAACCGCCGGACTCGCGGCTCCTCGCGATCGCCGGACAGGGCCGTGATGAGCCGGAGCCGCACCACGCCCACCCCCAGCAGAAGGGCGGCGGTCAGGGCCAGGACGGCCACGCCGAGCAGGATGAGCCACCAGGCCGTGGTCGGGTCCGTCACGACCAGCGCGGGCCCGTTGAGCCGGACCGTCACCGGCTGGGCCCGCGAGGCGGACAGGGGCACCGTGATCATGGCGACGGCGATGGTCAGCCCGTTGGAGGTGATGTACGCCGAGGCCAGGCCCAGCAGGAAGGCCCCCAGGCACAGGGGAAGGTCCTGGCGCCAGAAGGCCGCCTCGGCCACGCGGGACAGGAGCCAGGGGCTCAGGCGCTCACCGCTTGGGCGGCCCGAGGCCGCGTGGGCGCCCAGGCGGCGCGCGATGGCCCGCTGCACTGCCGCGCCGATGGGGACGGTCAGGTGGAAGAAGAGGATGGCCAGGATGCCCAGCAGCGCCAGAGGAGCCCATGCCAGTGCGTGCAGGAGCTCCCACGCCACGATACGGGCCAGGTGCCCGGGGCTGCGGCGCCCGGGGCTGCGGCGCCCGGGGCTCATGCGCTCGGGGGCCGCGGCTTCATCGCCCGGGGCGCCACCCGGGGCACTCCCTGGGGCGGCACCCGGGGTGGCACCGTTGTCAGCGCCCCGTTGGTGGCGCTCGGGGGCGCGAGTGGCCGGGCTGTGGGTGGGGCAGCGCGCGGTGCGGAGGGCATGACAGGGACGCTAACGCTCCCCGGGGGCCGGGCGCACGGGTGCTGGCACCCGGATCCGGGCGCTCGCGGTGGGCCGGGAGGGGGTGGCAGGTGGGACGGTGCGGGTCGGGGCCGGCTGCGGAGGATCGAGGGCGGGGGAGTGAGCGCGGGGCATGGAGGCGGGTGGAGCCAGCACCACCCACCGCGGTTGAGCAGGAGGAGGGGGTGCCCCGGGGTGGAGCCGGCAACGGCAGCACGCACCAGTGACCCGCGGCCGGGCATCGGGTGCCATCGGCGCATGAGCATATTCCGTCCACGGACCGATCCCGCCGGCCGGCTCGGCGCCGAATCTCCCGGCGCGGTGCGGCCAGCCGCGCCGGCGATCCCGGCCATCGAGGTCCAGGGGCTCCGGCGCGTCTTCCGCCTCCAGGGGCGGGGGGCCGCGGCCGTGACCGCCCTCGACGACGTCGGCCTCACCCTGCCCGCTGGCAGCTTCACCGCCCTGGTGGGCGCCTCGGGCTGCGGCAAGTCCACCCTCCTGCAGTGCATCGCCGGGCTCGACGCCCCCACCGCCGGCACGGTCAGTCTCCTGGGCACCCGGACCAGCGAGCTGTCCTCCCGCGCCGCCGCCCGATTCCGGGCGCGGCACGTGGGGTTCATCTTCCAGGACGACAACCTGGTCACCTCCCTGTCTGCCCGCGACAATGTGGCCCTGCCCGGGCGCCTGCGCCGTCGTCCCCTCAGCCGCAGGGGCGTCGATGAGGCGCTGGAGCGCGTCGGCCTGTCCGCCCAGGCGCGCCACCTGCCCCACCAGATGAGCGGGGGCGAGCGCCAGCGGGTCGCCATCGCGCGGGTGCTGGCCTCCTGCCCCGATCTCGTCTTCGCCGATGAGCCCACGGCGGCTCTCGACGTCGGCGCAGCAGCGACCGTCCTGGACTGGCTCGCAGCGCTCGCCGGGCAGGGCGCGGGGGGCACTGGGGGATCTGGGGGCGCCGGGGGCGCGCCTGGCGGGCGTGACGCCGCCCGGGCCACCGTCCTCATGGTGACCCATGACGCCGCCGCAGCGGCGCGGGCCCAGCGCGTCCTGGTCATGGATGCGGGCTGCCTCGTCGCCAGCCTGCCCGGCGGGGATCCCGCCGCCGTCTCCGCCGCCGTCCTGTCTGCCCGCGAGGACGGGCGCCGGGACGGGCGCCAGGACGGCGCCCGCGCCATTGGGGCCGCCCGCAGCCTCAGCGGCTACGCGGACCCCCAGTGCCATCGCGGTGCGGGAGGGCCACGATGATCCGCCTCCTGCTGGCCGACCTGCGCCATCACGGCGGATCCTGGGCGTGGACCCTGGCGATCGCGGTGGTCGCCGCCTCCTGCATCGCGGGGCAGTTCCGGGTGGTCCACGGTGCGCTGGCGCTCGCACGCTCCACCGGGGACGCCGACATCATCGAATCGGCGAACGTCATCTCCGGCCTGCTCATCACGGGCGTGGTCCTCTCGGCCACGGCCGTCCTGTCCTCCACCAGCGGCCTGGCGGTCTCCCAGCGCGAGCGTGAGCACGGGCTGTGGAAGGCCCTGGGCATGAGCCCCTCCACGGTGCGCGGCCTCATCCTGGGCCAGCTCCTCGCCCTGGGCCTCCTGGCCTCCCTGGTCTCGGTGCCGCTGAGCATCCCCCTGGGGAGGCTCCTGCTCGATCAGCTCGTCTCCGACGGGGTCTTCCCGCCCACCTCGTCCCTGCGCTGGGAGGCCGCCGACCTGATCTGGACGGCCCTCATCAGCGCGGGGACCCTCGTGCTGGGCGGCCGGTCGGCGGCCAGGCGGGCCGCCTGCGCCCCCGAGGCCGTCCTGCTGCGCGGTACCGGCGGAGGCGGCGCTCCTGGTCGCGATACCGGTCGGATCGTCCTGCGCATCCTTGGGGTGGTCATCGCAGCCGCAGGGTGGGTGGCCGGCCTGGTCGTCATCACGGTGAGCGACGACGGCGAGGCCGGGATACAGGCGGTCTTCAACGGCTCCCTGAGCGCCCTGGTGCTCCTGTGCCTCCTGTGCGCGTGGATCACCCCGCTCCTGGAGCGCATGGTCGCAGCCCTCGTCCCCGGCAGGGGAGTGGCCTGGCATGTGGCGGGGCGCACCTGTGCCCTGGAGTCCCGGCGATCCTCTGCTACGGTCCTGCCCTTCGTGGTGGCGATCGGCCTGGTGGCCATCGTGCTCGGTGTCGCCGCCGGGCTGCCCGGTGCGAGTAGCAGCGCCTTCTTCTCGCTGTTCGGGCTTCCCTTCCTCGTGGCCTGGACGGGAGGCGTGGCGGTGATCGCCATGAGCGCGGGCCAGCGGCAGCGCGACGCCGCCCTGCTGCGCGCCGCTGGGGCTGAGGAGCGCGATGTCCTGCTCATGGAGGTTCTCGAGGGCGTCATCCACGCTGTGGCGGCGTGCCTGATCGGGCTGCTTGTCGCCCTGGCCGCGGCGGTGCTCATGGCTCGGCTCCTGAACCGGTCGGTCGTTGAGATGCTGATGGGCTTCGCCAACGGGCCCACGGCGATCGTCTGCGGCGCGACCCTGCTGACCACCTGCCTGGCCGTCGTCGCCTCCTCGCGAGTCAGCGCGCTCGTCGGCCGGCAGAGCCCGGCCCAGGTGCTGCGCGCCCGGGAATGACCGGCCCGCCCCGCCCCGCTGCCCTTCTCTTCGACAATTTGCATGAGATCGTACTTCTCCAGGCCCGGAAAACGCCGATCTCATGCAAATTGTCGAAAATTGGGGTCATGGATTGTGCTGCTGGCGTTCAGGCAACGTCATGGCTGCGCCCATAAGGTGAACCGTCAACAACATCACGGCTGCCTCGGCGCCCGACGGAAGGAGCCCCATGTCCCCAGCATCCGCACCGCCCTCCCCGCCCTCCGGCCTTCCCAGTCGCCGCAGCGTCGTCGCCGGGGCCCTGGGGGTCTGCGCCCTGGGCGCTGCCTCCCAAGGCGCGGGCCTGCCCGCCCCGGCCGCGGCGGCCCCACCCCCCATCGCCCTCAGCCCCGCCACGGACACCTCCCTGCGGACCATCACCACCAGCAAGACCGGCACCCGCGTCATCGCCACCTACACCGACCTCAGCGCCGACAGGAAGGTGATGGCCGCCTGCTTCTTCACCCACCCGGACAACGGCAGGCTCAAGATCGCCCTGGGGGTCGTGGGCGCCACGAACCACCTGCAGATCATCGACGCCGCCACCGGCTCCCTCGACGGTACCCGGACCTTCACCGGCCTGTCCGACGGCGCGGGCGTGCGCGAGCTCGTCTACGCCCCCAAGGCCGAGGCCATCATCGCCACCTGCGGCACCCGGGTTATCAAGGCCAACGTGCGCGACAACGGCTGGAAGGACCTGGGCGCCGTTGTCTCCCCGGAGAAGAAATGGGCCCAGGGCTACGAGCCGCGTCTCGATGCCGATGGCCAGGTGTGGATCGGCAACTCCGAGGCCACCGTGGTGCGGATCGACCCGGTGGCCGGGAGCCTGACCTACGGGGCGGCGGTGGGCCAGGGCGCCAGCATCACCCGGCACATCGCCGTCGCCGGCGGCACCGTCTACGCGGGCGTGGGCAGCAGCTCCCCGCGCATCGCCGCCTTCGACCGCAAGGACCCCAGCCGGGTGGCCGCCACCATCACCCACCCCGAGGCCGCCTCGACCGGCATCGCCCGCTACCTCACCGCCCTGGATGAGACCCACCTGGCCGTCGAGCTGCCGATCGGCAGCCCCGGCGACACGCGCAGCCTCATCTACGACACCGCCGCGGGCACCTGGACCCAGACAGAGGTCTACCCCTTCAACGGCCACTACGCCCCCCACCCCACCAAGCCCGGGCACAGCCTGGCGATCCAGGGGCGGGGCGACGGCACCGGCGTGCTGTTCACCATGGACAACGCCACCGGCCGGAAGGTCGGGGAGGTCACGGCCATCCCCAACCGCTATGCGCGGGCGATGGCGCTCCTGCCCGGCCGCAGCAACATCCTGGGCATCGTGGCCTCCACCGAGGCCGGGTGCCAGTACATCGAGGTCGACGTCGAGGCGGGCAGGGTCGTGGCCCAGCGCGATCCGGAGGTGAAGCCCGCCGGCCTTGCCAGCCAGGCGCCCTTCATCCCCGACGACGAGAACGCGCTGTACGTGGGCGCCTACCAGGGGCGCACCCTGACCCGCCTGGACCTCGGCGCCGCGGAGCTGACCCAGGGCGCGGTGGCGCGCACCTCGGGCACCCAGGGGCAGGTGGAGTCCATGGCCACCGACGGCTCCGGCCTCGTGATGGCCAGCTACGAGCATGCCCGCGTGTGGCGCACCGCCCGGCCCGGGCTGGGGGAGGCCTCCCAGGTGGCCGAGCTGGGCTCCCACCAGCAGTCCCGGCCCTTCGGGCTGGCCCTGGCCGGCGGGCGGATCTGCGTGGGCAGCGCCGCCGTCTCGGGGGTGGCGGGCGGGGCCCTGTCCCTCATCAACCCCGCCGACGGCGCCGCCACCGTGCTGACCGACCTGGTGCCCGGGCACTCCTTCGTGGGCCTGGTCTCCGACGGCAAGGACACCGTCTACGCCACCACCTCGATCACGGGCGGCTCGGGCCAGGGCTCCGGCTACGCCCACGTCCTGGCCTACGACGCGCGCCAGGAGCGCGAGTTGTGGCGGGTGGAGGTGGACGGGGAAGACATCCTCAACAGCCCCCTGCTGGTGGAGGGCACCCTGTATGTGGCCACGATCAGTGGGGCGCTGGTCATCGACCCGGCCACGGGGGCGCTCGCGGAGTACCTGCGGCTGCGGCCCGCGCCCTCCGGCAGGGTCTCCGGCTACCGCCTGGCCACGATGACCTACTGCGCCAAGGAGAGGCTGCTGGTCCACACCGCCAGTTCCAAGACCTGTGCGATCGACCCGGCGGCCAGGACCGGGTGGCTGCTGGCGCGGGGCAACGACTGGTCCGTGGTGCAGTCCAGCACCGGGCGGGTCTTCGTCAACACCGCCGAGACCGAGGTCACGGAGGTGGCGCTGCGACCGTAGGCGCCTCACCCCTTCTTTTCGACAATTTGCATGAGATCGTACTTCTCCAGCCCCGGAAAAGGCCGATCTCATGCAAATTGTCGAAAGTTGGGGTGGTGGGAGTTTTACAGCGTCTCGGAGGTGCCCAGGTACTCGATCCACCGCTCGTAGTGGTCCAGGACATCGTGGGCGACCTGGTCGACCGACCAGTCCATGAGGTCGTAGCCCTGGCCGCCCCCGCGCGGGCGCACCTCCAGGCGCACGGTGAGGTCGTCCGCCTCGTGGACGACGGCGCCATAGGCGGGCACCGGTGCCTGGACCATGCGCACCACGTAGCGGAAGGAGTCCAGGCCGAAGGACCGCTCCACGGCCAGCGGGTCCTCCTCCGGCGAGGCGGGCGTTCCCGGAGGGCTGACCACCAGGGTGGCGCGCCCCAGGAAGTTGCGCTCGTCGTCGGGGTCCTGGGCCTCCTCGCCCTCGACGTAGACCTCTGCGAGCAGGCTCTCCTTGCGCAGCTCCTCGGCCACCGCCTCCAGGGCCGGCACGATCCGTCCCTCCAGGGCGCGCTTGGCCCGGGCCGGGGAGACGGTGTCGAAGGTGTGGGAGAGCCGGTCGCGCCAGGAGATGCGCTTGAGGCCCGCCGCGGTTCCCGTGAACCCCAGGGCGCGGTTGCGGTAGGCGATGGAGCGGGCCGCGTTGCGGGTGGCCTCCGTGCTCAGGGCCCGCCACAGGCCCACCATGACCGTGATGATGACGAAGGAGAAGGGCAGGGCCATGACGATCGTGGCCTGCTGGAGGATCGGGATGCCGCCGGCCAGGAGCATGGCGATGGTCAGGATCCCGGTGAGGGAGGCCCAGAAGATCCGCAGCCAGGCGGGCGCGTCCTGGTGCTCCCCCCGGGCGCGCACGCACAGGTTGGACATCACCAGGGCCCCGGAGTCGGCGGAGGTGACGTAGAACAGGATGCCGATGAACAGGGCCAGGGCGATGAGGCCCGTGCCCCCGGGCATGGAGTTGAGCAGGAGGTAGAGCCCCTGCTCGGGCTGGCTGACGGTGGCCTGGGCGAAGGCGGTGTCGCCCGAGCGGATGAGGCTGAGCGCCTGGTTGCCGAAGATCGAGACCCACATGACGATGTAGCTGAAGGGCAGGGCCAGGGAGCCCAGGACGAACTGGCGGATGGTGCGTCCCCGGGAGATGCGGGCCAGGAACATGCCGACGAAGGCCGCCCAGGTGATCCACCAGGCCCAGAAGAACAGTGTCCACCCGTTGAGCCAGGTCTCGGGGCGGTCGTAGGCGTAGGTCTCCAGGGTCAGCAGCGGGAACTGGGTGGCGAAGTCCCCGATGGAGCCCACCAGGGAGTCCAGCAGGAAGGCGGTGTTGCCGGTGACCAGCACCCACAGGGCCAGGCCGATGGCCAGCAGCACGTTGATGTTGGACAGGATGCGCACTCCGCGGTCCACGCCAGAGACGGCCGAGACGGTGGCCATGAGGACGGACAGGGCGATGAGGCCGATCTGCGTGGGGGCGCCCTGGGGCAGCCCGAACAGGATGCTCAGTGCGACATTGAGCTGGACCACGCCGACGCCCAGGGAGGCGGCGATGCCGAACACGCCCCCGATGAGCGCCGCGGTGTCGATGAGGTCCCCGGCCAGCCCGTCGACCCGGTCGCCCAGCAGAGGGCGCAGGGTGGAGCGCACTGCCAGGCTGTCTCGACGGCGGTAGGCGAAGTAGGCCATCGACATGCCCACCAGGGAGTACAGCCCCCAGCCGGAGATGCCGTAGTGGAAGAGGGTCAGGACGATGCCCTGCCGGGCGGCGGCGATCGTCTCGGCCTGGCCCGTGGGTGGTGCCATGTACTGGGCGACGGGCTCGGCGATCGCGAAGAACATGATCCCGGTGCCGATGCCGGCGGCGAAGAGCATGGCGGCCCACGAGAAGGTGGAGAAGTCCGGGGTGGAGTTGCTGGGGCCCAGGCGCACGGTCCCGAAGCGCGAGAAGGCCAGCGCCACGACGAAGACGAGGACCGCCGTGACCAGCAGGATGTAGAAGGACCCGAACCAGCGCCCGGTCCAGCCCACGGCCGCACCGAAGGCCCCCTGGAGGGCGGTGGGGCTGATGATCGCCGCTGCTGCGACCACCGCGATGACCATCGCGGAGGCGAGGAAGACCACTCGGTTGAGGGGCCGGGGCTGGGCGGTCGGTTCGATGCCGGGGACGGTGGTCGGCTCGGTGGTGGTCGTGGAGGAATGTGTCACGGAGGCGCTCCGTTCCTTCCTGGGTCCTGGATGACGATCAGATAACTATTAAGACCTTTCCAGGTTTGGCAGGATGCTTCAAGCCGAAGCGGCGGAATTATGCAGAAAGGTGCACGGTGTCCTCGCTGTTGGCGGACGCTTCGGCACGCTGTTGTGAAGTGGATCATACTACAGGTGGGCGGTGTCGCTGATCTCCGCGGGCCTGCGGAGCCGATCGGGGCGGGCGGCGCCGGGTGTGCCAGGCTGTCCTGGTGAGAGGGATCGACGAGCCGGGCGCCACTGATGCCGTTGACGCTGCCATGCGGCGTGCCCTGGGGCTGGCCCGTGCGGCAGGGCGGGCCGGTGAGGTGCCGGTGGGCGCCGTCGTCCTGTCGGGCGGGGGCGGGGTGCTCGCCGAGGCCGCCAACGCCCGCCAGGCGCAGTGCGATCCGACGGCGCACGCCGAGATCCGCGCCCTGCGAGCCGCCGGTGCCGCCCTGGGCGACTCCCACCTGGAGGGCTGCACCCTCGTGGTCACCCTGGAGCCCTGCACCATGTGCGCGGGGGCGATCGTCCTGGCCCGGGTCTCGCGCCTGGTCTTCGCGGCCTGGGAGCCGCGCACCGGCGCCTGCGGCTCGGTGCGCGACGTCGTGCGAGACTCGCGCGCCAACCACCAGGTCGAGGTGCATGCCGGGCTGCGGGCCGAGGAGTCCCAGGCGCTTCTCACCGACTTCTTCGCCCAGCGCCGCTGACGCCGGTGCCGGCCCCGATGCCGCGGCCCGTCGTCGTGGAGCCCCGCGGTGGACCGGGGTGCGGTGACGCAGACCGCAGACCCCGGGGATTGGGCGCAGGGCGGGCGGGCGTGTACCCTCGACGCCTGAGGTAGCGTGTCCGAGCGGCCGAAGGTGCAGATCTCGAAAGTCTGTGTGGTTCATAGCCACCCTGGGTTCGAATCCCAGCGCTACCGCGCACACCCCCTGGCGACCCCGAGTCGCCAGGGGGTTCCTCGTTGCCCGCGCCGAGCGGTGCTGGGCCGGGCCCATGCGGGTCGGGCCAGGGGTGGCCTCCCGGGGCCTGAGGCCAGGGCGGTGGGAGGGAGGAGCACGTTGGACGTCACTTCGCGACAAAGGCGTCACTTCGCGGAATGGACGACACCTGCAGGTGTCGCTCAGGTCGCCAAGTGACGCGATATCCGCGAAGCGACGCCCATTCTGAGCGCCGCGGGCCCCGGATCCGCAGCCCCGCATCCGGCGCCAGGCCCCTCCGACGGCGCGCACGGCCCTCTGCCGACGGCGCGCGCCGCCTCCCGGGCAAGCGCGCCTAGCGGCGGCGGGCGGTGCCGCGGTGGGGCGGGACCTGCCAGGGGTCCTCGGGCCAGGCGTGCTTGGGGTAGCGGCCCCGCATCTCGGCGCGCACCTGCGGGTAGCCCTGCCGCCAGAAGGAGGCCAGGTCGTCGGTGACCGCCACGGGCCTGCGCGCGGGGGAGAGCAGGTGGAGCTGGACCGCCACCCGGCCCTGGACGATGCGGGGCGTGGCCTGCCAGCCGAAGCACTCCTGGACGGCCACCTCCAGCCGTGGGCGCTGGCCGTACTCCACCCGCACCAGCGATCCCGAGGGCACCTCCAGGCGCTCGGGCACCAGCTCCTCCAGGCGCGCGGCCTGCGGCCAGGGCAGCAGGGACCGCAGCGCCCCCTCCATGTCCAGCGCCCCCAGGTCCAGGCTCGAGGAGGAGTCCCCCACCGCTGTCATGACCGCGGGTGCCAGCCACTCCTGGGCGCGCTCCAGCAGGCTCTCCTCATCCATCGCGGGCCAGGGATCGCCCAGGTGCGTGTGCAGGAGACCCAGTCGGGCCCGCAGCCGTGAGGCCTGCCCGCTCCAGGTCAGCATCCCCAGGCCCTTGTCCCGCACCCGCTCGACGACGGCCCGCGCCGCCTCCTGGGGCTCCAGGGATGAGCCGGCCGCCCGGCTCAGGGGGATGGCGCCCAGGACGCGCACCTGTTCGCTGCGCAGCACCTGGCCCTGCCAGGCGACCCGGTGGTCCTGGGCGAGCCACGGTGCGGCCAGCTCCAGGGCCATGGCCTCGTCCAGTGGGGCCGCCGCACGGATGAGGCCCTCGGGCCCGCCGGTGGGGGAGCGGTCGATCTCGGCCACCGCCAGCCACTCCTCGCCGGCCAGGGGCGAGCCCTCGGGGAGGCGCAGTCCGCTGCCGGCCACGGTGAGGTAGCGGGCGGGGGAGCCCGGCGCCGGGGCCTGTCCACGGCGCTGGGCGATCCACTGGGGGTGGGCCAGCCCCACCACCAGGGCGATCGCCTCCTGCGCGTCCGGAGGGTGCGGAGAGCCCGCTGGCGGCCGGGATGGGAGCCCCCGGCCCGCCTCGGGCCCCACCTTGGCCGCCCGCGTGCCAGCGGCCCGCTCCAACCGGCGGGCCTCCGTGCGCCACGGCCCGCTGCCGGGGCCGCCCTCGCGCAGGCGCCGGGCCAGGGCGGGCAGGTCGGCGTCGGCAGTGCGCAGATCGGTGGTGAGCAGGGCGGTGGCCTCCGCGGCGCGGTGACGCCCCAGGACAGGCACCGCAGCCAGCAGGGCCCGTGCGGGCCGCACGTCGGTCGGGATGTCCGCCACGGCCCGCCCCAGGGGTGTCAGGGCGCCGTCGTCGACCAGTCCCAGGGAGCCGAGGGTCTCGCGGGCCGCGGCCATGGCGGCCGCCGGGGGCTCATCGAGCCAGGCCAGGTCGCCGTCGGGCGCTCCCCAGGCGGCCAGCTCCAGGGCGGTGCGCGTGAGATCCGCGGTGAGGATCTCCGGGGTGGGCGCCAGTGGTGCCCGGGCCCAGTCGGTGGGCGAGCAGCAGCGGTAGGCGACCCCGGGCCCCTCACGACCCGCCCGGCCCGCCCGCTGGATGCCCGAGGCGCGCGAGGCCCCCACGGTCACCAGCCCGCTCATGGAGCGGGCCACATCCAGGCGCGGCTCGCGCGCCAGCATGGCGTCCACGACGATCCGCACCCCTGGGACGGTCAGGGAGGACTCGGCCACGCTCGTGGCCACCACGATGCGCCGCCGCCCAGGAGCACTGGCCGCCAGGGCCGCGTCCTGGGCGGCCGCAGGAAGGCGGCCGTGCAGGGGCAGCACGTCGACGCCGTCGGGCACGCCGGTGCGCAGGCGGCGGGTGACCTCGTCGACCTCCCGCGCGCCGGGCAGGAAGACCAGGGCGTCGCCCTCATGGGACTCCAGCGCCCCCAGGGCGGTGTCCGCCACGTGGGCCAGGAACTCGCGGGGCACCCCGTGCGCCCCCAGGCGGCCGGTGCGGCTGGGGGCCCAGATCTCCTCAACGGGGTGCAGGCGTCCGGGGGCCTCGATGGCGCGCGCGCCCAGGAGCCCGGCCAGGCGCTCGGCCTGGACCGTGGCGGACATGGCGATCAGGGGCAGGTCCTCGCGCAGGGCGCGGGCGTCCAGGAGCAGGGCCAGGAGGAGGTCGCTGTCCAGGGATCGCTCATGCACCTCGTCCAGGACGACGGCGGATACCCCGGGCAGCTCGGGGTCGGACTGGAGCCGGCGCAGGAGGAGCCCGCTGGTGACGACCTCGATGCGGGTGGCCGGTGAGGCCCGCCGCTCCCCGCGCACCGCGTAGCCGACGGTGCCTCCGACCTCCTGGCCCAGGAGGGAGGCCAGGCGCCGGGCGGCGGCGCGCGCGGCCACGCGCCGCGGCTGGGTGACGACGACGCGGCCCGGGGTGGGGGCCCCATGATCCTGCCCGGCCAGCGGCCGTCCGGCCTTGGAGTGCCCGGTCTCGGAGCGCCCGGCTTGGGAGCCCCCGGCTTGGTGGCTGCGCTGTGCCCGGAGGTGGTCGTGGACGGCCACGGGCACGAGCGTGGTCTTGCCGGTGCCCGGGGGCGCGGTGAGGATGACGGGCCGGGTGCTCTGGGCCAGGGCCGCCCGCAGCTCGGGCAGGGCGGCCAGGACCGGCAGGTCGGGAGGTGAGGCGAACAGGGCGGACAGGGGGTCGGGTTCGCGGTCCGGGCACATGCCCCTATCCTCCCTGCTGCACATCTTCAGCACCCGACTCATCGGTCTGACCGCAGGATTCCGCGGCTCTCGTCCCGGCGGCCCGTCCCTGGGGCCCTGAAGATGTGCAGCGGTAGGGGCGCTGTACATCTTCAGGGGCGCATGGCGCCTTCCGCCCCGACCTTTCCGCAGGATCCCGTCGGGCTCGCGGTTGAAGATGTGCAGCGGGGTTGGAGGGATGCGCACGCGGGATATTTCCGGCGTTCATGAGATCTCGCCGGTGCGAGCATGAAGGGGGTCGTCCTGGATAACGGCGCGCCCTGCCTGCGCGCTGTGCCCGGGGCGGGCCCGCCCCGGGCACAGTCGGCCTGGCCCGGGCCTGCCTTCTGCACCGGCGCGGGAATATGATCTGCCGGTGAATGACAGTGTTGTCATGCCCCAGGAGCCCAGTTGTTACTCAACTGCAACTATTGATGCTCTTCTAGGTTTTCTCTAGTAAATGTGGCTATGCATCGTTGGATCGCACAGATGAGGTTGTGCATGTACCTGTACTCTAGTGGACAGAATTTGTCGAACTCATCAAAAACGGAGGACCTCATGGCTGAGCAGCCGGCTGCCCCTGGAACCTGGGATGAGGATCCTTCCGGCGTCTCCATCCTTCTGGCCACCGGGCGGGCCCGGCACGATCTGCTGGTCATCGCCGACCCCGCGATGCTGGGGGTCCTGGACTCCGCCTGGGGGCGCCCCTCGGCGCGCGTGCGCCTGTCCTTCCTCCCCGGCGTGTGCGCCCCGGTGGGACCCGGCCAGGAGGATGCCCTGGTCTCCTATGAGCGCGACGGCCTGAGCGTCCTGGTGGCCCGCGGCCGCACCAGCCCCATTGAGGGCAAGTCCGCCCGGACCACCACGGCCCTGGCCCGGATCGTCGGGGCTGCCGGGGTGCGGGCCGCCCTGCTGGTAGCGCGGGCCTCCTCCCTGGGCGCGGCGGCCCCGGGCGACCTGCTGGCCATCGGCGACCACATCAACCTGTCCTGCGCGCCCCTCTTCCCCGCCGATGAGATCGTCTCGGCGGCCTGGGATGAGGCCCTGACCGCCCGCCTGGCCCGCATGCGCGGCGTGCGCGGCATGGGAGTGGTGGCCCTGACCCCCGGGCCGATGCGCCCCACGCCCGCCGAGGCCCGCGTACTGGCGGGCATGGGCGCCGACGCCGCAGTGACGGACACGGTCGCCGAGGGCATGACCCTGGCGGCGGCGGGGGTGCCCACGGCCGCCCTGGCCGCCATCGACGAGGTCCTGGCCGAGCCCGCCGCCCAGCCCTCGGGCCGCCGGGCCGCCCCGGCCTCCACCTCGCGCCTCCAGCGCCCCGCCGCGACGGTGGTGCTCGACGCGATCGAGACCGTCCTGGGCGGCCTGCGCGCCTGAGCCGATGTGAGGAGCCGATCTGTGAGATTGCGCCCCTGTGAGGGCGTGATGGCGCTAGGGTCACCGGCGTGAAGCCTTTCCTGTTCCTGGCCACCCGTGACGACGACGAGCCCGCCGACACCGAGTACGAGGCGTTCCTGGCGCGCACGGGTCTTGAGGAGTCCTCCCTGGTGCGGCTGCGCCTGGAGGCCGAGCCGCTCCCGGAGGTCGACCTGGAGGACTGGTCGGGGATCCTCGTGGGCGGCTCGCCCTTCAACGCCTCCACCCCCGAGGAGTTGAAGTCCGCCACCCAGCTGCGCGTGGAGGCCGAGCTCGGCCGGCTGCTGGACCGCGTGGTGGAGGCGGACTTCCCCTTCCTGGGGGCCTGCTACGGGGTGGGGACCCTCGCCCGCCACCAGGGGGCCGTCATCGACACCACCTACCGCGAAGAGGTGGGGGCGCCCGACATCACGCTGACCCTGGCCGGCAGGGAGGACCCGATCTGCGCGGGCATCCCGGAGGTCTTCCAGGCCTTCGTGGCGCACAAGGAGGCGGTGACCGTGCCTCCCGCGAATGCGGTCGTCCTGGCCACCGGGCAGGACTGCCCGATCCAGATCTTCCGGGTGCGCTCGAACCTCTACGCCACCCAGTTCCATCCCGAGCTCGACGGCGATTACCTGGCGCACCGCCTGAGCTTCTATGCCAACCACGGCTACTTCGTGCCCGATGAGCTGCCCGCTCTGCAGGCCCGGGTGCGCGCTCAGGACGTCAGCGACTCCTGGAAGGTGCTGTCGAACTTCGTTCAGATCCACGCCCGGGACTGAGCCGCGCTCCAGTCGGGAGCGGCTGGCCCGCCGCCGTGGAGCGGGGGTGCTGGTGGCGCCGGGCCCATCGATCCGGGCACTAGTCGCGGGAGAAGTGGGCCACGAAATTGCGGATGATGCTGCCGGCCTGGTGGGGCTCCTCGGAGCGGGCCTTGGACAGGATGTCCTCGCTGAGGTCCGGGTCCCCGTAGCCGGCCTCGTCATAGATGCTCACGCGCTGCTTGAAGCGCTCGATGTCGAGCTCGGGGTTGAACTGGGTGCCGTAGACATTGCGGCCCACGCGCACCATCTGCACCGGGCAGTCGGGGGAGGAGGCCAGCAGCGTGGCGTGCGCGGGCACCTCACCCACCCCCTCGTCGTGGCCGACGAACACCGTGAAGGCCTGGGGCAGTCCGGCCAGCAGCGGGTCCTGGCGCCCCTCGGCAGTGAGGAACACATCCGCTGAGCCGAGCTCCTCGGCGTACTCCGGGCTGGCCGCCGTCCCCAGATAGCCGGCCAGGACCTGCAGGCCGAAGCCTGTGGCCAGCAGCGGCACCCCCTCCTTGAGGGCCACCGCCAGCAGATCGCGGACCTGATCCTCCACATCCAACTGACTGCGGGTCTTGGCGCCTGCCGGGGTGGTGATGTTGTAGGGGCTGCCTCCGATGAAGACGCCCGAGACCCGCTCAACGGAGACATCGCGCAGGAAATCGATCTCCTCCAGTTGGAGGTGCAGCAGGTCCTCGCGGGCCAGTCCGCTCTGGGCCAGGAAGGATGCGTACTCGTCCTGCGCCGCCTCCAGCTCGGAGCGCGTGGACACCATGATGAAAGGCTTCACAGGCCCACTGTAGAGCCTGAGGGGCGGGCGGGGGGCTGCATCACCGAAGTCTCCTCACCGCCTTTCACCGCCGCACGGGGCGGCCCGCGGGCTGGGGCGAGGCGCGCTCAGAGGCTGGCCACGGTCATCCACGCGAACCACAGCCAGAAGACCGTCGTCGCGGTCCCCACAACCACGCCCAGCCAGGCCAGGGCCTGGCCCGTGGTCCAGGAGCGCCGGAGCCGGCGCAGCGACCACCACCCCAGGACCGCTGCCAACAGGCCCGCGCAGGGGATGAAGGACAGCAGCGCGAACACCAGGGCCCCGGTGGCCGCGGGATCGGTGCGGGGCTGCGGGGCCTGGTAGCCGGGTCCGGAGAAGACCGTGAAGGGATTGACCTCCTCGGTGCCGGGGAAGACGAAGTCCGCCGGGAGCCTGTCGGAGGACAGGTCCACCGCCACGCCCCCGACCATGCCCACTGCCTGCGGACCTCTGCCCGCGCCGGCGTGGGCAGAGGCGGCCTGCCAGTGGTGTCCGGGTGCGGAGGTGCTCATGGGCCCATCATGCCCGCCCCGTTGCGGCCCCGTCTCCTCCCGGCGGAGGAGCCGGGGCGCAGGAGGTGCGCGCGGGGCCCGGCGTGCGACACCCCACCGCGGCGAGGACTGTGGCCGGGCGCTGGTGCGTCTATGCTGAAGTTCCGGTGGGTTCCGCCGGATCCTGCCGTGATTCTGGCCGTGCCAGCGCCCCGCTCCCGTGCCCGAGGGCCTGCGGGGAGGATGTGCACCGGCTGTTCCTCGTCCCGCAGGAGACAATGTGTCCGCATCATCCCCCTCCTTCCGCGGCTGGCGCCTCCATGGCGACGGCCGCTCCATCGCCCCCGGTGAGGTCGTCGCCCCCGCCGAGCGCCTGAGCTGGCCGCGCACCGTGGGCATCGGCGTCCAGCATGTGGTCGCCATGTTCGGGGCCACCTTCCTAGTCCCCCTGCTCACCGGCTTCGACCCCGCCACCACCCTGTTCTTCACCGGTGTGGGCACCCTGCTGTTCCTGGGGATCACCAGCGGTCGCCTGCCCAGCTACCTGGGCTCCTCCTTCGCCCTCATCGCCCCCATCGGCGCCGTCACCGGATATGTCGCCGACGGCGCGGGCCCGGTCGACCCCCACAAGGCGGCCCTGGCCCAGGGCGGGGTCATCGCAGCCGGCCTGTCCCTGGCGCTGGTGGGCCTGGTGGTGCACCTGGCCGGCTCGGCCTGGATCGACCGCCTCATGCCGCCGATCGTCACCGGCGCCATCGTCTCCCTCATCGGGTTCAACCTGGCGCCCTCGGCCTGGAACAATGTCAAGCAGGCCCCGGTGACCGCCGTGGTCACCATCGCCTCCATCCTGCTCATCACGGTGCTGTTCAAGGGGATCGTCGGGCGCCTGGCGGTACTCATCGGCGTGCTCATCGGCTACGCCACCGCGATGGTGCGCGGGGAGGTGGACTTCTCCGCCATCGCCCAGGCCCCCTGGCTGGGCGCCCCCCACTTCCGCGCCCCCGCCTTCGACCCCTCCCTGCTGGGCCTGTTCGTCCCCGTGGTGCTGGTCCTCCTGGCCGAGAACATCGGGCACGTGAAGTCGGTGGCCGCGATGACCGGGGAGAACCTCGACGACGTCACCGGCCGCGCCCTGCTGGCCGACGGCCTGTCCACCGCCCTGGCCGGCAGCGGGGGCGGCTCGGGAACCACCACCTACGCGGAGAACATCGGCGTCATGGCCGCCACCCGCGTCTACTCCACCGCCGCCTACGTCGTGGCCGCCCTGACAGCCCTGGGACTGTCCATGCTGCCGAAGTTCGGGGAGATCATCGCCACCATCCCCGCCGGGGTGCTGGGCGGGGCCGCCACGGTCCTGTACGGGATGATCGGCATGCTGGGGGTGCGCATCTGGGTGCAGAACCGCGTGGACTTCTCCGACCCCGTCAACCTCAACACCGCCGCCGTCTCGATGGTGGTGGCCATCGCCAACTACACGCTCGTCACCGGCTCCATGACCTTCGAGGGCATCGCCCTGGGCTCGGCCGCGGCCATCGGCATCTACCACCTCATGCGGTGGATCTCCCGGGTGCGGGGCACCAACCTGGAGCAGGCCTCCCCGGCCTCAGCGCCCGCCGGCACCGAGCTCGAGGGCCCCGCCTACTCCACCCGCGTCGCCCACGCCGACCGCGCCGTCCACGCCGAGCCGGCTGCGGGCCGGGAGGATTGAGCAGCGGGGCGGCAATCGGGCGTCGCTTCGCGGAATGGACGTCACCTAGAAGGCACGTCCATTCCGCGAAGTGACGCACGTGTCGCCACGTGAGGCTCAATCGCGCTCGTCCCACCGCCGCCCGGGCCCGCTGCCGGCCGTCGCCCGCAGTTCCGGTGCCCTGCGGTGCCCTGGCGCCGCTCGGCGCTGCCCCCGGCTCCGGCGGAGGCCGATGGGCGGTGTCCCGGAGCCCCGCTCAGCCCTCCTTGGCGGCGGGGGAGACGGCCACGCAGTTGCCGGGGGCTGCGATCGCCTGCCCGGAGCCCAGCAATTGGATCTCGTCCGCGGGCAGGACCGTGTGCTCGTACTCGTCGCCCAGGACCACCGAGACGGTCGGATCGGTGGGCTCCAGCGTGGTGTCGATCTGCACGGTGGAGTTGGGGAAGATCTGGGTCAGCGAGTAGGCGCCGACCAGGCCCGCCTCGGAGGCCATGATCTGGACATTGCCCTGGTAATCGCCCTGGGGCCAGTCCGCGGCCGTGGCCACGCTCAGCCCGGCGTCGGTGAGCACCTCCTCCACGTTGCCGGCCAGCCCCACCGTCTCCGAGCCGTTGTAGACATTGATCGTCAAGGAGGTCAGGTCCACCGTGGTGGAGCCCTCGGGCGGGCAGGGGGGTGGGGTGTAGGCCACCGTCTCCTCAGCCTGGGCGAAGCCCGGGCCCTTGATCGGCAGCGCGCCGGTCCACACCAGCAGGGATACCGCCACCAGACCGGCCATGACGACGACAATAGAGCCGATGACAGTGGTCTGACGGCGCATCATGCGTCGACGGTACTCGGTGCGGGGGTCTGCAGGAGTGCTCACGCCCTCCAGGGTAGTGGACGCACCCGCAGGCCGTGACGCTCCCGCACCTGCGGCCTCACGCCCCGGGAGGCGCCGGTGCCAGGCGGGGGACACCGTCGTCGGCGACCTCCAGGATGCGCGCGTGGATGGCGGTGCGCCCCTGGAGGGCGGCGCGCAGGGCCCGGTGCAGCCCCGTCTCCAGGTACAGCTGGCCGCGGTAGGACACCACATGGGCGAACAGGTCGCCGTAGAAGGTCGAGTCGTCGTCGAGCAGGCTGCGCAGATCCAGGGTGGCGCGCGTGGTGGTCAGGTCGGCGAGCCGAACCTGGCGCGGAGCGATGACCGCCCACTCGCGCTGAGTGGTGACCCCGTGCTCCGGATACGGGGCCGTCTCACGCACTGCCTTGAAGATCACGGCGCCATCTTAGAGGCCCGTGGCGCTCTCGGCTCACCGCAGGCAGGACTCATGGTGGTGACGATCTCCGCCAGCCGCAGCCCCCGCCCCCCACCGCATTCCCCGCAGGGGCCCATCTGTGGGTCGGGCCGGCCGCCCGACGGCGCCTCCCGACCCGGCCTTGGATGGGGCTCCTCGACGAGGTCCACGGCGGTCTGCGGGGAGTCCTCCCCATCGACCGGGGTCGCCCGTCCAACCTCGGGCGCTGTACCCGGGAGATAACGACCCTGTAACGTGCACCCGTGTGGGCGGTGCGCCCACGACCTCGTGCCCCACCCGGGCGCTGCTGAAAGGACGGGGAAACGGTTGTCATGAGCGAACAAGGGATCACCCCTGACCAGGCCCTTGACAGCTTCGCCGACCACTGCGCCAGCTGGCTGAGATCCAGTGGGGCCAAGGAACTGGTGGTGGAGGTCGATGCCCTGGGCCGGCGCTCGTACTGCGCCCACCGCGTCCTGCGCCGCACCGGTCTGCTGCGGCGGCTGCGCTGGGTGGAGGGCGGCGTGCCCCGCGAGATCGTGGGCAGGGCCATCGCCCTGCGCCGGGCCATGGCCCGGCCCGGGCGCGGGGCCTGGACCACCGCCTTCCTGTCGATGAGCACCCGTGACTACGCGCTGGTCTCGGACTTCGCCTACGACCGCCGGCCCTACCTCCTGCCTCCCTGCACCGGTGAGGACTGCGCCGAGGAGCGGCGCCTCTTCCCCCGGGAGGAGGCCTCCGTTCCCGAGTGGATGGAGACCCTCATGCGCGACCACCGCACGCGTGAGGACCCCAGTGACCTCCGCCGCGGCGGACAGGGCGATGCGCAGGAGGGGATCGACCCCGGGTCGCTGCTGCGCGCCCTTGCACTCCGGCGCACCGCCCTGAGCACTCTACGCGTGCGAACCATGACCCAGTAGAGCCGGCCGGTTCACGACAACGACGGCGCCACCCCATCAGGGGTGGCGCCGTCGTCGTTCCGGGACGGGCTGGTGGGAGGGGAGCCGGGTCGGGGCTACTTGGCGCTGCCCTTGACCGAGCCGGTCATCTCCGAGCCGTCCGCGGAGGTGATGAGGCAGGAGATCTTGCGGTCACCGGCATCCCAGGTGTCCTGGGAGGGCGTGAGGTAGGTGGTGCCGTACTCCGACTCCTCAAAGGCCACGCCCACGTAGTCGCTGTAGCCGGTGCCCAAGCAGGTGGACTCGGCCTCGGAGTCCATGGTGGCCTGATCGGGGAGCTGGTCGCCGCTGAGCTCTGTCTCGGCATAGACCTCGTAGAGGTGGGGCTCGGAGCAGTCCACCACGGGCACCTGGCTCACCTCCTGGGTGGAGGCGCCGAGGTCCTTGAGGCACTGGCCCACAGCGATGTCAGCGGAGTGGGTGCCGCCGGTGATCGACTGGATGACGCTGCACCCGGTCATGCCGGCGGCCAGGATCGCAGCGGTAGGGATGATGAGGAGTGGCTTGAGTTTGCGCATGCCCGGATCGTAGCCACCCGGGAGATCCGCCGCATTCCGCCGTTATGGGGACGACTCCCCATGTACTCCCCATGACTCCCCATGCATCTGGGGAGTGGGCCTACTGGGCCGCTCCCTTGGCCGAGCCGGTGGTCTCCGTGCCGGTGTTGGTGGTCACCATGCAGGAGATGAGGCGGTCTCCCTGATCCCAGGTGGCCTGGGTGGGGTAGAGGTAGGTGTAGCTGTAGGTCTGCGAGGCCTCGGGGCTGATGCCGACGAACTCCTCGAAGCCGGTGCTGCAGGTCTGCGCGGCGGTGGTCTCGATCTCCTGCTCAGAAGGCAGGGCCGCTCCGGTCAGTTCGGACTCGGCGTAGACCTCGTAGAGGTGGGGCTCGGAGCAGTCCACCACGGTGACATCACCGACCTGTGTGCTGCCCGTGCCGGTTCCCGGGTCCTTGAGGCAGTCGCCGACGGAGAGCGTGGTGGAGCTGACGGAGGAGGTCTCGGGGGCGCTGGTGCCCTGGGTGGGGCCGGCAGTGCGCTCGCGGGTGCCGCCGTCGGCGGTGCCGTCGTCGCTGGTGCTCGCCTCGCTGGAGCCGGTGGCCTGTGCCTCCGACTGGGAGTCCT
Source organism: Actinomyces capricornis (assembly GCF_019974135.1). Classification (NCBI taxonomy): domain Bacteria; kingdom Bacillati; phylum Actinomycetota; class Actinomycetes; order Actinomycetales; family Actinomycetaceae; genus Actinomyces; species Actinomyces capricornis. Next base: position 1,542,939 of record NZ_AP025017.1, read on the forward strand.
GCGAGGGCGGGGTCGAGACGGCCTGGTCCTGGCAGGCGCCCAGGCCCAGGGCCAGCACCATGGCGGCGGGGATGGTGATCAATGCGCGGGTTGCTGTGCTCATGAAGCCCACCATGCCAGCGGCATCCCCCGGCGTCAGTGGGTAGTCATGGGCCGTCCTCCCCACCGTCGTGGCGCTGCTGCCCGGCGGGCCGGGCCTCCTGGGGTGCGGTGGCAGGCGGGCGGCGCACCCCCGAGCCACCTGGTCCAGGCGTCCTGAGCAGGTCCAGCCACTCACGGGCGGAGAGTTGCGGAAGGAGGCCGTAGATACTCGCAGCCCCCGCCGGGGCCGGCGGGGGCTGCGATTCATGGCGGAGGATGGGGGATTCGAACCCCCGAGGGCTTGCACCCAACACGCTTTCCAAGCGTGCGCCATAGGCCACTAGGCGAATCCTCCAGGTGTGCTGAGCAGGAGATCCCGCCGCAACAGGAAGGGAATATATCGGAGACCCGGGGGCCGGGGCCACCCGATGGCCGCCCGACGACGGTGGGATCAGTCACGCGCGGTGGTGTGCCCGTGGGGCCCTGCTGGGTCCTGCGTGGCACGGGAGTCGGGTACACTCATCCCCGGCCCCTCGTGCGGCGTCATCCAGTGAATCCCCCAGGACCGGAAGGTAGCAAGGGTAAGCGGGCTCTGGCGGGTGCGCGAGGGGTCCTTGCGTGCCGGGCGCCGGGAGTGCAGGCCGGCCCCGGCCAGGACCGGCCTGCGGCGACTTGTGCCCGGCCTGTGGGCCGGCTCGTGGGCCGGCGCTGCGGGAGCACGACGACGGCCGCCGTCGGGAGGGCTCCGACGACGGCCGCCGCGTGACGCTGCACCACGATTCCCGGCGCGTCAGACCGGGTGGCGGGCAGGAGCGGGCCCAGTGCCCCGCCCCGCCCGTCACGATGCGCGAGGGCCTCTCATGCCACGGAGGCCCGATGGATCCCCTCGATCGTCGCATCGAGGGTCGCATCGAAGTCGGCCTGGGCCTGCCCGTCGGACAGGCCCTCCAGGAGGGCCCGGGAGAAGCTGGCGATGAGGCCGGGGTTGCGCGCCAGGCGCGCGTTGGCGTCCTCGCGCTCGTAGCCGCCGGACAGTGCCACCACCCGCATGACCCGCGGGTGCTCGATGAGCGAGGAGTACAGGCCGTCGCGGCTGGGGATCGTCACCTTCAGGACGACGTCGCGGCCCTCGTCCAGGGCGTCGAGGCGGCGGGTCAGCTCGGTCACGAGCAGGTCCTCGGCCTCGGCCTTGTCGGGGGCGTGGATGTCGACCTCGGGCTCGATGATCGGGACCAGGCCGGCATCGAGGATCTTCTCGGCGATCTCGAACTGCTGGGCCACGACGGCGCGCACGCCGGCCTCGTCGGCGCCCAGGATGACCGAGCGCATCTTGGTGCCGAAGATGCCGGCGGCCACGGCGCGGCCCAGGAGGTCCTCCAGGCCGGGGATCGGCTTCATGAGGCGGGCGCCGTCGGCCTCGTCGGCCAGGCCCTTATCCACCTTGAGGAAGGGGACGATCTGCTTGACCTCCCACAGGTACTCGGCGGTGGGGCGCCCCTCGATCTGGGCGTCCATGGTCCGCTCGAAGAGGATCGCTCCGATGATGCGCTCGGAGGTGAAGACCCGGGAGGTGATGATGCGGCTGCGCATGGCGTGGACCAGCGCGTACATCTCGGCCTCGTTGGTGTAGCGCTCGGAGTCGATGCCGTAGCCGGCCAGGGCCTTGGGGGTGGAGCCGCCGGACTGGTCGAGGGCGGCGATGAATCCCGCGCCGTGTCGGATCTGCTCGGCCTGCTGCTGATTCACGTTCTGTCCTTCGCGAGTGGGGGTGGGGGTGGTCAGGCGGGGCCCGACAGCAGCACCATACATGATAACCATTCTCAACAACATGTCCGGTTGCACATCTTCGCGCCGGCCCGCCCCCGGCCTGCGGCGCCATAGCGCCAGATCCGGCGCCGCGGCCACCGCTGTGCGCCGTGAAGATGTGCAGCGCGGGCCCGTTGCACATCTTCACCCAGGCGGCTCCGGCCGGGCCCGCGGAATCATGCGGATCGTCGGTCTGGGAATCGGTCCGTGGGCGCCGAAGATGTGCAGCGGCGGGGGCGGGGTTCCGGGCTAGAGTTCGGAGTGTGACCACCGCCCTGTACCGCCGCTACCGCCCCGACGCCTTCCAGGACGTCATCGGGCAGGACCATGTGACCGCCCCGCTCATGGCGGCCCTGCGCGCCGACCGCGTCACCCACGCCTACCTCTTCTCCGGCCCGCGCGGCTGCGGCAAGACCACCAGCGCCCGCATCCTGGCGCGCTGCCTCAACTGCGCCCAGGCGCCCACCGACACCCCCTGCGGGCAGTGCCCCTCCTGCCAGGACCTGGCCACCGGCGGGCCCGGGAGCCTGGATGTGGTGGAGATCGACGCCGCCAGCCACAACGGCGTCGACGACGCCCGCGATCTGCGCGAGCGCGCCGCCTTCGCCCCGGCGCGCGACCGCTACAAGATCTTCATCCTCGATGAGGCCCACATGGTCACGGCCCAGGGCTTCAACGCCCTGCTCAAGCTCGTGGAGGAGCCCCCCGCCCACGTGAAGTTCATCTTCGCGACCACCGAGCCGGAGAAGGTCATCGGCACCATCCGCTCGCGTACCCACCACTATCCCTTCCGGCTCGTTCCGCCCGACACCCTGGAGGCCTATCTCGCCCAGCTGTGCCAGGCCGAGGGCGTCGATGCCGGCCCCGGTGTCTTCCCCCTGGTGGTGCGGGCCGGGGGCGGCAGCGTGCGCGACACCCTGTCGGTGATGGACCAGCTCATCGGCGGGGCCCTCGACGGCGCCGTGGACTACCAGCGCGCCGTGGCCCTCCTGGGGTACACCGATACCACCATGCTCGACCAGTGCGTCGACGCCATCGCGGCGGCCGACGGCGCCGGGGTCTTCCGCGTGGTCGACCGGGTGGTCACCTCCGGGCACGATCCCCGCCGCTTCGTGGAGGACCTGCTCCAGCGCCTGCGCGATCTGCTGGTCATCGCCCTGGCCGGGGACCAGGCGGGCCCGGCGCTGGGCTCCCTGCCCGTCGACGAGCTCTCCCGCATGGATGTCCAGGCCCGCACCCTGGGCGCCGCGGCCCTGTCTCGGGCGGCCGACATGACGGCGCAGGCCCTGACCGCCATGGTGGGGGCCACCTCGCCCAGGCTCCAGCTGGAGCTGCTCGTGGCCAGGCTCATCGTGCCAGTGGCCGGGGCCCAGGGCGCGGGCGCCGCGGCCATGGGCGCCCCGGTTGCCACAGCCGCGGCCGGGCCGGCGGCGCAGGGCGGCGCTACCGGTGGCCCCGGTGCCGCCAGTGGCCCCGCCGCGCCGAGCCGGAGCGGTACGGCCCCGGCATCGGGGCGCGAGCTGGCGGCGCAGGCTGCCCGCCAGGCATCCACGGGCTCCACACCGGAGTCCCCGCCCACGGCGGGCGGTGAGGGCTCCCCGGGAGGCGGGGCGGCGCCCGGGCAGGGCGGCGCGCCTGCCGGTGGCCCGGCCCATCCCGGTGCCGCGCAGGCCGCTGAGGGCTACGACCCCCGCAGGCAGGGCGCTGCCGCAGGCACAGAGGGGGCCTCGGGCTCTGGCCCGGACTCATCTGCCGGCCCCGCCGGGATGCCGCCAGTGGCCTGGGATGAGGGTGAGCCGCCCTCGCACCCGGGGGACCGCCGGGCCTCCGGCGCTCGCGGGGGAGCCGGGTCGTCGGGGCAGGCGCCAGCAGTGCCATGGGAGGAGGCCGCTCCGGGATCGGCGCCGTCGGCCGGAGCGCCCAGTGGGGCGCCGCAGGGGACGCAGGAGCCGCCGGGGCCCGGCGCTGCGGAGGCCGAGATGCTCCGCACTCGCTGGGAGGAGGTCCTGGAGGCCGCCAAGCGCTCGCGCCGCGCGACCTGGGCGCTGGTGGGCCCCAACTCCCGGCCCGGCACCTTGGCCAATGGCGTCCTCACCCTGCTGTTCAACGCCCCCGGACTGGTGGGCGCCTTCGAGAACGGCGGGCACGGACCGATTCTTGCCGCCGCCATCCACCAGGCCCTGGGCCTGCAGGTGGAGGTGCGCGCGATTCTCACCGGTGATGACGGCCCTGGTGGCTCTGGCGGGCCGGGTGGTCCTGGGGGCCACGGTCCCGGGGGTGGCCGCGGAGGCAGGCCCGGCTCGGGCCCGCAGGGCGGTGCTGGAAGCCCCGGCCCGCCCAGTGGAGGCCGTGGAGGCGTGGGAGCCCGGGCCCCGCAGGGCTTCGAGGCCCCCGGGGAGCCGAGCGGGGCGAGCGGTCCCGGCGGCTGGGAGGCTGAGCCTCCCCCCGAGGATTGGGAGGCGGTGCCCCCCACCGGCGCCGTGGGGGATGGGCCCACTGATGCCGCGGGGACGGCGAGCGGTGATGGCGCTGCGCCCCACCGGTCAGCGCCGGCCACCACCGGGGCCCCGCCGAGCGATGACGGCTGGGGCCCTGTTGCCATTCCCGGGGGAGGAGCGAGCCCATCGCCGCAGGAGCCGGAGGATGCAGGACCCGGCCCTGAGCCCGGCGTTGAGTCCGTTCCCGGGACCGGATCCGCGGCCAGCCCCGAGGCCGCGCCCGACTTCGGCCCGGCGGCGGGTCCGGCGCGCGGGCCCGACGGCGGGCCCGGCCCGCGGGGTGCGGACGCCACGGCCGCGGGCGCTGCGCGTGGTGTGGGGGACGATGGCTGGGGCCCCGTGGTTGTCCCCGGCGGCGAGGCGCTCGGCCAGGATCGGGCGCAGCCGCCGGAGGGCCCGCCCGGTGCGGGCGCGCAGGGCCCCCAGGATGACGGGGACCTGGAGGAGGACGAGCCCCGCCTGGCCACCGTCCACCGCCTGCGGGCACTGCCGCCCACCCCGGCCGGTCCGGCGCGTGGTCCGGACAGCCCCGGATCCGCGCCGTCGACGGCCGGCGCTCCCGAGACCGGGCCCGCCCAGGCGGTCGGCCCCGCTGAAGCCGGTGGTCCTGGCAGTCCCTCCGGGGCGCTGAGCCCCACCTCCTGGGAGGAGCCCGAGACCTTCTCCGACGGCATCCCCCTGCCCGAGGAGCCCGGCGACCCCGATGGCCCGGCCCCGCAGGACTCGGCGACCTGGGCGCCGTCGGGCATGGCCGGCTCCAGGCTGGCCGCCGCCATGGCTGCGGCCCGGGCCGCCGCGCAGAGCGAGGACGTCTCCCTGGCCGAGGACACCCCCAGTGAGGATGACGAGGACGCCGAGGATGCCGGCGTCGTCGGCCTGGAGGTGGTCAAGCGCATCCTGGGGGCCACTGTTATCGAGGAGATCACCGTGACCCAGGAGGGGCACTGAGATGCCGGCAATCTACGAGGGCGCCGTCCAGGACCTCATCGACGAGTTCGGCGAGCTGCCCGGGATCGGCCCCAAGTCCGCCCAGCGCATGGCCTTCCACATCCTGGCTGCGGATGCCGCCGCCGTGGAGCGGCTCATCGAGGCCCTGCGCGCCGTCAAGGCCAGGGTCCGCTTCTGCGAGACCTGCGGGAACATCGCCGAGGAGCCCCAGTGCGGGATCTGCCGGGACCCGCGCCGCGACCGCCGGGTCATCTGCGTGGTCGAGGAGCCCAAGGATGTGGTGGCCATCGAGCGCACCCGCGAGTACCGGGGCCTCTACCACGTGCTCGGTGGGGCCATCGACCCCATCAACGGGGTGGGGCCCGACGACCTGCGGGTCCGCGACCTGTTCAACCGCCTGGGCTCGCAGGAGGTCGAGGAGGTCATCCTGGCCACCGATCCCGACGTCGTCGGCGAGGCCACCGCCGCCTACCTCACCCGGATGCTGCGCAGCATGGAGGTGCCGGTCTCCCGCCTGGCCTCCGGCCTGCCGGTGGGCAGCGACCTGGAGTACGCCGATGAGGTCACCCTGGGCCGTGCCTTCGAGGGGCGCCGGCGGGTGGAGGACTGAGCCGCCACCCACGACGGCGGCGGTTGTGGAGGCCCTTCGGGCTCTGCGTGCCGCGGTGCGCCCCTCAGGCCAGGCGGATGCCTCGCGGCAGGGTCGTGGCGGGCACCGCCAGGCAGCGGGTCGCTGCGCTCGCAGCGCCGGTGCCCAGGAGCGCCAGGAACAGCAGGCTGGCCGGCCAGAAGGCGAGGTGCGCCGGCGAGGAGTCCCTGGAGTCCTCCGGAGGCACGCTGTCGCACTCCGAGCAGGTGCAGTAGGCCTCCGTTCTGCTGGCAGGCTCGGGTGTGCGCATCGCATCGACCTCCTCCCCGATGGCGACCAGTGGGCTATCGGGTGAGTACCCGGCCTGAACGTCGACGTAGTAGACGTAGTAGACGTAGTAATCGACCTCCTCCCCGATATCGGGTGAGTACTCGGGCTGAACGTCGCCGTAGCGTGCGGAGACGTCGCTGAGGATGATGAAGGGGTTGGGCGCCAGCAGCCACCAGACCCTCTCCACGCGGTGGATCTCCTCAATGCGGACGCTCCGCGTGCACTGCGGCTCGGTCTCATCCTCTGGTGCGCCGGGCTGGTCGGGGGAGGAGAGCAGGGAGTGGATGGTCACCTCCTGCTGGTCGCGCACCGCCGGGGCGAGGATGGTCATCGCCAGCGGGGTGCCGATGACCAGGGCCGCCACCACCAGGTAGGTCAGGACCGTGGAGGCGGAGGTCCGTGCCGTCAGTGCGGAGAGCCCCAGGCCGATCGCGCACACGCTGGCCAGGGTGATGAGCAGGATCATCAGGTGGGTCAGGAACACCCGGGCCGAGACGCCGCCCCCGGCCACCAGCACGAGCAGGAAGGGCAGTGCGACGGCCAGGAAGGCCAGCGCCGCCAGCCAGGCGGCCATGAGCTTGCCCAGGGCGATCTCGGCGGGCCTGAGTGCTGTGGCCTGAAGAAGGGCCAGGGTGGCGTCGGCACGGTCCCCGTTGATGGAGGTGGAGGACAGGGTGGGGGCCACGATGAGCCCGATCCCCATGACGAAGCACACGATGATGTCGTAGAGCCAGGGGGTGGCGCTGCGCAGCAGCTCGTCGGTGGGCAGCGCCAACAGGGTCAGCCCACCGCAGACCAGCAGGAGCACCAGTGCCCAGATGAGGAGCATGATGCGCCATCGCGTGGACCTCACCCGCTGGCGCAGTTCGAGCTGTGCGACGGTCATAACGCCGTTGCGGGTCATCGGCGCTCTCCTTCCAGGGCCAGGTAGGCCTCCTCCAGGGCGCGCAGCAGCCAGGTCCGGTGCACGGGCGTGGGGCCGGCCACGGGCGCCGGCGCGCCTTCGGCCGGCGGCGGCGCCGCGCCCGGTGGGGCGCTCAGGCCCTGGCCGGTCAGTGGGGAGTCGATGGCCTGCCCGCGGGCCATGAAGACGACGCCGTCGACCATCTCCTCCAGCTCGCCCAGGATGTGGCTGGAGATGAGGACGGTGGTGCCTGCGCCGGCCAGGTCGCGCAGCAGGGCGCGCAGGTCGGCGCGGGAGCGGGGATCCATGCCGGAGGCGGGCTCGTCCAGGAGCAGGACCTGGGGCTGGTGGATGAGGGCGCGGGCCAGGCCCAGGCGCTGCTTCTGGCCGCGGGAGAGGACCCGCGCGGGCTGGCGGGCCATCTCCTGGAGGTGGACGGTGGCGAGCATGCGCTCGGCCGCCTGCCGGGAGGCGGCCCGGTCCATCTGCTGGGCGTCGGCGAAGGTCAGGAGGATCTCGGCGCAGGTCAGGGAGTCCCAGGTGCCGAAGGCGTCGGGCATCCAGCCCACGGCGCGGTGCACCTCCCGGGGCTGGGAGACGGGATCGAACCCGGCCACCCGGATGGTGCCGGAGTCCGGGGCCAGGAGGGCGGCCAGCATGAGCAGCAGAGTGGTCTTGCCGGCTCCGTTGGGGCCCACGAGCCCGGTGACGCTGCCCGAGGGCACCGACAGGCTCAGCTGCTGGACCGCCGGGAACCGGCCGAAGAACCGGGACACCTCCGTCACCTCGATGCTCATGGCTCCAGGGTAGCGATGAGGCCCGGTGCGGCATGGGTCCAATGGGCCTGCTGGGAGGGGCGCCGTCCGCACGGGGCCCGAGTGCTCTCCTCGCCCGTTCGGCGGATGCCTGCTCGGCCCGCGCTGCTCGCCCATCGACGACGGAGCCCACTGGCAGTGGGTCCTGCGTCACGGGGCGGTCGGGCTGGTGGGCGGGGTGCCGATGGTGCGCGCGACGTTGGGGTAGCCTGCGTGTGCCGGCTCCGGCCGCATCCCCTCCTTCTCATTCACCCCTACCAGACCTCGCACCTGCCCCGGCTTCCTGCCAGGACGGCCCGCGCCTCGGGCCCGCCTGGCCCGGGGCGCCCCGTCGGTCCTGACGGCTCCAGCCGCGCCGGGACCCGTCGGGCCAGGCAGGTGAGGAACAGCCATGGAACTGGATAACCGCGATCTCGTCCTCAAGGCGCTCCTGAGCATCCTCCCCAAGCGCCTGGAGCCCTATCTGCGTGCCAGGATCGAGGGCCCCGGCCCTCAGCCGCACGACCTGGGCGATCTGGCCGACCTCTCCGTCCAGATCGACCTGCTGACCAGGCGCGGCAGCGATGGGCGCTACCTCCTCCGCCTGCCTGCGGGCCTGGCGGGCAAGCTCCACGAGGTGCGCCGCTTGCGCAACGAGGCCGTCCACGGCGAGGCCTTCGACGACGGCAAGGCACTGGCGGCGCTGGTGGCGGTCGGCGAGGTCCTGCGCCTGATCGGCTCCCCACAGGGCCGTGAGGAGGTGCACGAGCTCATCCGCATCCTCGGCCTGCCCGGCCCGGCCGATGTGCCCCAGGCCGCCCCGACCCCGACGCCGCACCAGCACCGCCCCAGCCCGGCTGCTCGTGGGAGCGGTGCCCCGCCGGCTCCCAGCGCTCCACTGGCCGAGGCGGCCGGCGCCCCGATCAGCGGCTCGGCCGGCCGGGTGGTTCCGCCGCGGATCGAGGGGTGGAAGCGGAGCCTGCTCGACCTCACCCTGCGCAACCCCCTCATCAACCGCCCCCTGCGCTCCACCGACGCGCCCTCCACCGACGCGCCCATCGAGCTCGAGGTCCCTCAGGACCTGGTGGGGCGCCTGGAGGACCTGATCAACGACCGCGAGCTCATCGTCCTGCGCCCGGCCCACTACCACTGCGGGCCCGGAGCCCAGGAGGAGGGCCGGGCGGCCCGCCTCCTGGCCGAGCACCGCCAGGTGGAGACCTCACTGGCCCGCAAGGACTACACGGCGACCCTCCAGTCCCTGGCGGCCCGCGCCCAGACCATCGTTGACGACACCGGGGCGAATAACCTCTACCTGGCCATTGGCACCCTGGAGTGGTCGATGGGCGGGCGCCAGGTGCGCTCCCCGCTCATCCTCATCCCGGTCACCCTCCATCGCACCGGGAGGGAGGACGACGAGTACGGGATCGAGCTCGACGAGACGGGGATCTCCACCCCGAACCACTCCTTCCTCACCAGCTTCGCCCAGGAGACCGGTATCGATCTGGCAGAGCTGGCTCGGCCCCTGCACGATGAGCACGGCCTGGACCTGGAGTCGACCCTGAACCGGGTCCGCCGCAGGCTCCGCCAGGAGGGCCGCAACGACGCGGTGTCCTCCACCGTGCACCTGGGGCTCTTCCAGTTCTCCACCTACCGGATGTGGCGGGACCTCGATGAGCACTGGCCGAGCATCGCCGCCAATCCCCTGGTGGGCCACCTCGTCCAGGCGCCCCCGAGCCCCTTCGCCGACCCGGCCGGCGCCGCGCCGGAGGCCGATATCGACACCGTCATCGAGGCCCTGCCCCTGACCGCCGACGCCACGCAGGCCCGGGTGGTGGCCGAGGCCGTGGCCGGGCGCAGCTTCGTGGTCGAGGGCCCGCCGGGAACAGGGAAGTCCCAGACCGTCGCCAACCTCATCTTCCGTGCCCTGGCCACGGGGCGCACGGTCATGTTCGTGGCGGAGAAGAGGTCGGCCCTCGACGTCGTCGCCCGGCGCCTGAGCCGGGATGCCGGGATCGGCGGGCTCGTGCTCAACCTCCACGACAACCGCATGAGGCCCGCGCAGGTGCGCCAGGCCCTGCGCGAGGCCCTGGACCTCGGGCCCGGCCCGGTGCCCGGGAGCCTGGGGGCCGAGCGCCGAACCATCGCTGCGATCCGGGAGCACCTGGAGGCCTACCGTGCCGGGGTGCACGGGCCCAACTGCGTGGGCCTCTCCTACTACGCGGCGCGCGCCGAGCTGGTCTCACCGGGGCAGGCGGTGGCCGCGATCCCCTCGGAGTCGGAGCACTGGTGGGGCGGTGGGCTCCCGCAGGGGCCCGACGACGCCGCCTCCTTCCTCGAGGGCGCCGGTTTGACGGAGGCCGCCGGCGGCCTGCTCGTCCCGGCCCGGGGCCTGGCGGGCGGCCCCGGGGGCAGGGGCGCGGCCCCCGACCTGCGGGTCCTGGATGACGCGACCAGGAGACGGGTCGCGCAGGCCTCCTTCGTGGAGCGCTCCCGCCGGGCAGGGCTGGAGGCCTTCGATGTGGCGGCGCACGCCCGCCTGCTGGACTCCTACCGTCAGGCCCAGGAGCGCCTGCGCGGCGCACTGGCCGCCGAGCTGCTGAGCGTGGTCGCCCGCAACCGCGAGGAGGCCCTGGCCGGTGCGGGCCAGCGGGCCCAAGGGCTGCGCGACGAGATCCACCGCCGGCGCCGGGGTATGAGCGTGCGCGAGATCATGGACTCCTACGGGGACCTCGTCACCGCCCTGACCCCCTGCATCCTGGTCTCCCCCGACTCCGTGGCCCGCTTCTTCCCCGCCGACCGCCAGTTCGTGGACATCGTCGTGTTCGACGAGGCCTCCCAGATCCCCGTGGCCAATGCGGTGGGGACCATGGGACGGGGCCGCTCCGTGGTCGTCGTCGGGGATCCCAAGCAGATGCCGCCCACGGCTGTGGCCAGCGCGGCCGCCAGGGACTCGGGGGAGGGGGGTGCTCGGGAGGAGGACTCGATCCTCACCCAGTGCCTGGCCGGCGGCGTGCGCCGCCACCGCCTGACCTGGCACTACCGCAGCAGGGTGGAGTCCCTCATCGCCTTCTCCAACCGGCACTACTACGACGGCGCCCTGGCGTCCTTCCCCAGCCCGCTGGGGATGGAGGCCAGGCCCGACGACTCCCCGGGCGGTCACGGCATCTCCATGCGCCGGGTCAAGGGCCACTACATCCGGGACGAGGAGCGCTACAAGTACCCCAGGGCCCGCACCGGGACCAACCCCCAGGAGGCCCGGGAGATCGTCATGGAGGTGATCAGGCGCTTCGAGGCCTCGCCGGAGCAGGCCCCCTCCCTGGGCATCGTCACCTTCAACCGGAACCAGAGGGACCTCATCGAGCAGCGCCTGCGGGCCGAGGGGCCGCCCCGGGTGGTGGCCGCTCTGGACGACCCCGATGGCCTGCTGATCAAGAACCTGGAGAACGTCCAGGGCGAGGAGCGGGACACGATCCTGTTCTCGGTGACCTTCTCGACCAACGCCCGCGGTCAGGTGCCGATGACCTTCGGGCCGCTGAGCCAGGCCGGTGGGGAGCGGCGCCTCAACGTGGCCATCACCAGGGCCCGCCGCCAGATCATCGTCTTCGTCAGCTTCGATCCCGAGGACCTGCACGCCGAGCGATCGACCCATCAGGGGATCAAGGACCTGCGCGCCTACCTCGAGATGGCGCGGGACGGGGGCGCGCCACCCTCCTTCTTCGCCGCCGGCTCGCCGGCCCGGGCCCAGGTGGATTGGCACCGCCACGAGATCGCCGAGGAGCTGCGCAGAGCCGGGCTCGAGGTCAAGACCGGTGTGGGGCAGTCCTCCTTCACCATCGACCTGGTGCTCTCTCGCCCGGGGCGGCCCGATGACCCGCGGGTGGCCGTCCTGCTCGACGGCCCCCAGTGGTCCGGGCGCATGAGTGTGACCGACCGCGACCTGCTGCCCGTCGACGTTCTGGAGCGCATGGGCTGGCCGCGGGTCGAGCGCATCTGGGCCCCCGAGTGGGTCCAGGACAGGCAGGCGGTCATCGACAGGCTGGTCGAGGCCTCCGGGGGCCGGTCCGTGGCGCCCGCGGGCCCCGGAGTCGGGGCCTCCACGGCTCAGGAGGACGCGGCAGCGCCCGGCGGCCCTGCGGGCGCGGGGTCTGTCAGCACCCCGACGCCGCCCGAGGCCCCCGGGGCCGCACCTGCCACGGGCACCGCGACCGCCGACGGCGTTACTGAGGCCACCGCTGAGGCCGCCGCCCCTGCCACTGCCGCAGGCAGGGCTGCGGGTGCCGGGGCTCCAGCGGGGCCGCCTGGCCCTGCTGCCCAGGAGGAGCGTGCAGCGGAGAGTGAGGGCGCGCAGGCGCTGAGCGCCGTCAGGGCCCCGGAGTACACCCCGTGGCGGCGCACCCAGGTGCTGCCCCGCGAGACCCTGGACCGGGCCGTGGCCGGCGCGCGCCCGGATCCCGAGGCCCGCGCCGAGGTGGTCCGCGTCGCCAGGCAGATCTGCGCCGTCGAGTCGCCGCTGGCCTTCCACCGGCTCGCCGTCCACGTCTGCCGGGCCTTCGGCCTCACGCGCACCGTGGCCTCCCGGGAGCAGGGGATCCGCCGGGCGCTGGGGAGCGCCTTCGCCTATATCGACCAGGAGGACTTCGTGTGGGTGAGCATGGCCAGCGCGGGGGAGCCGGTGCGGTACCGCCGCTATGCCCTGGACCATGTCGAGGGCATCGAGCAGATCCACCCGCGCGAGCTGGTCAGCCTCCTCAGCGAGATCCGCTCGGCCAGCCCGGCCTGGATCTCCAAGGAGGACCTGTTCCGCAAGGCGCTGGACAGGCTCAGCCGCAAGCGGCGCCGCCTGACCGAGCGCGTGTGGACCGCCATGGACACCGCCCTTGAGGCGGCTGAGCGCGACGCGGCACCCCGGCCTTAACACCCACCTGGCCGGTGCCCCGTCCCTCGCCCCGTCTCACCATGGGGATGCCGACATTCCCTCCTGGGGGAAGCCGTATGCTTGCCCCAGTCACGCCGTCGTGGGTGCCGTCCGCGGCGAGGTCCGATCCCGCGGGTGCGGCGCCCGCCGCCGGGAGCGGCAGGCGGCTGGCCTCCCCAGCCGGCACAAGGACCCGAGGAGCACCCCATGGCACTGGTCGTGCAGAAGTACGGCGGATCATCCGTCAGTGATATCGACGCCATGCGGCGCGTCGCACGCCGCGTCGTGGCCACCCGGGAGGCGGGCAACACCGTCGTGGTGGTCGTCTCGGCCATGGGGGACACCACCGACGAGCTGCTCGACATGGCCGGGGCCCTGACCTCCGAGCCCCCCGTGCGCGAGATGGACATCCTGCTCAGCGCGGGCGAGCGCATCTCCATGGCCCTGCTGGCCATGGCCATCCACGAGCTGGGCGTGCCGGCCCAGGCCTACACCGGCGCCCAGGCCGGGGTGCTCACCGACTCCAAGTACGGGCGCGCCTCCATCGTCGGCGTCCTGCCCGAGCGCGTGGCCCGCTCCATCCAGTCCGGGGCGGTGGCCATCGTCGCCGGATTCCAGGGCATCAACGAGGTCGAGGACGTCACCACCCTGGGGCGCGGCGGCTCCGACACCACCGCCGTGGCCCTGGCCGCCGCCCTCAACGCCGACGTGTGCGAGATCTACACCGACGTCGACGGCCTGTTCACCGCCGACCCCCGCATCGTGCCCAGTGCCCGGCGCGTGGAGGCCCTCTCCAGCGAGGAGACCCTGGAGCTGGCCGCCCACGGGGCCAAGATCCTCCACCTGCGGGCCGTGGAGTACGCCCGCCGCTTCGGGGTTCCCCTGCACGTGCGCTCCTCCTTCTCCGACCGGACCGGCACCTGGATCTACGACGGCCGCCGCGAGGGGGCCTTCGTCCCCTCCGCCGCGGCCGCCCAGCTCGACGACGTCGTCGCCGCCGACACTGCTGCCGACACCGCGCCGCCCGTCCCCGCCGGGCAGGAGCCCGCGACGGCCGGGCAGGCGCCCTCGGGGGCCGGAGCGCCGCGCAGCGCCAACCCCCTGGTCGAGGGCCCCTCGGCCCTCGACGTCGACACCGCCCACCGCAACGCCATCTCCGCCCGGGCCAGCGCCCGCCCCCGCCCCTCAGCCAAGGAGGACCACGTGGAAGCCCCCGTCATCTCCGGCATCGCGCACGACCGCAGCCAGGACAAGATCACCCTGGTGGGCGTGCCCGACGTCCCCGGCGCCGCCGCCCGCATCTTCGAGATCGTCGCCGGCACCGACGCCAATATCGACATGATCGTCCAGGACGTCTCCGCCGAGGGCACGGGACTGACCAACATCTCCTTCACCTGCCCCGACGGCGACTCCGCCGCCGCCCGCGCCGCCCTGGAGGCCGCCCGTGAGGAGCTGGGCTTCAAGTCCCTGCACTTCAACCCCGACATCGGCAAGCTCTCCCTGGTGGGCGCGGGCATGCGCTCCCACCCGGGCGTCTCCGCCAGGCTCTTCGGGGCCCTGAGCGAGGCCGGGGTCAACATCCACATGATCTCCACCTCCGAGATCCGCATCTCGGTGGTGGTCGACGACGCCGTGCTCGACGAGGCCGTGCGCGCCGTCCACTCCGCCTTCGGCCTCGACACCCAGGCCGCCGAGGCGGTCGTCTACGGAGGGACCGGACGATGAGCACTGCGAGCACCGCACCCGTGAACACCTACAGCGGACCGGCCGACGGCGTCGTCGTGGCCGTCGTGGGCGCCACCGGCCAGGTCGGCCGCGTCATGCGCGCCATGCTGGATGAGCGCGACTTCCCCGCCCGCGCCGTGCGCTTCTTCTCCTCGGCCCGCTCTGCGGGAACCGTCGTGGACTTCCGCGGCGCCCAGGTGGAGGTCGAGGACGTGGCCACCGCCGACCTGACCGGCATCGATGTGGCCATCTTCTCCGCCGGCGGGGGAACCTCCAAGGAGTACGCCCCGCGCTTCGCCGCCGCGGGCGCCGTCGTGGTCGACAACTCCTCGGCCTGGAGGAAGGACCCCGAGGTGCCCCTCGTGGTCTCCGAGGTCAACCCCCACGCCCTGCGCCACCGCCCCAAGGGCATCATCGCCAACCCCAACTGCACCACCATGGCCGCTATGCCCGCCCTCAAGGTGCTCCACGAGGAGGCTGGGCTCGTCCGGCTCATCGTCTCGACCTACCAGGCGGTCTCCGGCTCGGGGCGCGCCGGGGTGGCCGAGCTGGCCGGCCAGGTGCGCGCCGCCGTCGGCCAGGACCTGGAGGGCCTGGGCCTGGACGGGCGGGCCGTGGACTTCCCCGCCCCCGAGGTCTACGTGGACACCATCGCCTTCAACGCCGTGGCCTGGGCCGGCAATGACGCGGGCGACGGCTCCGGGGAGACCGACGAGGAGCAGAAGCTGCGCAACGAGTCCCGCAAGATCCTTGAGATCCCGGACCTGGCCGTCTCCGGAACCTGCGTGCGCATCCCCGTCTTCTCCGGCCACGGCCTGAGCGTCAACGCGGAGTTCGAGCGGCCCATTAGCGTGGAGCGGGCCCGCGAGCTGCTCCAGGCCGCCCCCGGCGTCGAGCTCCAGGACGTGCCCAGCCCGCTCAAGGGCGCCGGGCGCGACGGCACCTTCGTGGGCCGCCTGCGCGCCGACCAGGCCTTCGCCCCCGGCCACGGCCTGCAGTTCTTCGTCGTGGGGGACAACCTGCGCAAGGGCGCGGCCCTCAACGCCGTCGAGCTGGCCGAGCTCCTGGCTGCCGAGCTGCGCGGTGCCTGACCCCGCCGCCCCCATGAGCCCACGCAGAGGCCTCGCGCCGCTCCGGAGGATGCCCTCCGGCGCGGCGCGAGGCGCCTGGTCCGGCGGGGGCCTGGAGTCGCGCACCGTCACCGGGTGCCGGCCCGGGGACCAGGAGGTCATCGCCCTCTACCGGCGGGCCTTCCCGGAGGAGGAGCAGACCCCACTGTGGCATATGCGGCTCATGTCGCTACTGCCGGGCGTGGCCCTGCGCGCCTGGTACGACGGCGAGGTGCTGGCCGGGCTGACCTACACCGTGGAGTCGCGCACCATGGTGTGGCTGTTCTACCTGGCGGTCAACGACTCCGTGCGCTCACGCGGCTACGGTTCGCGCATCCTGGAGCAGGTGCGTCGCAGGGCCGCGGGCCGGCCCGTGGTCCTGGAGATCGAGCCCGTCGAGGCCGGTGCCCCCAACCTCGACCAGCGCCGTCGCCGCTTGGCCTTCTACCAGCGCAACGGCTTCACCCCCGCGGGCTGCACCATCCACGAGGGCACCCAGCGCTACACCCTGATGAGCGACCGGCCCTTCGACGCCCACGCCTTCAGCCGCATGGCACGGCGCTTCTTCCTGGGGGCCGAGCCCGTGCACCTGTCCTGCGACCAGGGCTGAGGGCAGCCACCCGCAGGTCACGAGGCCGGCCGATGGCTGCGTGCCCCCTGCGCCGCGGCAGGTCAGGGCTGTGCAGATCAAGAGCAAGGACGGGCCAGGAATAGGTTGAGGCCGGCACGTGTTGAGCCCTGCTGACATCACCGATCGAAAGGTCCTACCTATGGCCACCACGAACATCACCGGCCCCGAGTTCAAGAGCACCATCCACGGCGAGGGCATCACCATCGTCGACTTCTGGGCCTCCTGGTGCGGCCCCTGCCAGCGCTTCGCCCCGATCTTCGAGAAGGCCTCCGAGGCCAACCCGGACATCACCTTCGCCAAGGTCAACACTGAGGAGGAGCAGGAGCTGGCCGGCGCCCTGGGGATCTCCTCCATCCCCACCCTCATGGTCTTCCGCGACGACGTCCTGGTCTACCGCGAGGCCGGCGCCCTGCCCGCCTCCGCCCTGGAGGCCCTCATCACCCAGGTCCGCGAGCTGGACATGGACGAGGTCAAGGCCAAGATCGCCGAGCAGGAGGGCTGAGCCGGGCGGGGCATGGGCCCCGGCTCCCTGCCCGCTCTCGGCCGTACTGCCGGCACGTGACGGGCCGCGTCCCATACGATGTGATCTCCTATGAGACTCTGTCTACTCCTATGGCGATGCCTGTACGAATCGCAGTGAGAAGCACATGGCAATGACGTGAGTCTCCTCGCAGGTCACGGTTGCGTATCGGTTTTGTTGCTGCAATGACGCCGATTCGGGGCTCCGGGGGCCTGTGAGGGCCGGTGCCCTCCCATGCGCTGCACGGGCTATGGTGTGCTCAGGCAAGGCGAGGAGGGTAGATGAGCGGCTGCCGTCTTGGCGGAATCCCGGGCGATGTGGAGGACATGCTCGCGCACGCCGCGAACGATCCCGATGTCGCCAACGGCTCCTACCCGTGGTCCGCTGCGGGTGTCCTCGACGCGCGCGGCGGCATCCGCGACCGCAAGGCCCTCCTGCTGCGCCTGGTCCTCTCCCTCATCCGCACCGACCCCCCTGTCGTCACCAGCTGGGGGGACCTGACGCTCCCCGCCGATGCGGGGGATCTGCGCGTCTATCTGGACTACCTGCTCACCACGCGCCCGCCCGGCCCCCTGCCGATCGCCGCCGCCAGGGATCTCGACCTCCTCCTGGCCACCGAGGCCGCCGCCCGGGGTGCTGAGGACGCCCTGTCCCTGCCGAATCTGGCCGCCACTCATGGCGTGCCCGGGGCCCTGGGGCAGCGGGTGGCCCTGTGGCGGGGCGAACTCTCGCGCCTGCGGGCCGACGCCGTGCTCAACGCCGCCAATGCGCGCATGCTCGGATGCTTCGTTCCCGGGCACCGCTGCGTGGACAACATGCTCCACTCCGCGGCGGGGCCCGGGCTGCGCGCCGAGTGCGCCCGCTACATGGCCGATGCCGAGGCCGCCGACCCCGCCCGCCGCAGCACGGGGGAGCCCAGCGGCAGGGCCGTGCTCACCAATGGCTACCACCTGCCCGCCCTCTACGTCATTCACTCGGTGGGCCCCATGGCCGAGGACAACCGGCCGCCCAACCGCGAGGACCGCTACCTGCTGTCCTCCTGCTACACCAGTGCCCTGGATCTGGCCGACCGGCTGGGCATGAACAGCCTGGGCCTGTGCTCGATCTCCACGGGTGCCTTCGGCTACCCCAAGCCCTGGGCCGCCGCCGTCGCCTTCGATGCGCTGGCCCAGTGGATGGCCGACCACCCCTACTCCCGGCTGCGCGTCGTCATCGCCCTGGCCTCCGAGGCCGAGTACGCCGCCTTCGAGGGCACCCTGGCCCCGGCGCCCTGAGTCCGAGGGCGCCAGGCACCGGGGCCCGGCCCCGGGCGCGGGGGTGCTCAGGCCGGCTGGGCCTGGGCCGCAGCCCGGGCGGCCGACGGCGCTGCGGCGGCAATCGCCTCGATCTCGGCCTCGCCGTGGGCGGCGGAGACGAACCAGGCCTCGAAGACCGAGGGCGGCAGGGCCACCCCGGCCTCCAGGAAGGCGTGGAAGAAGGGGGCGTAGCGCCAGGTCTCCTGGGTGCGGGCCGCCTCATAGTCGACCACGCCCCGCTCGGCGGCCTCCTGGCCCAGCATGAGGGAGAACAGGGAGCCGGCCCGCTGCACGCGGTGCGCCACGCCCTGGGCCTCCAGGGCCCGGGAGACGACGTCGGCGATGGCCCGGGAGGTGGCCTCCACGCGGCGGTAGACGCTGTCGTCGGCGAGCTGGAGGGTGGCCAGGCCCGCGGCGGTGGCCAGGGGGCTGCCGGAGAGGGTCCCGGCCTGGTAGACCGGGCCCAGGGGCGCCAGCAGGTCCATGACCTCGGCCCGCCCGCCGACGGCGGCCAGGGGCATCCCACCGCCCACCACTTTCCCGAAGGTCAGCAGGTCGGGCACCCAGGCGGCGCGCTCGCGCCAGTCCTGGCCCGGCCAGGAGGGGGCGCCTGCGGGCCCCGGTGCGCCGTCGTCGGCCCTCCCCGCGCCGGACTGGGGGGCGCTCCAGCCGTCGATGGCCTCCAGCCCCCACCATCCGGCCGGCCCCACCCGGAATCCGGTGAGGACCTCGTCCAGGATCATCAGGGCCCCGTGCTCGGCGGTGACCCGGCGGATCTCGGCGTTGAAATCCTCCAGGGGCGGGACGATCCCCATATTCGCCGGCGCGCCCTCGCAGATGACCGCGGCGATCCGGGGGCCCTGGGCGGCGAAGCACTCGCCCAGCGCCTGGGTGTCGTTGTAGGGCAGGACGATGGTCTGGGCGGCGACCGCCTCGGGCACCCCCGCGCTGCCCGGCAGGCCTCCCGTGGCCACACCCGAGCCGGCCTCGGCCAGCAGGCCGTCGGAGTGCCCGTGGTAGCAGCCGGCGAACTTCACCACCAGGTCGCGGCCGGTGGCCCCGCGGGCCAGGCGCACCGCCGTCATGGTGGCCTCGGTGCCGGTGGACACGAAGCGGACCCGCTCCACCGCCGGGACGCGGCGGCGCACCTCCTGGGCCAGGAGCGTCTCGGCATGGGTGGGGGCCCCGAAGGACAGCCCACGCGCCGCCGCCTCCTGGACGGCCGCGACCACCTGGGGGTGGGCGTGGCCCAGGAGGGCCGGGCCCCAGGAGCCCACCAGGTCCACCAGCTCGGCGCCCTCGGCATCACGCAGGCGCGCGCCACTGGCCGAGGCGATGAAGCGGGGCGTGCCCCCCACCGAGCCGAAGGCCCGCACGGGGGAGTCCACGCCCCCGGGGATGACGGTGCGCGCCTGGGCGAAGAGCTCGGCATTGGTCAGGGTCTCCGGGGCGGGGGGCTCCTGGTGGGGCATGTGTGCTCCTGCGGTGGTGAGGACGGGCGGGGCGGC
Source organism: Actinomyces capricornis (assembly GCF_019974135.1). Taxonomy (NCBI): domain Bacteria; kingdom Bacillati; phylum Actinomycetota; class Actinomycetes; order Actinomycetales; family Actinomycetaceae; genus Actinomyces; species Actinomyces capricornis. The sequence goes on from NZ_AP025017.1 coordinate 1,562,592, forward strand.
TGTGGGCGGGCGGAGGGCTCTCGCGCCCGGTGCACCGGGCGTGCGACGACGGCGAGTGCTCTGCCGTCCAGGGAGTCTACCGGCGCGCCCGGGCGGTGCCGCGCTGCCTCTGGGCGCCGTGCCCAGAGGCAGCGGGGGCCTGGATCGACGGGCCGGGCGGTTTCCGGCCGGCCTCACTGCCAGAGCGCCGATACGGGAAGGCCCCACAGCCGGTCGGCGTAGCGCAGAGGCTCATCCAGGGGCGCGAGCACCACGCCGGCCCGCAGGCGCGGGCCCAGCCGGTCCTTGAGGAAGTCGAGGCCGGCGAAGTGCCGCCCCTGCAAGGACCGGGTGCTCTTGACCTCGACGGCGACGATACCGCCGTCATCGAGCTCGATGATGAGGTCCACCTCCTTGCCGTTGCGGTCTCGCCAGTGGAAGAGCCGATAGGCCGTCTCGCTCCACTCCTGCTGCGCCCTGAGCTCCGCAGCAACGAAGCCCTCCAGGAGCGAGCCGAGCATGGTGGATCCGGTCACCATGTCGCTCAGCGAGCCAGCGGTCTGCCCCATCAGTCGCGCCGCCAGTCCCGAATCCGAGACCATCACCTTGGGTCGCCCCGTCTCCCGCGTGGTCAGGTTCGGCTCCCATGGCCGAAGAGTGTCGATGAGGTAGAGCCGCGACAGGACATCCACATATGTGGTCACCGAGGAGGCGGGCAGGGAGGCCTCCTGAGCCAGCCGTGCCTTGACCAGCTCGCCGGACTGGTTGGCCGCGATGAGCCGGAGAAGCGATTCCAGCCGGGCCGGATCGGTCCGGCTGCCATCGTCGCCAGCATCCACGTGAAGGAGGCGGTTGACATAATCGTCCAGCCAGCGGCCATGGAGCCGGGGGGAGGCCTGGCGGATTGCGGGATACCCGCCTCGCACGATCCGCTCAATGAGATTCCTGCGGTCGATGACGGAGTGGCCCCATGGAATGATCCGCGAAGGTTGATACACCTGCGTTGCACGTCCGCTATACCCATCTCGTAGGTTCGCTAACCCGAACTCGTAGGTTCGCTTATGCCGCAGGGGCCGTTCTTCTCCGGGCTGCTCCGCCTTCTGCGGGAGCCGACTCCCCGACCGCCCCCGTCCCTCAGCCTCCGGCGCGGTCGGAGGCCCCCACTCAGCGCAGTGCCGGGTTCTCGGCGACCTCGCGGGCCCAGTAGGTCAGGATCATGTCCGCCCCGGCGCGCGCGATCCCCAGCAGCGACTCGGCGATGACGCGCTCGCGCTCCACCCAGCCGTTGCGGGCGGCGGCCTCGACCATCGCGTACTCCCCGGAGACCTGGTAGGCGGCCACCGGCACGGGGCTGGCGGCCGCCACCGCCGCCAGCACATCGAGGTAGGGGCCGGCGGGCTTGACCATGACGATGTCGGCGCCCTCGGCGATATCCAGGGCCGCCTCGCGCAGTCCCTCGCGACCATTGGCGGGGTCCTGCTGGTAGGTGCGCCGGTCCCCGGTGAGGGTGGAGCCCACCGCCTCCCGGAAGGGCCCGAAGTAGGCCGAGGCGTACTTGGCCGAGTAGGCCAGGATGGCCACGTCCTCGTGCCCGGCGGCGTCCAGGGCGCCGCGGATCGCCGCGACCTGTCCGTCCATCATCCCCGAGGGGGAGACCATATGGGCTCCCGCCTGGGCCTGGGCCACCGCCATCGCCTGGTAGAGGGGCAGGGTGGCGTCATTGTCCACCTCCCCGGCGCGGGGGCCGGCGCCGCGCAGCACCCCGCAGTGCCCATGGCTGGTGAACTCATCGAGGCAGGTGTCGGCGCACACGACGAGCGCGTCCCCCACCTCGGCGCGCACGGCGGCGATCCCCCGGTTGAGGATGCCCTCCTGGGCCCAGGCCTGGGATCCGGTCTCGTCGCGGACGGCGGGCACCCCGAACAGGTCGATGCCGCCGATGCCGGCCTCGGCGCAGGCGGCGGCCTCGCGGCGCAGGGTCTCCAGGGTGTGCTGGACCACGCCGGGCATCGACTCGACGGGGTGGGGCTCGCTGATGCCCTCGCGCACGAAGACCGGCAGGATGAGGCTGCCCGGGTCGACGACGTGCTCGCGGGCCAGGCGCCGCATGGCCGGGGTGGTGCGCAGCCGCCGGGGCCGGACCGCGGGCGGCGTAGGGGCCGGGATGCCGTGGCGCGCCAGCAGGCCGGTGGCATCGGCATGGGCATCGGTGTCGGCCGGGGCGGGGCCGGGCGTGGCGTTGGGGGTCATGGCGATCCTTCGTGGACTGCGGTGGTGGGATGAGGATGGCATGAGCGGGCGATGCCGCGGGTCAGGGGCGCGCGCCCGCGTGCTGCACATCTTCACCTGCCCGGTGCGGGGGCAGGTGGCGGGATCATGCGGATCGTGTGGCCGGGGTCGGCTCTTCGGGCTCTGAAGATGTGCAGCGCCGCCTCTGCGGGGCGCCTTCATGGCTCCCGCAGGGCCTCCTCCACGGCCTCGCGCACGCCGGCCGGCGTGGGCGCACTGGCCACCGCCGCCGCCTCCAGGCCCAGGCCCCTGATCGCGCGCGCCGTCGTGGCCCCGATGGCCACGAGCCGCGTGGCGCGCGGGGGGCGGCCCAGCAGCTCCACCATGGCCCGGGCCGTGGAGGGCGCGGTCAGGACGACGGCGTCCACGCCGCCCGTGCAGCCGTGCCCAGTGCCGTCATCAGGGCCGCTATCGGGGCCGCTATCGCCGCCCCGGGGGCGCCAGGCCCGCCGCAGCTCATCGGGCACCTCCCCGGGCTCCAGGGCCCGCGTCGTGTAGGCCTCGACCTGCTCGACCTCCCAGCCCGCGCGCCGCAGCCCCTGGGCCAGGGCGGGGTCGGCCAGGGCCGAGGCGGGCAGGAGCAGGCGCCGCTGCGCCTCGGCCGGCGCGAGCGCATCCGGGGCCGTCCGGGAGGGGGGCGCGCCCGGCCCGGGGGCTGAGCCGGATGCGCCGGCCGCACCGTCTGCGCTGTCTGCGCTGTCTGCGCCGCTCTCGCCCAGGCTCGCTGCCGGGGGGTGTGGGCCGCCGGCCAGGTCGGGCAGGTCCAGGAGCGCCGCGGCGCTGCCCCGAGCCACCAGGTCCGGGGTCAGGCCGGTGGCCTCCTCCCAGGCCCGGGCCGTGGCCGGGCCGACGACGGCGACCCGCACTGCTGCGGCGGGCCCGCCCAGCGGGGGCGTGCCGGTCGGCCCGGTCGCGGCGCTGGGACCGCCGGGACCGCCGGGACCGCTGGGGTTGCTGGGGTGGTGTGGCGGGCCGGTGCGTCCGGCTGGACCCGGGGCCCCCGTGCCGGCGGGTGCGCTAGCGGTGGGGCTGCCCGGCGCGTGCTCGCACCGCCGCTCGGCCGCATCCCCCGGCGCTGCGCCGGCCCCCCGGGCGCGCTGGGCCCGGCGCAGGTGGGGGGCCAGGGCCTCCACGGTGCGCGCCGAGGTCAGCACCAGCCAGGCCGCCCCGCCCGCCACCAGATCCTCGCTGAGGCGGGCCAGGCCCTGCTCCTGCCGGGGGCCTGTGACAGTGCGGGTGAGGGCCACCCGCAGCACCCGGGCCCCCGCCTCGGCCAGGCCCTGGGCCAGGGCGTCGGGATCGCGCCGGCGCGGTAGGAGCACCGTGCGGCCCACCAGCGCCATATCGGCGGCACCCTGATGGGGGGCGCCTGCGCCAGCCCGGGCCGGGGCCGCCGGCGCGGCAGGGGCACCAGGCGACGCAGCGTCGGCCACGGCGTTGTGGGATGTGCGGGCTGGGGGCCCAGGGGCCGGGCGTGGAGTGCAGGGCGGCAGCGCGTCGGGATCCGGGTGGGAGGGCATGCGTCACCGCCTCCCCGGCCTGCCGGCGCGCAGGTCGACGATCCTGCCCGCACCGCCCTCCAGGAGGACCGCCGCCGCGCGGGCGCCCAGCTCCTGCGCCGCCGCCAGGTCGGGCTGCGAGGCCGGGAGGCGAGCAGCACCCCGGTCATGCCCGGGCGCCTGGCCCCCGGCTGCGTCGTGCCGACCCGCCGGGTGCAGGGCCCGCCCCTGCCCGTGGGGCCCGGCCGGGCCCAGGGCCACCCGCTCGGTGCAGGCCACGCGCCGTCGACCATCGGGCGTGCAGACCACGGCGCGCAGCTCCAGGAGCCGGACGCTGCCCGCCGCCCCGCGCCCCTGGGGGCCCTGAGCGCCCCGGGCCCCACCACCGGCAGCATCTCCCGCCGCGCTCCCAGGGATGGGGCCGTGCCCCGGGGCCTGCGCGTCCACCTCGACGACGCGGCCCCAGGCCCCCAGGGGAGCCGCGCACCCCGCCCCCAGGGCGGCCATGAGCGCGCGCTCGGCCGTCACCGCCAGCCGCGTGGCGGCATCCTCCAGCCGGGCCGCGGCACGGCCCAGCGCGGGGCAGTCCTGCAGCGCCCCCGCCCGGGCCTCCAGTGCCAGCGCCCCCTGGGCCGGGGCCGGCAGCATCTCCTCCACGCCCAGGACCTGGGTGACGCAGTGCCCCAGGCCCAGGCGCTCCAGCCCCGCCATGGCCAGCACGACGGCGTCCAGGTCCCCCTCGGCGTCGCGCACCGCCGGGGCCACCGGCTCATCGCGGCCCACCCCGAGCGCCCCCGCCATGCCGCGCACCCGGGCCAGGCGCGTGGGCACGTTGCCGCGCAGGTCCACCACCTCCAGGTCGCTGCGCAGCCCGAGCAGCTGTGCGGCGCGGCGAGGGGAGCCGGTGCCCACCCGCGCCCCGGGGGGCAGCTCCTCCAGGCCCAGCCCATCGCGGGCGCACAGGGCATCGCGGGCATCCTCGCGGGCGGGCGTGCAGATGATCTCCAGGCCCTCCGCCGGCGCGGAGGGCAGGTCCTTGCAGGAGTGGACGGCCAGATCCACCTCCCCGCCCAGCAGGGCCAGGCGCAGTCGGGCGGCGAAGACCCCCACGCCTCCCAGGTCGCGCAGGGGCGTGCGATCGCCGTCGCCCCGGGTGCGCACGGTGACCATCGAGATCGGTGGCCCGCCAGCCCCCTCCAGGGCGCGGGCCACCTGCTCGGACTGGGTCAGGGCCAGGCGCGAGCCCCGCGTCCCCAGGCGCAGGCCCGCCTCCCACCGACCCGGCTCCCGCAGGTCCTGGGGCCCTCCGGCCCGGGCCCGCCGGTCGCCGTCGCCGCGGCCCTCGTGCTGGTCATCCATGAGCGGCTCCTCGTCTGTTCTCATCACCGCTGATCCTCTCCCTGCTCGCACCCGGCCCCCCGTCGTCCCCGGTGCCATGGCTCCCACTCGCGCCCGGTGCTCGACTACCCGCCGCAGGTGCGCCGTCCACCAGCCCCCGGGCCACCCGGCGGGCCCGGGCCACGACGGCGGCCACGCCGCTGCCGGCCACCCATGCCCCCGTGAGCCCCACGCCCCCGGCCTGCGCGACCCGCCCCTCCAGGCGCCTCACGCGCTCGCGGCCCTCGGGGGTGGTGGGGGCCAGGGCCTCGTCCCAGCGCACCAGCCTGTGGTCGATGACCTCCTCCGGCGCAATATCCACTCCGGTCAGTGCGCAGGCCTCCCGCAGCGCCCGGTCCAGGTCCACGCGGGGCCGCGGCGCCCCGGGCCGCCCGTAGGACAGGCGCAGGGCATGGACCCCCGGGCCGTGCCGCTCCCGCAGGGCCCGGCCGATCCAGGGCCACTTGGCGCTCAGATGCGACAGGGCCTTGGCCTCCACCGGGCAGGCCCCATCCTCCACCGCGGGGGCCACCAGCAGCCCCGAGCCCACGGGGGCCTCATCGAGCCCAGGGGCGCGGGCCACCAGGATGAGCCGGGCAATGGCCGAGCCCGACGGCGCCTCCACCTGCGCCTCCAGGCCGGGAAGGCCATCGAGCAGCCGCAGGGCGGCAGTGCGGGAGCAGGCCAGGACCAGGCGCGCCGTGCTCACCTCCCACACGGGGCCCACCGGCACCGGCTCAGCGGAGGGCGTGGGCCCCCGGCCGGTGGGGGCCAGCCCCAGGCGCCAGCAGCCGGGCCCCTCGCTCCGGAGCCACTGGCCTCCGGTGCGGGTGAGCACGGTGCCCCCCGCCGCCTCGATGTCGCGGCGCATCGCCTCCACGGCCAGGAACAGCCCGCCGACGACGCCCAGGTCCCCACCTCGCTGACCGGCCGCGCGGCGCTGGGCGAGCATCTCGGCCACCGCGGCCCCCAGGGAGCCCAGGCGGGCCGTGGCCCCGCGCAGTCCCGGCAGCACGCTGTCCACCGCCAAGGAGCCGGGATCGGCGCTGTGGATCCCGGCGACGACGGGGCGCACCAGGCGGTCCAGGACGCCCTGGCCCATCCGCTCCCTGACGAAGGAGGCCAGATCACCCGCCTGGCCGGTGCCCACGGTGCCGGGCAGCTCGCGGTCCCGCGCCGCCTGGCGGGCGGCCCGGGCGCCGATGATGGCCACGACGTCGTCGGCCATCGGGTCGGCGGGGATCCCCAGGAAGGAGTCGGCGGGGAAACGGTGCATGCACCACTCCTGCTCCTGGGGCGGCGCCGACCCGTCCGGCCAGTCCGGGGCGGGGGGCAGGAAAAGGTGGGCCCGCCCGCTCGGGGCGGCAGTGCGCAGGCCCAGCTCGGCCATGAGGCCGCTCGGCCCCAGGCCGCCATCGGCTGGCGCACCGTCACCGTTGGCAGCACCGTTGGCAGCACCGCTGCGAGCGGCCTCCGGGGCACTGTCCCCGGCACCGTCCCGAGCGCCGCCGCGGGCGCGCCGCCCCCGGTCGGCGAAGCTGTCGGCCCCCAGATCCATGGGCACCCCGGCGATGGGGGCGCTGGCCACCAGCCCCCCGGTGTAGCCGCGGGCCTCCACCAGCAGGGGGCGCAGGCCCGCGCGCGCCAACTCCCAGGCGGCGCTCAGGCCCGCGATCCCGCCCCCGACGACGACGGCGTCCCACCGCGAGGCCACCGGGCCGCTCATGCCCCGGGCTCCTCGTCCCGCTGCGGGTCCCAGCCCTCCCGGGCCACCGCGCGCCAGGAGTCGGAGCCGTGCACCTGGGCGACGATGCCGGTGAGCACGTCGGGGTCGGTGCCCGGCGGCACCCCGTGGCCCAGGTTGACCACATGGGCCGGAGCGGCCCCGCCCTCCTCCAGGCACCGCTGCACCGCCGGGCCCAGGACCGCCTCGGGGGCCGCCAGCAGGGCCGGGTCGATATTGCCCTGCACGGGGCAGGCCCCGGCCGGGGTGCCCGCCAGGATCTCGGCGGCCTCGCGCAGCCCGATGCGCTCATCGACCCCGACGGCGTCGGCGTCGCGGCGCATCTCGGTCAGGAGCCGGGCGGTGCCGGTGCCGAAGTGGATGAGCGGCGCCGCCCGGCCCGTGGTGGGGCTGACCGCCTCGCCGGCGATCTGGAGGGCCAGGGCGGAGTAGGGCAGCACGCGCTCGCGGTAGTCGGTGGGGGACAGGCTGCCCGCCCAGGAGTCGAAGAGCTGGGCCACCGCCGCCCCGGCCCGCACCTGGGCCGCCATGAAGCTGCCGGTGATGGAGGCGCACCAGGTCATCAGCTGCTCCCAGGCGGCGGGATCGGAGTGCATGAGGGTGCGGGCCGCCAGGTGGTCGCGGCTGGGGCGGCTCTCGACCATGTAGGCGGCCAGGGTGAAGGGGGCCCCGCCGAAGCCGATGACCGGTGTCCAGCCCGCCTGTCCGGCGCTGTGCTCCAGGCCGGCGCGGGCCCGTGGGCCCAGGTGCTCGCGGGCGCCAGGACGGCCGGGGGCGCCGAGCTCGGCGACGACGCGGCCCACCGCCTGGGCGATGGGCTCCAGCGCCTGGGGGGTCAGGCGGCCCCGGGGGGCGCGGCCGCTGTCCTGGCTGGTGGCGATGAGTGCCTCGATGTCCTGGGGGCTGCGCACCGGGGAGTCCAGGACGGGGCCCACGCCCTCGGCGATCCGCACCCCCACGCCGGCCAGGAGCAGCGGCACCATGATGTCGGAGAAGAGCACGGCGCCGTCCACGCCGTGGCGGCGCACCGGCTGGAGGGTGATCTCGGCGGCCAGCCCCGGATCCAGGCAGGACTCCAGCATGGGCCGGCCGGCGCGCAGGCGCCGGTACTCCGGCAGGGAGCGGCCCGCCTGGCGCATGAACCACACCGGTGTGCGGGCCGGTGCGCGGCCGCCCAGAGCCTCCAGGAGTGGCGGGACAGGGCTGCCGAGAGGCGCTGCGCCGCCACTGCGCGAATTCTGTGACGAATTGCTTTCAGAATCATCGGAGTCGCGGGATGGGTGCTGGTGCGGCGTGATGCTCCTGGAATATCTCGACGAAAGGCCTGTCATTGTGCGAGGGTTTCCTTATCGGGTGGTTTTCGCTGCCATGACGCGGGTCTTCTGGTGCTATCAGGAGGTGACCCGGCGTCATGAACATATTTCTGACGCGCTGTCACCACAATGCTGCGCCGACAGTGCGCCAATTGTGCACACAGGGTCCCCTGATGATTCAATGCGCAGGCAGTGGCTATTCATTTTCTCTCCGCCGATCACCGCCACCTGGGGCTCGATGTCGTCGCGCGCCTGGGGGCGGTGGCCCCGCAGTTGGGGCCCGATCTCCTCGCCGCCCCGCTCGGGCTGCGAGGAGCGCTCGTGCTGTCCACCTGCAACCGCCTGTCCCTCCTGGTGGACACGGGTGAGGAGCCCGGTGAGGCCGGCGGAGACGATGCGGCTGAGGCCGATGATCCATTCGCGCACCCCGCCCGTCAGCCCGCCTCGCCCCAGGCGGACCGGAGCCCCCTGGCCAATGCCCTCGCCGGGCTCCTGGCGAAGCGCGCGGGCCTGCCCGCCGGCGACCTGCACCTGGTGGGCTTCGCCGGGCAGGAGGCCCACCGTGAGCTGTTCGCCACCGCCTGCGGGCTGCGCTCCATGGTGGTCGGTGAGCGCCAGATCGCCGGCCAGCTGCGCCGGGCCCAGCGCACCGCTGCGGCGGAGGGCACGCTGAGCACTCCCATCATCCGCGCCGTCGAGCGTGCCTCGATCGTCTCGCGCCGGGTGGCGGGGGAGACGGCCCTGGCGGGACGGGGGCGCAGCGTCGTCGCCGTCGGTCTCGATCTGGCCGGATCCCACCTGCCCGCGCTCTCGCAGTGCCGGGTGCTCCTGGTGGGCACCGGCTCCTACGCCGGCGCCGCCGTCGGCGCACTGCGTGAGCGCGGGGCCGGGCGCATCGGCGTGTACTCCACCACCGACCGGGCCCGGGCCTTCGCCCAGGAGCGCGGCCTCCAGGCCGTGCCGCCCGGGGGGCTGGGCGAGGCGCTGAATCGGGCCGACCTGGTCGTGACCTGCCGGGGCCTGGGCTCGCCAGTGCTGACCAGTGGGCTCATGGAGGGGCTGGAGCCCGCGCGGCACGGCGTCCGGGTCCTCCTCGACCTGGCCCTGACCAGGGATGTGGAGCCCGCGGTGGCCGAGCTGCCCGGCATCATCCACCTCGACCTGGATCACGTTCAGGCCTCCGTCCCCCGGGCTGCCGGCCAGGAGGTGGAGGCTGCCTGGCGAATCGTGGAGGAGGAGCTCGTCGACTTCGAGCGGAGCCTGGCCGGGCGCCGCATGGACGCCCTCATCGCGGGGCTGCGCTCCCATGCCGCCCGGGCCGTGGAGGAGGAGGCGGTGCGGCTGCGCCCCGTGAGCGCCGCGGCTGCCCCGGATCGTGGGGGTGCGGAGCCGGGGCGGCGGACCGGGGCCGCGCCGGGGGCGAGGCCCGGGACTGGGGCTGAGCCGGCCCCTGCGCCCGAGCCCATGGTCTCCCTGGCCCAGGCCGAGCGCGCCCTGCATCGCCTGGCGGCCCGTCTGCTTCATCAGCCCACCGTTCAGGCCCGTCGCGCCGGTGAGGCCGGGCAGCAGGAGGCCTACCGGGAGGCGCTCGCCCTGGTGATAGGGTCTGATGTTGTTCAGGACCATATTGATAAGAGTGAGGCAGTATGACCGACGTGAGAGAGGCGGGCGCCCTGGACGACGCAGCCCGGATCACCAGCACCCGGGCCATGCCGGCGGCCGTCGAGTCCATCGACCTGACCGCCGATCCGGACACGGATCTGCTCGCCCCCTACGACGCCGTGCTCCTGCTGTCCTACGGCGGCCCCACCGGTCCCGACGACGTCCTGCCCTTCATGCGCAACGCCACCGCCGGACGGGGCGTGCCCGACTCCCGACTGCTGGAGGTCTCCGGCCACTACCAGCGCTTCGGGGGCGCCTCGCCGATCAACGAGCGCAACGCCGAGCTGCTGGAGGCCCTGCGCGCCGAGCTGGCCCGCCGCGGCTCCAGCGTCCCGGTGGTCATCGGCAACCGCAACTGGCACCCCTTCGTCAGCCAGGCCCTGCGCGAGCTGGCCGACGCCGGTGCTCGCCGCGTCCTGGCCCTGACCACTTCCGCCTACGGCTCCTACTCCGGGTGCCGCCAGTACCGCGAGGATGTCAGCGCGGCCCTGGGCCAGCTGGAGTCCGGCACCGACGGCGCCACCGGCCAGGGCCCCGAGGCCGACGCCGTGGCCCGCGTGGGCGGCAGGGGCGGGCGGCCCCTGGGCGCCCAGGTGCCCGTCGTCGACAAGGCCCGCCCCTACTACAACACCCCCGGGATGCTGGAGGCCAACACCGACGCCATCGTCGCCGCCTATGAGGAGCTCGGCGCCCAGGGCATCGCAGCCCAGGACGTGCGCCTGGTCTTCGTCACCCACTCCGTGCCCACCTCCATGGAGGAGGGATCCGCGCCCCGGCCCGGCCAGGGAGCCCCCTCCCCGGCCCGCCCCGGGGCTGGGCCGGCCGGGGCGAGCGGGACTGCCGAGCCCGTGGTGCTGGAGCCCGGCATGAGCCCCGATCTGTCCACCGAAGTCTCCTACGTCGCCCAGCACGAGGCGCTCATCGAGGCCATCGTCCCGCAGGTGGTCCAGCGCCTGGGACTGCCCCGCCCGCCCGAGCACGAGCTCGTCTACTGCTCGCGCTCCGGGCCGCCCCAGGCCCGATGGCTGGAGCCCGACATCAACGACCGCCTGGAGGCCCTGGCCCAGGAGGCGCCCCAGGGCCGGGTGCCCGTCGTCGTCGCCCCGATCGGCTTCGTCTCGGATCACATGGAGGTCGTCTTCGACCTGGACACCGAGGCGCGCGAGACCGCCGAGGCCCTGGGCATGCCCTACGCGCGGGCCGCCACCGCCGGTACGCACCCGGCCTTCGTCGCCTCCCTGGTCGACGTCCTGGCCGAGCGGGCCGCGGCGGCACGCGGGGAGGCCGTCCGCCCGACATCCACCACCGGCCTGGGCCCCTTCCACACCGTCTGCCCGCCCGACTGCTGCCGCCCCGCCACCGGGCACGGAGGGCATCCGGGCCAGGGGCATGCTGGTACCCGCGGCGGCTGAGCCGAGTGCGTGGCCGCCCGTGCGGTCGGGAGGAGCCCGTGGCCGGGTAGGTTGAGGCGAGGCAGGAGCGCCGGTCAGCATCGGCGCGAGCCGGATAAGAGAGAGAAGGAAGACCGATGACCCACAGTCAGCACCCCGACGACGCCCAGGCGGCCCCCGCCGGCCCCCCGCCCTCGCAGGGTGAGGTGCCGGGGGAGGCCACGCAGCCGGAGGGCGGTGTGCATCGCTTCGAGGACGAGGAGCGCCGCCCCCACTACGACCCGCGCGACGCCACCGACGTCGACCTCGACGAGGTCAACAACCGCAACCACTACGCCCTCTACGGCGTCTTCCGCCTGATCTCGCCGCTGCCCGCCGCCCAGCCCGCCCGGGAGCGCCTCATCGGGGAGTCCTCCCACTTCGTGGAGGGCTCCGGGGTCACCACGCGCGGCTGGTACGACGTCGCCGGTCTGCGCTCGGACGCCGACCTGCTCGTGTGGTGGCTCGACGACGACCCCGAGGTCCTCCAGGACGCCTACCACCGCCTGCGGGCCAGTGCCCTGGGCCGCCACCTGGAGCCGGTGTGGTCCTGCATGGGGCTGCACACGCCCGCCGAGTTCAACCGCCGCCACATCCCCGCCTGCTTCGGCGGGGTCGCCCCGCGCGACTGGGTGATGGTCTACCCCTTCGTGCGCTCCTACGAGTGGTACCTGCTGGCGCCTGAGGAGCGCTCGCGCATGATGGCCCAGCACGGGCGCAACGGGTACGCCAAGTACCCCGACGTCAAGGGCTCCACCCTGGCGACCTTCGGCCTGAGCGATTACGAGTGGATCCTGGGCTTCGAGGCCGACACCCTCGACCGCCTGGAGGGCGTCATCCACCACCAGCGCTACACCGAGGCCCGCCTGCACGTGCGCGAGGACACGCCCTTCTACACCGGGCGGCGCCTGAGCCCCGAGCAGTGGGCCGAGCGCCAGCCCCTGGCCTGAGGGACCGGTACGGGCCTGGGCCTCGGTGCTGCCCGTCAAGACGCAGATCCGCCCCGTGAGAGGGGGCGGATCTGCGTCGACAAGGGTCGATCTGCGGTCGAGTAGGAACCGAGTGGGCGGAGAGCACAGTCGATGTGACGCGCCCCTGGTGATCCTGAGCCCGCCGGGCAGCTATGGTGAGGGCATCACGACCGGTTCCGCCCCTCGGGGTCCAGGGCCGGTCCTCATCGTTCATCCCGATGTGCAAGGACGGTCATAGCCTTCCTGCTGGCGTTCATTGCGGGTCAGGAATCGCCCGAGCGCAAGAGAGCCGACTATCGCGGGCAGCGCCGTCATATTCCCCACAGGAAGGATCCGTCGGCGAGCGGCTGTGCTCAGTGAGCGGGTGGAGGAGGAGAGCACGCGGGCGGCGAGCAGCCCCATGACCGGCGCCGAAACCGGCTCCTACGGCCGCCGTCAGCAGGCTGGTCGCCACGGTGAAGGAGCGCACGTCGCGCCATGGGCCCGCCTTCTTGATCCAGGCCGGCAGGGTCTCCAGGTCCTGCGGCAGGTGGGCGATCTCTTCGAGGTTGTGCGCGGCGAATACCCCGACCACCCCCACAATGAGCCAGATCCGGTCTGATGCCAGAAAACTCTGGCATCAGGTGCACTGACTGTATGCCGTGCTGGGGCTCGGTCGGCGTCAGCCCTGACTCAGCCCTGGCCGCGGTGGACGGCCTCCAGCATGAGGGTCGCCACGTCGGCCACGCGCACCTCGGCGCCCTGGGAGGCCACGCCGTCGGAGAGCATCGTGGTGCAGAAGGGGCAGGCGGTGGCGATCACCTGCGCCCCCGTGCCCACCGCCTCGCGCGAGCGCTCCGCGGCGATGCGCGTGCCGATGGACTCCTCCATGAAGGCCCTCGCCCCGCCGCCACCGCAGCAGAAGCCCCGCTCCCGGCTGCGCGGCATCTCCACCGCCGTGGCCCCCGTGGCCTCGATCAGCTCGCGCGGCGGGGAGTAGAGGCGGTTGTGCCGCCCCAGGTAGCAGGCGTCGTGGTAGGTGATCGTCGGCGCCTGTGGGGTCTGCGCCGCAGGGGCCGCCTCCCGCGGGTCCGGCTCGCCCGAGCCACCCGGCTCCCTGCTGCCAGCCGACGCCGCAGCCTCCGCCGCCTCGACAGCCTCGCCGGTGTCCTCCTGGGAGGAGTCCGCCCGGGCCGTCAGGACTGGCGCGTCCGCCGGGGCCCCCTGGCCCCGATCCCCAAGCGGCCCACCGTCAGGCGCCTGGGGCGCCACCGGCTTCAGGCGGCCCTCGCGCACCAGCCTGCTGAGCAGCTGAGTGTGGTGCAGGACCTCGTAGCGGCCGCCGATCTGCGGGTACTCCCGCGCGATCGTGTTGAAGCAGTGCGCGCAGGTGACCACGATGCGCTGCGCCCCCGCCTCATTGAGGGTCTCCACGTTCTGGGCGGCCAGCATCTGGTAGAGGATCTCGTTACCGGCCCGCCGGGCCGGGTCCCCGGTGCAGGTCTCGCCGTCGCCCAGTACCGCGAAGCTCACCCCGGCGATATGCAGCAGCTCGGCCACCGCCCGCGTCGTCCGCTTGGCCCGGTCCTCATAAGCCCCGGCGCAGCCCACCCAGAACAGGTAGTCCACCTCGGCCGCGGACTCCACATCCGCCCCGACCACCGGCACCTCGAAGTCCAGCCCCTTGGCCCAGTCCATGCGCTTGCGCGCCGCCAGTCCCCAGGGGTTCCCCTTGGACTCCAGCTTGCGGAACATGCCGCCCAGCTCCTTGGGGAAGGCCGACTCCATGAGCACCTGCTGGCGGCGCATATCCACCACATGGTCCACATGCTCGATATCCACCGGGCACTGGTCCACGCAGGCCCCGCAGGTGGTGCACGCCCACAGCACCTCGGGCGGGATCACCTCACCGGCCAGGGGCGCGGGGCGCTGGGCCACGCCCTCCGGGGAGGGGGCCGCCTTGGCCGCCAGCAGCGCACCGAGCACATCACCGGTGTGGGCGCTGCCCGCCTCCTGGCCCAGATCCGTCCCCCGGGCCAGGCCATCGCGCATGCCCAGTGCCCGGCCCACCGGGCCGCCGGAGGCGGGGCGCTGGGCCACCATCTCGCCGGTGACCTCCTCGGGCTCCACACCCAGGGCGCTGGCCGCCCGCAGGTAGGGGGCCGCCGCCGCGTGGTGGTCGCGCAGCGCCATGACCAGCAGCTTGGGGGACAGCGGCTTGCCCGTGTTCCAGGCGGGGCACAGGTCCTGGCAGCGCCCGCACTCGGTGCAGGTGGAGAAGTCCAGCAGCCCCTTCCAGGTGAAGTCCTCGATGCGCCCCACCCCCAGGCGCACCTCGGGGCCCTCGCCGGACTCGGCGGCATCCATGGCCTCCTCCAGGCGCTCCATGCTCGCCTCGGTCAGCGGCTCGCCCTCCACCAGGATCGGCTCCAGGGGCCCCAGGGCCTTGGAGCCGTCGGCCTCCCGGCGCGCGTAGATGTTGAGGAAGGCCAGGAAGCGGTGCCAGGCCACACCCATGGAGGGCTGCAGGCCCACCACCACGAACCAGCTCATCGACAGCACCACCTTGAGCGTGGCGGTGATGAGGATGGCGCTCTCCAGTGCCCGCGCCCCCAGGGGCTCCAGGAGCGGCCCGCTCCAGGCCGTCAGCGGGAAGTGCGTCCAGGAGGCCAGGGCCCGCTGCGCGGCATCCGGGGAGAGGGCCAGGTGGGCGTGCTCCAGCATCCGCAGCACCAGCACACAGGCCACCACCCCGATGATGGTGGCCTCGACGAACCGGCCCTGCCACGACGTCGACCCGGCGAAGCGGGAGGTGCGCGGGCGCCTGCCGCCCTCCGAGTCCTGGGGGTAGGGGGGCGCGGCGCGCCCGGCGCGGGTCAGGCGCCAGCGCAGGACGGTCAGCCCCACGATCCCCGCCGTCGAGAGCCAGGCGATCCCATCGACCACCCACCCCCACCAGGCGGCGTGGCCGATCAGTGGCAGAGAGAAGGACGCCCCGCCCAGGACCTGCCCGTAGCCGGAGACCAGGGTGAGGAACAGCAGCGGGAAGGCGACCATCACCAGCCAGTGGGCGGCCCGGATCAGGGGCCGCCCCTTGAAGGCGGTGTGGCCCACGACCGCACCGAGCATGAGGGCCAGGCGCCTGCCCACCGGCCGGAGCCGGGCGCGGGGCACGGCGCGTCCCACCGCCATGCGGGCGGCAATAGTGCAGCAGGCGCGTGCGAAAACAGCCAGCCCGATCGTCGTGGTGATGATGACGACGACGGCACAGACGATCTGCACAGCGCTCATCGGCTCGGCTTCTCCTCAGATGCGTCAACGAGGTCAGGGGGGCGCCAGGGGCGTGCCGACGGCGCCCGGCCGGGCCGCCCGCAGCCGCCGTCGGCGCCCTCCTAGTGTAGGAGCCCGCAGTGGCGGCCCTGGGGGAGCGCCGTCTGCGGACGCCTGGCCGGCCCCGGCAGCACAGGCAGGGCGCGGAGCGGCGCCGGCCAGGCGACAACGGGGTCGCAGTGCACGGCGGGCCCGGCAGTCCCGAGCCGGGCGCCCAGTGCCATCAGGCGCTGATGGCCTTGGGGGCGGGGGTGCTGGAGGGACGGTGGCGGCTGTACCACTTGGCCGCCTGGCGCAGGCCGAGCTCGCGCACCAGGGTGATGGTCGCCCCCGAGATGACGGCGAAGACCACGACCTCGGTCAGCTGGTAGTTCAGGAGCTGGTCCTCCTCGCGAGGGGCCGGCTTGCCGGTGATGGCCCTCCACCCCAGGGCCACGACCTTCTCCGCCACGAAGCCCGAGGCGAGCGTGGCGACCGCGGCCGTCGCCTTCCACGTGAAGTCCGTGCCGTTGCTGTCCTTCTTGGCCATGAATCCTCCGAGTCCGGTGATCTCGGGCGCCCCGCTGCGGGATGCGCGGAGCGCCGGCTGCTCCCGGGGCCGGTCAGGCCCCCGGTGTCGGGACGATCATGCCGTACCAGGGCCGCTGCGCGCACGACCGGCCCGCGTTGCACATCTTGGGCGGGCCTGGTGGCCCTCGGCCCGGGGTTCTCCGCATGATCCGGTGGGGCCCCGGTTGACGATGTGCAGCAGGGTGGGGAGGGGACGTAGACTCGCCACCACGACAGGGGAGCGTCACCCCGGCGCCGCGGACGGGCCGGGACCCGGCGCTGAGAGTGCGCACAGCCGCAGACCCTCGAACCTGCTCCGGCCAGCACCGGCGAAGGAAGTCGAGAACATCTCCCCGGGCGCCGCATCGCGGCGTGCCCGGGCCCTCCGGGCACTCTTCCAGGAGGACAGTCATGACCACCAGGCACACCAGCCCCGCCGGGCGAGCGCACCGCGCCCCCGGCCACCACCCCGAGCCGGGCGCCCCCGGGCCGGCCCGATACGCCCCCTCGCGGCGCCGGCTCCTGGGCGGCGCCGCCGCAGGAGCCCTGGGCCTGGCCCTGGCGGCCTGCGGCTCGGGCGGCTCGGGGGGTTCGGGCGCCGGGGGAGGCGCGAGCGTCACCGTGCTGACCCACGACTCCTTCAAGGTCTCCGACGACCTCATCAGCGCCTTCGAGGCCGACACCGGCTACACCCTGTCCCTGGTGGCCTCCGGCGACGCCGGCGAGCTGGTCAACAAGCTCGTGCTCACCAAGGACGCCCCCCTGGGCGACGCCTTCTTCGGCATCGACAACACCTACGCCTCGCGTGCCCTGGCCGAGGGGATCGTCGACCAGACCGTCACCGTCACCCTGCCCGACGGCGCCGAGGCCTACCTCGTGGACGACACCCCCGCCCTGGCCCCCATCGACGTCGGCGATGTGTGCCTCAACATCGACACCGCCTACTTCGCCGACAAGGGGCTCAGCGCCCCGGCCACCTTCGAGGACCTGCTCAAGAGCGAGTACAAGAACCTGCTCGTGGCCATCGACCCCTCCACCTCCTCCCCGGGGATGGCCTGGATGCTGGCCACCGTCGGCCACTTCGGGGCCGACGGCTTCGCCGAGTACTGGAAGAGCCTGGTGGCCAATGGCGCGCGCATCGACGCGGGCTGGACGGACGCCTACTACACCGACTTCACCGCCGGCGGGGGCGAGGGCGCCTACCCCATCGTCGTGTCCTACGCCTCCTCCCCCTCCTACACCCTCACCGAGGACAAGTCGGCCACCACCACCGCGGCCCTGCTGGACACCGCCTTCCGCCAGGTGGAGTACGCCGGGGTCCTCACCGGCGCCGCCAACCCCGAGGGCGGCAGGGCCTTCGTGGAGTGGATGCTCTCCACCAAGGTCCAGGAGGACATCCCCGGCCAGATGTACATGTACCCGGTGGACGGCAAGGCCGCCCTGCCCACCGAGCTGGAGAGGTTCGGCCCCCTGGCGGAGGCGCCCATCGAGGTCTCCGCGGCCGACATCACCGCCAACCGCGAGACGTGGCTGCAGGCCTGGACCCAGGCCGCCGGCTCGTGAGCCGGGGCAGGCCGCGGGGCCCGCGCCCCGGCTGGGCCGAGAGGGGCGGCTGGGCCCTGGCGGTGGCCCTGCCCCTGGGCTTCCTCGCCCTGCTCTTCGCCTGGCCGGTGGCCACCCTGCTGGCCCGCGGCCTGCTGGTCGACGGTGCCCTGGACGTCTCCGGCTTCGGGGAGGTCCTCACGCGCGAGCGCACCTGGCGCATCATCCGCCAGACCCTCCTCCAGGCGGCGGCCGCCACCGCCCTGTGCGTGGTGCTGGGCGTGCCCGGAGCGCTGGTGCTCTACCGGCGCCGCTTCCCCGGGGCCGGGGTGCTGCGGGCGATCGTCACGGTGCCCTTCGTCCTGCCCACGGTGGTCGTGGGCGTGGCCTTCCACGCCCTGGTGACCACCGGCGGCCCACTGGGGGGACTGGGGCTCGACGGCACCATGAGCGCGGTCGTGGCGGCCCTGGTCTTCTTCAACTACGGGCTCGTGGTGCGCATGGTCGGGACGATGTGGTCCCGGCTGGACCCGCGCGCGGTGGAGGCGGCCCGCTCCCTGGGCGCCTCACCGTGGCGGGCCTTCCGCACGGTCACCCTGCCCAGCCTGGCTCCCGCCATCGCCTCGGCCGCGAGCCTGGCCTTCCTGTTCTGCGCCACCGCCTACGGCCTGGTCCTGGTGCTGGGCGGCACGGGGGTGGGCACGATCGAGACCGAGATCTACGTGCTCACCGCCCAGTATCTCGACCTGCGCGCGGCGGCCGTGCTCTCCGTGCTCCAGCTGGTGGTCATCGCCGGGGTCCTGTGGGTCAACGAGCGGGCCAGGCAGCGCCACGAGGCCGCCCTGCGCCTGCGCCTGGATGTGGCGCCCTCGCGCCTGGGGGCCTCTGACGCCCCCGCCCTGGCCCTGACCCTCCTGGTCGCGCTCGGGCTGCTGGTGGCCCCCATGGTGGTGCTCGTGCTGCGCTCCCTGCGCCGCGCGGGGCGGTGGACCCTGGCGAACTACACCGACCTGGGCACCACCGGGCAGCGCAATGCGCTGACGGCCACCGTGTGGCAGGCCGCCGCCCACTCCCTGCAGGTGGCGGCGGCCGCCGCCACCATCGCCCTGACGGTGGGTGCGGCCCTGGCGCTGGTGCTCTCCCGGCGCCCCCGCTCGCCCTGGCTCGCCCGCGCCTCGGCCCTGCTCGACGCCGCCGTCATGCTGCCCCTGGGCGTCTCGGCGGTCACGGTGGGCTTCGGCTTCCTCATCACGCTGTCCGCGGTGGGCCTGACCGCCTCGTGGTGGATCCTGCCGTTGGCCCAGGCGGTGGTGGCGGTGCCGCTGGTGGTGCGCACCCTCCTGCCCGCGCTGCGCGCCATCGACCCGCGCCAGCGCGAGGCCGCCGCGGCGCTGGGGGCCGCCCCGGGCCGGGTGCTGGCGACCATCGACGGCCCCCACCTGCTGCGGGCCGCCGGGCTGGCGGCCGGCTTCGCGCTGGCCACGAGCCTGGGAGAGTTCGGGGCGACGTCCTTCCTGGCCCGGCCCACCACCCAGACCCTGCCCGTGGTCCTCTACCGCCTCATCGGCTCGCCCGGGGCCCAGAACCAGGGGATGGGGCTGGCGGCGGGCGTGGTGCTGGCGGCCCTCACCGCCGCCCTGATGATCGTGTGCGAGCAGGCCCAGAACCGGTGGGCGGCCGCGGGCCGGGGGTCCGCCCGCCCCCGAGGGCCCCGTGGCCCCGTGCGCCGGACGCCGCGGCCCGGCCCGCCACCGACCCCCAGCGGATCCGCCTCCCCCTCGATCAAGGAGTCCTCATGACAGAGCACGGTGCCCCGCCGGTGCTGAGCCTGCGCGGCCTGAGCGTGGTCTACCCCCCCGCCTCGCGCCGGGGCCCGGCGCTGAGCGCCGTCGAGGCGGTGGACCTGGACGTGGCCGACGGCGAGGTGGTGGCCCTGCTGGGGCCCTCGGGATCGGGCAAGTCCTCCCTGCTGCGCGCCGTCATCGGCCTGGAGCCGGTGGCGGCCGGCACGATCACCTGGCAGGGGCGCGACATCATCGGCGTGCCGGTCCACCGGCGTGGCTTCGCCCTCATGTTCCAGGACGGCCAGCTCTTCGGCTTCCGCGATGTGGCCGGCAATGTGGCCTACGGGCTGAACCGGATGGGCCGCGCCGAGCGCGAGCAGCGCGTGGCCGAGGTCCTGGAGCTCGTGGGCCTGCCGGACTTCGCCGACCGTCCGGTGACCACGCTCTCGGGGGGCCAGGCCCAGCGCGTGGCCCTGGCCCGCGCCCTGGCCCCCCGCCCGCGCCTGCTGCTGCTCGATGAGCCGCTGTCCGCCCTGGACCGGGCCCTGCGCGAGGAGCTGGCCGTCGAGCTGGCCGGCATCCTGCGCACCCAGGGCACCACCGCCCTCCATGTCACCCACGACCACCAGGAGGCCGCCACCGTGGCCGACCGCGTGGGCGTCATGATCCAGGGGCGGCTGCGCGCCCTGGGCCCCATGGAGGAGCTGCGGGAGGGCGGGGATGAGGAGGTCGCCCGCTTCCTGGGCGCGGGCCGGTGAGACCCGGGGCCGCTGGGCGGAGCGGTGCGCGTGGTGGGCCGCCGTCGCAGGTCGGCGAGGGGGTGACGATGGTCTCAGATTGCCGGTCGGTGAGGTGTCCCCGGCGCAAGCAGTGCTACGTTCATTCGCGTCGCGCCACCCTGGCGCCCCACGCAGGAGGGATCCGGTTGATGACCAAGCGAATGTGCTGTTGCCGCTGTCGTTGACGACAGCCCGTGACCCATTCGCTCTGAGCGCCCAGGCGCTCCCCTGCTCGTGAGGATCCTTGATGCCCTCCTCTGCCCAGGACCTGTCCGTACCCGACGCCGCCGACGAGGCAGCCGCCCCCGAGGCCTCCGAGGCCGCTGACGAGGCGCCTGCCCGCCCCACCGGCTGGCGCTACCTGGCCCGCCGCCTGGCCGCCGACCGCTGGGCCCTGACCGGCGGCGCCGTCGTCATCCTCACCTGCCTGGTCGCACTGCTGGCCCCACTGCTGACCCGGGCCCTGGGCGTGGACCCCTACAGCTACCACCTCGACCTGCTCGACCCCTCGGGCGTGCCCCGCGGCCCCCTGGGCGGCGTCAGCACCGCCCACCCCCTGGGCGTGGAGCCCCAGACCGGGCGAGACCTGCTGGCCATCGTCATCGAGGGCACCCGCACGTCCCTGTCCATCGGCCTGGGCGCCACCGCCCTGTCCATGGCCGTGGCCATCGTCCTGGGCCTGAGCGCCGGCTACCTGGGCGGCTGGTGGGACGCCCTGGTCTCCCGCCTGACCGACATCACCCTGGGCTTCCCCCACCTGGTGCTCATGATCGCGATCTCCGCGATCATCCCGGCCACGGCGCCGCGCGTGCCGGTGATGATCCTCATCATCGGCCTGCTGGGCTGGCCCTCGACCGCCAGAGTCCTGCGATCGCGGACCCTGGCCATCCGCAACCGCACCTTCGTGCAGGCCTCGCGGGCCATGGGCGCCGGGGAGCTGCGCATCCTGACCACCCAGGTCCTGCCCAACCTGGTGGCCACCATCATCGTGTTCACCACGATCTCCATCCCCGGCCGGATCACCGCCGAGGCCGCCCTGTCCTTCCTGGGCGTGGGGGTGGCCCCGCCCACCCCCTCCTGGGGGCGCACGATCGGCTCGGCCATCACCTGGGTGGCCACCGACCCCTGGTACCTCCTGGCGCCCGGCATGGCCCTGTTCCTGGTGACCCTGGCCTTCAACCTCTTCGGCGACGGACTGCGCGACGCCCTCGACCCCAGGACCGGTGAGCACCGATGAGACGCACCCGGAGCCGAGCCCGCCTCCTGGCACCCCGCGTGGCCGCCCACCTGGCCTCCCGCCTGGCCCTGACCCTGCTGACCCTGGTGCTCACCGCCCTGGCCACCTTCGCCCTGTTCTCCCTGTGGCCCTCCGACCCCGCCGCCCTGGCCTGCGGCAAGCCCTGCACCCCGGAGAACCTGGAGCGGGCCCGGGCCTTCATGGGCTACTCCGATCCCTGGTACACCCAGTTCTGGAACTACCTGGTGGGCATCGTCGCCGGGCGCACCTTCGGGCACGGGGCGCAGGCCATCACCTGCGCCGCCCCCTGCCTGGGCTACTCCTTCCGCCTGTCGACGCCGGTGAGCACGCTCATCGCCGACCGCCTGCCCGTGACCGCCTCCATCGCCATCGGCGCCGCCGTCCTGTGGCTGGTCATCGGCGTGGCCGCGGGCACGGTCTCGGCCCTGCGGCGCGGCTCGCGCCTGGACCGAGGCATCATGACCGGCACCGTCCTGGGGGTCTCGGCCCCCTCCTACCTCCTGGGGCTGCTGGGCATCCTCCTGTTCGGCTTCACCCTGGACATGGTCCCGGTCTCGGGCTACACCCCCCTGAGCGAGAGCCCCCTGCACTGGGCCTGGCACCTCCTGTTGCCCTGGTGCGTCCTGGCCCTCATCTCCGCGGCCGTCTACGCCCGCATGGTGCGCGGCGAGATGCTGGAGAACCTGGGCGAGGACTACGTGCGCACCGCCCGCGCCGTCGGACTGCCCGAGAGGCGGGTCATCGGCCGCCACGTCATGCGCAACATCTCCCTGCCCCTGCTCACCTTCTTCGCCCTGGACCTGGGCGGCCTGCTGGGCGGGGCCGTCATCACCGAGCGGGTCTTCTCCATGCAGGGCCTGGGCGCCCTGCTCATGGACGCCGTCGGCGCCTCCGACATCCAGGTGGTCATGGGCCTGACCCTCGTCTCGGCCGCCTTCGTGGTGGTGGCCAACCTCATCGTCGACGCCGTGGCCGCCCTCATCGACCCCCGCGTCTAAAGGGCGGCGCCGCTCCGCCGCCCCCTCCGTACCACCCCGCCCACCGCGCGGGGCCCACCCCTCCGGTCCGCTCCCGGCCCGGACCCCCAGGAAGGACACACATCATGTCTGACAAGCCCACTGCCCTCTCGCTGACCACAGCCGTGCGCCTGGCACACCCCACCGCCTCGCGCCGCCTCTTCCTGGGCGCGGGCATGAGCGCCCTGGGCTCCCTGGCCCTGGCCGCCTGCGGAGCGAACTCGGCGACCTCGTCGAGCTCGGGAACCGCCACCGCCGGGGGCACCCTGAGGATCCTGACCTCGGAGACCGACCTCAACTGGGACCCGGCCAAGAGCCAGTCCATGCCCATGACCTCCCTGGCCCTGGTCCACCGCCGGCTGACCACCTGGAGCCTGGCCCCGGGCAAGCCCGTCGAGCTGGTGCCCGACCTGGCCACCGACACCGGCACCGTCAGCTCCGACGGGCTGAGCTGGACCTTCACCCTCAAGAAGGGCCTGGTCCTGTCCGACGGCACCCCCCTGACCTCGGCCCACATCAAGCACGGGGTGGAGCGCTCCTTCGCCCCGGCCCTGGCCGGCGGGCTGACCTACCACAAGGCCCTCCTGGCCGGGGCCCAGGACTACGAGGGCCCCTATGAGGGCAAGCACCTGGACTCCATCCAGACCCCGGACGACTCCACCATCGTCTTCCAGCTCACCCGCGCCTTCGGGGACTGGCCCTGGATCGTGGCCCAGGGTGCCTTCGCCCCGGTACCCGAGGGCGACGACCCCGCCACCTACACCGCCTCGCCCATCGCCTCAGGGCCCTACGTCGTGGCCCAGGCCGCCCAGGGCTCCTCGGTGACCCTGGAGCGCAACCCCCACTGGTCGGCGGACACCGACCAGGTGCGCCTGGCCCTGCCCGACTCCATCGTCTTCGAGCTCAGCCAGGACGAGTCCACCGCCTCCCAGCGGCTCATCGCCGACTCCGGGCAGGACCGCACCGCCTTCGGTGCCGACCGGGTCTCGGCCGCCCAGCTCGCCCAGGTCACCGCCAACCCGGCCGCCAAGGATCGCCTGGCCACCACCCCCGACGGCGGCCCCGCCACCTACCTGGCGATCAATGTCGAGCGGGTCACCGATCCGCAGGTCCGCCAGGCCATCGCCCACGCCGTGGACAAGGCGGCGGTCGTGGCCGCCCTGGGCGGGGAGCTGGGGGCCGTGAGCGCCTCGACCCTCATCACCCCGGGCATCCCGGGCCGCCAGGACTACGACCTCTACCCCACCGACCCGGGCAAGGCGGCCTCCCTGCTCGAAGGCAAGGAGGTCCCCTCCCTGGTCCTGCTCACCCAGAACTCCGCCGCCCACCAGGCCGTGGCCCAGGCGGTGGAGCAGTCCCTGAAGGAGGCCGGGCTGAGCGTGACCATCGACCCCCAGACCTCCGAGGCCTTCAACGAGCGCGCCACCCAGGGCGACGGCTCCACCTACGACCTGGCCATCGCCTCGTGGAACCCCGACTACCCCTCGGCCAACGCCAATATCCAGCCTCTGTTCGCCTCCTCCGAGATCGGCAAGGGCGGGCACAACATCTCCCGCTACTCCAACGAGAAGGTCGATGCCGCCATCGCCGAGGCCGCCGCGAACCTGGACACCGAGGCGGCCCGCAGCCAGTGGGCCGAGCTGGACCGCGCCATCGCCCAGGACGTCCCCGTGGTGCCCCTGGCCTTCCGGCGCAACTCCTTCCTGCGCGGCTCCGGGGTCCAGGGCTTCTTCGTGGAGTCCTACCCCGCCTACCCCAGCTACCAGGTCGTGGGGGTGAGCGGCTCATGACCGGGGCCCAGGAGCCCGGCGCCCATGAGGCGGGCCCCCAGGGGCCCGATGCGCAGGAGACCGGCGGGGTGCTGCGCCTGCGCGGCCTCGGGGTCGCCTTCGCCGGCGCCGTCGACCCCGCCTCGGCCGGGATCGACCTGGACCTGCGCGCCGGCACGGTCCTGGCGCTGGTGGGGGAATCGGGCTCGGGCAAGTCGGTGACCGCCCTGGGCGCCCTGGGGCTCCTGCCGCCCACTGCCCGCGTCACCGGCTCGGCCCGCCTCGACGGCGTCGAACTGGTGGGCGCCCCACGGCGGGTGCTCGATGACGTGCGCGGGCGCCTGGTGGGCACCATCTTCCAGGAGCCCACCACCGCCCTCAATCCGCTGGAGACCATCGCCTTCCAGATCGGTGAGGCGGTGCGGGCCCACCCCGGTGCGGGGGCCCAGGCGCGGAGGCGCCGTGATTCCGGCGAACCCGGCGGCTCCGGCGAACCCCGCAGCGCTCGCGGCCCGCTGTGGGGCTGGAGGAGGCGCGGGGGAGCCCGCGTGCAGGACCGTGTCCTGGAGCTGCTGGAGCGGGTGGGCCTGGGAGGCGGTGAGGATCTGGAGCGGATCGCCGACTCCTACCCCCACCAGCTCTCCGGGGGCCAGCTCCAGCGCGCCTGCATCGCCCTGGCCCTGGCCTGCCAGCCCCCGGTCCTCATCGCCGATGAGCCCACCACCGCCCTGGATGTCACCGTCCAGGCAGGGATCCTGGACCTGCTGCGCTCCCTGACCGAGGAGGGCCTGGCCGTCCTGCTCATCACCCACGACATGGCGGTGGTCGCCGACATCGCCGACGAGGTGGCCGTCATGCGCGCCGGGCATATCGTCGAGCGCGGTCCCGTGGCGCAGATCTTCTCCCGCCCGCAGCATCCCTACACCCGCCAGCTCCTGGCGGCCGTGCCGCGCCTGGACTCCCTGCGCCAGGAGGACCCCTTCGAGGCTGCGGCCTGCGCGAGGAGCGCCGCCCCCGCCGGGCCCGGTGCCGTCCAGGGCACGGAGAGCGCGGGCGGGGGCGCGGGGAGCCAGGAGCCGGTGGTGGCGATCCGAGACCTGGAGGTGGTCTACGGCGGCGCGCGGCGCCCGGTGCGCGCCGTGCAGGGCGTGAGCCTGAGCATCGCCCCCGGCGAGGTGCTGGGCATGGTGGGGGAGTCCGGCTCGGGCAAGTCCACCATCGCCGGCACGCTCACCGGCCTGGTGCCCATCTCCTCGGGCTCGGTGCGCGTATGCGGGGTGGAGATCGCCGGGGCCCGGCGTCGCGACCTGCTGCCCGTGCGCCGCGCCACCGGCGTCGTCTACCAGAACCCGGCCTCCAGCCTCAATCCCCGGCGCACGGTGGGGGCCTCCATCGCCGAGCCGCTGGTGGTGCACGGCCAGGCCGATGCCGCCGCCCGGCAGGCGCGGGTGCGCGAGCTGCTGGAGGCGGTGCGGCTGCCCGCCGCTATGGCCCAGCGCTACCCCCACGAGATGAGCGGCGGGCAGCGCCAACGGGTCGCCATCGCCCGGGCCCTGGCCCTGGAACCGCGCCTGGTCATCGCCGATGAGCCCACCAGCGCCCTGGACGTCTCGGTCCAGGCAGTGGTCCTGGACCTCCTGGGCTCGCTCCAGGCCGAGCTGGGCTTCGCCTGCCTCTTCGTCTCCCACGACCTGGCGGTGGTGGACTCCATCGCCTCGCGCACCGTGGTGCTCAGTGGCGGGCGCCTGGTGGAGGAGGGGCCCACTCGGCATGTGCTGGCCGACCCCCAGCAGGACTACACCCGGCGCCTGGTGGCCGCCGTGCCCGTGCCCGACCCCGCCCTCCAGGCCGCCCGGCGACGACGGCGCCAGGGCTCGCGCGCCGCCTGACCGGGGTCGGCCGCGGGTGGGCCGGGTGCGGCCCCTGCGCCGTCCTCCCCGCCGGGCCCGCATGCTGGCGGGGCTGAGGGCGGGCGGGGCGCCGGGCTGACGAGGGTGTGACCTTGTCCATAGAGTGGGCGGGCTCTCAATGACACGACCAGTATTCACGGCAGGCTCCCCGCTGCTGGGGCCGCTGGAATCGAGCGGGCAGGAAGTTTTGTCAATGGGCAGCCATGGGGATGGGGAGGGCTCCCCATGCACTCCACGGGGAGCGGCTCGCAGTTGAATCCTCCAGCGGGCTAGCATCGAACCGCTGGTCGCCCAGGGTGTTCCACTGCTGCGGGCCCGTGAACCGGCGTGAGTGCGCACTCCCCATCGTTCACCTCCAGGGCCGGGCATACGGCTCCGCATCGACCGCAATCCCCAGCGCAATGATGAGGAGCAGGAACATGGCTCGCAGCCTCCCTTTCATAGAGATCATCGAGTGCCTCGACCCCCACCCCCAGTGGGTGCTGTGGCGCTTCCCCGATGAGGACGGGCGCATCAAGTCCGGCGCCCAGCTGGTGGTGCGCGAGAACCAGGCGGCCCTGCTGCTCTCACGGGGCCAGGCCTCCATGGTCTACGGCCCGGGCACCCACACCCTGCCCACCCACAACATCCCGGTCCTGTCGGACCTGGCGGGCTGGAAGTACGGATTCGCCTCCCCCCACATCTACGACGTCTTCTACGTCGCGGTCCGTCAGTTCGTCGACCTCAAGTGGGGAACGCCCGCGCCGGTGATGATGAGCGACCCCCAGTTCGGGCAGGTGCGGGTGCGGGCCTTCGGCTCCTACTCCGCGCGCGTGACCGACGTCGCCCGCTTCTTCCGCGAGTACGCCGGGGCCTACCCCATCCTGTCCATCCGGGACCTGGAGGTCCAGCTGCGCGACTACATCGCCGCGAAGTTCGGGGAGATCCTGGCCACCTCCGGGATCTCGGTGCGCGACGTCGCCGCCAACCTCTCGGCCGTCAACGCCAGGCTGGCCCCGGCCATCACCCCCTACTTCGAGGACCTGGGCGTGTCCATCACCCAATTCACCATCGCCTCGGTGACCCTGCCCGATGAGGTCAACAAGTACTACGACACCGTCACCTCGATGAACATGGTCGGGGATATGCAGCGCTTCCAGCAGTTCCAGACGGCCGCGGCCATCGGGGACCCCTCCACCGCGGTGGGCGCCGGGACGCAGGCCGGAATGGCCATGGGCATGATGATGGGCCAGATGCCCCAGGGCGCCGCCGCCGCGCAGGGGTACCCGGCGGCCCCGCCGATGCCGGCCCCCGCCGCCCCCGCGCCCGCCGCCCCGGCCGCCGGTGAGGACCCGGTGGCCAGGCTCCAGCGGCTCAAGCAGCTGGCCGAGGCCGGGCTCATCACCGAGGACGAGTACGCGGCCAAGAAGGCCCAGATCCTGGAGGCCTTCTGATGGGCGAGTCCCTCATCGAGCGGATGCGCCGCCGCGCCCAGCAGCAGGGGCAGGCCTCGACCGCCTCCTCCATCCAGTACGCCCGCGACGAGCTGGGAGCCACGGTGCGCACCTGCCCCGGCTGCGGCGCGGGGCGCCAGGAGCCCTACGACCTGGCCGAGTGCGTCTACTGCGGCTACGTCTTCGTCACCGCGGGGCGCCAGGAGGGCGATCCCGGACAGTCCTACCGCTCCTAGGAGCTGCGCCGACGCGCAGACGCCTCGGCCCCCCGCCCCGGCGCCGCGCGGCACCGGCCCCCGGTACCGGCCTGGCCGGCCCGCTCCGCCCCACCATCCCAGACCACCCTCCCCAGACGATCACCCAGACCACATCCTGCTTTTCCAGCACTCCCCACCATGAGGAGACACACATGGCCCACTACACCCACTACGAGCAGCAGCTCCAGGCCCTGACCCAGCGCCTGGAGGTCTACATGGACCGCATGGAGGCCCGCGCCCGCGAGTTCGCCGCCGAGGCCGCCCCCACCGCCGCCGAGCTCCAGGCCAAGGACCCGGCCTCGGTCGGCTCCTTCCGCATGGAGGTCCAGCGCCAGATCATGTTCCTTCACACCAAGGCCGAGCGCGCCTACGAGCAGCACTTCGGCCCCTATGAGGACCTGGACGATGACGATGTGTCCATGGATGAGCACGCCCTGCTCCAGACCTACTGGGAGCAGGCCGAGCACAGGGTTGACGACTTCGAGGACCGCCTGGAGCGGGTCGTCGACGGCATCTTCGCCCAGGGCGAGGCCGCCCAGGCCAAGGGCGGCTGGGACCAGGCCATCGCCGACTGGCGCCAGGCCCAGCAGACCTTCACCTGCAGCCAGTGCGGCGCCCCCGTGGCCCTGCCCGAGCTCTACCACGTGGCCGTCTACGTCACCTGCCAGGGCTGCGGCTCGCGCGTGACCTTCCAGCCCTCCCAGGCCATGCAGGCCGCCCCGATGGTGGCCGAGGACCTGGCCAAGGCCGAGTGCCACGAGGAGTGGGAGCGCTCCGAGCAGGACTGGAGCGACATCGGCGGTATGCAGTTCGTCCACTACGTCTACTACGTCACCTCCCACCACCGCGTCATGAGCCGGATGCTGCCCTTCTACGCTCGCACCCAGGCCGAGGCCCTGCGCCGCGACATCCAGCAGGCCTGGACGATCATGACCGAGCAGGGCCAGCCCGACAGCGTGACCCCCCAGTACTACGAGATGGAGTACCTCAACGCCGTGGGCAATCTCGGCACCAGCATCATGGCGATGACCCGGTCCGGCCACACCGAGCACCGCGAGCTGCTCCTGCAGACCGTCCGGGACATCATGCGCCCCGGCGACGCCCTGGCCCAGTCCATCCTCGAGGGCACCTTCACCGAGGCCATGTGGGATCAGCGCATCGAGGCCGCCAACCGCCTTCCCGCCGAGTTCCCCAGCCCCCTGGACTCCATCTGACCCCCTGCGGGACACCCTCCACCGCCTCCCACCGAACCTCCCGAAAGGACCCAGACCATGGCCGGATTCCTCCAGAGGGCCAAGAACGCCACGAAGAACGCAGCCAAGCAGACGGTGGCCAACGCCGGCGCCAACGCCCTGTCCAGCGCCATCAACCAGGGCACCGCCGCCCTGGGCCTCGAGACCAACATCCAGGTCAAGGCCCCCGATGTCACCTCCGGCTCCTCGGGCGGCTACGACCCCGACACCTACTACCGGGTCGACGTCGCCCACGGCTTCTCCCGCCCCATGGACCACGGACTGCCCGGCGATGAGATCGCCTTCCTCCAGTACCCCCAGGCCCCCGCCACGCTGCCCCCCGGCGCCGCCGACTACGCCCGGGCCTGGTGGCAGCCCTGGGGCAGCCTGCTCGAGGGGCACATCGACATCGCCCGCGCCCTGGAGGCCGGCGACGCCGCCGGCGCCCAGCAGCTGCTCTACCGCTGGGAGCAGGGCATCAGTCAGGCCCGCACCGCGGCCCACCAGCTCGGCGACTTCAACGGGGCGCGCACCCTGTCGGTGGCCGTCGACGACGTCAACGAGCACTTCGAGAACGTGGCGGACGCGCTGCGCGAGTACATGAACTGCCGCTCCCTGGGCCAGGACCCCTCGGGGGCCGTGGAATCCGCCCAGGCCTGCATCGTCAACATGCATGTGGCCCTCAACCGGCCCGTGGCCGCCTTCTTCGCCGACCCCTCCGGCGCTGCCACCGCCCAGGCGGAGGCCGAGGCCTACGCCGGAATGCCGGGTATGGCCGGGATGCCGGGTATGGCCGGAATGCCGGGGATGCCCGGCATGATGCCGGGAGCCGGCGCCGACACCTCCGGCCCGGAGTTCGCCCCCGTCCAGGGGGTCTCCTTCCACGACTATGTGGCCGGCTCCCAGCGCATCCAGGAGGGGGTCTCCGCCGACGTCGTGGCCAAGGTCCTGGGCGTGGAGCGCCCCATGTGGGACGCGGCCGCCAACGAGTGGCTCACGCGAATGACCCAGACCCACCCCATGAGCGTGGGAATGCAGTACACCCCGCTGTCCCAGACCCCCCACCCCAGGCTCACCCCCGAGGCCTGCGCCGCCGCGGGCGGGGGCCCCTCCGCGCTGCCGGGAGGGGTCGACAACTCCGGGCGCCTGCGCACCGACATGGACTTCTACATCGAGGCCGCCGCCGCGGGCCAGGCGGCCGCCGAGGCGGGCATCGACGCCGGGGGCTACCTGGAGTCCAACTACGGGGTGACCGTCATGCAGGTCTCCAACGCCGGCGTCGCCTGGATGTCCAACCCGGCCAACATCTCGCGCATCACCACCCTCCAGCAGGCCAAGGCCAAGGAGATCTTCACCTCCATCACCGGCTACTCCAACGACGTCGCCCCCGGCGCCCTGCCCGACGGCGTGGAGGACATCGCCGCCGATATCGAGTTCTGATCCCGCGCCGTCGGCCGGTGCACGGCCGGCGGCGCCCCGCAGGGCGGGACACCACCCCTGGCAGGCCGGCGCCGTCGTCGGCCATCATGGACACCACTGAACGGAAGGTGCGCGTATGAGCACACAACCAGCCGTGACCCTGGAGCGGGTCGAGTCCTGGCTCACGGGCGAGGACCTGGTCTTCGAGCATGATGACGAGGGCGACATCATGGTCGGCTTCGAGAACTGCTACTTCGCCTTCTACATGCAGGCCGAGGGCGAGCTGCTGCTGGCGCGCGCCTACTGGCGCGGCCGCTTCCCGGTCGAGCAGATGCCCGAGCTGCACGACCTGGCCGACTCCCGCCACCAGAAGACCTACGGCCCGCGCCTGTCCGTCCTGACCTCGCCGGGCGAGGAGGGGCAGGACAGCGCCATCCTGGGCACCCAGATGGTCGAGTACGTGGCCCAGGGCCGCAGCGACGAGCAGCTGGCGGCCTTCATGGACCTGGTGATGAGGATGAACATGCGCCTGTTCGCCGATATCGAGGAGCGCTACCCGGCGCTCGTGACCTGGGGGGATGACTGATGGCCTGGTGGAACAAGCCCGCGGGGAGCCTGACCCCCTCGGTGAGTGTGGACCGGGTGGCCGCCTGGTTCACCTCCCACTCCTACACCTATGAGCTCGACCGCGACGAGGGCGCCGTCTACTCGGGCTTCGACGGGGTGTCCTACATGTTCAAGGTCGCCGGCGACCCGCTCTTCGTCATCCACGGCCGCTACCTGACCACCCTGCCCACCGATGAGCAGACCGTGGAGCGGGTGCGCGCGGTGGCCCGCCGGGTGGCCGACTCCCGGATCATGCCCGCCGTCTACCTCGTCATCGACGAGCACGGGCTGGGGCTGCACGCGGAGGCCACCTCCAGCACGGGGGCCGGGCTCAATGACGAGCAGTTCGCCGGGGTCATGGACTTCCTCATCGGCGGGGTCGACGGCGCCATCACCGAGATCCTCGCCGAGCTGGATCTGCCCTCGCCCGCGCAGGCCCTGGATGCCCCCGCCCCGGCTCCCGAGCCGGGGCAGGCCGAGGGCGCAGGGGCCCAGGACCCGGAGGGCCCGGCCGCCGGGGACGCCTGAGGCGTGCCGGCCCGGCGCTGCGAGAGCCCCACCCGGCGCGGTGGCGGCTCCCGCAGCGGTCCCGGCGACTCGTGACCACGCGGGATCGGTGAGGCGGATGGTGCTGCCGTGGCGCTTGCGCGGGCTGGGAACTGTCATGAGGCTTCCAGTCAAGCGGCGGATACTGACCGGGTTGCCCTGGAGCCCGTCTGTGGTCGAATCTAGGACTCTGCGCTGTTGCACATCATGACAGGAAGGAACCCCCACACACCTATGGCGACGTTCCAGGTTGACCTGCGCGGGATGGTGGACCTCCTCTCGCGCAACCTCTACTCGGGTCCGCGCGTCTATGTGCGCGAGCTGCTGCAGAACACCGTGGATGCTATTGCCGCGCGTCGCCAGCAGGAGCCCGACTGCCCCGCTCGGGTGACCCTCACCATCGAGGGCTCCAGCCTGAGCTGCCGGGACACCGGCGTGGGCCTGACCCTCCAGGAGGCCTCCAGCCTGCTGTCCACCATCGGCGCCTCCTCCAAGCGCGACGAGCTGGGCCTGTCGCGGGGGGACTACCTGGGCCAGTTCGGCATCGGCATGCTCTCCTGCTTCATGGTCTCCGGGGAGATCCTCGTCCGCTCCCGCTCGGCCCGCCAGGCCGGCGCCCCCACCGTTGAGTGGCGGGGGCGCACTGATGGCACCTACGAGGTGCGCGCCCTGGAGCCCCACGAGCCGGGCAACCTGGACAGTCCGGGCACCAGCGTGGAGATCATGGGCCTGCCGGGGGAGCCCTGGCTCCAGGCCGACACCGTGCGGGCCCTGGTCGATGAGTTCGGCGCCCTGCTGCCCATCGACGTCGAGGTGCGCAGTACCGGCACCTCGACCCGCCACGCCCACCAGGACGCCCCCTGGGAGCTGACCCGCCGCGAGCAGCACCGCTGGTGCGCCGAGAACCTGGGCGGGGAGCCCTTCGACATCATCGGCCTGGAGGTGCCCGCCGCGGGCCTCAAGGGCCTGGCCGCCGTCGTCACCGCCGCCCACCCCACGGCCACCTCCCACCACACCGCCTACGTCAAGCGGATGCTCGTCTCGCGCTCGGCCGAGGGCCTGGCCCCCGAATGGGCCTACTTCGTGCGCGTCGTGGCCGACTCCAGCCACCTGCGACTGACCGCCTCGCGCGAGCAGCTCATGGACGACGACCTGCGCGCCGAGACCCGTGAGGCCATCGGGGCGGCGGTGCGCTCCTGGATGGAGCGCCTGGCCCGCACCGCCCCGGGGCGCTTCGCCGAGTTCGTGGGGGCCCATGCGGTGGGCCTGCGCTCGGTGGCGGTCACCGACCCGGACATGCTCGAGCTCGTCGTGCGCCACGCCCCGGTGGAGACCACGCAGGGGGCCCGCACCCTGGCCCAGCTGGCCGCCGGCGGCGAGAAGGTGCGCTTCACCCGCACCGTGGACCAGTACCGCGCCCTGGCCGATGTGGCCGGCTCCCAGGGCATCGTCCTGGTCAATGCCGGCTACGCCTACGAGGAGGAGGTCATCTCCGCCTTCCTGGCGCGCACCGACCTGCTCGACCCGGCCGCCGATATCGCCCTGGTGGACCCCGGCGAGCTCCTCGACGCCTTCTCCCCCTGCTCCCCGGCGGAGGAGGCCGAGGCCATGGACATCCTCATGATGGCCTCCCGGGCCATTGATCCCGAGGACTGCGAGGTGGTCATGCGCCGCTTCGAGCCCGCCACCCTGCCCGCGCTCTACCTGCCCGACCCCGACCTGGCCGGCAGGGTGGCGGCGCGCACCTCCCGCAAGGCCGCCACGGGCGTGTGGTCGCAGGTGCTGGGGGTCACCGACCCCTTCGCCGGCTCCCATGTGCCCCGGCTCGTGCTCAACCGCACCAACCCCCTGGTGGTGCGCCTGGTGACGGCGCGCGCCGACGACGCCGTGGTCACCAGCACCCTGCGGGGGCTCTACATCCAGTGCCTCCTGCTGGGGCGCCAGCCCCTGGGCCCCAAGGAGCGCTCCTGGGCCGCCGAGACCCTCGGCTCCCTGCTCGACTCTGCCCTGCCGGACTCGATATGAGCCCGCCAGCGATCCGGCGGCCCCGGCCCGCCACGACTTTCAGGACCACCTCGGCCCCATTCATCGGAAGGACCCACCCATGACCACCCGCGAAGACATCCTCGAGCGCCTGGCCTACGCCGATGCCCTGAGCTACGGCCCCAAGGCCTCCGCACTCATCGCCGAGGCCGTCACCTGGGCCGATGCGCTGGGCGAGGAGGATCTGCAGGTGGTCACCCGTCTGGCGCTGACCGACGGCTACCAGCACGGCAACGAGGAGTGGAAGGCACTGGCGCCCTTCGTGTGGAACCTCGCCCGCTACAAGGAGCGCCCCGACCTGTTCGACGCCGACCAGGTGCGCACCCTGCACTGGCACTTCAAGTGGTCCGTGGCGGTGGCGGCGGCCAACCCGAAGGTGGCCAAGGATCAGGTGCGCCAGTTGGAGGCCAGCCTGGAGGAGTTCTACCGCTCCGAGGGGGCCTCCATGCACGTGGTCCACGGCGAGCGGGCCTCGGTGGCCGGACTGCTGGGCCTGGAGGAGGAGGCCGCCGAGGAGCTGGCCGCCTGGCGGGCCACGCCCCGCGATGAGAACTCCGACTGCGAGGGCTGCGACCCCATGCGCCAGGTCGCCTTTGCCTACCGCACCGAGGACTGGGAGTTGGCCGTGGGCACGGCCGTGCCGATCCTGCGCGAGGATGTGGGGTGCCGGGTCCAGCCCCAGATGATGCAGTCCCTGGTGCTGCTGCCCCTGCTGGCCTCGGGGCGGCCCAAGGCCGCCTGGGATGCGCACCTGCGCTCCTACCGCGAGATCCGCCGCCACCCCAATGCCCTGGTCTCCATCGGCTACCACCTGGAGTACCTGGCCCTGGTGGGCAAGATCGACCGCGGCCTGGACATCCTGCGCCGCCACATCTCCTGGCTGGACCAGGCCGAGTCCGCCCACGCCCTGCTGGGGGCCCTGCGGGGCATGAGCCTGGTGCTGCGGGAGGCCGAGCGCTTCGGCCGCGGCGAGGAGGCCCTGGGCGTCGTCGTGCCCGCCGAGACCCTGTGGGCACCCCAGCCCACCCTGGCGGCCGAGACGACGATCTCGCAGGCCTACGCCGAGTTCTCCGGCTGGGCGCGCCGCCTGGCCGCCTCCTTTGACGCCCGCAACGGCAACACCACCATCTCCGACCACCTGGAGCGCAGCCTGGCACGGGCCTCCTTCGCCGAGCACGCCGACGCCGGGACCCGGGTCGAGCTGCTGGAGACCCCCGAGGAGCTGCCCGAGGCCGTCCCCACCTGCCAGCCGGTGGAGGCCGGCGCCGGGGAGGAGTTCGGCTTCTCCTCCGCCCTGGGCATGGTCTCCCTGGGCCAGGAGGAGGAGCCCGGGCAGACTGCGGGCCCCGGGCCGCTGGAGGAGGCCGATGAGCCCTTCCCGCTGGTGGACCTCACCCGTCCCGCCCCGCTGGCCGACGCCGACGACGCCGTGCGCCGCTACGCCCGCACCCTGCGCCGGGTGGGGGTGGACACCGAGCACCTCTACATCGTGGACCAGGCGGCCGCCCACAGCCTGCTGCCCGAGCCCGGCCGCGCCCCCGACGGCCTGGAGATCGAGGCCTCCCTGCTGCGCGCCAACGCCTACTCCCGGCGCACCGAGTACGACCGGGCCATCGAGGAGCGCCTGCGCATCCGCTCGATGCGCGAGAGCCAGGTGGGGGTGCTGGGCGCCGTCGAGATCGACATCGCCAACCTCGATGATGAGATGACCGCCGACCGCCAGTCCGGCCGCGACGCCACCCAGGAGCGGGCGGCGCGACTGGAGCGGGCCGAGGAGATGCTGCGCAGCGTGGCCTCGCGCGTCGATGCGCTCATCGGCCCGGAGAGGTCCCCCGGCGCCTCCCTGGAGTCCGGCTCGCCCTCCGCGGAGGCCTGCGTGCTGGCCGCCGACGCCCTGGGCAACATCATCAGCGTGCTCACCGAGCTGGAGGCCAAGGACCAGGCCCTGGAGGCGGTGGCCCTCATGGAGCGGGTGTGGGGGCGCATCCCCATGGAGATGCACGCCGAGAACATGCGCGACGCGGTGGACATGGCGCGCGCCGAGGTGCTGGCCGAGTGCGGAGACGTGTTCGAGGGCTGCCAGCTGGCCGAGGAGGTCATGCGCCGCCACGAGCCGATGTCCCTGCTCGTGGCCGGGCGCGGCCGCCGCCTGCTGGGCGTGGCCTCCATGCAGGTCGAGCAGTTCGAGGAGGCGGTCAAGCAGTTCCGCGAGCACGCCAACATGATGATGGCCGCGGGCCTGCCCTTCACGAGCATCGGCTCCCTGCTCAACCTGGGCCAGGCCCTGGGGGTGGGGGAGCGCTACCTGGAGAGCGCCGAGGTGCTGGAGTCCGCGCTCTCGCGCGCCGAGCGGCTCCAGGTGCCCGGCATGATCCTGTTCATCCACCAGTTCCTGGCCCAGGTGCATATGGGCCTGGGGGAGCATGCCGGGGTCCTGGAGCACTCCCTGGCGGCCGCCGAGGGCCTGGAGGCCGCGGGGCGGGTGGCCGCGGCCAAGGAGGCCTACACCAATGCCGCCATGGCGGCGGGCAACATGGACGACAATGTCCAGTCCTCGGCGCTGTTCCGCCGCGCTGCCGCCCTGGAGGACACCAGCACCGATCAGGGGAGGCTCGACCGCGGCCGCATGCTGCGCCGGGCGGCCCGGGCGCTGGTGGACGACTTCACGGTGGCCATGGCCCGCTCGCGCCTGGACGACGCCGTGGAGATCATGGAGGAGTCCCGAGCGGCCTTCATCGAGGTGGAGGACGGCGGGAACTACTCCAGCGCCTGGGAGATGGGGGACTGGCATGACGACATGTCCTGGATCCTGTGGCGCACGGATGAGAACTCCCTGGCGGCTGAGCACTGCGAGGCGGCCTATGAGGGCTACATGAGCAAGGACGACCGCGAGTCGGCCGCCCGGGCGCTGTGCATGCTGGCCCGCCTGCATGCCGAGCGCGAGGAGAGGGATGAGGCCCTGGCCGCCTGTGCGCGGGTGCGCGAGCTGCTGGCCCACCCGCGCTGGCAGAACCACGACGCCCTGTCCTTCGTGGCCTCCATCGAGGAGAGCTTCTCCTGACCCCTGGCGGGGCGCGGGGCCTTTCGGCCTCGTGCCCCGGGATCCGGGGGTTCGCCCCCTGTGAATCTGCTGACTGCCGGGGCGGGGCGGGGGATGATGGGCCGTGAGCAACAATGACGCTCCTGACCGACCTCCGGGAGGCTCCCCCATGGCCATCGCAACCTCGCACCGCTTCTCCGCCGACGACCTACCCGTGGAGGCCGGCCGCTACCGGCTCGTCGCCTCCGCCGGCTGTCCATGGTCCCGCCGCGTTCTCATCGCCCGCCGCCTGCTGGGCCTGATGGATGCCATCCCCCTGTCCTCCAGCTATGGCCGGGGGGAGGACGGCTACTGGGAGCTGACGGGCCCCAGCGGCGAGCCGGGGGAGGACCCCGCGCTGGGGGCCCGCTCCCTGGCGGAGGTCTATGCGCGCACGCCCGGCTATGAGCCCCCGCCGACGGTCCCGGCCCTGGTGGACATGACCACGGGCGAGGTGGTCAGTGACGACTCCGGGGATCTGCTCTTCGACCTGTCCACCGCCTGGTGGGATGAGCACCGCGAGGGGGCCCCGGACCTCTACCCCTTGAACCGCCGCAACTCCACCGATGCGTGGGATGAGTGGATCGGCTCCCAGATCAACCGGGGGCACGCGGTGGCCACGCACAGCAAGGATCCTGAGGAGGCTGCCGCCGCCGCGAACGGGGTGCTGGTGGGCTTCGACGTCATCGACACGCTGCTGGCCCGCGCCACGCATATGGAGGCCTCCCGTGAGGCGGGGCTGACGATCCTGGATGGCCCGCCACTGTCCTCGGTAGTCTCGATCGGCCAGTTCCTGTGCGGGGATCAGCCCACGGGCAGCGATATCCGCCTGTTCACCACGGTGCAGGACTACGAGTACGGGGGGCGCCAGCGCTATCCCGGGGCAGAGGCGCCCCCGATCTCCTTCTGGCCCGCCCTGGCCCGCTGGTTCCGCGCCCTGGAGGCCCGCTCGGGCTGGGTGGGCCCGGAGGACCGCAACGCCCTGGGCTGCTGAGCCGGACCGGCACCGTCGTCGCGCGTGCCGGGGCGGGCTGCGCGGTTGCCCGTCCCGGCACGCGGCGGCCAGTGCTCACGGGTCCTGACTCGTCCATGACGGCGCTGCACCGCCGCACTCACTGGCCCAGGCTCACGCCCCGGTCGCTCATGAAGGGCTCGGGGTCGGTGGGCCGGCCGTTGAGGTGGACCTCGAAATGGAGGTGGCAGCCGGTGGAGTTCCCGGTGGAGCCGACCGCTGCGATGCGCTGGCCCGCGGTGACGCTCTGCCCGGCCCGCGCATGGATGCCCGAGGCCTCCATGTGGAGGTAGGCGGTGGTCACGCCCCCGCCGTGGTCGATCTCGACGGCGCCGGTCCCGTCGTCGTACAGGCCGGCGAAGGTGACCGTGCCTGCCGCGGCGGCGTGGATGGGGCCGCCGCATCCGCCGCCGGCCAGGTCCGTGCCGGCGTGGAGCCGGTTGACGCCGGTGACCGGGTTGACCCGCATGCCGTAGGGGCTGGTGCGGGGGCCGGCGGCCGGCGCGGCCCACCCGCCCGGGCCGACGGCGACCGGGGCGCCGGAGGCCGTGGAGGCGCACTGCGCCGTCGGGGCCCCGGCGGTGGAGGGCGGTTGGGTGGCCCGGGTCATCCGGCGCACGCTCCAGGAGCGAGCCTGCCAGGAGGAGTCCAGATCCACCTCCTTGACCACATCGCCGGTATTGGGCGCATGGATCATTCGCTGGTCGCCCGCGTAGATGCCGATGTGGTCGTAGGAGTCGGGGCCCGCGGGGAAGAAGATGACGTCCCCCGGGCTCATCTCATCCCAGGGGGCGCTCGCACCCGGCCCGGTGTAGACCTCCTGGCCCTGCGCCCCCTGCTGGGCGGAGGTGCGCTCCAGCTCGATCCCGAGCTGGGAGAAGACGTAGTGGACCAGTCCGGAGCAGTCGAACCCGCTGGGGCCCGCCCCGCCCCAGGCGTAGGGGGCGCCCTCCTGGGCCCGGGCGAGATCAGCGGCGCTGCTCGTCTCGGCGGCCGAGGTAGTGGAGGCGGTGACGGCGCCGCCGTCGAGGGCCGCGACGATGGCCTCGGCGGCGGGCCAGGAGGACTCGTAGTGGTAGGGGTCGGAGTTGGCCTGGATCCGGTGCGCTACGAGGGTCGGCTCCATGGTGTCGCGCTCGGTGATCCTCACCAGTGCCTGGAGGAACAGCGAGGCGGACTGGTAGGGGTCCATGCGCTGCTCCAGGCTGCCCCAGGTCTCCCGCTGCTGGAACAGCCCGCGGCTGTCAGGACCGGCGGCATCCCCATGGTCCAGGTTGCGCAGCCCGGACTCCCCGATGGCGGTCATCACCGCGATGGTCTGGTCCCGTCGCGTCAGGCCCATATCGGCCGCCGCCCTCATGATGGTGGCCGCATGGGCGAGCTGGGTGGCATCCCACCCCGGCACGGAGGCCCCCGCGACGGCGCGCTCATCGATGAGGACCGCGCGGGCCCCCGCGCCCGCGGTGCAGTCCTCCTCCTGCCCGCCCAGGAGCAGGAGGAGGGCGAGGACGGGCAGGAGCGCCAGGAGCAGCACCAGTGCCAGGACGAGTGGCAGCCCGCCCGGTCTCACAGCAGGCCCTCGGGGATCTCGTCCCCTGGCAGGACGATACGCCGGGTCAGCCAGGCGCTGCCGCTCTGGCGGGTCAGGACGACGCCGAAGACGCCCTTGTCCGTGGGCACCTGGACCAGCGCGGTGAGGAGGTGGGCCTCATCCGTGGGCGAGATGAGAGCGGCCCGGCCGGCGTCCACAGTGGCCGGGGGCACACGGGTGGCGTCGGTGTAGCGGTAGACGGCCTGGGCCTCCGGGGTCAGGTGGGGCAGGAGGCCCTGCCACCAGGTCTCCTGGTCGGTTCCTGCCAGGTAGGCGGTCATGGTCTGCGAGGCGCGCTGGACGGCGGCGTCCTCGGCCTCCTGGTCCCAGGTGGGTGGGAGGTAGGTCCCCGACCAGCTCGGGGTGATGGCGCCGAGGTCGTCCATGGGCTCGGTGGTCAGCAGCGGGACAGGATCGGCCGACGCCGAGGGGCCGGCTGCCATGGAGGGGGCGTCCTGCCCACGGCCGTCGCCTGAGGCGCATCCCGCAGCGATGAGGCTGACCACCAGGACCAGCGCCGCGGTGCTGCGATGCCTGCGGGGCACAGGGGGCTCCTTCCGGCTCCGGGGGCTGATGGGCCAGTGGTCAGGGCGGCGGCGCCGGCCGGGCTCGACGATGAGCGTACGCAGTGGGCCGGGAGCCACGAGGCAGCCTACTCTCCTCCTCTCCATATACACAAAGGCTGTATATAAACGTATCAAGTAATGAAGATGCTCAAGCATCTCTATATGTTGTTCTTGGTTGTGTCTCCTGTAGTAAACTCCGGAGGCCATCGTTTCACGAGCTCATCATCCATGAAGGAGTCCGCGCCCGTGACCACCAATCCCTGGGTGACTCGGCGGCCCGCCTCCCTCCCAACCCCGCCTCCCTCACTACCGGCCCCGTGCCCGCTGACGGGGCCTGGCACTCCTCAGCCCGGCATCGACCAGCCGGCCAGGGGCGCCCTGCCTCTCGTGACCAGGCCTGAGCGGCCGGTCCTGTGGGTGCTGGGTGCGCACGGAGGGGCGGGGGAGTCGCTCCTGTCCTCGCTCCAGGAGGGGTGGATGGCTGCCGGGCACTCCTGGCCCGCGGAGTCCTCGGCGCCGGTGGTCCTGACCGCCCGGACCGGTTTCGAGGGGCTCACGCGCGCCCAGGCGGTGCTGACGCAGTGGGCCAGTGGGGCGGTGGGCGACCCCCGCCTGCTGGGCCTCATCCTCCTGGCGGATGCCCCGGGTCGTCGTCCCAAAGCGCTGAGGGACCTGGGGCGCATCGTCGGCGGGGGCGCCCCGCGGGTGTGGGAGGTGCCATGGGTGGAGGCCTGGCGCCTGGGTCAGGGCCTTGCCCACGACCGGCTCCCACGTCAGGCCCGCCGCATGATCGATGACCTGTCCCGCCTGGTGTCCGATAGGACGACCATCCCCCACCACACCGAGGAGTGCGCCCATGAGCACCTGTGATCCGCTGCTGAGGCTGGCCGTGCTGGCTGTTCCCGACCCGGACCCCATTCAGCCCCCGGGGACTGAGGGCTTCACCGCCGTCATGGGGTGGGCGAAGTGGGTGGCGCTGGCCGTGTGCGTCCTGGGCCTGTTCGCCGCAGGCGCCCTCATGGCGATCCAGTCGCGCCGCGGTGAGGGCGGTGAGCATGTCGGCAAGATCGTCATGGCCCTGGGAGGGGTCGTCGTCATCTCGGCCGCGGCGGCCCTGGTCGGCTTCCTGGCCGGTTGACCGGAGGGGCCCGACCATGACCACTGCGGATGCGGGCGGCACTCAGGCCGGTCCCTTCACCCGGCCCGGGTTCATCGCCTCGGCCCTCGTCGTGGCGCTGGTCGCCGTCCTGGGCCTGACCGTCGGGATCCTCACGGCCGCCCGGGACGACGCCGTCCCGCCGGGGGCCGGGCCCACGCAGGAGCCGGCTCTCGCCACGGCCGCGGCCACTGCTGCGGCCGCACCCGGGCCCGAGGAAGCGGGGGCGAGCGTGTGCGGCCTCGGCGGGGAGGTCCCGGGTCCGGCCCGTCTGGAGGCCGCCCCGCAGGCCGATCGATGGGACTACCAGGGCACTGCCGCCTACCCCGTCTCAGCGGTCTATGGGCCCGCCGCCACCAGTGCGCAGGGGTACCGCTACTGCTTCCAGCGCTCGCCCGAGGGCGCGGTCTTCGCTGCGGCCAATGCCCTGGCCACCGGGACCGATGAGGAGCTGGCGCGCACCTGGATCGACTACTTCCTGGCCCCCGGCCCCTACCGCGAGCAGCTCCTCGGTGATGCCTCGGCCGAGGCCTCCCAGGCGCCCCAAGGGGGCTCGGCCCGGCTGCGGATCGTCGGCTTCCGCCTCCTGTCCTATGCGGGTGAGGAGGCCAGTGTCGACCTGGCGGTGCGGGCATCGACGCAGGGCCGTGACATCACGCTCTCGATGGTCTACCACCTCCAGTGGTCGCAGGGCGATTGGAGGCTCAGCGCCGCCGTGGAGCGCCCGCTCGACGTCGTGACGGTGCCTGATGCGGCCGGCTATGTCAGTTGGGGCTCGTGACTCATGGCATGCGATCCGATCTCCTGGGCGGCATCCCCCGAGCGCTGCGCCGCGGCAGAGGCGGCTGACGAGGCCTTCGGGGATGCGATCAAGAATCTGGCCAATGCCGTCATGGAGGCCTACGGCAAGAGCGTGGCCTCCTTGGGGACGGTCTGGGCCCATATCGGCACCCCCGACCTGAGCGGCCGGGGCGGGGGATCGGCGCTCCAGGCCGGATCCGCGGCCCCGGATGCGGAGGGGATCGCGACCGTCCTGGGCTACGTCATGTGGGTGAGCCTGACGCTGGCGGTCCTCTCCCTGTTCGCGCTGGGAGGCATGATGGCGGTGCGGATGAGGTCGGGCGAGGGAGTCCTGGCGATCGGCCGGGCGGGCCTTGTCCTGGCCGCAGTGGTCCTCATCTCGGCGTCGAGTGCGATCGTCTCCGCGCTCATGCCCGCCGAGCCGAGCGGGGCCGGGGGAGCTGTGCTGCTCCTTCAGTCCGGGCTCTGGTGGTACACGGGCGCGGCAGCCGTCCTGTCGGTGATCATCGGCGGGGCGCGCATGGCATGGGAGCAGCGGGCCGAGCCGGGCCGCGAGACCGTCAGGGGCCTGCTGACCCTGGTGGTCGTCGCCGGGGCCGGGGTGACGATTGTCGGGCTCCTGGTGGCGGCGGCGGACTCCTTCGCGATCTGGCTGCTCAACGGCTCCTTGAACTGCGATGTCGTCTCGGACTCGGCCTGCTTCGGGCGGAATATGCTCACGCTCCTGGCGCTGACGACCAACGATCACGCGGGCGGTCTGGGGTACCTGCTCATCATCATCCTGGGCCTCATCGCGGTCCTGGCGGCGGTCGCGCAGATCATGCTCATGGTGGCCCGGGGAGGGATGCTGGTCATCCTTGCCGGCATCCTTCCCCTGTCCGCCTCCTTCACCAATACCCAGATGGGCCA
This sequence comes from Actinomyces capricornis, assembly GCF_019974135.1. NCBI lineage: Bacteria > Bacillati > Actinomycetota > Actinomycetes > Actinomycetales > Actinomycetaceae > Actinomyces > Actinomyces capricornis. The sequence continues at coordinate 1,605,422 of NZ_AP025017.1, forward strand.
GGCGTGGTTCCGGAGGTGCGTGTCGTGGCTGGTGGCGCTCATCGCGTACAAGCCGGCTGCGGCCATCGTGTATGCGGCCGCCTTCCAGCTCTCGGGCACGCAGGCCTTCTCCGATGACGGCAGCGGGCTGCTCGCGGTGCTCACCGGCCTCATGCTCATGATCATCGCCCTGCTCGCGATGCCGGCATTGATGCGCTTCGTGACGCCCGTGGTGGGGAGGGTGGGCCTCGGCACCGGCGGCGCCGCGGGGGCCCTGGCCGGCCTGCCCACTGGTGCGGCCATGGTCGGGCGCCTGGCGGCCGGCGGCGGCCCGGGCGCCGCGGGAGGATCGGGACTCCCCGGCTCTGAGGGGCGATCGGGCCCATGGAGCCCGTCGGGCAGTGGCTGGAGCGGTGCAGGCGCCTCGGTGCAGGCGCAGTCCTCCGGCGCCCAGCAGGCAGGGCAGGCCGGCGAGGCGGGCGGCGCCGGATCGGGCGGCAGTGGTCCTGGAGGAGGCCGGGGCGCCGGCCGGAGCACTGGTCAGGATGCGGGGCGCCGTGCGGACCGGGGTGCCGGCCGGAGCGCGGATCAGGGGCCGGGCGCCGCAGATGCCGGCGGCGCGCGCACGGGCGGTGCCGGTGGTGGTACGGGGGCCGGCTCATCCCCCGCTCCGGCCGGTCGTGGCCCAGCGCCTCAGGCGGATAGGAAGACCCGGCAGGTGGCCGCAGCGGCGGTCAGGGGCCCGGGCGGGCAGTCGAGCAGTGAGGGGAAGGACGGTCCCAGTGGCAGCCGTTGATACGAGCAGGACTCCGCGGACCTACGGGAATTGGCGTCGGCCGTCGTCGCCGGGGATCCTCGGGCTGGGGTCGGTGGGCACGGGCCTGCTGCTGGCGGGTCTCATCATCGTGGTCATCACGGTCATGGTGGCCGACCTCCTGCGGGCCGTCATCGTGGCGGGCGTGCTGGGGGTGGTCATGCTGGCGGTGCTCACCCGGGACGCCCACGGCCGCAACCTGCTCACCCGTGGGGGAGCGCGCCTGGGGTGGTGGGCGGCGCGCTCGCGCGGCTCGAACCTCTACCGCTCCGGGCCGCTGGGGCGCGCGCTGTGGGGCACCTACCAGCTGCCGGGCCTGGCGGCGCCCACACGGCTGAGCGAGCACATGGACTCCTACGGGCGGCCCTTCGCGCTGCTGCACACCCCCGCCACCGGGTCCTACTCGGTGGTCATCGGCACTGAGCCCGACGGCGCCGCCCTGGTGGACTCCGAGCAGATCGACGTGTGGGTGGCCGACTGGGGCCACTGGCTGGCCAATCTCGGGGATGAGCCCGGTATCGAGGCCGCCTCGGTGACGATTGAGACGGCACCGGATTCGGGCACGCGCCTGCGCCGGGAGGTGGAGGGCAGTATCGACCCCGATGCGCCGGCCTTCGCCCGTGAGATGCTCAGGGAGGTGGTGGGCCGCTACCCGGCCGGGTCCTCCACGGTCAAGGCCTTCGTGGCCATCACCTTCAGCGCCGCGCAGCGCTCGGGGGCCAGGAGGCGTGCGCCTGAGGAGATGGGCCGCGAGCTGGCGGCGCGTTTGCCGGGCCTGACCGCCGGGCTTCAGGCCACGGGCGCGGGCGCCGCCCACCCGTTGACGGCCCAGGAGCTGTGCGAGGCGGTGCGGATCGCCTATGACCCTGCGGCAGCCGCGCTCATTGATGAGGCGCACGCCGCGGGGCAGACGGTGGAGCTGACCTGGCCGGAGGTGGGGCCCAGTGCGGCGCAGGCCTCGTGGGGCGGCTACCGCCACGACTCGGCCTACTCGTGCACCTGGGCGATGACCCAGGCCCCGCGCGGCACCGTGCAGTCCGGGGTGCTGGCGCGGCTGCTGGCCCCGCACCGCGATATCACCCGTAAGCGCGTGACCCTGCTGTACCGGCCGATCGACGCCGCGAGGGCCGCTGCGATCGTCGAGGCGGATCTGCGGGCGGCGGAGTTCCGGGTGACCTCGACGAGCAAGCCGGCGGCGCGTGACAGCCTCGCGGTGCGGGCCGCGGCGGCGACCGCGCAGGAGGAGGCCGCAGGTGCGGGCCTGGTCCAGTTCGGCATGCTGGTGACCGCCACGGTCGCGGACCTGTCCAAGGAGGCGGACGCCCGTGCGGCGATCGATAATCTTGCGGCCACGGCACGGCTGCGGCTGCGCCCGGTCTACGGATCCCAGGACTCGGCCTTCGCGGCGGCTCTGCCGCTGGGGCTCGTGCTGCCCAAGCACATCAAGGTCCCTACGGAGCTGAGGGAGAGGCTGTGAGTACCAGGAGGTCGCCGCGCAGGGGCGGGGGCATGAAGGGCGAGCAGCCCCGGGAGCCGCGCCCCCAGCGCCCGCCGATGCGGGGGTGGCTGGGCCGCGGTCGGGGCGCGTCGACCTACGTGCAGCAGGCTGACGAGTGGCGTGGCACCACGGTGCAGGTCTGCGGCCTGTGGCCCTTCGCCGTCGGGACGGGCACTCCGATGGTGGGCGTGCCCCTGGGCCGGCATGTGCACACCGGTGCCACCCTGTGCTGCGACCCGATCTCCTGGTTCCAGCGGGCCAAGCTCATCTCCAACCCGAGCGCCTTCGTGCTGGGCAAGCCGGGCCTGGGCAAGTCGACGATTGTGCGCCGCATGGCCACGGGGCTGGCCGGATACGGCGTCATGCCGATTGTTCTGGGCGATCTCAAGCCCGATTATGTCGATCTCATCGAGGCGCTGGGTGGGCAGGTCATCACCCTGGGCCGTGGGCGCGGCTACCTCAACATCCTGGATCCGGGGGAGGCGGCGGGGGCGGCCCGTCGGCTGCGGGAGGCGGGGCTGGGCAAGGAGGCCGCGCAGGTCCTGGCCGATGCTCACGGGCGCCGGCACACGATGGTCTCAGCACTGCTGACGATCCTGCGCCAGGCCCCGCCCACGGATCGGGAGGAGACGATCCTGGACCGGGCCCTGAAGCATCTCGATGAGCACCACGATGGCGTTCCCGTCCTGGGGGATCTGCTCCGCGTCATCCAGGACGGCCCGCCGCAGGTGCGGGCGGTGGCCCTGGACCGTGGGGACGAGGCCCGCTACAAGGAGATCACTGAGGGCCTGGAGGCCTCTCTCATCGGCCTGGTGGGCGGTGGGAGGCTGGGGGAGGCGTTCTCGCGCCAGACCACGAATCCGATGCGCCGCGATGCCCCGGTGGTCTACGACGTCTCCGCGATCGACGACTCCGAGATGGATCTTCAGGCCGCCACCCTGCTGGCCTGCTGGTCTGCCGGATTCGGCACCGTCAATGTGGCCCACGCGCTGGCCGATGCCGGGCTGGAGCCCCGGCGCCACTACTTCGTCATCCTCGATGAGCTGTGGCGGGCGCTGCGTGCCGGCCGCGGGATGGTCGACCGTGTGGACGCCCTCACGCGCCTGAACCGGCAGCGGGGTGTGGGCATGGCGATGATCTCCCACACGATGAGCGACCTGCTGGCCCTGGCCAGCCAGGAGGACCGGATGAAGGCCCGGGGCTTCGTGGAGCGCTCGGGCATGGTCATCTGTGGCGGCCTGCCCTCGGCGGAGATGCCGCAGCTCACGGCCGCTGTGCCCTTCTCCGGGGCCGAGCAGGAGCTGCTCATCGGGTGGCAGGACCCGCCCGCCTGGGATCCCGCGACGGGCCGGGAGGCCGAGCCCCCGGGGCGGGGGAAGTTCCTGGTCAAGGTCGGCGGGCGCCCGGGCATCCCGGTGGATGTCCAGCTGACCGAGACCGAGTTGTCCATCAATGACACCAACAAGCTGTGGCACGAGCGCTCCCGGGTGGGGTCCCGCGCTCACGCAGAAGAGGATCCCGACCGGCGTCGTTGAGCCGTACCCCGGCTCCGAAACAGGGCTGCGGAGGAAGGAGCGGATTGCTCGGTGTGTCGTGGACAGGGCTGATGGCTGTGGTGCTCATGGCTGGTCGGTGGTGGTGGGCTCGGTGGAGGGTTGGCTGGTAGTGGGCTCATAGAACGGTTCTTCTGGGTAGGGGACGGCGAGGGCGGCGTGGTCGATGGTGACGTTGGCTCGTTGTGTGGCGGTGTCGAGGAGGTCGAGGGGTGTGGGTGTGGCGGGTTGGTTGCCGTTGGTGGCGGTGGTCAGGGCGATGAGGCCGGTTTTGCCCTGGTTGTCTTTGACGGGGACGTAGATGCGTTGGAAGGTGCGCTGGGCCCCGTCGCCGGCGGTGACGGTGGAGGTGTAGCCGGTGACGCCATCGGGCAGTTGATCGCTGGGTGTGAGAGTGAATGCTTCTGAGCGTGTCGGTGGTGAGGATGGCATTGCCCAGTAGGGGGCTTCGAGTGTTCTGCCGTCGCATGAGGAGATGACACTGGCGATGCTGTGGAAGCGCTGGTTGGGCTCGGATTCAATCATGTCCAGCACCAGGGTCTGCGTCACCTCAACATCACCCGCGTCAATCACAACTGTTGTGGCGTCGGTCTCCGGCGTGTGTGAGAGTGCTATGCTGAGAAGATAATCTGCCTGGAGGCATCCGGTTGTCTCGACAATATTATTCTGCGCGACGAGAGTGTCGCCTCCCGGCACGTCATCGGTGGTGAGCATGAGCGCGACCATGGATGCCGGTGGAGTGGGGTCTGGCTGATGTACTGCTTCCCGAGAGCATCCCACCAGAAGCGCACTAGTGAAGCACACCACTAGTGAAGCACACACAGACCGCAGCACGGTAGAGTGCGACAGGTCTTCTCATCGAGGAAGCCCTGTGACGTGCTTATTCTGGGCGATTGGGTCGATCATGATTGCTCAGTGGTGGGCTGTGCTGTGGTGGGTTCGTAAATGGGGACCTCGGGGTAGGGGACGGCGAGGGCGGCGTGGTCGATGGTGACGTCGGCGCGTTGTACGGCGGTGTCGAGCAGGTCCAGGGGGGTGGGTGTGGCGGGTTGGTTGCCGTTGGTGGCGGTGGTCAGGGCGATGAGGCCGGTTTTGCCCTGGCTGTCCTTGACGGGGACGTAGATGCGCTGGAAGGTGCGCTGGGCCCCGTCGCCTGCGGTGACGGTGGAGGTGTATCCGGTGATGCCGTCGGGAAGTTCCTCTGCGGGGGTCAGGGTGAAGGACTCCGACAGGTCCGTGTTTGCTGTAGGTATAGCTTCGAATGGGGCTTCGAGTGTTCTGCCGTCGCATGAGGAGATGACGCTGGCGATGCTGTGGAAGCGCTGGTTGGGCTCCGACTCGATGAGATCCAGTACCAGGGTCTGCATCACCTCAACATCACCTGTGTCAATCACGACTGTCGTGGCATCAGTCTCTGGTGAGTGCGACAGAGCAAGGTTAAGAAAAGACTCCGCCTGGGGACAGCCGGTTGTTTGCACAATGGTTCTTCGGGCGGTCAGGCCACTGCTACCTAGTACGTCATCGGTGGTGAGCATGAGCGCGACCATGGATGGCGGTGGAGTTGGGTCTGGCTGATGTACTGTTTCCCGAGAGCATCCTGCCACGAGTGTACTGGTCAGGCAAAGATAAAGCACAGCGCGATAGAGCGCGGCAGAAATTTTCATCAGGAGAACCTATTGATGAACATGCGATCGAAAGTCGTGTCGATCAAAGTCGAGGGCACTCTCGCACTCACGCCCAGGGGGCTGCCGACAAGACTCTGAAGAGAACTGCGCGCGACGCTCTGCTCTCCTTCGTCAAGGGCTTCAAGTTCCTCCTGGGTGATGAGGCGAGTAGTCCCATCGGGGTTGGTGACCACTCCGTCGGTCATGTCGTCAGGCTCGACATCATCCAAGGTGACTCCGGAGTTCTCATCCTGATAGCCATTGAGACCGGCCGCATCCGCGGCGAACTGGAGACGCAGGCGGTAATCCTGCAGTGCCTGTTCCGCCATGGCGTCCTGCTTAGCCGTCTCACTTTTTGCCCCGTTGGCCCATGTTTTTTTAGCCTGCTCGGCGAGCTCATCAATGAGCATGCCTGAGCCAACGGAAGTCACAGGGTTCTTTCCGGCGCCTGCAGCCCCTGCTGCCTCGGAGGCTGCCGATTTCCCGAGTTCGATCCACGCCAGGGCATAATCATCCTTCGCCTGGGCATCCTCAATCGCCCCGGTTCCCACAGCGTTGGCGAAGGCCCCCTCGACGGCACTCCACTGGGTTGCGTGGGTGGTGAATTGATCGTCTGTCATCTCCGGGGTCACGCCCTCTGCCTCTGCCTTGTTCACTGCCTGTCGCATATCAATCAGGGATTGACGGTCCCGGCCGATGACGCCGAGCGCAACGTCAAGATCCTTCGTACTGAACCAGGGGGAGTCGGTGAGTTGTTCCCCGTTTGGTGGGGCGACCGTGTGTCGAAGATCAATGACACCGTCGCCATCGTCGTCCTTCGTAGGCTGAGCGCCACTGCCGTTGGCATATGCTGACGCGACGGATGGCATGTAGGTCTCCATGATGCGCTCAAGGTGCGGGGCCATTTCGACGCCTGCAACGTCAGCATCAGGTCCGCCGGCAAGGGCGCTGGTGTCCGCTTGGTGGGGCAGGCGCTGTATCGCCTGAGCGGCGAGGGTTGCGGCCTCGGCGGGGTGCGCTGCCTTCACGCCGGGGTCGGTGGACGCTGCTGCCATTGCCGAGGAGATCCCGCTCAGGTCCCCGCCAGCGGCATAGTGGTCATGCTCCGTGAGCCAGTATCCAATCCGCTCCGGGTGCCCGTTGAAGAACTCGAAGGACAGCTCCGGCCGATTGCCCAGATTGTGGAACACGATTGACGGGATGTCCTCGCTCCACTCCGCTTCGTCACGGCCAACCATCTCGTAGAAGAAGCGCGGCTCACCGTGCCACGGCCAACTGTTCGTCGTATTCGCCTCCGCATCCTGACGCTGGATCTCGTCCATCTTCTCGGCGACGCCACGCATGAATGGATCGCTCGCGTCATCGTTATTGTACAGGAGCCACTGCAGGCCGTCCGTGTGAGTTCGCCTGGGGTAAATTGGCACTGAGTTCGGGTCTGATGTTGGATAGCGCGCCGACCGAACTAATTCTTCCCCGAACTCCTCGGCCTTCTCGGGGCTCCACCCATTGGTCGCCGTGTTCAGGGAGGATTTCAACAGCTCCAGAACGGATTTCGCGTTCTCCTTCTGTTTACTGTCTGTTGCTACATGCGCCCCGATGTATTCCGTCAGGGCAAGAGTTCCCTCCGGCCCCAACTGGGAGTGCATGGCTCCGGCCGTGTTCTCGTTCGAGCCCCACTTCTCCAAATACGTCTTCATCAGGGCGATGCGTGGATCGTCCTCGGCTCCACCATCGATGGAGGCCATATCCTGACCCATATCGGCCATTGCCTCGCCGATAGCGGTCTGCATTCCTTCCAGGTCGGTGGGGTCGTTCCCTGAGACCTCATAAGAGATACTGCCACTCTCGGGCACATTGCCGGTATCGCCTGAATTGATGAGGATTGCCAGATCGACCTTGGCGTCCAGTGTCTTCGACTTGTTTCGAAGATCCTCCACATAGCTGGGAACAAATATCAGTGCATAGGTGGTTATATAAACCTCGCCAGCGCTCTTCGTGAGAGTGTTGTACTTCTCCTCGATGGTCGTCGCGGCCGAGGAGAGGCTGGTTGCGGCGCCACGGAGCTGCTCGATATCAACAGTGACCTTAGTCATGATGAATTCCTTTTAGTAGGGTGCCGCGAATCCGACTGCCGCCCCAAGGGCGGGCGAGGCTCCTCTAGTCAGCCAATAGAACTTCCAATCCTGATCCCCAGGAACCTCAACCTCCTCGGGTTCGCCATTATATTCTTCCGTTGCGTGAGTGAAGTGACTCTCAAAAGCGTTCTTGATACTGTTCCCCAGACCGTTGAGTTCCTCTACCCACCGATCGGCCTCGGGGGACTCCCAGGCGCCATTAGTGATCGCCGTGCTGGCCCCACTGCAGGGGTTCCCTATGTGTCCGCTACCGTCGGACTTCGTGTCGTCGGCATAGGTCTCCGCTAGGCTCTTATGGGTTTCCACGCTGTCGCGGTAGTAGTTGTGCTCGGCTGTCATGGAGGATCTCCTCGTCAAGGGCGGCTCGCCTGCGTCACGAGATTGTAACGACCTCTCACTGGCGGTGATGCGCTGACTGCGATGAGATGCCGGTCACTGACGACATCATTCCTCCTGAGCCGTGCGGGCAGCCAGGACCGGGTTGTACAGCAGGCGGTTGGGCGTCGTCGGGCACTCCTCGCCCACGGCCATCGGGGCGATGAGCCGATCGGCCCGCAGATCCTCCAGGCCGGCCACCACCCGGTCGCGCAGCGACCACGGGTCGATCGTGTTGAGGTAGATCTTCGTGCCCCCCTCGAAGCCCGCCAGCGTCGAGACCCGCCACTTGAGCGTCACATGCCAGGGCATCGGCTGATCCACATCCAGTGGCTTGTGATGCCACTCCTCATTGCACGGCACCTCCGCGCCCGTGGCCGCATGCAGCGCATGGACCAGGTCCGAGACCGCATCCACCTCCTCGCCCCGCATCAGCCACGGCTCAGGCGTCGCGGAGGTGGAGTAGACCTCCAGGGTCGGGTACCGGTGGCCGAAGCCCGCGAAGGCCACCGCATGCTCGTTACTGGCCACCAGCAGCCCCCGGTAGGCCGCATAATCCACCGCCATCTCGTTGTACAGGTTCGGATTGGCCCGCACCCGGGCCAGCTCCAGCTCACTGGTCACCCCCCGCTCATCAATGGCCACCAGCTGCTTGTGCAGATGATCGAAGCTCGCCCCCGCCGGGCGCAGCCAGTTCTGGAACACCGCCACATAGCGCACCCACCGGTTCGCGGCGTACAGATCCGCCATCGCATCGACCGCCAGGCTCGTGTAGGCCCGGTGCTCGGCCACGCTCAGCGTCCCCGATCCGGCCAGGCCCGAGGAGTCCACCGCGTCGTCGGTGAAATGCCGCCGCGCCACGATGACGTCGTGCCCGCCGGCGAAGAAGGCCGCCAGGTAGCGGCGCCGCGAGGCCTCATCCATGAGCGCCCACGCCGAGGGCTCGGCCCCCGAGGCCCGCAGCTTGGCTCTGGCCACCGCCGTCAGATGGGCGGCCCCCGCCGGATCGGCCAGATAGGCGTCCATGCGCTCACGGGCCGCATCGGGGAGCTCATAGCCGTGGTTGGCGCTCCAGTACTCGAAGGACAGGATCTCGAAGAGATTGGGGATCCGCCGGAACTCCGCCGTCGTCGCCTCCAGTTCCGTGGCCGGCAGGGCATCGAGCCGCTTGAAGCCGCCGTCGGCCGAGCGCACCACACGCGACTTCTCCGGCGGCGTCTCCAGGTAGCGGCCCGAGCAGAAGGCGCAGGCATGCGTGCGATCCCGCGGCGCCAGCGCGCGCACCTCGGCCACCGGGTGGGCGATCGGGCGATTCCCGCGCCCCGGCACCGTCCACACCTCCGTGCCGGTGAAAGGGCTGATCTGCTTGATCGTCCCATCGGCCATGCGGGTCAGCGGCTCGGCCGCGGGGGCATAGGGCATGAGCATGCCCCCCATTCTTCACCCCCACCAGCCCGTCGTGCAGCGCAATGCAACGCGGTGCCGCAGGGTCGGCGCCCCGGGCGCGCGCCCGGCAGGCCGCCCGGGCCGCCGGCGTGCCTCAGTCCCGGTAGGGGCCGTAGACCGCCACCACATTGCCCTTCTGCGTGGAGGAGGCATTGATGAGCCGCAGGCGCGTGGCCGGGGAGCCCTCGAACAGGGAGCGGCCACTGCCGGCGATCGCCGGATGGATGATGAGGGTCAGGGCATCGATGAGCCCCGCCTCCACCAGCTGGCGCACCACGGACAAGGACCCCTGGACGGCGATATCCCCGCCCTCGGCGGCCTTGAGGGCCCGCACGTGCTCCAGCAGGTCGCCCTCGATGAGCGAGGCGCCCGACCAGGTGATCTCCTGCGGTGAGAGCGTGCGCGAGGCCACATGCTTGCGCACGCCGTTGATGAAACCGGCGAAGCCCGCATCCTCACCGGTGTGCCCGGGCCAGTACCCCGCCCACTCGCCGTAGGTCACCCGGCCCAGGACGACGTCGTCGATCCGGCCGATGGCCTCGGTCATGAGCCCGGCCAGGTCGGCGTCGAAGGAGTCGTGCTGGAAGCGGAACGGGTCGGAGGCCACCCCGTCCACGGAGTAGAAGAGGGTGGAGATCAGCTGGCGGGTCATCGTGCTCCTCGGGCAGGACGGTCGGTGTCCATCGGTGTCATTCGGTAGCTATGGCGTCGGGCGGCGCGGGCCAGGATCTGGGCGGCCATCGCCTCCACCGACTCCTGCACCGGGCGGTAGCGGATCCCCAGCTCCCGGCGGCTGCGGGAGGAGTCCACCCGCAGCGCATAGCCGACATTGCGCCGCACGTACTGGCGGGTCAGCCCGAGCCGGGGCGCCAGGGCCAGCACGAGGGCGCGAGGGGCGTAGTGGCGGGGCAGGCGCAGGCCGCGGCCGAAGCGCGGCCGCAGGCAGCGCGCCAGCCCCAGGAGGTCCGTGTCCTGCGCCGAGACGATGTACCTGCCATGGGCCCGGGGCAGGAAGGCCGCCGCGATATGCGCCTGCGCCACCTCCCGCACATCCACGGCGCTGATGCCGATATCCGGGGCTCCCGCGCGCAGCTCCCCCGCGAGGATGCGCCCCACGATGCCGAAGCTCTCCGAGGTCGGGACCGTATTGAGCGCAGGGCCCAGGATGAAGGAGGGGTGGATGGTCACCAGCTGCCAGCGCTCCTGGGACTCAGCGATCCGCCACGCCTCCTTCTCCGCCACCGTCTTGGAGTAGGGGTAGGGCTCATGCTCGGGGGAGGAGCTGGTGTTCCAGGACTCCTCGCCCACGATCTGCCCCGGGTAGTCCTCCAGATCCGCGGCGTCCCCGCACATCGCGGCGATCGAGCTGGTGAGCACCACCCGCCGCACCGAGGGCGTGCCATTGACCCCGGCCAGCACATTGCGCGTGCCCTCCAGGGCCGGGGCGATGAGATCGCGGTGGGGGTCGGCCACGGAGCGGATGAAGGGCGAGGCGGTGTGGATGACGACGGCGCAGCCCTCCATCGCCTCGTCGTAGGAGCCCTCCTGGAGCAGGTCCGCGGCGAAGAGCCGCAGGCGCCCCGGACTGCGCTCCTCGGCGGTCCGCAGGTGAGCGGTCCTGGCGGCGTCCTGCGGATCGCGCACCGCCGCATGCACGCTCACCCCCGCCTTCAGCAGGCCCGCGACCACCCAGCTGCCCAGGTAGCCGCTAGCCCCGGTGACCATGACCGGGGCGGAGGCGTCCACGGGGATGCCGCGCAGATCGATGCCGCCGTGGGTCAGCAGGGCAGCGCGGGCCCCGGTGCCCGTGGGGGCTGGTGCGGGCCGGCTAGTCGCGCTGGCGGGGCTGGTCGCAGCGGGGGCCGGGGCGGCCTGGGGGTCGGCATGGCTGGGAGCGCCGTCCTTCGGGTCGCCGGGGGCGGTGCTGTGCGAAGCGGCGGGTGGCGCCGTGGGGGAGGTGGGATCTGTGGACTCTGCCAGTGCGGGCCGGGGCGATGGGCGAGGGGAGGTGTGCATGGCGGCAGCCTCGCCGACCACAGAAACGAAGTCAAGTAGTTTCGTAAATGTGTGAAGCCCCCGTCGCTGCTGGTCGCACGACCACTGCCAGCCGAGCTGCGGTGCCGCGTGAGGGTCACTTGACGGACCGATGGTGAGCGCGCTTGGGTGGGAGGATGAGCCATCAGCCGGATCTGGTCCCTGAGTTGGCCGTTCGCGACGTGGACGCCTCCCTGGAGTTCTGGTGCGGTCTCATCGGCTTCTCGGTGAGGTATGCCCGTCCGGAGGAGCGCTTCGCGTACATCACCCTGGGGCGCTCGCACGTGATGCTCGACCAGATCTCGTGCGGCCGCACGTGGCAGACGGCTGAGTTGGAGCCGCCCCTGGGGCGGGGCATCAACCTCGAGATCCAGGTGCCGGACCTCGATGCCATCGGTAGTCGCCTTGAGAAGGCTCGTTGGGCCTATGTCGTCAAGCCCGAGGAGCGTTGGTATGCCGCGGGTGACAGGCTCCTCGGAGTACGGCAGTTCGTGGTGATGGACCCCGATGGCTATCTGCTACGCCCGCAGGTGGGAATCGGCGAGCGCCCCATCGACTGACCATCCTGACGCCCACCGCTTCCAGATATGGCGAGGTGGCCAGTGAGTCGACCGCGCCCACGCGGGGGAGTGGGCCCGGGTGGGTGGGTTGTGGCCGGTGGGCGGCGAGGGGTGCAGGATGCCGGGGTTGTCTGCAGATTGCCGGGGATGTCAGCAGATCGGAGGGGTCCCAGGGGTGCGAAGTACCGACAAGACCTGCGGTTTGCAGACAACCCCGGCGATCTGCGGCTATCCCCGGCGACGTGGGGCCGGTCTCCGCCGATGGCGGGGGAGGCGTCACCGACGGCGGGGGACGCGGCGGCGGCCCCGCCCGCCGGATGCTCGAGCTCTCGCATGACACCACCGGCCCCCGCCGCACGACCTAGGATCCTTCCATGCCCGACCCCCGCCCCACTGCTGAGCCGCCACCCGGACGCTCGCCCGGGCCTCCACCTGGGCGCCCGGCCCGGCGCCCGCCCGGCCGCCCGGCGGATGCGGCCCTGGGGCCCGCGATCATCAGCGCCGTCCTGGAGATCCTGGCCGAGGAGGGTCTGGGGGGCTTGACCACCGCCGCCGTGGCCCGCCGCGCCGGGGTCTCCACCGCCACCCTCTACCGCCGCTGGCCCACCAAGCGCGAGCTCCTCCTGGCCACCGCCCGGCAGCTGTCCACCACCCAGGAGGTCGACCTCGACACCGGCTCCGTGCGCACCGACCTTCGCGCCCTGGTGGACCACAAGAGCCGCCTCCTGGCGGGCAGGACCGGGGCCGCCCTCCTCGCCCTCCTGGGCCAGGCCCCCGAGTGCACCGACCTCAGCGCCCCGCTCATCGCGGACCTGCACGAGCGCACCCGCGACCACCTGGAGCGGATCCGCCGCCGCGGCCTGGCCCGGGGCGAGGACGTGGGCGCCCTGGACCCCGACGCCGGGGCGCGCCTGATCCTGGGGGCGCTGCTCCACGCCATCGTCATGCGCCGACCGGTGCCCCGCAGCGCCGCAGGGGCCGCCGCGGGCCCCGCGCACCGCCCGGCAGGCCCGCCGCAGGAGCTCCTCGGGCAGGCCGACAAGGCCCTGCTCCTGCGGGCCCTGGGCGGCCGTGAGCCCCCGTGAGGAGGGAGTCGGGCCAGCTGGGCTTGCTGGGGGCCCTGGTCGAGGCGCGCCCTGGCCCGGCAGAGGTTGACGGCCCGGAATAGAGCGCAGGGCGATACCTCAGGGTAACCTCGCGCAGAGACCCGGCACGGCCGGGAGGCCCCACGTTCGGCAGCATGGTGCAGGACCTCAGCGAGTGAAGAAAAACCTATGACACGAGACAACCGTGACCTGGTGATCCGGGCTGCCCTGAGCATCCTGCCGGCTCACCTGGAGCCCTACGTCCGCTCCACGGTCAGGGGCCTGGCGCCCCAGGAGCAGCGCCGCCTCATCGAGGCCGTCCACATCACCTCCCCGCATGTGGATACCGGCGATCTGGCCACCCAGATCCGCATCCTCACCGCGCGCGACGACGACGGGCACTACCTGCTCCCCCTGCCCCCGGGCCTGGGCGGCGGGCTGCACGAGGTCCGCCGCCTCCGCGACGACGCCGTCCTCGGCCGGCCCTTCGACCCCGACGCCACCCTGGCCGCCCTGGTCGCCGTCAGCGAGGTGCTGCGGCGCATCGGTGCGGCCGACGCCGTCGCCGAGGTCCGCGCCCTCATCACCGCCATTGACGACGGCCAGCAGGCCCCGGGCGCCCATGCGCAGCCCGGCGCTGGAGCCCAGGCCCCCAGCGCTCCGATCGTCCTCGCCCAGGCCGAGACCGCCCCCGTCATCAGCTACGCCCACGCCGTCGCCCACCTCCAGCCCCGCGTCAGCCTCCACCTGGCCCACCACACCCTCCTGGGCGCGGATCCCGCCGGCCAGGATGCCGCCCCGCCCGACCAGGGCGCCCCTCTCATCACCGTGAGCATCATCGAGGAGGGCGAGGGCAACGAGGTCGCCGGCCCCATCGAGCTCGACCCGGCGCCGCAGTGGCAGTGGGAGGACGGCTCCCAGGAGCTGAGCGCCACCACCGACCTGCCGCTCCAGCGCGACCGCCTGCTCCACGTCTCCCAGCCCTGCCCCTCCCGCATCCGTGTCGAGCTGCGCCTGCCCGACGGCGCCACCCAGGTGCGCACCCTGCCCGGCCCCACCGTCCTGCCCGTACGCCAGTGGACCCTGGAGGGCCCGGCCCACTGGTCCGGAGCGTCCCTGGCCACCTTCGTCCAGCCCGCCCAGCCCGCGCTCGCCGCCCTGGAGGCCACGGCGCGCCACCAGGGGCGCACCGAGTCCGAGACCTGGGGCCCAGAACCGGCCGACGCCCTGGTCGGTGCCGCCTGTGCCGCCCTGCGCAGCCAGGACCTGAGCATCCACGCCCCTGAGGCGCCCTGGTCCGCCGCGCCCCAGTCGATCCGCTCCGCCGAGGCCCTCATGGACACCCGCCGGGGCACCACCCTGGACCTCGCCGTGGCCCTGGCCGGACTCCTGGAGCGCCTGGAGGTCCCCACCCTCCTCCTGCTCACCCCGGCCTGCGCCATGGTCGGCTACTGGAGGGACGGGCAGATGCCCGAGCCCCCGCCCCAGGACGGCGAGGCGGTCGCCGACCTGGTGGAGCGCGGTCTGCTGGGAGTCGTTGACCCGGGCCTCCTCATGTCCTCGCAGCCCCCGGCCCTCCACCTCCTGCCCGGAGACGCCCGTGCCCAGGCCACCTCCACCCTGAGGGAGGCGGCCCTGATCCTGTGGCTCGGGCAGGCCCGTGCCCAGGGTGCCGACCCCCAGGCCCTCCTGGAGCGCGACGAGGACGGGGTCGTCCACGAGACCGAGCCCGAGTCCCTGGCCGGGCCGCTGTCCACGACCCAAGCGCCGCCGGCCGTCCCACAGGCCCTCGGCCAACCGGTCAGCCGGTCAGCCGGTGCCGACCACGACGCCGACCACGACGCCGACCAGGAGGCTCCCGAGGCCCCTGCGCGCGTGCGCGAGTGGAAGCAGTGCCTCCTGGACCTCACTGCCCACAACCCCCTCATCGACCGCAGCCGGCAGCAGGCCATCCCCCTGAGCCTGCCCCCCGGCCTCATCAGCGACATCGAGCGGATGGTGCGGGCCAAGGACCTCGTGGTCCTGCGCCCCGCCTCTGGGCAGGACCACGAGGGCGAGAGAGCCCAGGAGCTCGCCGCCCGGCTGCTGATCCAGGAGCGCGCCATCGAGCTCGACCTGAGCGCCAGGGACTACGGGACCCGCCTGCGCGTCCTGGCCACCAAGGCCCGCACCATCGTCGAGGACACCGGGGCCAACAACCTCTACCTGGCCTTCGGGACCATGGAGTGGCAGATCGGCGGGCGTCGCGCCCGCTCGCCCCTCGTGCTCATCCCCGTCACCCTCCACCCCTTCGGCGGGCACTACGGCCTCATCTTGGATGAGGCCGGGGAGTCCACCCCCAACTACTCCTTCCTGGCCCGCTTCGCCGCCGACACCGGCATCGACCTGTCCGACCTGGTCGAGCGGCTGCGCCCCGAGCGTGAGGAGGACTTCCTGGCCACCCTGGAGGAGATCCGCCAGCGCCTGTCCCGGGCGGGCCGGCCCGAGGAGGTCACCCCCACCGTGCACCTGGGCCTGTTCCAGTTCTCCACCTACCGCATGTGGAAGGACCTGGAGGACTCCTGGCGCCCCATCGCCGACAACCCCCTGGTGCGCTACCTCATCGAGACCCAGGACCCCGCCCAGCACCCCTTCATCGACCCTGCGCAGCCCGACGGCGCCGAGGGCCAGGAGCCGGCCGGCATCGACGAGGTGGTGGAGAACCTGCCGCTGACCGCCGACGCCACCCAGGCCCGGGTGGTGGCCGACGCTGTGGCCGGGCACAGCCTCGTCGTCGAGGGGCCGCCCGGGACCGGCAAGTCCCAGACCGTCGCCAACCTCATCTTCCGGGCCCTGGCCGCCGGGCGCACGGTCATGTTCGTGGCCGAGAAGCGCACGGCCCTCGACGTCGTCGCCCGCCGCCTGCAGGACGAGGCCGGCATCGGCGACCTCGTCCTCAACCTCCACGACAACGGCATGAAGTCCGCCCAGATGCGCGAGTCCCTGCGCCGGGCCCTGGAGCTGAGGGCGGAGAACATCGACCTGGGGGGCCTGGAGGAGCGGCGCGCCGCCGTGCGCGCCCTGCGCGCCCAGTTGGAGGCCTACCGCTCGGGCCTGCACGATCCCGGGGCCCAGGGCCGCAGCCTCTACGAGGACTACGAGGCGCGCCTGGCGCCCGCCACCGGCAGCGCCGGTGATACTGCCGGTGATCGCGCCGGTGATACCGCCGGTGATCGTGCCGGTGGCAGTGCCGAGGGCGGCCGGGATGATGACGGACGCGGACCCGCGGAGCCCGTGGGACCCGACGGCGAGCCCTTCGACGCCGAGCGCCACAGCCGCCTCGTGGAGGACTACCGCCAGGCCGTGGCCCGACTGCGCGAGCTGCTGCCCGCCGAGCTGCTCCACACCGTGCTCGCCCACCGCGACCGGGTCCTCACCCGCGACACGGAGCGGACCCTGGCCCTGCACCGCGAGATCAGCCGCCGCAAGGGCTCCCTGAGCATCCGCGAGATGATGGGGGCCTACGCCGACCTCATCACCGCCATCACCCCCTGCATCCTGGTCTCCCCCGACTCGGTGGCCCGCTTCTTCCCCGCGGGGCGCAGGTACGTCGACATCATCGTCTTCGACGAGGCATCCCAGATCCCCGTGGCCGACGCCGTGGGGGCCATCGGCCGCGGGCGCTCCGTGGTCATCGCCGGGGACCCCAAGCAGATGCCCCCCACCAGCATCGTCACCTCCCTGGGGGTCCAGTCCGTCACCCATGACGACCTCGTCGGCGTCCAGGCCCAGGAGAAGGACTCCATCCTCACCCAGTGCCTGAGCGCCCGGATGCGCCACTACCGCCTGCCCTGGCACTACCGCAGCCGCGTGGAGTCCCTCATCACCTTCTCCAACGAGCGCTACTACGACGGCGCCCTGCGCTCCTTCCCCAGTCCGCTGGCCATGGCCGGTGGCCCCGATCCCGCCCCCGGCGGGCACGGCATCACCCTGCGGCGCGTCCAGGGCCGGTACTTCCGGCCCGCCGACGTCCAGGGCGGGGGCGAGGCGCGCGGTGCGGCCCAGGGCGGGCCGCACGGCGGGGCTCGGCCCCAGACCAACCCCCAGGAGGCCGAGCAGGTGGTTGAGGAGGTCCTGCGCCGCTTCGAGGCCTCGCCCGAGCGGGCCCCCTCCCTGGGCGTCATCACCTTCAACGACAAGCAGCGCGACCTCATCGAGGAGATGCTGCGCGACAGGGCGCCCGAGCGCATCCAGGAGGCCCTGGAGCAACGCGACGGCCTGCTGATCAAGAACCTGGAGAACGTCCAGGGCGAGGAGCGCGACACGATCCTGTTCTCGGTGACCTTCTCGCCCAACTCCCGCGGGGAGCTGCCGCTGACCTTCGGGCCGCTGAGCCGTGAGGGCGGGCAGCGGCGCCTCAACGTCGCCATCACCCGGGCCCGCCGCCAGATCATCGTCTTCACCAGCTTCGACCCCGAGCAGCTGCGCGCTGAGCGCTCGGCCCACCAGGGGGTCAAGGACCTGCGCGCCTACCTGGAGCAGGCGCGCGACGCCGGGGCGCCCGCGCGCCCGGGGGCCGCGGGCGGGGCGCCGGACTGGTACCGCCACGCCATCGCCGAGGAGCTGCGGGGCGCCGGGCTCGTCGTCCACGAGGCCGTGGGCCAGTCCAGCTTCGCCGTCGACCTCGTCCTGGCCCCTGCTGACAGGCCCCATGAGCCGACGGTGGCCGTCGTGCTCGATGGGCGCCAGTGGAACGGGCGTGGGAGCGCCGCCGACCGCGACATCATGCCGGTCGACGTCCTGCGCACCATGGGCTGGCCGCGGGTCGAGCGCATCTGGGCCCCGCAGTGGGCCGCCGACAAGGAGGCCGTCATCACCCGCCTGGTCCAGGCCTGCCGGAGCGCCGCCCTCCAGGGCAGTGGTGGGGCCGACGGCGCGACCGGCAGTGGGGCCGACGGGACTCCCGGGGCGGCCGGTGCGCTCAGTGCCCCCGGCGTCCCGGAGTACCGCTCCTGGGCGCCCGAGCGCGCCCTGGACCCCTCCGTGCTCGAGCGCGCGCAGAGCGAGGCCGGTGCGCGCAACGAGGTGCGGCGCATCGCCCGGCGCATCTGCGAGGTGGAGGCTCCCCTGAGCCGGAGGCGCCTGGTGGTCCAGGTGTGCCGCGCCTTCGGCGTACCGCACCCCACCGCCGAGCGCCAGGAGTCGGTGCGCCAGATCCTGGGGGAGGCCTTCGCCCACATCGACGAGCACGACTTCGTGTGGCTGCGCCAGGACCAGGTGCACACCGCCGCGCCCTACCGGCGCGGGGCCCTGGACCACCTGGAGGCCGGGATCGAGGAGATCCATCCGCGCGAGCTGGTGGGGGCCGTCGAGGAGGTGCGGGCCACGGCCAGCGCCTGGACCTCCCGGGAGGACCTCTTCCTCCAGGTGCTCCAACTCCTGAGCACCCAGCGCCGCCCCCTGACCCCGCGCGTGTGGGAGGCCCTCGATGCGGCCCTGGCCCAGGCCGAGACGGCGGATCCGGAGTAGCAGGAGGGGCGGGGTGCTCGAACCTGAAGTACTCCGATGGTGAGCGCGTCCCCGGGGAGGGCGCCCGCGCCGCGAGCGCTGCGGGTTGATGTCGTCGCGGTGGCATAACGTGTTCCCATGTCCAGAGCGATCCGTGCAGGCGACTGGCCCGAGCATCTCAGTGATGAGGAGATCATCACCGGGGTCGGCCAGCGCGCCTACGCCCGGGGGCGCGACTACGCCCTGCGGGGGCGCGTGCGCGACCTGGCCATCGCCGGGCAGGGGGAGCTCATCTCGGCCGAGGTCCAGGGCTCGGGCAGGCGCGCCTACCAGACCCTCATCGTGCGCGGGGCCGAGGGCGGCTGGGTGGGCAGCTGCTCGTGCCCGGTGGGTGTGAACTGCAAGCACAGCGCCGCCGTCCTGCTCACGGCGCGGGCCCTGGCCGAGGACGAGGACTCGGGCCAGGACCCTGACGGTTCCGCGGGCCGGGTGCCGCGCAGGTCGCCGCGGCCCTCGCCCTCCTGGGAGCTGCAGCTCTCCCGCATCCTGCGCCAGGAGCGCCGCAGCGCTGGGCGCCGCATGGCCCTGGAGATCACCGACGAGCACTCCACCGGCTGGAGCTCCTGGGGCGGTGATGAGGGCCTGTCCATGACGCCCCTCATCGAGGGCAAGCGGGGCTGGAACCGCCAGGGCGCCTCCTGGGAGAGGGTCTGCAGCGGCGCCCTGGATGATGAGGCAGACGCCGCGGCACTGGGTGCCCTGCGCGAGCTGGCCAGCCTGGCCCCGGAGAGCCTGTTCTACTCCAGTGCCCGCATCCCCCTGGCCGACTCCCCGGCCTGGGTGTGGGAGGGCCTGGGGCGAGCCGTCGAGGCCGGGATCACTCTGACCACCGCCCAGAAGGGCGGTGCGGCGGTGCGCATCGTGCCCGGGCTGCAGGCCGGCGTGGCCATGCACCACCAGGGCGGCGACGGCACGCAGCTCATCATCTCCCCCATCGTCAAGCACGTGGAGGTCGAGGAGCTGATGGCGCTGCCGGAGCGCCTCATGCCCGACCTCCTGGCCGTGGGGGAGCCCGTCCACGGCTACTACGCCTGGATGCATACCGGGGAGCTGCTGCTCCTGCCCCTGGATCCGCCACCCGGCCCGGCCCTGGCGGAGATGCTCGCACACAGGGAGAGCATCGTCGTGCCCTCCGGCGACGTCGAGCGCTTCGAGGCCGAGCACCTGGAGGCCGTCAGCCGGGCCCTGCCGGTGCTGATCAACGAGACCGCCGTAGAACTGCCCGACCCCGCCCAGCCGGTCCTGGTACTCGGTGTCCACGTCGACCCCGAGGGGCACCGCATGACCACTGGCTGGCAGGTGCGCTACCGGACCTCCTCGGGCCAGGAGCGCGGGCGCCACGAGGCCGGCGCCCTGGGCGACCTGGCCTCGGCCTGGACCGGGGGCCGGTCGGGCCCGGGCGGCCCCGGCCGTGCTGGGGCCTCCCGTGACACCTCCGCCGAGGCGAGCCTGGCCCGCCGGGCCGCCGACGCTCTGGCGCCCCTGGCCCCGGGGCACGGGGAGCTGACCCGTCCCCTGAGCCTGAGCGGCATGGACACCGCCCGTTTCATCACCCGCACGCTGCCCCTGCTCCAGGACATGCCCGGCTTCGAGGTGGAGGTCGACGGCGATGTCCCCGACTACCGGGAGTCCGAGCACGCCCCGCTCATCACCACGGAGGTCGCCGACGACGATGACCGCCCCGACTGGTTCTCCCTGAGGATCCGGGTGCGGGTGGGCCAGGAGGAGATCCCCATCCCCCGGGTCATGGCGGCCCTGGCCGCCGGGCAGGAGGAGGTCCTGCTGGACTCGGGGGCGTGGGTGAGCCTGGACCGCCCCGAGATCCACACCCTGGCGCGCCTGATGGAGGAGGGCCGCGAGCTGGAGGACTCCCCGGGGACCCTGCGCGTGACCGGCCTGCAGGCCGGCTACTACGAGGAGCTCGAGGCACTGGGCGTGGTCAGCCGCGCCAGCCGGCGCTGGAAGGAGCGGGTGGGCAGGCTGCTGGAGCGCACCGAGGCGGCCGAGGCCGCCGGCGGGGCGGGCGGGGCCGAGGGCCTGCCGGCGCCTGAGGGCATGCGCGCTGAGCTGCGCCCCTACCAGCTCGAGGGCTACCGCTGGCTGGACATGCTGCGATCGGCCGGCCTGGGCGGGGTTCTGGCCGACGACATGGGCCTGGGCAAGACCGTCCAGGTCCTGGCCGCCATCCAGCGGATGATCGAGGCGGCCGGTGCCCGGGGGCCCGAGCCCCAGGCATTGGGCCCCGGGCGGGGCAGCATCGCGGACCAGGGCGCGGAGATCCCGCCTGTTGCACCGGGCCAGCCGCGTGAGAGCGGGGACGGCGCTGCGGACCCTGCCGGCGGTGCCGGCGCTCAGGCCCGGGCAGACGGTGAAGGCGCGGATGAGCAGGGCACCCGCGCGGTGCAGCCGGTCCTGGTCATCGCCCCCACCTCCGTGGTGGGCTCCTGGGTGGAGCAGGCCGAGCGCTTCTGCCCCGGCCTGCGCGTGCAGGCGGTCACCCGCACCGCCGCCAAGCGCGAGGAGCCGCTGGCGGCCATCGCCGAGCGGGCCGATATCGTCGTCACCTCCTACACGATCGCGCGCCTGTGCGAGGAGGAGTTCGTCGAGCAGGAGTGGGACTGGGTGGTGTGCGACGAGGCCCAGTTCCTCAAGAACCGAGCCTCGGCCACCTACAAGGCGGTGCGGCGCCTGCGTACGCCCTCGACCGTCGCTATCACGGGAACACCGCTGGAGAACTCGCTGATGGACCTGTGGTCCCTGCTGAGCATCGCCGCGCCCGGGCTGCTGCCGGGGCCCGAGCGCTTCGGCCAGGTCTACCGCAGGCCCATCGACCACGGCGACCTGGAGGCCCTGGCCCGGCTGCGGCGCCGGATGCGCCCCTTCCTGCTGCGGCGCACCAAGGAGCAGGTCGCCGCCGAGCTGCCCGCCAAGACCGAGCAGGTCCTGAGCATCGAGCTCGACCCCCGCCACCGCCACGCCTACGATCAGCGCCTGGCCCGCGAGCGCCAGAAGATCCTGGGCCTGCTGGAGCAGGACAGCGCCCAGGCGCGCTTCTCGGCCCTGAAGTCCCTGACCACCCTGCGCCAGATGGCCCTGGACCCCGCCCTCATCGAGGGCCCGCAGCCCTCCGGCGGGCCCGGGGCCGCCAAGGGCGGCCGGTCCGAGGCTCGCGGCCGGCCGACGGCGAAGGTGACAGCGCTCCTGGAGCGCCTGGAGCCGATCCTGGCCGAGGGCCATCGGGCCCTGGTCTTCAGCCAGTTCACCCGCTACCTCACCGGCGTGCGCGAGCACCTGGAGGCC
Source organism: Actinomyces capricornis (assembly GCF_019974135.1). Lineage (NCBI taxonomy): Bacteria > Bacillati > Actinomycetota > Actinomycetes > Actinomycetales > Actinomycetaceae > Actinomyces > Actinomyces capricornis. The sequence goes on from NZ_AP025017.1 coordinate 1,627,412, forward strand.
CGGGGGATGCGCACCGCCTACCTCGACGGGGCCACGACCGACCGCCAGGGGGTCATCGACTCCTTCCGCAGCGGGCAGGCCGAGGTCTTCCTCATCTCCCTCAAGGCCGGAGGATTCGGCCTGACCCTGACCGAGGCCGACTACGTCTTCCTCCTCGACCCCTGGTGGAACCCCCAGACCGAGGAGCAGGCCGTGGACCGCACCCACCGCATCGGCCAGGACAAGCCGGTCATGGTCTACCGCATGGTCTCGGCCCAGACCATCGAGGACAAGGTCATGGCCCTCAAGGAGAAGAAGGCCGAGCTCTTCGGGCGGGTGGTCGAGGGCAGCGCCGACCCCCAGGAGCGGGGGCCGGCCAGCACCTCCGGGCCGGCGGCCCTCAGCGCCGCGGAGATCCGCGCCCTCATCGAGGGCTGAGGCGGCCGTCAAGGCGGGGCGGGGCAGTGGCCGAGGCGCCTGGCCCGGGGCTGAGGCGGCCGGCCCCAGGGACGAAACAGCGTCATCACACCGCTCTTGACGAAGCGAACAAGATCACATTTTCCTCGTTGTGGAACCTGTGAAAAAACGTGACATCGGGGCCTTCCTGCGGTCTTCTCGGATCATCCACGGAGTCTGGTAAAAGACTGAAAATGTGCTGTGACTGATTCGTTACAGTAGGGTCGCAGACAGTGTGAATCCACAAGAGAAGACCCGTCTTCCCTGACATATCTGAGAGACTGTCATGCCTGAACTCGAACCGGACTCCCAGGCCGGTAGTGACCCGACCGCCGGTGGTGCACCGCAGCACACGACAGGCCCGGCAGGTCCAGCCCCGCACTCGTCCCTGGCCGCCGAGACCACCCGAGGCGCCCGCCGCGTGCCCTCATCCGGCTCGCGCCGCGCAGCCCTGTGGGCGGTGGGCCTGGGCATGCTGGGGGCCGCGGGCTGCACCATCTCCGGGGGCTCCGCAGGCGGCTCCACCCAGGGCGCCGCAGGCGGCGGCTCGCCCGGATCGGGCGGCTCGGCCGGCAGCGGAGGGGCCGCCGGCAGTGGCGCTGCGCCGTCGCCGGGAGCCGAGCCGAGCCCCGGCAACGGGGAGATCACCGGCAGCCTCAGCCAGCCCAAGGCCGGGGCCGTTGAGGGCGACCCCTCAGACATGGACCCCGACCCCTTCTCCGACAAGCAGCAGGCCGCCGACTCGGTCGCCCAGCAGTCGGCCGAGCAGTCCTCCGGGGGCGGCCGGCCCGGCGACGGCGGCGCGCCCCAGGGCGGCGGCCAGGGCAGCACCGGCCAGGACGGTGCTGGTGACGGCGGCACCGGTGGCGGTGCCGGTGAGGGCGGCGGCGCGGACGGCTCCCAGCAGCCCGGGGCCTCCGGCCAGTCGGACGTCTACGGCAAGACGCCGCCGTCGGCGAGTATCGACAAGACCACCGAGCTCGCCCCGCAGATCACCCTGCGCACCTCTCCGGCCTGGCACCTGGCCCGGCGGGCCGCCGCCTGCTCGGCCACCGCCGAGATCGCCGCCCAGATCGAGTCCATGGGGGCCGAGGCCTGGATCGACGCCCAGCTGGCCCCCGAGGGGATCGACGACTCCCGGGCCGAGGGCTATATCGCCACCTACTTCCCCTGGGCCTCCATGAGCGCCAACGAGCTGGCCGAGCCCACCGGGGGGAGGATCCACCTGGCCTCGAACCAGGCCACCCTGGCCGTCCTCACCCGCCTGCGCTTCGGCAACCGGGTGCTCCAGGAGTCCGTCGTCGAGCTCATCGGCGACCACGTCTATGTGCCCATGCGCAACAAGGCCCAGACCTTCATCACCGAGTTCGACCAGATCCTGCGCACCCACTGCCTGGGCCGCTACGCCGACTTCCTCCTGGCCGCCCTGACCAACCCGGCCCTCCTGCTGGAGCTCGACAACGCCACCTCCACCAAGGACAGCCCCAACGAGAACCTGGGGCGCGAGCTCCTCGAGCTCTACACGGTGGGGCGCGACGCCTACACCGAGGAGGACGTCAAGAGCTCCACCGTCCTGCTGACCGGGCACGGCCTGACCTGGAAGGAGTCCGACGCCTCCGGCGCCGGCCCCTACTCCTATGTCTACCGCCCCGAGCAGCACGCCACCGGGGCGGTGAAGATCCTGGGCTTCGAGGACCCCAACGCCGACCCCGCCGCCGGGCCCGATCTGCTCAAGCGGTACGTGGAGTACCTGTGCGCCCGTGAGGAGACCGCCAAGCGCCTGGCCACCCGCATCGCCCGGCGCTTCATCGCCGACGAGCCCAGCCAGGCCGTCGTCGACCACATCGCCAAGGCCTACCTGGACAACGACACCCGGATCGCCCCGGCCGTGCGCGCCGCCCTGACCCACCCCGAGTTCGCCGAGTCGGTGGGCAAGAAGTGGCGCCGCCCCATGGAGCTCATCATGACCATCGCCCGCGCCGCCCACGTGGAGGGCATCAACCCCCGCGGGCGCGTGGGAGGGGATGCGGAGGGAAACCTGGGCCTCTACGGCTGGCTGCTGGTCAATGCCGGCCACGAGCCCCGCATGTACGCCACCGTCGACGGCTACCCGGACACCGCCGAGCACTGGATGTCCTCCAGCCTCCTGATGAACCTGTGGAACGCCACCCAGACGGCCGTGCGCGGGGACGTGGAGGAGTCCGGTCGCACCGACTGGTCCCGGGTCCTCCAGATCACCCCCGGGGCCAAGGCCAAGGACACCGCCGCCCGCATCGCCTGGCACCTGACCGGCTACGCCTGGCCCGACAACCACCTGGAGCCCGTGGCGGCCCTGCTCGCCGGCGTCCCCGACTCCGGCGGCATCGAGGAGTGGACCGTGGCCGAGGCCGCCCTCATCGACAACGCCGAGCAGGCGGTCCGCCTGTGCTTCGCCAGCCCCTACGGCTTCCTCCGCTGACCACTAAGGACCACCGATGGATCGTTCACGCAAGACGCGCTTCACGCAGGGCTCGGCCCTTATGCGCGAGGACATCGTCACCCCCATGCACCACCACGACGAGTCCCAGGACGCGCTCCTGGTGGAGGTCGACGGCATCACCCGCCACATGACCGGCTGCCAGGCCGACGGCTACATCACCGAGAAGTACGACCTGCCCGAGCTCACCGAGGTCGAGCACGTCGAGGGCGGCCCCCGCAACGTCAAGCGCCGTCACATCCTGGCCGGGGCGGCCGCGGGCTTCGGGGCCCTGCTGACGACGACGGCGATGCCCCGCTACTCCTTCGCCGCCCCCTCCACCGGCTCGACCGGCCCCCAGGAGCTGCTCGTGTGCGTGTTCATGCGCGGCGGCTTCGACGGGCTCTCCGCGGTGGTGCCGGTGGGCGACTCCGCCTACTACGCGGCCCGCCCCTCCATCGCGGTGCGGCCCGAGCAGACCCTGGGCCTTGACTCCACCTGGGGCCTGAACACGCATATGAAGGCCCTCAAGCCCCTGTGGGACGCCGGCCAGATGGCCATCATCCAGGGATCGGGCTCACCGGATGTCTCCCGCTCCCACTTCCAGGACCAGGTCACCGTGGAGCGGGCCGCCCCCGCCTCGGTGCGCAGCGGGTGGCTGGGGCGCCACCTGCAGACCGTGTCCTCGCAGACCGGCACCTTCCGCGGCGTGAGCATCGGGGGCTCCACGGTCTTCTCCCTGACCACCAACGCCCTGGACACCCTGGCGGTCTCCAGCATCGACTCCTTCGAGCTGGCCTCGTGGAGCGCGGAGAAGGTCAAGTCGCGGGTCTCCTCGGCCCTGGAGGAGATGTACGGCGGCGCCGGAGGGCAGGCCCAGGAGACCGCGGCCGCCACCTTCGCCGCGGCCTCCACCCTGCGCGATGTGCGTGCCGCCCAGCCCGCCCAGGCCCCCGGCGGCTACCCCGACTCGACCTGGGGCAGGGGCCTGGCCGAGATCGCCAAGCTCGCCAAGGCCAATGTGGGCATCGAGGTGGCCTGCATCGACATCGGCGAGTGGGATATGCACGCCTCCCTGGGATCGGCCGCTGATGAGCAGGCCTGGTTCTCCCGCAGGGCGCGGGACTTCGCCGAGGGCCTGGCCGCCTTCCGCGAGGATCTGGGGGAGCACTGGGCGCGGACCACGGTGGTGACCATGAGCGAGTTCGGGCGGCGCGTGGCCGAGAACGGCAGCGCCGGCCTGGACCACGGGCAGGGCAACACCATGTTCGTCATGGGCGGCGGGGTCAAGGGCGGGCGCGTCCTGGGCACGGTGCCGAGCCTGGAGGAGGCCAACCTGTCCCTGGGGGATGTGCCCATCACCCTGGACTACCGCCAGGCGCTCTCGGAGATCGTCTCGACCAAGCTGGGCAACGGGGCCTCCATGGCCGAGGTCTTCCCCGGCTTCACCCCCGGCACGCCCCTGGGGATCGTCTGAGCGCTCGCCACCACCGCTCCGGCACGTCTCCGGTGCGGTGGTGGCGCCGCATCGCGGAAAGCGCGAAGGCAGGGGTGTGGCCGGGGCGCTCGAAGGCGTGTGGGAGCGCCGTGCTCCCCAGGCGGTCGATTGCAGGGGCTCCTCCACAGGGCTGTCGGCCCGCCCAGCGCGAATGGGCCCACCCGGGTGAGCCTGGGCCTGCGGGCACGGCGCCCGCTGGGGCCCGGCAGCAGCGGGGTCCCATGATCGGGAGGAGAACCCCATGAGGAACACCCTGCGCTCCCTGCGCACCTGCATGATGCTGAGCCGCCGCACGGACCGGTCCGGTGAGGCGGGCATGGCCACGGCCGAGTACGCCATCGGCACCCTGGCGGCCGCCGCCTTCGCGGGCCTGCTGCTGGCCCTCATCAGGTCCGGCAGCCTGACCGGCATGCTCCAGTCCATCATCGAGTCCGCGCTGTCGGTGTGATGTGCGGCCGCCTCATGGCAGGCGGGCGCGCGACCCCCCGCTCCGGGCCCACCAGGTCCCGCCCCGCCCGGCCCCGCCGAGGGTCGGGTGAGGCGGGGATGGTCACCGCCGAGATCGCCATCGGCCTGCCCGCCGTCATGCTCGTCCTGCTGCTGGTGCTGGCCGCCATCAGTGCGGGCCTGACCCAGCTGCGGGTCACCGACGCCGCCCGGGCGGCCGCCCGCCAGGCCGCCATCGGCGACCAGGACTATGCCAGTGCCGCCGGTCGGATCGCCGGGCCCGTGAGCGTGGGGGTGGAGTCCGGGGAGCTGACCTGCGTGAGCGTCTCGCGCCCCGTGCCCGGGCCCCTGGGTGGCCTGGGCCTGCACGCCCGGGCGCGCGCCTGCGCCTACACCGAGCCGAGCACCCCATGAGCGCGGTGCACGCCCGGGCGCGCCCCGCGGCCCATCCCCGCCCGATCGGGCCGGACGCGGCCGGGCAGGACTGGGCCGGAGCGGAGTTGCCCGACCAGGATGCCGCTCCCCCGGGACGCCCGCGCCGCTACTCGGCCCGGTGCCTGATCCGGTGCCTGCGCCGGTACTGGAGCACCGATGAGAGGGGCTCGGGCACGGTCATGGCCCTGGCCGTCATCGCGGTGGTGCTCAGCCTGGGCCTGGGCGCCACCGGCCTCATCCAGGCCCAGGGCGCCTCCGGGCGGGCGCGCTCAGCCGCGGACCTCGCGGCCCTGGCCGGCGCCACCGCACTGAGCTCCGTGATCTCACCGGGGGATCCCTGCGCCACCGCCGGGCGCGTGGCCCAGGCCAACGGTGCCCGCCTGACCTCCTGCCGCATCAGTGGCGAGGACGTGAGTGTCCACGTCGTCGTCCCGGTCAGCGTCCTGGGGTTGGCCCGCCAGGCGGGGGCCAGTGCCCGCGCCGGCCCGGTCAACCCCCTGCCCTGACCGGACCGCCGCACCGCGCTGGGAGGGCCCCGGCCCTCAGTCCTCGGGCGCGGTCCCCTCGGCGAACTGGCTGGCGTGCAGGCGGGCGTAGGCCCCGCCGCGCTCCAGCAGCTCGGCATGACTGCCCTGCTCCACGATGTCCCCGTGCTCCATGACCAGGATGAGGTCGGCGTCGCGGATCGTGGACAGGCGGTGGGCGATGATGAAGCTCGTGCGGCCCTGGCGCAGAGCGTTCATCGCCTGCTGGACCAGCAGCTCGGTGCGGGTGTCCACCGAGCTGGTCGCCTCATCGAGGATGAGCACGGCAGGGTCGGCCACGAAGGCCCGGGCAATGGTCAGCAGCTGGCGCTCACCGGCGGAGATATTCGCCGCATCCTCATCCAGGACCGTGTCATAGGCCTGGGGCAGGGCCCGGATGATGTGGTCCACGAAGCAGGCGCGCGCTGCGGCCTCGACCTGCTCATCGCTGGCCCCCGGGCGCCCGTAGCGGATGTTCTCCCGGATCGTTCCCTCGAAGAGCCAGGGGTCCTGGAGCACCATGCCGGTGCGGCGGCGCACCTCCTGGCGGGGCATGAGCGCCGTGTCCCGGCCATCGAGCAGGATGCGCCCGCCGTCGATCTCGTAGAAGCGCATGAGCAGGTTGACCAGGGTGGTCTTGCCCGCCCCCGTGGGGCCCACGATCGCCACGCTCTGGCCCGGCTCCACCCGCAGGGACAGGTCGCGGATGAGCTCGGTGTCGGGGGAGTAGGAGAAGCGCACATGCTCCAGCTCGATGACACCGGGCCCGGCGGCTGCGGCAGGCTGCCCGGCCGGCTCGTCGGTGGGCTGCTCGTCGGGGGACTCCTCCTCGGCGTCGAGCAGCTCGAAGACCCGCTCGGCGCTGGCCGTGCCCGACTGGACAGCCGTGGCCATGCCGCCCAGCTCCCCCAGGGGCTGGGAGAACTGCTGGGAGTACTGGATGAAGGCCTGCACATCGCCCAGGCGCAGGGAGCCCGAGGCCACCATCGCCCCGCCCACCACGGCGATGGCCACATAGGACAGGTTCCCGATGACCAGCATGACCGGCATCATCATGCCCGAGAGGAACTGGGCCCTCAATGCCGCCCGGTAGAGCTCCTCGTTCTCCTGGGCGAAGGCCTCGCGCATCGAGGCGGTGCGCCCGTAGACGCGCACCAGGGCGTGGCCGGAGAAGGACTCCTCCACGCGCGCGTTGATCCGCCCCGTGCGCGCCCACTGGCGGGTGAAGGCCTTCTGCGAGCGCGGGCCGATGATGCCGAAGACGATCCCGGTCAGCGGGATGATGATGAGGGCCACCAGCGCCAGGCGCCAGGAGATGGAGAACATCATGCCCAGCACGCCCACCACCGTCAGGATGGAGGTCAGTGCCCCGGACAGGGACTGCTGGAGGGTGTTGGTGATGTTGTCGACGTCGTTGGTCACCCGGCTGAGCAGCTCGCCACGCTGGGTCTGGTCGAAGTAGCTCAGCGGCAGGCGGTGGATCTTGTCCTCCACCGCGGTGCGCAGCTGATAGACCGCCTTCATGGTGATGCGGTTGAGCAGGAAGCCCTGAAGCCACATGAGGAAGGCCGAGGCCACGTACAGGACCAGGACGAGGATGAGCACCTCGCCCAGGCGGGTGAAGTCGATGCCCGCCCCGGGGTTGAGGTCCATGGTGGCCAGCATGGTGGCGAAGTCGTCCATGCCGCGGGCGCGCAGGCCCTCAATGGCCTGCTCCTTGGTGGTGCCCGCCGGCAGCATGGAGGAGATGACGCCCTCGAAGATGATGTTCGTGGCGCTGCCCAGCACCTTGGGGGCGGCCACGGACAGCGCGACGGCGACCACCGAGGCCACCGCGATGACGGCCAGGGTTCCCCGGTAGGCGCCCAGGAGCCCCACCATGCGGGTGAAGGAGGGCCAGAAGGCGGTGGCCCTGCCCGGGGGCGGGCCGGAGGTCCAGTCATCGCTGGCGGCCTGCGCCTCGGCGGCGAGCTTGAGGTCCTCCTCGCTCAAGGTGGGGTCCTGGGGCGCGCCCCGGCCGGCTTTACCGGCGGGCGCCTTGGGGGCCGGGGAGGCCCCGCTGCGGTTCTTCTTCTCGACGGCGCTCATGCTGCGGCCTCCGCTCCGAGCTGGGAGGTGACGATCTCGCGGTAGACCGGGGAGGTGTCCAGCAGCTCGCTGTGCGTGCCGCGGCCCACCAGGCGGCCCGAGTCCAGGACGAGGATCTGGTCGGCCTGGGTGATGGTGGAGACCCGCTGGGCCACCACCACCTTGGTCACACCCTCGGTGGCCGGCCCCAGGGCCGCGCGCAGGCGGGCGTCGGTGGCCACGTCCAGGGCCGAGAAGGAGTCATCGAAGATGAGGATGTCGGGCCGGCGCACCAGGGCCCGGGCGATGGCCAGGCGCTGGCGCTGCCCCCCGGAGACATTCGTGCCACCCTGGGTGATGGGGGCCTCCAGGCCTCCATCCATCCGTGAGACGAAGTCCTTGGCCTGGGCGACCTCCAGGGCCGCCCACAGCTCCTCATCGGTGGCCTCCTCCCGGCCCAGGCGCAGGTTGGAGGCAACGGTGCCGGCGAAGAGGAAGGGCTTCTGGGGCACCAGGCCCAGCTGGGCCCATAGGGCCTCGGGCTCGGCCTGGCGCACGTCGGTGCCCCCGATGAGCACCTGGCCGTCGGTGACGTCGAGCAGGCGGGCCAGCAGGGTGACCACCGTGGACTTGCCCGAGCCGGTCGAGCCCACGATCGCCGTCGTCGAACCGCGAGGGACGGTGAAGCTGAGGTCCTCCAGGACCGCGGCCTCGGCGTCGGGGTAGGAGAAGGAGACGCTGCGCAGCTCCACGGTGCCGGGGGAGGGGAAGTCGCTGACGGGCCGCTCGGCCACGGTCAGGGACGGGTCGGTGGCCAGGACCTCGCTGATGCGCTCGGCGCACACCGAGGCGCGCGGGATGAGGATGGTCATGAAGCTGGCCATGAGGATCCCCATGAGGATCTGCATGAGGTAGGCCATGAAGGCGATGAGCACGCCCACCTCCACCGTGCCGTCGCCCACCTGGTGGCCGCCGAACCAGATGACGCCCACGATCGTGATATCCAGGATGAGCAGGACCAGGGGGAAGAGCAGCACGAAGAGGCGGCCCACGCGCTCACCCACCCAGGCGATGTCGTGGTTGGCGCCCCCGAAGCGCTCGGCCTCGGCCTGCTCGCGCACGAAGGCGCGCACCACGCGGATGCCGGTCAGCTGCTCGCGCAGGACCCGGTTGATGGCGTCGAGCCGATCCTGGTAGGAGCGGAACAGGGGCACCATCCGGCGCACGATGAGGCCCACGGCGATCAGCAGCGTGGGCACCGAGACGGCGATGAGCCAGGACAGGCTGGGGGCCCTGGTCACCGCCATGATGATCCCGCCCACGGCCATCACCGGCGCGGTGACCAGCATGGTGCAGCTCATCATCACCAGCATCTGGACCTGCTGGACGTCATTGGTGTTGCGGGTGATGAGCGAGCCCGCACCGAAGGCGGAGATCTCCCGCTCCGAGAAGGAGCCCACACGGTCGAAGACCTCGGCACGCAGGTCCCGTCCCACGCCCATGGCGGCGCGTGCCGCCAGCCAGGTGGCCAGCACGGTGAAGACGCCCTGGGCGAGGCTGACCGCCAGCATGAGCCCACCGGTGCGCCAGATGTAGCCGGTGTCCCCGGTGGCCACGCCCTTGTCGATGATGTCCGCATTGAGGGTGGGCAGGTAGAGGGAGGCCATCACCTGGGTGAACTGGAGGACCAGGACGCCGAGGAGGATGCCGGTGTAGGGGCGCAGATGGGCGCGCAGCAGTGGTATGAGCACGAGCGCGAACCTAGCAGCCTGACGTCGCGTGAGGGCAACAGCGGCACGTGGCGCCGGGCGGCCCGGGCCGCGCCGGGCGGTGCCCGGAGGGGGTGGGACTGAGGGCCTTCGGGCCCGAGGCTCCAGGGTGCGGCTTGCGGGCTCCCGCCCGTGGCCGGTTGCGGGCGCCAGATTCCCCGCGCCAGCCGATGCTGCACATCCTCACGCCCGCCCCGTTGCACGTCTTCAGAGCTTGGGCGTGAGCCAGAGCCGCAGGATCATGCCGATGATGAGGCCTGGAGGTGGTCTGGAGGCCGGGAAGATGCGCAGCGACCCTGGCGGCTGGGGGCAGGGCGCCGCCGGCCCAGCCGCCAGGCTTCTCCTCGCGACCACCAACAAGGTGACGGGCTGGGCTTCGGGGATCGGGCACTGTCGGGTTGCCCCGACCTCTGCTCGCCAGGCAGCGGGATCGTGGAGGGGCGGCGGCCCCGGAAGGCTGAGGCCATGAGAACAATGCAGCACAACGACCCCAGTGCCCGCGGCCGGTCAGGGCTCACCGCGACCGGCGCAGCCCCCGGTACCGCTCACCCCACCGGTCCAGTGCGGGCCCTCCCTGCACAGGGGCATGTGGAGCCCGCGCCTCCCAGTGGGCCACCCGCCGTCCAGGTGCGCGGCCTCACCCGGATTTACGAGGTGCCCGGGCGGGGCGACGCCCGCGTCCAGGCCCTCAACGGCGTCGACGTGGACCTGCCCGCCGGGACCTTCACCGCGATCGTCGGGGCCTCGGGCTCAGGGAAGTCCACCATGCTGCACTGCATGGCGGGCCTGGACCAGCCCACCACCGGGCGCATCACCCTGCTGGGCACCGCCCTGGCCGACCTGCGCCCGGCTGAGCGCGCCGCCTTCCGCGCCCGCCACGTGGGCTTCGTCTTCCAGGACTACAACCTCATCGCCTCCCTGAGCGCCGCCGAGAACGTCTCCATGCCCGCACGCCTGGCCGGCGCGCGGGTGGAGCGCACCCAGGCCCTGGCCGCCTTGGCCCGGGTGGGCCTGGAGCACCGCGCCGACCTCAAGCCCCACCAGCTCTCCGGCGGGGAGCGTCAGCGCGTGGCCATCGCCCGGGTCATGGCCTCGCGCCCCAGCCTGGTCTTCGCCGACGAGCCCACCGGGGCCCTGGACCTGGAGTCCGGCGGCGTCGTCCTGGACTGGCTCGGCCAGCTGGCCCGCCAGGGCGCGACCGTGGTCATGGTCACCCACGACGTCGAGGCCGCCTCCCGCGCCGACGCCGTCGCCGTCATGAGCCGGGGGCGCCTGGCCGGCTGGAGCGACAGCCGCGACGCCCGCCGGATCGCCGAGCTCGTCCACGCCTCCCGGTCCTGAGGAGCCACCATGTCCGCACTCTCAGCCCTCGTCGTCAAGGACATCCGCCACCACGCCCCCATCTGGGCCTGGTCCCTGCTGGTGGCCACCACCGGGGGCGCCTTCATTGGCGTGACCATCATCTCCCTGCACAGTGCCGTCGCCTGGTCCCAGGGGCAGGACAACTCCGCCGAGCTGCTGCAGGCGGCCTCCCTCATCGGCAGCAACCTGGTGGGCTACGCGGGGCTGACCACCGCCCTGGTCCTGGCCACCACCCTGGCGCTGACGGTCTCCGCCCAGCAGCGCTCCCACGCCCTGTGGAAGGTCCTGGGCGTGGCCCCGGCGCGCATCCGCACCGTCATCATCCGCCAGGTGGCCCTGGTGGGGGCGCTCGGCGGCACCCTCGGCGCTGCCCTGGCACCCGCCCTGGCCCGGCTCTACCTCACCTCCTGGCGCGAGTTCGACCTCTACCCGGCCGACATGCCCGTGGCCATGCCCCTGTACGCCCCACCGCTGACGATCCTGCTGACCACGGCCTTCTGCGTGCTGGGAGGCCTGGGTGCGGCTCGGCGCGCGGCCTCCACCCCTGAGATGCAGGCCCTGCGCGAGGCGGCCTCCCCTCCCTCACGCACCCGCGCATGGCAGTGGGCGATCGCGGGGCTCCTCATCGTCTCCGCCATCATGCTGCCGGTGATGGACCTCATCGACGCGGAGGCCCTGGGCGAGGGCGAGACCGGCATGAGCCGGGCAGAGGAGCTGGCGATGATCGAGCAGATGCGCTCCCCGGCGGGCCGGGCCACCACCGGTGGGGCCATGGGGATGGTCCTGGCCCTGGCCGCCCTGTGCGTGCCGGCCTGGAGCCTGCGGCCTCTCCTATCGGCCTGGACCGCCCTGGTCCCGGCCAGGGGCGCGGCCTGGTTCGCGGCCCGCGCCAACGCCCTGCACCGCTCCACCCTGAGCCTGACCACCATCACCCCCTTCGCCATCGCCGTGGCCATGACCGGCACGGTCTACGCCACGGTGGGTGCGGGCCAGGCCCTGGGCGAGGCCGGGGGAGTCAGTGGCTTCCTGGCCATCGCCGTGCCCGTCTTCGTGGTCTCAGGGGTGGGAGGCGTGGCCAACATCGCCATGGTGGGGGCCTCCAGGCGCCAGGAGGCCGCGCTGCTGGGCGTCCTGGGCGCCACCGAGACCACTGCCATGCGCTCGACGGTGATCGAGGGCGCCATGTACGCCGTCACCGGGATCCTGTTCGGGCTGGGGGCGACCCTGGTCTCGGCCACGGCCGCCGCGCTCCACTCGGGCGGGGGAGGCGCCGCCTTCCTCGGGGCGCTCCCGCTGGGCACCCTGGGGCCGGTGGTCCTGGCCTGCTTGGCGCTGGCGGTGGCCACCACCTGGATCCCCGGCGCCGTGGACCGCCGTCCCGCCCTGGACCGGCTGCGCGAGCCGGTGTAGGGCGCGGCTCGCCCTTCATCTCGTACCTTCGCCGTCGATCTCGTCCCTTCAACTGACGAGATCGACGGCGAAGGTACGAGATCGCGAGTGGAGGAGGGCCGGAGGTCCGGCGGAGGTCAAGGGGCGGCGTCCAGCAGCAGGCGCAGGAGGGCCGCAGCCCCGGCCTTGTCGAGGGGCTCGTTGTTGTTGCCGCACTTGGGGGACTGCACGCAGCTGGGGCAGCCTGAGGTGCAGCCGCAGTCCTCAATGGCGGCCAGGGTCGCTGCCAGCCATTGGGGTCCGGCGCGGAAGCCCCGCTCGGCGAAGCCGGCACCACCGGCATGGCCGTCGTGGATGAACACGGTGGGCTCGCCGGTCTGGGGGTGCGCCTGGGTTGACAGCCCGCCGATGTCCCACCGGTCGCAGGTGGCCAGGAGGGGCAGCAGGCCGATCGAGGCGTGCTCGGCGGCATGCAGCGCCCCCGGCAGGACCGATGGCTCCAGCCCGGCCTCACGGCAGGCCTCCAGGGGGATGGTCCACCAGGCCGAGGCGGTGGGCAGGACGTGCTCGGGCATGTCCAGGGTATGGGAGGAGATGACCTCCATCCCCGGCAGGGCCATGCGCGTGTAGCCCGTGACCTGACTGGTGACCTCCACCGAGCCGAAGGACCAGCCCACCCCCGAGCCCCACTCCTGGTGCTCGCGCTCGGCCAGGATACGCACGCTGGAGTGGGAGCGGGCCCGCGTGCGGTAGCCCACGGCCGCCCGCGCGCGCACGAGGGCCGCCTCCTGGGTCAGCTCCTCGACGACGAAGGTCCGCCCCTGGTGGATGTAGACCGCCCCGGGGTGGACCGTGGATTCCGCCGCCGCCCCGTCGACCGTGCCGACGACGGTGCCCGTGTCTGCCTCGACGACCGCCACCGGTCCTGGGCCCTCCCCGCGCAGGGAGGTCAGGTCCTGGGGGCGGCCGGGCAGGTGGGTGTTCCAGAACCAGCCCGCCGGGCGGCGCCGCAGGGCGCCACGCTGCTCGAGCTCAGCCAGCAGGGAGTCATCGGGCAGGCCGAACAGGGCCAGGTCCTCCTGCCGCAGGGGGGATTCGGAGGCGGCGGAGCACAGGTGCGGGGCGAGCACATAGGGGTTGGAGGGGTCGAAGACGGTGGCCTCCGGGGTGGCCAGGACTGCGCTCGGGTGGTGGACCAGGTAGGCGTCCAGGGGGTTGTCCGAGGCGATGAGCACGGCCAGGCCGCGGCCCCCGGCCCGCCCCGCCCGGCCGGCCTGCTGGTTGAGTGAGGCCCGGGTTCCCGGCCAGCCAGCGATGAGGACCGCGTCCAGACCGCTGACGTCGATGCCCAGCTCCAGGGCATTGGTGGTGGCCAGGCCGCGCAGGCGCCCGGCGCGCAGCGAGGCCTCCAGGGCCCGGCGCTCCTCGGGCAGGTAGCCGCCCCGGTAGGCGGCCACGGTGCCGACCAGCTCGGGGAAGGACAGGCCCAGGACTCGGCGCGCGTGCTCGGCCACCGCCTCGGCGCTGCGACGGGAGCGCACGAAGACGAGGCTGCGCGCCCCAGCGCCCAGCAGGTCCACGAGCAGCTCGGAGGCCTCGACGACCGCCGAGCGGCGGGCAGAGGGATAGGCCGAGGGGTCATCCTCGGGAGCGGGTCCGGGGGTGGCCTCAGGAGCGGGGTCCTGCATCATCCACGGGTCGCGCAGCGCCGGCTGCCACAGGGCCAGGGTCCGCTCCCCGGCGGGGGCGCCGTCCTGGGTGACCGCGGCGACGTCGTCGGCCCCCACCCCGATGAGGCGGGCCGCAGTCAGGGCCGGCTCGGCCGCCGTCGCCGAGGCGCACAGCACCGTGGGGCCCGGGCCGCGCTGCAGGCGGCGGGCCAGGCGCAGCAGGCGGCGCAGCACCAGGGCGACGTGGGCGCCGAGCACGCCCCGGTAGGCGTGGCACTCATCGACCACCACGTAGCGCAGGCCGCGCAGCAGGCGGGCCCACCGCTCGTGGCCCGGCAGCAGGGAGAAGTGGAGGAAGTCGGGGTTGGTCAGCACGATATCGGCGTGGGCGCGCACCCAGTCCCGCTCGGGCAGGGGAGTGTCCCCGTCGCAGGTGCCGGTGCGCACCGTGCGCAGGGAGCCCGCGGGGGTGCCGGCCTCGCGCTGGAGGGCCTCCAGTTCGTCGACCAGACGGGACAGGGCGGCGTCCTGGCCGGCGGCCAGGGCCTTGGTGGGGGCCAGGTAGAGGGCGGTGGGGCGGCGGGCGCCGAGGCCGGAGCGGGTCGGGCGCGCTCGCGGGCCGGCGGAGGGCTGCCGTGGGGCGGCCGTGGCGGCGGGTGAGGAGTTGGGGTCCTGGGCGACGAGGATGTCGGAGACGACGGGGAGCCAGGCGGCCAGGGACTTGCCTGAGCCGGTGCCGGTGGCCAGGACCGTGTGCTGCCCGGCGTGGAGGGTGTGGGCGGCGTGGGCCTGGTGGGTCCAGGGGCGGGTGATGCCCTGGCGGGCGTAGGCCTCGATGAGGCGGGGGTCGGCCCAGGCGGGCCAGTCGGCCTGCCGGCCCGGGCGGGAGGGGCTGTGCTCCAGGTGGATCAGGCGCCCGTCCCGGCCCCCGATGGAGGTCAGGAGCTCGGTGAGATCGCGGCTGGGCGGGTGGGGCACCGGGCCAGTGTGCCCCAGGGGCGCGGTTCAGGGGGATGGTGATCAGTGCCCCCGCCTGGCACACTGCTGCGATGCCTAGCATGACGACGATCAAGGTGCAGGCCAGTACCCGGGACGGTGTGCGGGCCCTGGCTGAGCGCCAGGGCATGGACATGGACGCCGCCATCCGCTGGATGACCGCCCTGGCCGAGCGCGAGCTGCACTTCGCCGAGCTCGAGGCCGCCATGGCTGCGAACCCGCCGGATGAGTCCTACCTCGCCGAGCTCGCGGACTGGGAGTCGGAGGCGTGGAGTGGCGTGGAGCTGAGCGCGCTGGCGGCACTTCCCCGGGAGGGTGCGAGTGCGGCGCGTGGTGAGTGAGCACCCCACCAGACCGGTCCATCGGGCATGAGCGGGCCGGACGGCGCCCAGTACTGATCGTCTCCAATGCTCGCTACAACGAGGCCGTGACGACCCTGGTCATCACCGTCCCGATCATCTCCGTGGATCGCAGGTGGCCCAATCATGTGCGGATTCCCGGTGGTGCTGGTCTGCTGAGCGATTCCTTCGCCATGACCGAGCAGGTCAGGACGATCTCCCGTCGGCGCCTGCTGGAGCGGATCGCTGCAGTGGACGGCGCCGTGCTCGACGACGTCCTCCGCTGGGTGCGCGATTGGACTGGCTGAATTTTCCCGCGGCGCCCGGTGCGGATGTACAGAGGGCCCGGCGTCCCCGGCGGTGGCCTGCCTGTGGCCATGGGGTCTCATGATTCGTCGTTCTGTGTGTCGCTGTGTGCGCTGTTGGTGGCGGGGTCCTGTGGTGGGGTGGGGGTGGGGCTGTTGGGGGTGGTGGTCAGGTCGGTCAGGGTGGTGGGGGTGTTTCCGGGCAGGCCGGGGATGGGTTGGTCTTGGCAGACCCAGGGGGTCATGGAGGTAGCGAGATTGATGAGGTTGGTGCGCACATCACCGACAGTATTACTGTTGCCGAAGACGGAGGTGACGACGTAGTAGTCGCCGCAGGTGAAGGAGGCGGCGCCTCCGCCGTTGTCGGTCAGGGTGATGATGCCCTCGCCCTCGACCCCCTCAACACTGAAGGGCTCCTCCTTCGAGCCCCGATATGCACCAACCTCATCCAGGGGAATCCAGCTTGGGTCCGGTACCTTACCGAAAACAGCTAAAACCATATAGGAACTCTGAGTGTAGTCTTCGGCGCGGGCTTTGCATTCGAGTCTTCTGACGAACCAACTATCTTGATAATAGATGTTCTGTTGGAATTTCGCCTCTCCATCGATGATAGTATTGACGGAACTGTCGGGCACTCCGGGGCAGGTGAAGGTCTCAGCGTCGGCGTTGATGCTGGCAGGTGCCGGTGTCGGTGCCGGTTCCGGATTTTTGGACAAGAAAGAGCATGAGCTCGTTGTTATGGCCAGTGCAGTAGCGAGAGTGCTGACCGCGATTCTATGGAATGATATATGTGCCATAAGGATCATGTCTCCAGGGATCTGTAATCACTCGGACCAAATACCTGTTCGTGACAAACCTACCGTACTCCTGTGACCTGCACCAGGAGTATGTCAGGTAATGGGACCGCTGGCGTCGGCAGGGAGGGCAAGGAGCCCAGGCGACGCGCACTGGCGCGGATGGCCGCGCCTCAGGCGGATCAGCGACCCTTGGCCAGGGCCGCGGAGGCGAGGGCTCCACTGAGGATCGCCATCAAAGCGGAGTCCCGCAGCAGGATCGAGCGCCCGAGTGTCACATCAGCCCCCAGAGCAGCAGCCACGGTGAGAGCACCGGGATGACAACCATGCCGATAGCGCTTGGAAGCGCGACGAAGGGGAGAACAGCCGGGCGCTGTTCGGTGGCCCACCTCCGGGCCCTCCCTGCGGGTATAGCGGAGGGCGCCCAGGAACGCCTGGGGGATATGGCAGGGCCAGGACAAGGTCCACATCCTGGTGGCCTCCCCGGCGCGACCGCTCGGGGCCCCCGATTCAGGCCGGGCGCAGGGTGAGCAGCGCGGCCTGGGGCGGGCAGGCGATGCGCACCGGCGTGAAGGGGCTCGTGCCCAAGCCCGCCGAGACATGCAGGAACATGCCGGGCGTGCCCGCCCCAGCGCCGTCGGGCCACCGGGACAGGCCCGAGGCGCGCCCCGTGTCCAGATCGCAGTTGGTCACCAGCGCCCCATAGCCCGGAACGCACAACTGCCCCCCGTGGGTGTGGCCCGCGAAGGCCACATCGACGCCGTCGGCCACCATCGCATCGAGCACCCTGCGGTAGGGGGCGTGCAGCAGGCCCAGGCGCAGCGTCCGATCCGAGGCGTCCCGCACCGAGGGCAGCGCCGCCGCCAGGGAGCCGGCCTGCACGGGCTGCGCCGCGGGGAAGCGGTCCCGGTCCACATGGGGATCATCGACCCCCACCAGCTCGATGCGCCGTCCCCGCACTGCCAGGACGTCCCGCCTGTTCGTCAGATCCGCCCATCCGCCGCGGGCCTGCAGATCGCGCACCTCCTCCCACGGCAGGGCCTCGATCCGCGCCTCCCGATCAGGGTCGTTCGCCGTGCGCGGGTCGCGCAGCAGGTAGCGCGAGGGCAGCTTGAACACCGTGGAGCGGTAGTCGTGATCCCCCATGACGAAGGCGCCCGGAAGATCCAGGAAGGGCTCCAGTGCACGGTGAAGCGGCTCCAGGCCCGAGGCCAGGGAGAGATTGTCCCCCGTGTTGATGACGACGTCGGGACGGTGCTCCGCCAAGTCGCGGACCCACTCCACCAGCCACTCGGTGCGGTCGGTCAGGTGCAGGTCCGACAGGTGCAGGATGGTCAGGGGCTCCTCCCCGCGCGCCAGGACCGGGACATCGATCCGGCGCAGGACGGGGCGGCGGGCCTCGATGAGGCTGTAGGCCAGCACTGCCGAGCCCAGGACGGCGGTCGTACCCAGGGCGCCCAGAGCGGCCCTGGCCAGGGAACGAGGCATGGAGCAGCCCGCTTAGTTCCCGCTGCGGCCGCCGCCGCCCGAGCTCGCGGGGGTGAAGTTCTCCACGGGCTCGCCCTCCAGGGCCGGACCCATGTAGTTCCTCCAGATCGGCACCGCCAGGTGGGAGCCGTAGATCGTGCCGTAGGACTGACCGCCGATGACCTGGTTGTTGAGCGTGCGGTAGCCGTCGGAGTGCCCCACCCAGGTGGCGGTGGCCAGCTGCGGGGTGAAGCCCACGAACCACACATTGTCGTTGTCATCCGTCGTACCGGTCTTGCCCGCCACCGGCCGCCCGATCTGGACGTCCTTGGCTGTTCCCCCCGACTGGGTGGTCGAGGTCAGGGTCTGGGCCGTCTGGTCGGCGGCCGCGGGACTCATCACCTCCCTGCAGTCGGCGCTGGGCACAGCCATCTCAGTGCCATTGGTGTCGGTCACCGAGTTGATGGCCACAGGCTTGCAGTAGGTGCCGTGGGCGGCGAAGGTGGCGAAGGCGTTGGCCATGTTCAGCGGCGGCACCTCCTGGGCACCCAGCACGATCGAGGGGCGGGGGTCCAGCGGGGTGCCGTCATTCCTGGCCACTCCCATGGAGGCCGCGAGATCCGTGACCTTGCAGACGTCCATCTCGTTGAGCATCTGGGCGTAGCCCACGTTGATGGACTGCTTCGTGGAGTCCGTGACGGTGTGGGTGCCGTCCAGGCTCTTGTCCACGTTCTGCGGAGCCCAGCTGTCAGCCAGCTCGGGGGCGCAGGAGATGGTCCAGGAACTGGCGGGGAAGGTCCGCGGCCGGGTGTTGAGGGACTGGTTCGCCGAGCGGCCCTCCTGGAACCACTGGGCCAGGATGAAGGCCTTGAAGGTCGATCCGGGCTGGAAGCCGCTGGTCCCGGACTCCGACTGTGCACCGCCATGCCGGGCGTCGGCGGCGAACACCACCTCGGTGCCGTCGACGCTCTCAACCGCAGCGTACTTCGTGTTCTGCGCCATGGCGATGATCTTGCCGGTGCCCGGCTCCACCGAGACCACCGTGGTCTTGGCCTCCGAGGGGTCCCCGGTGGGCACGACGCTCTCGATGGCCTCCTGAGCCTTGTTCTGCTTGTACAGGTCCAGGGTGGTGGTGATGGTCAGGCCCCCGCGAATCAGCAGCTGGCGGCGCTCGGCGATGTCCTCGCCGTAGAGATCGGAGCCCAGGATCTCGTTGACCACATAGGTGCAGAAGTAGGCGGCATTACCCGCGGCGCCGCAGCCGGCCTCCGCCTCCGGCTTAACGTTGAGCATGTCGGAGATCTGGGTGGCCACGCCCTCGTCGTACTGCTCCTGGGTGATGAACTTCTCCTCCAGCATCTTGGACAGCACCCAGTCCATCCGGTTCTTGGCGTACTCCGGGTAGGCCACCGGGTCGAAGGCGCTGGGGGCGTTGGTCACTCCCGCCATGAGGGCGGCCTCGGCCACCGTCATCTCGGCGGCGGAGTGGGAGAAGTAGTGCTGCGCGGAGGCCTCCACCCCGTAGGTGGAGGGGCTGAAGGGGGCGATGTTGAGGTAGCCCTCCAGGATCTGCTGCTTGGAGTACTTCTGCTCCAGGGTCAGGGAGTACTTCACCTCGCGCAGCTTGCGGGGGATCGTGCTCTCCGTGGCCGCCTGGATGGCGGCGGGGTCGTCCTCCTGGAGCCCGGCCTCCACCAGCACGTTGCGCACGTACTGCTGAGTGAGGGTCGAGCCTCCCTGGCGGCTGTCGGACTGGGTGTTGGAGACCAGGGCCCGCACCATGCCGGTGGGGTCGACGCCCTTGTGCTGGTAGAAGCGCTGGTCCTCCACCGCCACGATCGCGTTCTGCATGTTGATGGAGATCTGGTCCAGCGGCACCACGATCCGGTTCTCCGCATAGAACTCGGCGATGTTGGTGCCGTCGGCCGCCTTGATGACGGAGACCTCGCTGGGCTCCTGGATGTTGAAGTCGCTGGGCAGCTCCTCGAAGAGCTGGGTCGAGGCGTTGGTCAGGGCCGTGGTGACCCCGACGAAGGGCGCCGCGAAGCCGGCGGAGAGGATGCCCCCGGCTGTGGAGAGCAGAAGGAAGACCAGGAGCATCGAGACGACCTGGGCCGGGCTCAGGGAGCGTCCGCGAGCGGAGGATGTCGACATGGCCCCAGACTACGTGGAATAGCCAGATGGTGCTGTGGCGTGCTCCTCCTGTGGGCTGAGAAGACCCTAGGAAGGCTGTGGATGCGCGGCCCGGTGCGGGCCGAGGCCGCGGGTATCGCCGAGGCGATGGACCTGCTGGCGCACCGGTGGTCGCCTCCGGCGGCGGCAGGCCCCCCGAGGTCGTCGGGCTCGCTGACAGAGAACGTCTGGAGAGCACTCCCCATGCGGCGGGCGCGGCCGAGCGCGATCGGATGAGCAGGTGTGCAGGTCGCGGGGATGGCGGTGTCACGAAGGACTAGAGATGAGATGTCTGATGCATCGCAGGGTCCCGTCAGGGATTTGGCATGTGATGTTCGGTTGCCATACGGTAACGGCTGTGACGCGGCCGACATCGGCATCTGTCGTCCGTCTTAGGGGAGAGACTTATGGCAGCAAACGACCAGACCTGGGCAGCGCGGGCCGCTTGCGCGACTGTCCAGCCGGACTATCTCTTCGGCAAAGGAGCTGAGCAGCGCGACGCGCGATCGGTGTGCTTCGCCTGTCCGGTGCGCATGGAGTGCCTGGCCGAGGCGCTCAACTCCGAGTCGAGCTTCGGCGTCTGGGGCGGGCTGACCGAGCGTGAGCGCCGCGCCCTGCTGCGGCGCTTCCCCGAGGTCGAGGACTGGGGCGTGTGGCTTGAGCGCGAGGACGACGAGCTGGTGGCGGAGATCCATGCGCGCAGGGCTCCCCGCATCCTGGCGCGCGTGCGCTGCGCCTCCTGAGCCTCAGGCCCTGATTGCCCGTGGGCCCCGGCGCTCCTCGGCAGCGGGCACCGGCGAGGCATCGCGGGCGGCCGTGCGGAGCGCGTCTCACGTGCGGTGGCGGGCTTCCGGCCAGGGCCGGGCGACCCTAGGCTGAGGCCATGGCAACCACGACATGGGAATACATCACCGTCCCCCTCATCACCCACGCCACGAAGCAGATCCTCGACCAGTGGGGCGCGGAGGGCTGGGAGCTCGTCCAGGTCGTTCCCGGCCCCACCGGCTCGGAGAACCTGGTGGCCTACCTCAAGCGCCCCCTGTCCTGACGGTGCTCACGGCGCAGGGCCGCCTCCTCCCTCGCCCCCAACAGCACTCTCAGCTGTGCTCTGCAGGAGCGCCGCATACCCCGAGTCCCTGAGGCGGGCGGCTCGCCCGGCCGACTCGGCACCCACGACGGCGCACCCACGGGCGGGCGGCCGCCCGTCGGCTGCGGGAAGCACCGAGCGCCAGCCGCTCGCCCGACGTCGTGACGCCGCATCGAGCGCAGGAGTGCCCGCCGGCGCCGAGCCGACTGCGGTGCGGCCCCGGGGCGGGGGCCTGAGGCCGGGGGCGCCCAGGGGTGCTCAGCGGGCCCGGCGGCGCAGGCGGTCGACGTCGAGCAGGGTGACGGCGCGCCCCTCCAGGCGGATCCAGCCGCGGGAGACGAACTCGGCCAGCGACTTGTTCACCGTCTCGCGCGAGGCGCCCACCAGCTGGGCGAGCTCCTCCTGGGTGAGGTCGTGGGGCACGTGCACGCCGTCCTCGGTGGACGAGCCGAAGCGGTCGGCCAGGTCGAGCAGCGCCTTGGCCACGCGGCCCGGGACGACGGAGAAGACCAGGTCGGCCAGGGCGGTGTTGGTGCGGCGCAGGCGCTGGGCCAGGGCGCGCAGCATGTCCTTGGCCAACTGGGGGTGGGACTCCACGTAGGCCATGAGCTGGTTGTGGTCCAGGGTGAGCATCTCGGTGGGGGCCACGGCGGTGGCGGTGGTGGAGCGCGGGCCCGGGTCGAACAGGGTCAGCTCGCCGACGATCTCGCCGGGGCCCAGGACGGCCAGCAGGTTCTCCCGGCCATCGGGGCTGGCGTGGCCCAGCTTGACCTTGCCGGAGAGCAGGATGTAGAGCCTGTCGCCCGGGTCGCCCTCATTGAAAAGAGTCTCGCCACGGCGCAGCGTCGTCTGCGTCATCATGGCGCGCAGTTCCTCCTGCTCCTCCGGGTTCAAGCCCTCGAAGAGCGGGATCCTGGAGATGATGGTGTCTTCCACGGAGGTCCTCCTGGTGGTTCTGGTAGGGCTGGCGTCCCGTGAGCGGGAGCCCTCAACGTCTATCCTGCCACGGTCTTGTGACCCAAGGCACGCCGTCGTGCATTGTAACCCTCCTGTGTCTCGCGTCAAAGGCCCAGAGGACTTGTGGTCTGACGTGTTATCTCAGAGCATGACCTCGGTCGATATCAGGTGAGGTCGATTGTGACTGATCGCGGCTGGGGGCCACCGGTCTCGGCGCGTGGTGGCCGGCCGGGCCCCGCACCTGCGGCCGGCATCGGGGCATGAGGCGCACGGTGGGCCGATGATGGTGAGAAGATGGCTGGAGAGCAGTGAAGGAGATGGGTCGGGTGAATCCCAGGAGGACGGCCGGCGCCGCGGTGGCGAGTACCGCCACCCCCGGGCGTGCCGGCGACGACGGCGCCGCACCGGTCGTTGAGGTGCTGACGCCCGGGGCCCAGGCCATGAGCGGAGCGCAGCGCGCGGCGGCCGTGGACGACGAGCTCGCCCTGCTCTACCCCGACGCCCACTGCGCCCTCGTCCATGCGGACCCTTTCCAGCTGCTCATCGCCACCGTGCTCTCCGCCCAGACCACCGACGCCAGGGTCAACACCGTCACCCCCGAGCTGTTCACCCGCTATCCCGACGCCGCCGCACTGGCGGGGGCCAGGCGCGAGGACCTGGAGGAGATCCTGCGACCCCTGGGCTTCCAGCGCGCCAAGGCTGGGCACCTGCTGGGGATCGGCGCGGAGCTGACCGAGCGCTTCGGGGGCGAGGTGCCCCGCACGCGCGAGGAGCTCGTCGCCCTGCCCGGGGTGGGGCGCAAGACCGCCAATGTGGTGCTGGGCAATGCGTTCGGCGTGCCGGCCATCACCGTGGACACCCATGTGGGGCGGCTCTCGCGGCGCCTGGGGTGGACCACCTCGAAGGACCCGGTGCGCGTGGAGAGGGACATCGCCTCCCTGTGGGACCCCGAGCGGTGGACCGACGGCTGCCACCGGCTCATCGACCACGGCCGGGCCGTGTGCACCGCCCGGGCCCCGCGCTGCCAGGAGTGCGCCCTGCTCGCCGCCGGGCTCTGCCCGCAGGCGGGTCTCTGACAGAGGCCCGCCTGGCACACGCGCCCTACTGGGGGCCGGCGTGCTCCTCCAGGAAGGGCAGGAGGATCGAGACCAGGTCCTCGGGGGACTCCTCCTGGGGGAAGTGGCCCACCCCCCGCACCGTCACCTGGTGCAGGCGCTCCTTGACCCGGTGGGTGTCGCGCGCATAGGCCTGGGCGGGCTGGACCGGGTCGAGCTCGCCCTGCACCGAGAGCACCGGGACCTCCACGGGCGTGGCCAGGGCGGCGGACTCCACCCGGGACAGGCGCGGACGGCGCAGCGGCTCCAGGGCGGCGCGCGCAGCACCGGGGCGCGCCAGGAGATCGGCGTAGTAGGCGGCGGGCTGGGCCAGGGCCTCGCGCGTATGGGGGCCGGCCCAGGTACGCAGGAGCCTGTCCAGGCTGCCGCGGTTGCGCAGGCGCTTCTCCGCGATCCCGGGGATCTGGAGCCCCAGGTACTGCATCGCCGAGCCCGAGAGCAGCCGGCCCCGCAGGGAGCGCATGGCCAGAGGGTGGGGCGCCCCCACCGGGACGATGGCCGACACCAGCTGCGGGGCGATACCCGGCAGTGCCCAGGCCACCTGGCCCCCCAGCCCGGCCCCCACCACGACGGCCCGCTCCGCGCCCAGGGAGCGCACCACCCCCGCGGCGTCGCGTGCCAGCGTGGCCAGGTCGTAGCCCGAGGGCGGACGGTCCGAGCCGCCGAACCCCCGCAGGTCTAAGGCTGCCACCCGGTGCCCGGCCTGGGAGAGCGCCGGGATGACGCTGCGCCAGGTCCACCAGCACTCGGGGAAGCCGTGGATGAGCAGCACCAGGGGGGCGCCGTCGTCCAGGGCCGACTCCGAGCCCGCCAGGGCGACATGGAACCGGGTGCCCCCGGCGGTCAGATCACGATGGGCCCAGGGGCCGGGCCGGTTGGCAGTGACAGGCACCAGCGCAGTCTATCGCCGGCTCAAGCCAGCAGGAGGCTGAGTGCCACATAGGTGGCGGTGCCCCCGATCAGCGACAGGGCGATCGACCCCCGCCACAGGTGCAGGCCCGCTGTCGCCGCGATGCCGCCCACCGCCGGCATCCAGCTGGAGGGTGCGGTACTGACCCCGCTCAGCGTGTAGGCCACCAGCACGATCATGACCCCCAGGGGCATGGCGTGGGACAGGAAGTCCAGCAGGGGGCTGCGCGGGCGTCCCCGCAGCAGCACGAAGGGCAGGATCCGGCAGGCGAAGGTGATGAGGGCGACGACTCCGACCGCCACCGCGATCTGCGGATCGCTCAGCATCGCTCCTCCTCGGGCCGCACCTGCGGCCGGTGCCTGGAGCGCAGGGCGAAGAGCCCCACCAGGCCCAGGGCCAGGACCAGCAGGGCGGTCAGGAGCGTGGCCGAGCCGCCCACCGCCAGACCGGCGGCGCTGGCCACAAGAGCCAGGCAGACGACGGCCGCATCGGGGTGATTCCGCCAGTTCTCGATGGCCAGCACCACGAACAGGGCGGTCAGGACGAAGCCGAGCAGCTCGATGCGCTCACCCAGCAGGGCCGCCAGCCCCGTGCCCGCCAGCGCCCCCGCCGTCGTGCCCACGACCCAGGAGGCCTGGCTGATGGCCTCCACGGCCAGCAGGTAGCGCCCGCTCATGGCCCGGCGGTCCTTGGCGGCCAGCAACGCGTAGACCTCATCGGTGATCGCATGGACGCCGTAGAGCCGCCGCAGCAGGCCGCCGCGAAGCCGCTCCAGGGGGAAGCCCAGGCCGTAGAAGACGTGCCGGCCCGAGACGAAGCACGCGGACAGTGCGATCGCGGCCAGCGGCTGCCCCGCCGCCACCAGGGGTACCAGGAGCATCTGCATGGTGCCGGAGTAGATGACCAGGCTCCACACCGGTGCCCACCACCAGGACAGGCCGGCGGCCGCCAGCAGCATGCCCGCCGCCAGCCCCAGGGTGAGGTAGCCGATGATGATCGGAACGGCGTCGCGGGCGGCGTCGCCGACGGTGCTCATGCGCATCGCACGGCCCCTCCCGCTCCCGGAACTGGTGCGGCGCGGTTCACGATCGCTCGTCGAGGAGGAAGTCGAGACTGGTTGAGCCCTCGTTGTTCTGCTCCGCTGCCGCCTGCTCGCGGCGACCGGCCCGGCGGGAGGTGTGCGCGACCAGGCCCACCATGATGATCACCAGGCCCATGAGGGCGAAGCGACCCGTCAGCCCGTCGGTCATGGCGTAGGTGGCCAGGGCCTCGCCCAGCTCCGAATGCGCCTGGAGGCGCTCCACCGTGGGGCCGAGCAGGGAGGCCACCGCGCCGGGCGCGACCACGAAGGGCAGACCGATGAGCAGGCTGATCCCCCCGAGGACGAGAGCACCCAGGCTGGAGCGGTGCGCCATGAGCAGCGCCAGGCACAGCAGCAGCGCGCCGGCCCCCAGCTCCAGGACGCCCTGCATCGAGACCGCTGCCGGCCACGCCGTGGCATCCCCACCGGTCAGGACCCTGGCGCCGTCGTTGACCAGGAACCAGGCCACCGGCAGCAGGACGAGGGCCAGCAGCACACCCGCCCAGTGCGAGGCCGTGCGCCGCGGGGCCCGCGTGAGGGAGCTGGCGCCCTCCAGGAGGATGTCCCGCTCGCTGGGGCTCTCGGGGGAGGCGGCGGTCGGTTCGGGATCCGAGTCGCGGTCCCGCGTCCGTGCAGCGGGCGCGGGGGAGGCGGCCTTGGGCGGGGCGGGGAGGGGCGCGAAGGCCGCGAGGGAGTCCTGCGGCTCCTGGACGGCGGCGGGCTCCCCCGCGGGGGCCTGGGCCTCGCCCGCCGCAGCCTCCGCGGCCTCGTCGTCGGAGGCCAGCTGCGGAGCCGCAGCAGGCTCACGGGTGGGTGTGGCGGGCTCGTGGGGCGCTGAGGAGTCGGCCGTCCGCGACGGGGCCAAGGAGGACACCGGTGGCACCGCGGGGACCGGCTCCGCCTCGGAGGGGAGGCCCTCGGGCGGGGGCTGTGCGGCCGGCGGCTCGGCGGCCAGAGGCTCGGCCGGCCGCTGCTGCGCAGTCAGGGGCGCTGTTGCGGTGACGGGCCGCGCCACGGCTCGGGAGTCCGCTGCCGGGACCGGCGCGGCGGATGTGGATGCCGGGGCCTCGGGCATCGCCGCGTCAGGTGCCGCCGCCTCGGGTACCTCCGTGGGCGCCGGCTCTGAAGGCGCCGACGGCGCAGCGGAGTGGGGCGCAGCGCCTGCCGGCTCGACCGGGGCGGACTCCGCGACGACGGCGCTGGCGCCAGTGCTGAGGGCCGGCGCCGCACCCTGCGCCGCAGGTGCGACCCGTGCCTGAAGCGGCGGAGTGGAAGCGGCCTGAGCCTCCTCCGCCCCGGCGGCCGGGAGGGCCTCGGACTCCAGTGCGCCGTCGGGCTTCATGACGCCCTGAGAGTCCAGTGCCCGCTCGGGTGCCGGGCCGTTCTGGGAGCCCAGTGCCCGCTCGGGCTCAGGGGTGCGCGGGGCCTGGGCGACTGTGGGAGCCGCGGCCCCGGCATCCGCGATGAGAGGCTCCGCGGGCGCCGCACCAGCAGGGCTCGCTGCGGTGCCCGGCATGGGGGGCTCCTGGTCGCGGGCCGATTCGGACCCGGGCCGCGCCTCCTGAGGGGCGGGGTCGGCTGCGGGCCCATCGGTGCCTGCCGCGTCCTGGTCGACGGCGGACTGCGGGAGGGCCGAGACCTCCTGGTCGCCCTGCTCGACCACCTGCTGGGCGGCGACCGCCTGCCGGCCGGTCGTTGCGGAGGAGGGCTCGGGCTCCGCCGTGAGCGCCTCCTCATCGCTGAGGGGCTCCTCGGGCGTGGCTGCATCCATCATGATCGGCTCGGCCTCCGGCATATCGTCCACAATGATGCGGCGCTGAGAGGCCGTGGCCGGGCTGACCCGCGCCACGCCCCCCGCGGGCTCCTGGGATCCTGTGGGCTCCTGGGCGACTGCGCGATCCTGGACCTCAGCAGGCTCCTGGGTCTGCGAGGGAGGCAGGCCGGGCCGCGGCGGGGCCTGGCCTGCCTCCTGCGGCTGCGCGGGGGCGTGGAGGGCGCCTGTGGCTCCTGAGGACCCCGAAGCCGCCGAGGCCTCAGGAGTCAGGGGCGCCGGCGCCTCCCGGGAGGTGTCCTCCAGAGTCGGGGTCTGCGGCACCTCGGGCGCCTGGGGAACAGTGGAGGGCTCAGGCAGGCTGGGCACCTCCGGGACATCGGCGGCCTGGGGCACGCTGGGGGTCTCGGGCACGCTGGGAGCCTGATGCGGGGAGGTGCCGCGGGCCAGCGGGGCAGCAGCCCGGGCCTCGGGCATGCGCAGGGCATAGGGCGGCTGGCCCCTGCCCCGGCGGTTGCGATCCAGGAGGGCGTCGGACTTGGCCAGGGGCTGGGCGATGCCCAGCTCCTCGTGGGGCAGGTGCCGGGAGGCGGCATGCCCATGGTCGGCCGACCAGCCGTGAGTCGAGGGCGCCACCACGTCACCGGCGGCCCCGTGACCCGCATCGGCACCCGTCGAGGCGGTCGCAGCGTCGTCGGCCGCCGGTGGCCGGGGGCTCGCCGCGGGCTCGGCCGCCGGGTGCCTGCGCTTGACCGGATTCTCGGCGTCCTGAGCCCCCCGCGCGGAGGCGTTATCGGAGGCGTCACCGCCCCGCGCCTCCGCCGGCGTCGACGACATCGGTGCGGACCCGGCCTGCGCGCCGCGCTCAGCCGCGCCATCGCTGCCACCCGGCGTCTGGGGCGCGGCCGTGCCGGAGCCCGCCGGACCGCCGTCGTGCTGCGGCGCCACGGCGGCCAGAGGCGTGGTGGGCGTCGGGGTGTCATCCTGTCCGCGGGGGTGGTCAGTGCTCACGAGTTCCTCCTTGTGTGTGCTCACCGTAGTGGCTGCCCGCCCGCCCCGAAAGGCGGGTCGGGCCCGAGCGCAGGTCGGCGAGCTCGTGGGAGCGGCCCTGACGGCGGGCCATATGGGCGCCCCACCCCGACGTCAGGAGCATCAGCCCGACGGCGATGATCACTGCGGGCCCGGGGCCGTGGGGCACGAGCCGGACCAGTGGGCGGTACCAGGCAAGAGCGGGATCCGCCAGGGCGGGAAGGGCCAGGACGATGATCGCCACCCCGCCGGCCCGGGCCCCCAGGGAGGACCTGCCGGTGGAGGCGGCGGCGATGATGAGCAGGACGAGGGCTGTGAGAACCGAGGCGTAGGCGCCCAGGCCGGTCGGGACGCCCGGGCTGCTGACCTCGGCGTAGGAGCGGTACAGGAGCGGGAAGGCCGCGCCCAGAGCCGCCAGGACCCAGGGGAGGGACAGCAGGTGATCGGGCCGCCGGGAGGGCGGCGGCGCGGGGGTCGTGCCGATCTCCTTGTCGGCCCGGGTCAGACGGAAGGCCGAACGGCCCTGGAGGTGCCCGCCACGGCGGGCCAGGCGCATCCCCCAGGCGGCGCCCAGCCACAGCCCGCCGGCCAGCAGCGCAGCACCGCAGGAGACCAGGGTGCGGGCCCAGGCGGCAGGCAGGGTGGCCGCATGCCCCGGCGCCAGCAGAATGGCGACCTGGACGGCCAGCGCGCTCAGCCCCGCCGCCAGGAGGCCCACTGAGGAGCGGGCCGCGAAGAACAGGCAGGCCGTCAGGCACAGGGCCGCCAGGCCCAGGAGCAGCAGCGCCGCGCGCAGCGGGTGGCCCGCGGCCACGGCGGTCGCGGACATGCCGATGAGGGCCAGGGCCGCAGGGCATAGTGCGACGCCGGTCAAGGCGGTCAGGATGTGGTCCCAGCGCCGTCCCCGGGGGGCGAGGTCCAGTCCCGAGGGGGGAGTGGTCACCGGGTCCGGGGACGAGGCGTATGGGGAAGGGGAGGAACTCACCCGCCCGATTCTAATGGGAGACCGATACTGCACCCTATTCCGGGACGGCGCCCGCACCCCGGGAGGGGCCGTGGCCGAGCCGAATCCGAGCTCTGCCGGGGGTGTGCGCGGGCCTGTCCCCCGGGTGTGCCACAGTGGGTCCATGGTCAGGATGTCAGTGGGGATCGGCTCCGCCGAGCCCGGTCCGGGACTCCCCTCCGGCAGGCGGCGGGGGACGGCGCGCCCGGGCGGTGACGGCGGGGAGCCGGGCGCACCGGCGGTGGGAGCCGACGGCGTGCAGGCCGGCGGTGCGCGGGCGGCCGCGACGGCTGCGATGCCTGCGCCGACCGAGCCGCAGCCGGGCGCTGTGATGCTCAACGCCCTGCGGGCGATCGCCCAGGACCGGCGCGTGCTCGAGGCCGAGGAGGCGATCCGGCAGGCCTCGGCCGAGCTGCGCTGGCACGGGGCCCTGCGGCGGCGGTGGCGTGAGGCCCGGGCGGAGTCCTCCATCCGTGGGGCGGTGGCCGGCGCCGGGGTGGAGGGCGTCGTCGTGCCCGCCGAGGTCCTCAGGAGCCAGGTCGCCGCGGGCCTGGAGGCGGCCCTCACCGGCGATCCGGGACTGGACGCGGCCGCGGGCCTGTGGCGCGCGGGCACGCAGGTGGTCGGCTGGATGCCCGACCTGGTGGGGCGCGGCCGGCCCATTGTGCCCCACGCGCGGGGCCTGCTGAGCGCACTGCACCGCGATATCACCGGACCCCTGGCGGCGGGCGGGCGGATCGCCATGGCCGAGGTGGCCGCCCCGCGCACCGACGCCCCGCCCCGGGAGGGCGGGCCCGCGCCGGCCCCCACCGCGGGGCGGCTGCACGCCCGGCTGGACGGCCTGCTCGCCCTCATCGAGGCCCGCCAGGCTCCCGCCCTGGTGCGCGCCGCGGTCGTCCACGCCGAGATGGTCGCGGTGCGGCCCTTCAGCGCCGGCAACGCCGCCGTGGGAAGGCTCCTGGTGCGCCACCTCATCACCGCCGATGCGCTGGAGCCCACGGGCACCGCCGTCACCGAGCTGTATGCGGCGCAGGCCCCCGGCGCCTACACCGAGGCGGCCGCCGCCTACGCCACCGGGACCATGGAGGGGGTGGCCGAATGGGTGGTGTGGCAGGCCGAGGCGATCCTGGTGGGGATCGAGGAGGCCGGCCGGCTGTGCCGCGCGGTGCAGGCGGGCACCTGGCAGGCCGGATGAGGGCGGCCTGCCCGCATCGATAGCGCCGGGCTGCCCGGGGCCCGCCTGGCCCTCGGGGCGGATGCTTCCGCAGGGCTCCAGTGGTTCTGTGCGGCGTCCAGCGGCCGGGGAGGGCGGATGCCATCCACTATGGCCACGGCCCATGGGCTGTGGCGGGGCGGGCCGGCGGACTCCCGGTCGCCGATCAGCGGCCGAGTCGGCGCGCCAGGCGCGGGCCCAGCGGCACCCCGGCCGCCCGTCGCGGGGGTATCCGGGCCACGGCCCAGCCCGTCGTCGCCGCCACGGCCAGCAGCAGGCCCGCCATCAGCGCTCCGGCGGCCGGTGGTGGGGGAGACCAGGAGCGCAGGCGCACGGGCCGGGCGAAGTCGCGCACCGGCCAGCCCTCACGGGCGGCCAGGCGGCGCAGATCCCGGTCGGGGTTGACGGCCACCGGGTGCCCCACGGCCCGCAGCATGGGCTCATCGGAGACCGAGTCGGAGTAGGCCCAGGAGCGCTCCAGGTCGATGCCGTGGGCGGCGGCGTCTTCCTGGAGGGCCACCACCTTCTGCTCATGGAGCAGGGATCGCTCGATCCTGCCGGTGAAGCGACCCTGGGGGTCGACCTCCAGGCGGGTGGCCACCGCACGCCTGGCCCCCACCATACGGGCCACCGGCTCCACGATCTCGCTGGTGGAGGCCGAGACGACAACCACATCGTGCCCGGCCTGCTGGTGGGCGGCGATGAGGTGGAGCGCCTCGGCGTAGCAGGCCGGCTCGATGGCGCTTCCCAGGGCGCCGTCCACCACCTGGCGCAGCTCGCTGCGCGAGATCCCCGACAGCATGCGGGCCAGGCGCTCCATGATCCTGGTGGCCTGCGGCGTGTCCACTCCGACGAGCAGGTAGGGCAGCTGGACGACCACGCCCCGGGCCACGGCGGTGCGGGAGATGAGGCCCGAGCGGCGCATCGGCTCACCCAGGGCCAGCGCCGCCGAGGTCGCCAGGATCGTCTTGTCCAGGTCGAAGTAGGCGGCAGTGCGATGCGGGGCGGCCGCGGGCGCCGTGGACCCCGGGGTGGCCTGCGGCGCCGCGGCGCGGCGAGGGGCCGGGGCCCCGCCGGGCGAGGGCGAGCCGGGGGGTGCTGGGGATGCGGGGGACGCTGGGGCCGCTGGGGACATGGACTCATCACATCACGGTTCGGTGGTCGGGGCCACTCTGCCGCTCCCCGGTGCGCCGTCGGCAGTGCTCGGTGAGTGCTCAGTGGTCGCTTAATGGGTGGTTAGTGGGCGCACATAGATTATTTTCTATGAGTTTAATGCGTGATACGTGCATGTCCGGTGGGTGCCTGTAGGCGCGGGGCGGCGGTCATCCGGGCCCGGATAGCCGAGCCCCGGGTGGCGTTGTCGCGTCATCGCAAGCCGAGCAGTGCTCCACAGGTGCCTGTTCTGCAGGTTCTGTCCACAGGGCCGGCCCTTGCGGGGGCGCATCCCCATCAGCCGTCGCACAGTGGGCGGTGGGCGGGTGCCACGCGGGCCCCGTCCGCCAGCGACGTCGCCGGTGCTGGCCGGCACCGGTCCGAGGAGGTCATGATGTGGACGCCTGAAACCCCCACCCCGCATGCCCCCGGTGGCGGCCACGAGCCCACCGGCGTCGGCCCCGCCGAGGCAGCGGTCGGCGGCGCCGAGCGCGGACCCGACCCGGGCGGCCGCTGCCCGGGGCAGCAGGCCGCTGCCATGCGCCCCATCCCGACGGGTGCCCGCCTCCTGGCACTGACCGGGGCCCTGGGAGGCCTGGGCGTGAGCACCCTGCTCATCCACCTGGCCTGGGCGCTGCGCCGTGCGGGCAGGCGTGTGGCCATTGTGGACCTCGATCCCGCCGGTGGCCTGGGCCTGCTCTTCGGCGACGAGGTACTGCCGGGACTGCGGTGGGCCGACCTGCCCCACGAGGAGTCGGCCTTCCGCCCGGGAAGGCTCATCGGTGCCCTACCGGCCTGGCACACCATCCCCTTCCTCACCGGTGATGGCCGGGGCGGGCCCGCCCTGCCCATCCCCACGGCGGGCGCCGCGCCCCAGGCCGGGCCTTTCCTGCCCACCGTGCTTCCCGCCGTCCTGGAGGCGCTCCTGTGCGAGCACGACGTCGTCCTGCTCGACCTGCCCCGGGGCTGCCCGCCACCTCCGGGCTCGCAGGTCCTGCTCCTCAGCGGCCTGGACCTGCGCTCAGCGGTGGCCTGCCAGGCCCTGGTCCCCCGATTGCAGGTGGGAGCGGGCAGCGGTGGGCCTCGACGGGGTGAGGGGGTGGGCCTCCTGGTGCGACAGGTCGGCGAGGACATCTCGATGCCCGACCTCGAGCTCGTCGCCAACTGCCCTGTGCTCGCCACCGTCCCCACCGACCGAGCCGTGCGCCAGCGCATCATCCGCGGGGAGGACCCCGTGCGCTCCCGCTCTGCGTTGCGCCGTACCGCAGGCGCCCTGGTCCGCCGCCTGGGCCTGGCCGAGCCCTCGGAGGAGGAGCGTGCGCTTCCGGCCGGAGGCGCGGGACCGGGCGCCGCCGTCGGGGGTGGGGCGAGCGCAGCCCCGCAGGCCGGCGAAGAGACGGAGCCCCCGACCTGGGAGCCTGCGGGCGGGCCCACCGGCGGGCCGGTGAGCGCCCATGGCCGGTGAGGGGAACGGGGCGGTGAGCCCGAGCATCCAGGTGCAGGGCGCCGCGGGCGCCGAGCTGACCCGTATCCGCAGCGCCCTGGCCCGCGGCAGCAGCATGGATCAGGCCCTCGACGTCGGAGCCTCCCCCGCCACCGGGCACTCGGGCCTGGCCCGCCTGAGCCGGCGCGTGCGGGCCGACATGGAGGGGGCCGGTCCCGACCTCCAGCCGCTCATCGACACCGAGGGAGTCACCGATGTCCTGGTGGGGGCCGGGCGCATCTGGATCGACCGCGGACGCGGACTGGAGGACGCCGGGGCGGCCATGCCCGAGGGCCAGGTGCGCGCCCTGGCGGTGCGCATGGCGGCCTCCGCGGGGCGGCGGCTGGACGAGGCCTGCCCCACCGTCGACGCCACCCTGCCCGACGGCACCCGCCTCAACGCGGTCCTGCCGCCCCTGAGCAGCGAGGGTACGCTCATCAGCCTGCGCACCAGGAGGCGCCGCGGCTACACCCTCGAGGAGCTGGTGGGGGCCGGCACGCTCGCCCCCGGTATCGACGGGGTCCTGGCCGCCCTGGTGGAGCAGCGGGCCAGCTGCCTCATCACCGGCGCGACCGGGACGGGCAAGACCACGCTCCTGGCGGCCCTCCTCGCCCGCGTGCCGGGCACTGAGCGGATCGTCTGCATCGAGGAGGCCAGCGAGCTGCGGCCCGACCACCCCCATGTCATCCATCTGCAGGAGCGCGGCGCCAATGTCCAGGGCGTGGGCGAGGTGACGATGACCTCCCTGGTGCGCACGGCCCTGCGGATGCGGCCCGACCGCATCGTGCTGGGGGAGTGCCGGGGCCCGGAGGTCCGCGATGTGCTCACCGCCCTCAATACCGGCCACGAGGGCGGTTGGGCCACCCTGCACGCCAACTCCCCGGCCGATGTCCCCGCCCGCCTGACCGCCCTGGGGGCCCTGGCCGGTATGGACGAGGCGGCGCTGGCGGCCCAGGCCGCCAGCGCCCTGGACGTCGTGGTCCACCTGCGCCGCAGTGCTGGCTCCGCTGGGGCGCGCCGGTGGGTGGAGTCCCTGGGAGTACTCGCACGCCGGGTGTCGCAGGCGGGCCCGGTCCTGGAGTGCCAGGAGGCCCTGCGCGTCGGTGAGGACGGCCTGGTGGAGGCCGGGCCCGGGGCGGGGTCCCTGGCCGCGCGCATCGGGCGCCCGCCCGTGGAGGCGGCCCTGGGGCGCGCCCTGGAGGGAGGCCCGGGCGGTGAGGCGACGGCTTCAGGCGGGCTTCCATGAGCGCCGCAGGCGGCGGGGCGTGGGCGGCCGCACTCCTGGTGGCGCTGGCCGGTGCGGTGCTGGCCCTGCCCGCGCGCAGGGGCCTGCCGGAGTCCCTGGGTCCCACACGCCGATCCGCAGCCCAGGTGGAGGCCGCTAGCGCCTTGTGGCGCGGGGCGAACGGGCGGGGTGCCAGGGTGCCGGAGGCGGATATCGGCCTGCTGCTCATCGAGGTTGCCGCCGTCCTTCGCGCAGGCGCCGCCCCGGCCCGGGCCTGGGCGCGGGCCCTGGAGCGGGCGGGCGTGTCCTGGGGCCTGGAGCCCGACGAGGACGGCGTGCCCCCGGCGCTGCGCGCCCTGGGCAGCGGCAGGGGCGAGTCCTGGCTGCCCCGGTGGCGCTCGGGCCGGCCGTGCTGGCGCCTGCCGCCCCGGGGCCGGCACGCGCTCAGTCGCCGTGCGGCCCGGGCCGCCGTCCCCGGTGCGGTGGCCTCCTGCCGGCTGTCGGCCACCCTGGGCGCGCCCCTGGCAGAGATCCTGGAGGCCGTGGCCGAGGGAGTGGCCGAGTCGGGTCGCGCGGAGTCCTCGCGCGCCGCAGCCCTCACCGGCCCGCGCACCACCGCGCGCCTCCTGGCCGGCCTGCCCCCGGTGGGACTGGCCCTGGGGGCGCTGGTGGGCGCCGACCCCGCCCATCTGCTTCTCGACGGCGCTTGGGGCTCGGCCCTGGGGGTATTGGGCCTCGTCCTCATGATCGCCGGGCACCGCGTGACGGCGCGCCTCGTGCGTGCCGCGACCGCGCCCGCCGGCGGAGTCGATGAGGCGCTGGTGCTGGACCTGGCGGCGGCATCCCTGCGGGCCGGTGCCTCCCTGCCCGGACTGCTGGTGGCCATGGGGCGGGCGATGGAGGAGGAGCCGCTGGCCGTGGTGGGGCGGGCCCTGCTGCTGGGGGCGGGCTGGGAGGAGGCCTGGCAGGCGCCGGACGACCCGGCCTGGCGCAGGCGGCGCTCGCACCTGGAGGCCTGCCTGGCCCCGGGATGGCAGGACGGAGCCTCCCCGATCAGCCTCCTGGCCGCCACCGCGCAGTCTTTGCGGGCCGGCAGGCGGTCCCAGGACGAGGAGGCCGCCCAGAGGCTCGCGGTCCGGCTCGTCCTGCCCCTGGGGGTCTGCTACCTGCCGGCCTTCATCATCCTGGGGATCGTCCCGGTCATCGCCTCGGTGGGCCTGGAGATGCTCACCGCCTGAGCCCCGGGCTCGCCCCACCGGGACCGGCTTCCGCGCTGCTCGCCACGATGCCAGCCGCGTCTGGCATCATGGGCGCATGCCTGTACCAAGGGAGATGCTCAGTCGAGACGAGGTCGTGGTGCGCCATACCCGCACCCATATCAAGATCATCCTGTGGCGCATCATCGCCCAGGTCCTCATCGTAGTGGCCGCCGTCGTCGCCTCGATCTACGTTCCCGGCAGTTGGGCCCCCTGGGGACTGCTGGCGATCTGGATCGTGGCGCTCGTGGTGAGCATCCCGGTCTTCATCCTGCCCTGGCTGGCCTGGTGGAACACGACCTACACCATTACCACCAAGCGGGTGATCACCCGCTCCGGGATCCTGTCGCGCACCGGCCACGACCTCCCGCTGAGCCGCATCTCGGATGTCCAGCAGGACAAGAGCGTCTCCGACCGCTTCTTCGGCTGCGGCACTCTGGCCCTCCAGACCTCCTCCGACGATCCCCTGCGGCTGGAGGACGTCCCCCAGGTGGAGATGGTGCAGGTGGAGATCTCCAACCTCCTGTTCAACGACCCCCAGGGCGCCATCGACGCCGACCCCCGCAGCTGACCCCCTTTCTTTCGACAATTTGCATGAGATCGTACTTCTCCAGCGCTGGAGAAGTACGATCTCATGCAAATTGTCGAAAGGTTGAGGGGGCGGGGTAGCGTCGTGGGCATGAGCCAGGATCCTGCTGCCACCACCGCTGCACCGCCCCCGGCCTCGCCCCCGCCGCCCGTGGCCACCGCGGACCAGGCCGCTGCACTGCGCAAGGACCTGGAGGCCACCGGCTGGGGCGTGGACGCCGTCGCCCACCTCCTGGGGAGCACCGCTCAGGAGGCCCTGCGCCGCGAGATCCGCCTGCCGGCCCTGCGCGCCGTGCGCACCGCCCTGGAGGAGGACCGCCAGGCGGGCGCCGCCCCCTCCCCGACGGCGATCCTCACCGCACTGTTCATGCTCGGCCAGCCCGTGGCCGCCGCCGAGCTCGATGCCGTCCTGCCCCGCACCCGCGCTCGTGGCGCGGTCGCGATCGGCCTGGTCACGCCCCCCGACCAGGCCGGTCAGGTCCGGGCCCAGGTGGACCTGCGACCCCACGAGGCCGGCGACGACGCCGGAACCGTGCGCTGGTGGGTGGCCTCCGACCTGGGCGAGCTCGTCACCGGCCGGGCCCTGGCCCCCGACCATGTGCTGGGCATCGGCGGCGCGGGCCTGACCCTGGCGGCGCTGACCCCCCGCACCCCCGTGCGCACCGCCCTGGACCTGGGCTGCGGCTGTGGTATCCAGACCCTCTACCTGCTGCGCCACGCCGAGCACGTCACCGCCACCGACCTGTCCCCGCGGGCACTGGCCTTCACCGCCTTCAACACCGCCCTGGCCGGGCAGCAGGAGCGTGTCGAGCTGCTGGAGGGCTCCCTTCTGGAGCCCCTGGCCGATCGGCGCTTCGACCTCATCGCCACCAACCCGCCCTTCGTCCTGACCCCACCGGCGGTGCGGCGGGCCGGCCTGCCCCTCATGGAGTACCGGGACGCAGGCGGCCCGATCCTCCCCGGCCTCCTGGCCCGCATCGGTGACCACCTGGAGCCCGGCGGCACGGTGGTGGCCCTGGGCAACTGGGAGCACCGGCGCAGGCGCCACTGGCGCGATGAGGTCGCCTCCTGGCTGCCCCAGGACCTCGACGCCTGGGTCATCGAGCGGGAGGCCCAGGACCCGGTGGAGTACGCCACCATGTGGCTGCGCGACGGCGGCCTGGCCCCCGAGCGCGACCCCGGTGCCTTCGAGGCCGCCCTGGGGGCATGGATCGCGGACTTCGAGGAGCACGGCATCGAGGCCATCGGCTTCGGCTACCTCATCCTGGCCCGGCCCGCCGACCCCGCGGGCCGCGCCCCCTGGCGCGTCCTGGAGGAGGTCGCCACCAGCGGGCAGGGGCCGCTGGGCCCCCACCTCGCCCAGGTCCTGGCCCTCCAGGACCGCCTGGCCGGCCTCGATGACGACGCCGTGGCCGGCCTCGCCCCGATCCTGGCCGCCGATGTCACCGAGGAGCGCCACCACTTGCCGGGCAGCAGCGAGCCCACCGCCATCATCCTGCGCCAGGGCGGGGCGCTGGGCCGGGCGGTCCAGGTGGGCACTGTGACCGCCGCGCTCGTGGGCGTGGCCGATGGCGAGCTGAGCGTGACCCAGATCGCCGCCGCCGTCTCCTCCCTCAGCGGCCTGGACCAGGACGGGGCCCTCCAGGTGCGCGCCGAGATGGTCGAGTCGGTGCGGGACCTGGCCCGCATGGGCTTCCTGACCCTGCGCTGAGCGGCCGTTGCACATCTTCAGATGCCCTGGATGAGCCAGGGGCGCGGGATCATGCGCTTCGGCTGGGGCTGGCGGGCTCCAGCGCGGCTGAAGATGTGCAGCGGGAGGGTGGTGGCCGGCTGAGCCGGGCTGCGGGGCGGGAATCCGAGACGCGGACCACCGGGAATCGCGGTCGTGCCCCGGCCCCATCGGCGCCCGGTGCCCCTAGCATGTGGCGGTGATGATCTCCTCGCGCTCCGGCGCCCCCAGGCGCAGGCGGCGGCTCGCCGTGCTGCTGGCCCTGGCCTGCCTGGCGGGGGTCGTCATCCTGTGGGCCGTATTCGTGCTCACCTACGGCGGCCAGTACCTGGACGCCGCCGCCCTGGAGGGCTCCCAGATCGGGTCGCACTACGTCTCCCCGCATGCCCGCCCCCTGCTGAGCGTCGTATCCATGCCGGCCGCGGTGACCCTGGTGGTGGTCATCCTCATCATCGGCCTGCTGCGCCGCAGCCACCGGCGGGCGCTGTGGGCGGTCGTGGCCGTTGTCGGGGCCAATATCAGTACCCAGCTGGTCAAGCACTGGATCCTGTGGCGGCCGGACTACGGCATCACCGAGCGCTTCGACAACGCCAACACCCTGCCCTCGGGGCACACGACCATGGCCGCCTCGGCGGCCGTGGCCCTGGTGCTGCTGGCCGGGCCGCGCTGGCGGGCGGCCGCCGCATGGCTCGGCGCCCTGGGCACGGTGGCCATGGGCTACTCCACGCTGGTGATGCAGTGGCACCGCCCCTCCGACGTTCTGGCAGCGATCCTCCTGCCCGTGGCCTGGGGCGCCATCGCCGTGGCCGCTGGCGCCTGGGCCGACGACGCCAACCCGAGAGTACGGGCCATGAGGCCGCGGGATGACGCCGCCGAGCCCCTACCGCAGCCGGCGGCTCCCGGACGCCTGCGCCGTCAGCAGGCCTGGAACCGGCTCCTGGCCCTGGCCGGGGCGCTGAGCTGTGCGGGCGCCGCCATCGCCGGAGTGCGGGTGTGGCAGGAGACCGGCGAGGGGCTCTACCACTGGGACTACTTCACCGCCTATGCCACGGGATCCATGGCCACGGCGGGGCTGACCTGCCTGGCCCTGTCCGCGCTGGTCTCCCTGACGATCTGGGAGACCGGTCAGGTTCGGGGCGCGCGGGAGGCCGGGCGGTAAGGGTCGGGTGGTAAGGGTCGGACGTAGGCCCTGCGAGACCGCTGGTCCAGTGAGACCGCCGACGCGGCCAGGCCGTCGGTCTCGCCGACACCACCGGACCACCGGCGCGCAGGAGGCGGGCCAGGATCCGCCTGTGGATCGCCCGCTCCTGCGGAACCGGATCACCGGCGCCCACCCGGTCGGCCGGGTTGACCGGGGCTCAAACCGCTCAGCCCGGGTCAGTCGAGCTCGGCGGCGGGCAGGGCGATGGTGAAGACGGTGCCGTGATCGGTCCCGGTGCTGGACTCCACGGTCAGGCTCCCACGGTGGGACTGCACGATGGCCAGGGCGATGGACATCCCCAGCCCGGTGGAGCCGGTGCGGCGCTCCCGGGAGGAGTCGGCGCGGGCGAAGCGCTCGAAGAGCCGGTCGCGGACCTCCGGATCGATGCCGGGGCCGTCGTCGGCGATCCGCACCACCAGGGTGGAGCCCCGGCGCGAGACCGTGGTGACCACCCGGGTGCCCGCGGGGGTGTGGACGCGCGCATTGGCCAGTAGGTTGACCATCACCTGGTGCAGGCGCGCCTCATCGCCGATGACCAGCGCCGGCTCGGGAATGAAGTCCTCCTCGGGGGGCTCTTGGTCCTCGTGGCCTTCACCGGCCCGGTCGTCGGCCGGGGGCTCGAGGACCTCCAGGTCGAGCTCCCAGTGGTGCTCGGGCCCGGCCGCCCGGGCGTCGGCGACCGTGTCGACGACGAGGCCCACCAGGTCGACCTCCTCGTGGCGCAGCTCGCGCCCCGCATCCAGGCGGGCCAGGAGCAGCAGGTCCTCCACCAGCGCGGTCATGCGCAGGGACTCGGAGTGGACCCGCTCCAGGGCGTGGGTGGCCTGCGGCGGCAGGGGCGTGTGCGCCCCCTCGCGCTGGATGAGCTCGGTGTAGCCGCGGATGGAGGCCAGGGGGGTGCGCAGCTCGTGGGAGGCGTCGGCGACGAACTGGCGCACCTGGGTCTCGGAGCGCTGGCGTGCTGCCAGGGCCCCCTCCACATGCCCCAGCAGGGTGTTGAGGGCGCCCCCCACCTGCCCGACCTCCGTGGAGGAGGCCAGGTCCTTCGCGGGTACGCGCTCCTCGATGGAGACCTCCCCGCGCTCCAGGGGCTGGGATGCCACCCGGTGGGCGGTACGGGCCACCCGCTCCAGGGGCGCCAGGGAGGAGCGCACCATGGCGCGCCCCGCCAGGGCGACGACGACGGCGCCCAGCAGGGCGATGGCCGTCTCGATGAGCAGCTGGGTACGGACCAGGGCGTTGTCCCCCTCCATGGACAGGCCGATGATGACGGTGTCGCCGCTGTGCGGGTCCCGGGAGGCCAGGGCCCGGTAGTCACCCAGGGCGTCGATACGGACCGTCTCGGGCCGGCCGTTGGCGGTCAGCCCCAGCAGTACCCGGGTGCGGTGCTCGTCCAGGGCCGTGTAGTGGCCCTGGGTGTCGATGTAGGCGGCCTGGATGGAGGCCGCGGAGCCCGAGGCCCGGGGCTCCCCGGAGATGACGACCGTCAGGGTCCCAGTGGACTGGCCGGTGGCGTCCAGGCCGGGGGGTACCTTGCCGTCCTTGACCAGCTTGCCGTCGTCCTGCGGGCCGTCCGGATCCTGGGGGGAGTCGGGCGGCGGGTCCTGCTCCTGCTGGGGGTCCTGTGCGCCCTGCATGGAGGTCGGTGGCTGGGCCTGGGGGGCGGTGTCGGCCTGCTCGACGCCGTGGCGCCGGTTCGCGGCCCGCTCGGAGGCCGCGATGAGCTGCTGGTCCAGTCGGTTCATGAGGGTGTGGCGCAGCGTCAGTGTGGACAGGGCCCCCATGATGGCCGTAGTGATGAGGACCAGTCCCAGCACCCCCGCCACCAGGCGCGTGCGCAGGCTGCGGGAGCGCGGCGGGGGGGCGCCGGCCGACTCGCGAGGGGCGCCGCCGTCCGCCACCTCCTCAGGGGCGTGGGGCCGACGCCGTCGCAGGCGCCTGGTGGCGGAGCGCCACCTGTCCCTCCAGGAGGGCCGGGGACGGGTGCTGCCCGCCGAGGCGGGGGCGGGAGTCTGGGAGTCGGCCATGCCTGAGCCTTAAGTGGTGGTGGTCGCGGTGGCCTCGGCGCCGGGTGCCGGCTTGAGCACGTAGCCCACGCCGCGCATGGTGTGGATCATGGGCTCACGGCCCTTGTCGATCTTGCGGCGCAGGTAGGAGATGTAGAGCTCGACGATATTGGCCTGGCCGCCGAAGTCGTAGTTCCAGACCCGGTCGAGGATCTGGGGCTTGGACAGGACGCGGCGGGGGTTGCGCATGAGGTAGCGCAGCAGTTCGAACTCGGTGGCCGTCAGGCGGATCTCGTCCTGGCCGCGCCATACCTCGTGGGAGTCCTCGTCCATGCGCAGGTCCCCGACCTCCAGCAGGGAGGCGGGCTTGTGCTCACTGGCGCCCGAGCGCCGCAGCAGGCCGCGCAGGCGGGCCACGACCTCCTCCAGGGAGAAGGGCTTGGTCACGTAGTCGTCGCCTCCGGCGGTCAGTCCCGCGACGCGGTCCTCGACGGCGTCCTTGGCGGTGAGGAACAGGACGGGCACGGTGGGGCTGTGGCCGCGGACGCGGCGCATCACCTCCAGGCCGTCGAAGTCCGGCAGCATGATGTCCAGGACGATGACGTCCGGATCGATCTCCTGGGCCGCCTTGACCGCGGAGATTCCCGTGCCTGCGGTGGTGACCTCCCAGCCCTCGTAGCGCAGTGCACTGGCCAGGAGATCGGCCAGCATCTGCTCGTCGTCGACGACGAGGACACGGACGGGGGAGCCGTCCGGGCGGGTCAGAGTCTCTGGGGCAGTAGTCATGTTGCTAATTCAACATGAGTGGACTGGAGGTGACCAGGGGGAGACCTGTGCTGACGCTGTGTTACCAGGTTGAAACCACCGAGGAGACCCGCCCCGCGTGGCGGTGTGACATGCTTGGGCGGTTGCGTCGCAAGATCGGGGGTTGGCTCCTGGGCACGACCCCCGATGCGTGCTGACAGGCCGCTCGGCCGGATGCATGGAGGCGGTGCTGGAGAGGATGACGGCCGGAGTCGGTGTGCCGGGGTTGGGGCGGTTGTGGCCCGCGCTCCCGGATGCCGGACCCGCGCATGCGCCGTAGGGCTCTCCTGCCGTAGCCTCTCAGTATCCATCTGATCGCTGTCTGCGCTACGCAACACGCTGATACCGTCGTCGGTCATCTGGCCGCCGCTATATCCCCTACCCCCGCATCTCAGGAGTGTCATGGAATACGTCGAAGGCAAGGAGCGCCGCTTCGGCGCGGAGGACCTGTTCTTCTCGACGACTGACGCCAAGGGTGTCATCCGCAGGACGAACCGGGTCTTCGACTCGTTGTCCCGCTACAGCGCTGAGGAGCTGGTGGGGGCGCCCCACAACATCATCCGCCATGACGATATGCCCGCGGGCGCCTTCAAGCTCATGTGGGATGAGCTGGCGCAGGGGCGGCCGGCCTGCGTCTACGTCCTCAACCGGGCCAAGGACGGCCTGGACTACTGGGTCTTCGCCACGGTCGCGCCTCTGGCCGACGGCTACCTGTCGGTGCGCGTGCGGCCCAACAACCACGCCCTGTTCACCCCGGTCAAGGAGGTCTACCAGCGGGTGCGCACCGCCGAGCGCGAGTACGCCGAGCAGGGGCATGGCCGCCGCGAGGTCGCCGAGCACGGCGCGCAGCTGCTGGCCCAGGAGCTGGCCGCCATCCAGTTCCGCGGCCTGTACTCCTT
This sequence comes from Actinomyces capricornis, assembly GCF_019974135.1. Lineage (NCBI taxonomy): Bacteria > Bacillati > Actinomycetota > Actinomycetes > Actinomycetales > Actinomycetaceae > Actinomyces > Actinomyces capricornis. Next base: position 1,670,044 of record NZ_AP025017.1, read on the forward strand.
CGCCCGCGCCGCCCTGCCGCGCGAGTTGGCCCTGCTGGTGGTCGAGGGCGTGCGGGTCCCGCGCCGCGCCGAGACCGACAGCCCGATGTCCTCCATCCTGTCCGCGGTCTCGGCCATCGAGCGCGACACCGACGAGCTGGTCTACCAGCTCGGGGAGTACCAGGATCTCATCAACGGCCTGGGCTCGTGGGCCTCGGGCGTGCGCTCGGTCATCGAGCGGGCGACCCGCGTGGGCGCCCTCGTGGGCGAGGTCACCAGCCCCGATGGGGAGTCCTCGGTGCCCACCGTCAGCGAGCGCGTCAAGGAGCGCAGCGCCCAGGCGGTCGAGGTCCTCCAGCAGCTCAACTCCTCCCTGGTGGCCCTCTATGAGACGGCCTCCGAGGTGCGCTTCCGCTCCTCGATGATGCGCCTGCACACCCTCATGGTGGGCATCTTCGCCGCGGCGGTGCTCGATGAGGTGGAGACGGAGGAGGCCTCCGAGGCCATCGGCGACCTGGCCGAGGCCCTGCTGGCCGACCTCGAGCCGCTCATCCCCTCCTGCCAGAAGGCGGCCGATCTGGCCGAGCGCCTGGATGCCGACCTGCGCTCCGTGGTGAGCAACCTGGATCGGGTCAAGCGGCCCTTCCAGCGCTGGATCCGTGCGCTCAGCGATGAGGGCGCCCAGCCGCTGGCCGAGGGAGTGGATGCCCAGGCCGTGCTGCAGGAGGCCATCGAGCTCGGCGACCAGGGATTCCCGGAGACGGCCTCCCTGGCCGAGCTGGCCGCCAAGGCGCGCGGCGTTGTGGTGACCCTCGATGAGCCGGTGATCCGCGAGCGCGTGGCCACGGTCCGCCAGTCGCTGGGGGAGATCAAGGCCGAATGACGCCCCGGTCGCAACTGGGTGTCACTCGGTGACGATCCGGTAAAACCCCTGGTAGCGGTTGGGATAGACCATTAACGTTCCCCTGGCCTCGATGACGTTGGGGGTTTTGACCAAGTATCGTGCTCCAGAGATGGGCATATTCTACTGAGCAGGCGGAGAGCATCATGGAATCGCAGATCGGATACGAACGGCTGTTCGACCCGCAGGACATCTTCTTCTCCACGACGGATCTCAAGGGTGTCATTCAGAACACCAACAGGACTTTCGATGTGCTCTCGCGCTACTCCCGTGATCGTCTCATCGGTGCGGCGCACAACATCATCCGCCACCTGGATATGCCCGCAGGGGTCTTCCGCCTCATGTGGGACGACCTCCAGGATCGCAAGCCGGTCTGCGCCTACGTGACCAACCGCGCGGTCGATGGCCTGGACTACCGGGTCTTCGCCACGATCGTGCCCCTGCGCGAGGGCTACCTGTCGGTGCGCATCAAGCCGATGGACACCTCGACCCGCACGACGGTGGAGGAGGCCTACCGCAGGGTGCGCGCCAAGGAGCGCGACCTGGCCGCGCGGGCGGCCTCCCGCTACCAGGTGGGGGAGTACGGCGCCCAGGAGCTGGGCGCGGAGCTGCGCTCCCTGGGCTTCGCCTCCCTGCAGGAGATGACCCTGGTGAGCCTGCCGCGCGAGGTGGGCCTGCTGGTGGGCGCGGGTGTGCGCGTGCCGGCGGCGGCGCCTGAGGGCCTGGGCCCGGTGGCCCGGATCCTCAACTCGGTGGCGGCCATCGAGCGGGACACCAATGCCCTGGTCTTCGAGCTCGACGAGTACATGCGGCTCATCACCACCATGGAGGGGGCGCACGGCTCGGTGACCGGGGTCCAGGGGCGCATCGCCCGGATCGGGCAGCTGGTCGGCCAGGAGGGCGGCGGGGCGGCCCGCACCAAGGCCCAGGCCCTGGCCGAGCGGATCACCGAGTTCGCCTCGACGGCCAACATCGAGCTGGCGGGGCTGCCCAACCGCCTGCACACGATGCACGACGCCGTCACCCAGCTGCGCTTCGCGGTGGCGCTCATGCGCCTGCTCACCCTCATGGTGGGGCGCTTCGCCCAGTCGATCCTCGATGGCTCGGAGGAGGACGCCGTCCACTCCCTGACCGACCTGTGCGAGGCCCTGGAGTCGGGCTTCGCGGGTCTGGCGCCGGTGCTGCGGACCGTGTCCACCCAGGTCGGCGAGCTCGATGACGCCCTGCGCACGGTGACCTCCAGCCTGGACCGCGCCGCCCGGCGCCTGGGCCAGTGGGTGGATGCACGCGGTGGCGGGGCAGGGGCCTCGGGCTCTGCGGTGGTCGACGAGGTGGCGGCGCTGACCGCCCAGGGCTTCCCCGAGGTGCGCTCCCTGGCTCAGCTGGCGGCCGAGTGCCGGGGACTGGGCCTGCCCTACGACGCCGAGGCCACGGACCAGCGCCTGCTGACGATCCGCCGCTCCCTGTCCGAGCTGCGCTGAGCGCCTGCCGGGGCGGGCCCCGGGGGACATGGGGCGCTCTGTCCTGGGGTATCCGCCGGGACTGGACGCCAGGTGCGTTACAGTCGCCCCAGTGCCGGTTCGTGACGACCCCGCGGCGTCGCTGGCCCCATCCTCTTGTCCCCGTGGCTCGGGCTCCGCTCGGCGGGCCCGGTCCGTGGCGCGGCCTGCGCCCTGTCGGTAAGGAAGATCTGCGTGTCCACCAAGCTCGTCATTGTGGAGTCCCCCAACAAGGTGCGCTCCATTGCCGCCTACCTCGGCGATGACTTCGAGGTCGAGGCCTCGGTGGGGCACATCCGGGACCTGCCCCAGCCCTCGGAGCTGCCCGCCTCGATGAAGAAGGGCCCCTACGGCAGGTTCGCGGTCGACGTCGAGGATGGCTTCGCGCCCTACTACGTGGTCAACCCGGATAAGAAGAAGACGGTCGCCCAGCTCAAGAAGGCGCTCAAGGGCGCCGACGAGCTCTACCTGGCCACTGATGACGACCGCGAGGGGGAGGCGATCGCCTGGCACCTCCAGGAGGTCCTCAAGCCCACGGTCCCGGTCAAGCGGATGACCTTCACCGAGATCACCCGCGAGGCGGTGACGCGGGCGCTGAGCAGCACGCGCGAGATCGACATCAACCTGGTCGATGCCCAGGAGACCCGCCGCATCCTGGACCGCCTCGTGGGCTACGAGGTCAGCCCGGTCCTGTGGCGCAAGGTGCGGGCGGGGCTGTCGGCCGGCCGGGTCCAGTCCGTGGCCACCCGCCTGGTGGTCGAGCGCGAGCGCGAGCGCATGGCCTTCCGCTCGGCCTCCTACTGGGGGGTGGAGGCCCGCCTGACCACGGTGCTCTCCGCGGTCGATGTGCCGGCCCGCGAGGCCTCCTCCTTCACGGCGCGCCTGACCACTCTCGATGGGCGGCGCGTGGCCACGGGCCGGGACTTCAAGGACGACGGCGAGCTGCGCCCGGCGGCGCTCAAGGCCTCGGTGGTCCACCTCCATCAGGTGGGGGCCACGGCGGTGGCCGAGGCCATCGGCCGCGGGGAGCCGCGGGTGGCGGGCCTGGAGGAGAAGCCGTACCGCCGTCGTCCCGCTGCGCCCTTCACCACCTCCACCCTCCAGCAGGAGGCCTCCCGCAAGCTGCGGATGAACCCGCGCGAGACGATGCGCGTGGCCCAGGGCCTGTACGAGAACGGCTTCATCACCTACATGCGCACCGACTCCACGGCGCTGTCGGGGCAGGCGGTGGCCGCCGCCCGCGCCCAGGTGGCCGAGCTCTACGGGGCCGACTATGTGCCCGACAAGCCGCGCATCTACGCCTCGAAGTCCAAGGGGGCCCAGGAGGCCCACGAGGCGATCCGCCCCGCCGGGGACCACTTCCGCACCCCGGCGCAGGTCTCCTCCCAGCTCACCGGCTCCCAGTTCCGCCTCTACGAGCTCATCTGGAAGCGCACGGTGGCCTCCCAGATGGCCGACGCCGTGGGCTCGACCGCCACGGTGAGCGTGGAGGTGCCGCTGAGCCCGGTGGCGGGGGAGTCGCGCGATGCCGGCCCGACCTTCTCGGTGGCGGGCCTGAGCGCCTCGGGGACGGTCATCACCTTCCGCGGCTTCCTGGCCGCCTACGAGGAGGGCCGGGATGCCGAGCGCTACCAGGAGGATGCCGGAGCCGCCCCCAAGGACAGCAAGGACGTGCGCCTGCCCTCGATGATCGCGGGCCAGGAGCTCTCGCCGATGGGCGTGGAGGCCAGTGGGCACCAGACCACCCCGCCGCCGCGCTACACCGAGGCCTCCCTGGTCAAGGCCCTGGAGGAGAGGGAGATCGGCCGCCCCTCGACCTATGCGGCCACGATGTCCACGATCTCGGATCGCGGCTATGTCGAGCACCGGGGCCAGGCCCTGGTGCCCACCTGGCTGGCCTTCGCGGTCACCCGCCTGCTGGAGGAGAACTTCACCGAGCTGGTGGACTACGACTTCACGGCCTCCATGGAGCGCGACCTGGACCGCATCGCTGCCGGCCAGGAGGACCGGGTGAGCTGGCTGACGCGCTTCTACAACGGTGCTCGGGGCGCCGGGGACCAGGGCGCTGAGGATCCGGGGTCGCCGCAGGAGGGCCGGGAGCTGACCGAGCGGGGCCTGCGGGGCCTGGTCGCGGGTCTGGGGGAGATCGACGCCCGGGACATCAACTCCATCCCCATCGGTGAGGGCATCACCCTGCGGGTGGGCCGCTACGGCCCCTACCTGGAGGATGCCGAGGGCAAGCGCGCCAATGTCCCGGCCGATGTCGCCCCTGATGAGCTGGATGTGGCCAAGGCCCGTGAGCTCTTCGCGCGGGCCGCCGACGACGGCCGCGAGCTGGGCCTGGATCCCTCCACCGGGCACATGATCATCGCCAAGGACGGGCGCTACGGCCCCTACGTCACCGAGGTCCTGCCCCAGCCCGAGGAGGGGGCCGCGCAGCCCGCGCAGGCCGAGGCCGCGGCGACGGGCAAGGGCGGGGCCAAGCGCCGCACGGCCAAGGCGGCGAAGGGCCCCAAGCCCCGCACCGCCAGTCTGCTGAAGTCCATGGACCTGGCCACGGTGAGCCTGGAGCAGGCCCTGGACCTGCTGAGCCTGCCGCGCGTGATCGGCCAGGACCCGCAGTCCGGTGAGGACATCACCGCCCAGAACGGGCGCTACGGCCCCTACCTGAAGAAGGGGGCGGACTCGCGCTCCCTGGAGACCGAGGAGCAGATCTTCTCGGTGAGCCTGGAGCAGGCCCTGGAGCTGTTCTCCCAGCCCAAGCGCCGTCGGGCCCAGTCCACCCGCGGCCCGCTGCGCGAGCTGGGGACGGATCCGGTCACGGGCCGCCCGGTGGTCATCAAGGACGGGCGCTTCGGCCCCTACTTCACCGACGGCCAGACCAATGTGACCCTGCGCCGGGACGATGACCCGGCCACGGTGACCCCCGAGCGCGCCTATGAGCTGCTGGCGGAGAAGCGCGCCAAGGGCCCGGCCAAGAAGCGCACCACCCGCAAGACCACGGCGAAGAAGGCCGCCGCGAAGAAGACGACCAGGACGGCGGCCAAGGCCTCGACGAGTACCTCCACCGCTGGGTCCGGTGGCGCGGGCGGGGACGGCGAGTAGGCCGGTGCCGGAGGGCCCCGGCCGATGGGCCGGTGACTGTCCGGCGTCAGTGGCGGGCGGTGATCGTCCCAGGTGGGGGCGGTCGCAGGGCTGCGATGATCCGGCGACGCCCCGGCGATATCGACGTCGTATTGTATGCTCTGTACAATTTCCCTGCACCGCTCCGAAAGGAGATCCCTATGGGTCCTATGACGTCTCGGCGTGCCGCGCTTCTGCTGCCCCTGGCCCTATCCGCCGCCCTGAGCTCCTGCTCCCTGAACCTGGGCTCTGGAGGCTCTGGAGGCTCTGGTGGGGCGCAGGCCGGGGCCGCGTCCGAGGACGCCGCCCCCGGTATCACCGATCCCGCCTGGAGGGAGATCCTCGACACGGGGGAGCAGCAGGAGGTCTCGGGCGCCTACACCGTTGCCAGCTCCGACCAGGTCCTCAACCTCACGGGCGAGCTCGATGTCCTGGCGGTCCAGGGCTCGCAGATCTCCATTGCCGCCGAGAGCGTCGGGTCGATCACGGTCCAGGGCTCTGATGTCGTCGTCTATGCCCGATCGGCGGAGACGATCCAGGTGATGGGCTCGCGGGTCGCGGTCCACTACCTGGAGGGTTCCCCGGTGGTGGTGGATCTCGGCTCGGATAACACTATCGACAAGCTCGAGCAGTGAGCCGCCCGTGAGCCAGATGCCAACCGCTGGGACGCCTGCCACGGTCCTGCTCGTCGACGACGAGGCCCCCATCCGCCGATCCCTGGGCCCCTACCTGGAGCGCAGCGGCTACCGGGTGATGCTCGCCTCCGACGGGGCTGAGGCCTTGGACCTCCTGGGCGCCTATGAGATCGACATCGTCGTCTCCGACGTCCTCATGCCCCGCATGGATGGGCGCGAGCTGGTGCGCCGGGTGCGCGGGACCGGGGCCTGGACGCCGATCATCCTGCTCACCCAGGTCGATGCCTCCTATGAGCGGGTCTCGGCCCTCGACGATGGGGCCGACGACTACCTGTCCAAGCCCTTCGACCCCGCCGAGCTGGCCTCGCGGATCCGCGCGGTGCTGCGCCGCACCCGGGGATCCGTCCAGCCCCTGACCTCGGCCCCGCGCCTGAGTGCGGGGGAGCTGGTGCTGGACCGGGCCTCGCGGCGCGTGACCCTGGGCGGCAGGGAGCTGGCGCTGACGCCCAAGGCGACCATGCTCCTGGACTACCTCATGAGCCACCCCGGTGAGCTGCACTCCCGCGAGTCGCTGCTGGCCTCCCTGTGGGGCATCGACTTCGCGACCTCCACGCGGGCGGTGGATCACCGCATCCGCGAGATCCGCCAGGCCCTGGGCGACGACGCCTCTCAGCCCACCTATATCGAGACGGTGCCCAGCGTGGGCTACCGCTTCCGGGCGGGGGTCCATACGTGAGCGCGGCGGGGGTCCCGGGCCCCGGGCGCAGGAGCGGCCGTCCCCGCAGTAGGCCCCTGCCCGGGAGCATTCCCCCGACGCCGACGCCGACGCCGACGCCGACCCCGGCGGGCCGGGTCGTGCCCGACCAGTCGGCCCCTCCTGCACCGGCCGTGCCCCCGGCGGCGCCGGTGGCCTCTCTCGGGCCGCCGTCGCCGCCTGCTGCCGGGCCGGCCACCGAGCGCCTGCCCGTCCCATCCTCGCCGCCCGGCCCGGGCCTGTCCTCCCCGGTGGCTGCGCCCACGCCGTCACCTGTGGCCGCGCCCGCTCACCCCTCCCCGGTGGAGCCCGGCCCGCCCTCCTCCCCACCGGCCCCGGCCGCCCCCTTCCCTCCGGGGTCGGCGCCGCAGGTCCCGGCCCCCGGCCCGGTCGGGGAGGGGGAGGCGGCCCCCGGTGGGCGCCTGAGGTGGCCGCTCTGGGCGGTGGCGCTGGGTCTCACCGTCCTGGCCGCAGCCCTGGCCCACCTGGTGGCCGGCCAGGAGCGCATCGTGCTCTCGGTGTCCCCGGCGCTGCTGGTGGCCGAGACCGGTGCACTCCTGATGGCGCTGGCCGCCACCGTGGCGGCCGTGCGGCGCTGGGGCGGCCGCAAGGAGCGCCATGCCCGGCTGCAGGCCCAGCGCGAGGCCTGGTCCCAGCACCAGCAGTTCCTGCGCCGCCTGGACCACGAGCTGAAGAACCCCCTGACGGCGGTGCGTGCCGCCGTCGCCGACATGCCCCAGGCCAACCGTGCCGAGCGCAAGGCCCGCCTGGAGGTCGTCGATGCCCAGGCCCGTCGCATGGGGCGGCTCATCACCGACCTGCGCAAGCTGGCCGAGCTGGAGACCGCGCCCCTGGCCCTGGAGGACGTGGACCTGGCCGAGACCGTTGCCGACGCCGTGCAGGCGGTCAGTGAGGAGCTCGCCGCGTCCGGCAACCACACCCTCATCCGCCTGGACCTGCCCCAGGTCCCCTGGCCGCTGCCGCATGTCTGCGGCGACGGCGACCTGCTCTACTCCGCCATCTACAACGTGCTGTCCAATGCCGCGAAGTACACCCCGGCTGGCGGGAGCATCGAGGTGCGCGGGCGCGAGGAGGCCGGGACCGTGGCCATCGAGGTGGCCGATACCGGGATCGGCGTGCCCGCCGCCGACCTGCCGGTGGTCTGGAGCGAGCTGGGGCGGGCCGGCAATGCCCGGGGACTTCCCGGATCCGGGCTCGGCCTGCCCCTGGTGGCCACGATCATCCGCCGCCACCGGGGCCGGGCGGGCATGGCCTCGCGGCAGGGCGTGGGCACGCGCGTGTGGCTGTCACTGCCTGTCGCAGGACCGCGACAGGCTGGGGACAGCCGAGCGACAGCCAGCCAGTAATCTTGCCGTTATGACGCACATGATCCCCCAGCGGCGCTCCCTAGCCCTCCTCTGCGCCGCGGCCACCGCCCTGTCCCTGTCCTCCTGCGCCCTGAGCCTCGGGGGATCGTCACAGGGCGGGGCCGCCCCCTCTCAGCAGGCCATCGAGACCACCTCCAGTACCGACGCTGGGACCTCGGCCCCCGCCGCCGCGCCGTCGGCCTCGGCTGCCGCGACCGCAACGGCCTCCGGTCCGACGGTGCCCGGCTACGCCGTCGGCGAGATGCCCCCGGTCCCCCTGTTCGCCCTGCCGGACATCAGCGTGCTCACCGACTCCGGGAGCGCCTTCACCCCGGACCTCACCCGCTCCATCGCCTCGGTGCCGGGCATCACCGTCAGCGCCGCCCGCTGCGACCAGCCGGGTGTGCTGGCCTCCAGCACCACGGTCCTGGGCGACGGCGCCATCGCCCACTCCTCGGATAGCGGCTCGGTGACCAATCACGGCGACGGCTCGGGCACCTACTCCGACGGGCAGGTCTCCATCACCAACCACGGTGACGGCTCGGGCACCTACACCAACGGCCAGGTCTCGATGACGGTGCACGGTGACGGCTCGGGCACCTACTCCGATGGGACCCTGTCGGTGACGGTCCACGGCGATGGCTCGGGGACCTACTCCAACTCCCTGACGGGGGAGTCGATCACCATCCACGGCGACGGCTCGGGCACCTACAGTGCCGGGCAGGTCTCCATCACCAACCACGGTGACGGCTCGGGGGTCTACAACGACGGCACGATCTCCATCGTCAACTACGGTGACGGCTCCGGCCTGGTCAACACCGAGGAGGTGGCGATGAAGCCCCTGGCCAAGGTCGGCAGCATCGGGGACTTCCCCTCGATCGACGCCGTCAAGCCCGTGACCTCCTGCGGCACCGTCATCACCCTGGAGGACGGGGTGCTCTTCGACTTCGGCTCCTCCCAGGTGCGCCCCGAGGCCTCGGCGACCCTGGGCAACCTGGCCACCGTGCTGACGGACTCCGGCGCCCCCAGCGTCCAGATCCACGGGCACACCGACTCGGTCTCCGACGACGCCTTCAACCAGACCCTGTCAGAGGATCGCGCCCGGGCGGTGATGACGGCGCTCCAGGGCCAGGGGGTGACCGCCTCCATGGAGGCCACCGGCTACGGCGAGACCCGCCCCGTGGCCGCCAATGAGAACCCCGACGGCTCGGACAACCCGGCCGGCCGCCAGCTCAACCGTCGGGTGGAGATCTTCATCCCCGCCTTCTGAGCCGCTGGCGCGGAGGGGCCGGAGCGGGCCCTTCCGCTCCTCCGGTCCTGGCGCCCGCGCTGGCATCCGGCGCCGGCACCGCGCCCTGGAGCCGTCCCGCCCCAGCACCCCGCCTCATCCCGATCACCCGCGCGATTCCTCGCGCTCCTGCGCGCCACCTTCCTACCCCTTCGCACCTCACTACCACTTTCGTCCAGGAGTACCACCATGAGCATGTCCACCCGCCGCTGCCTGACCGTCGTCGCCGCTACTGCACTGTCCCTGAGCCTGGGGACGAGCCTGGGCGCCTGCGCCATCAGCCTGGGCGACTCCGGGGGATCCTCGGAGTCCGCGCAGCGCTCGGACTCGGCGACCGCCGCGCAGAGTGCGCCCGCGAGTACGTTGGAGGCTCCGGGCACCGAGATGCAGTCCCCGCAGGCCGCCCCCTCGGGCGCCCCCGCATCCCCGGAGCAGGGGAAGGCCACCCCGGGTGGCGGCGAATCCGCGCAGCCCGGCGGCGCGGGCAGTGCGGAGGGCAGTGCGGGGGCCGCGCCGGCCTCGGGGGACCGTCCCGGTGCCGCGGCGAGGATCACCGACTCCGACTGGCTCAGCTTCGAGGGCAGCGTGGACAAGACCGTGCGCTCCACGGGGGCCGTGCTCCTGGACAAGGAGTACGACGACGTCCGCATCGACGGGGATGTGGCGACACTGACCATCACTGCGGACAGCGTGGAGGTCGTGGCCGACTACGTCGACACCCTGGTGATCAAGGGCGCGTATGTCGACGTCTACGTCCGCGACGTCAACCGGGTCATCATCCACGGGGACAGCAATGAGGTCGTCTGGGCCGGCAATACCCCGATCGTCGAGGACTTCGGCTCCTACAACGACACCGGCCTCCAGGGCGCCCGGGACTGAGCGCCCGGTGGGCGCCACCCCCAGGGGGCGCATGCCGGATCAGGGCGAGATGCCCACCGGATTGCGCATCCCTGCCGGCACTGCCCGGCTGGCCAAGACCGCCTCCTCTGATCGCCCGCCTCTCCCTAGGAGCCCTCATGACCTCGATGACCCGTCGCCTCCCCGCCGTCCTGGCCGCCGCCGTGCTGGCCCTGAGCCTGGGCGCCTGCAGCATCAGCCTCAGTGGCCCGGGCGGCTCCTCGGGCTCCGCGCAGGCCTCCCAGGGGGCAGAGGCCACCGGGGCCGCGCAGGCCAGCGCCCCCGGGCAGGAGGCATCCGCCGATGCCCAGGGCGGTGTCGCCGGGGCGCGGTCCTCCCCGTCAGCCAGGGCCGGGGCGGCCGCATCCGGCCCGGCCGGCAGCGCGGAGCGCCCCGGGTCCGCGGCGGCGGCCGACAGCGAGCTGTGGCAGCGCCTGAAGGGCACGGCGCTGAGGCACTCGCGCTCCGAGGGCGGTGACATGACCCTCCAGGGCCAGCAGTGCGGCTACATCGAGGGCGACATCGCCACCCTGACGGTGGCTCAGGACGCCTCCGGGGGTGTCATGGCCGAGCACGTGGAGCACCTGACGGTCAACGGCTCGGGCCTGATCGTCATGGTGCAGGACGTCGGCCGGGTGACCATCACGGGCAGTGACGTCGTCGTGGCCTGGGTGGGGAGGACCCCGGTGGTGGAGGACTCCGGCACCGGCAACGCGACGGTGGCGTTCGACCAGCTCGACGAGGGCCTGTACTGGACCTGCTCCTGAGCCCGGCGGCCGGGCCGGCTCCCGGGCCCAGGCGCCGGGGCCCAGGCGCCGGGGCGATTCTCGGGCCGGCGCGCCCCACCCCTGACCACAGGCATCCCTCGCGCATGCCGCAGCACTTGACTCCAGTGCGCACCTACTGTCTATAGTGTGCATGTACGGAAGGAGTCGTCATGCCGCTGACGGTCGTGCTGTCCAATACCGCAGGAGTGCCCATCTATGAGCAGATCGCCCAGCAGGTCAGGGACGCGATCCTGACCGGCCAGGTGGAGGCCGACGAGATGCTGCCCTCGATCCGGGCCCTGGCCCGTGACCTGCGGGTCAGCGTCATCACCACCACCCGTGCCTACTCCGACCTCGTCGCCGACGGCTTCCTGGCCAACGTTCCCGGTAAGGGCTACTTCGTCCTGCCCCGGGACTCCGAGCTGGTGCGTGAGCAGGTGCTGCGCGAGGTCGAGGAGCACCTCGACCGCGCTGTGGAGCGCGCGCGCCTGGCCCAGCTCGGCGGCGAAGAGCTCCACGACATGCTCGAGACCATCATCACCACCTCCGCCACCTTCAAGGACAAGCAGTGAATCCCGTCGAGATCTCCCACCTGACGAAGCACTACCCGGGCTTCAGCCTGAGCGACGTCACCTTCTCCGTCCCCGCCGGCTACGTCACGGGCTTCGTCGGGGCCAACGGCTCGGGGAAGACCACCACCATCAAGGCCGCCCTGGGCATGATCCACCCTGATGCCGGCTCGGCCACCACCCTGGGCCATGAGCGCATCGGCGTCGTCTTCGATGCCCCGCCCTACAACCCCGAGTGGCGCCTGAAGGATCTGGGTCGGGGCATCGGGCGCTTCTACCCCTCCTGGTCCCAGGAGCGCTACGACTGCGAGCTCCAGGCCGCGGGGCTGGCCCCCACCAGGAAGGTCAAGGAGCTCAGCCGGGGCATGGGCATGCGCCTGCAGATGGCGGTGGCCCTGGCCCATGATCCCGAGCTGCTCATCCTCGATGAGCCCACTGGTGGCCTGGACCCCCTGGCCCGTGCCGAGATGGTGGACATGCTGGCCCAGTTCATGGTGGAGGAGGGCCGCACCATCCTGTTCTCCACCCACATCACCTCCGACCTCGATCGGCTGGCCGACTATCTGGTCATCCTCAGCCGGGGCAGGGTCGTGGCCAATGGCACCGCCGAGGAGATCATCGGCTCCTTCCGGCTCGTGCGCGGCACTCCCGAGCACCTGACCGACGCCGTGCGCGAGGCCAGCCTCGGGCTGCGCAGCTCCCAGCTGGGCTGGGAGGCCATGATGCCGGCGGACGTCGCCGAGGCCCTGGCCGACCGCATCGTCGTCGAGGCCCCCACCATCGAGGACCTCGCCGTGCACATCGCCAAGGAGGCGGGCCGTGAATGACGTCATGCTCGCGCATGTGCGTGAGCACCCCGGGGTCGGCAGCGGTGCGATAGCACCTGCCAGAGTCGGGGTGCTGCTGCGGCTCGACCTCATCGTGCTGCGCCATCGCGGTCTGCTGCTCCTCCTGCTGCCGCTGCCGCTCGCGCTGCTCATCGCCATGGATGCACTGGTCGACCGTCTGCAGGCGATGGTGATGGCGGGCATCGTCCTGGGGGTGTGCGCCCAGTACTCCCAGGGCGCAGCCGAGGCCGCTCACCGCATGGATCGCCTCTACGGCGCGCTGCCGCTGCGGCGCAGCGAGTTGGTCGGCGCCCGCTGGATCGAGGGGCTCGTACTGGTGCTCCTGTCCGGCCTGGCCTGCGTGCCGGTGGCCGCCCTCACCGGTGACTGGGGCGGCCTCGTGGCCGGCCTGGTCGTCATCTGCCTGTCCGTGGCCCTCGGACTGCCGCTGTTCCTGTGCCTGGCCCCGGAGCGGGCCCTGTGGGTGTGGGGCCTGTGCCTGGGGGTGGGGGCTGGTGCCCTCTACGGCGGCACTCTGCTACTGGCCGGACCCGTGACCCAGGCGCTGCGCGAACCGGCGCCCGTGGTACTGGCAGCCATGACCTGCATAGCCCTCCTGGGCGCCTCCCTGGCGGTGAGCCTGCGCTGGTACGGGCGCCAGGACCATTGAGGCCCTGCCGAGGAAGAAGCAAGAAGAAGTGAGGAGACCGATCATGCCCGAGTCAGTGCCCATGCCCGTGTCTGTTGCGCCTGCCGCACGGACTGTATCCAGCGTTCCCGCTGCCGCAGAGTCATCCGGCGCTGGCGCTCCCGGAACGCCTGCGGCGGTGCGTGGGGCGGGTGCCCGGACCCGGTGGGAGGCGGTGCACGCCGTCATGCGTCTGGAGCTGGTCGTCTGGACTCAGCCGTACCTGGTGGGGATGATCGGGCTACTCCTTATCGTGCAGGCCGTCATCGCCGCGGACCACTGGCTGGGGGCCGTGCTCCCGCTCCCGCTGGTGCTCGTCGTGGGAATGCTCCCGCCATTCCTTTTCCTGGTCCTCATCGGATCGGTGTGCCTGACCCTGTGGGACCCCTCGCGCTCCACGGTGGCGCTGCGGCTCTACGGGGCGCTGCCCGTGACCCGCACCGAGGTACTGGCCGGCCACTACCTGCTCATCCTGGCCTACGGGGGTGCCTCGGTCCTCTTGGCCGTCGTCCATCTCCTCGGGGCCCTCGGGGCCGACGGCCCTCGGGGCTGGGCGATCGTGCTGGCCTGGGTGGTGGCAGTGGTGCTGCCCTGTGCGGTGATGCCCCCGGTGCTCGCCAGGTACCGCAGCGCCCTTGTGAGGGTCGTGGTCATGATGGGGGTGTTCGCGGTCCCTGGCCTGCTCACCGGGTTCCTCGCGGGCTCCGAGACGGTGTCCCTGGCCTCCGGCTCCCAGTCCGGGATACTCCTGGGGCTCGCCGTCCTGCTCCTCGTGCTCTCCGTGGTGGGGCTGGGCGTCTCCTGGGTGATCTGCCGCCGCGTCTACCTCAGGCAGGACCACTGAGAGGCGGGCGCTGGGAGTGGGGAGCGCTGCTGATGGCCGATCAGGAACAGGAATCACGAGGAAGGACATGCTCATGAGTGGATCCACTGCCGTGCGTCCATCCGGCGTGCTCGCTGCTCCGGGGGTACGTGGGGCCGACGGCCCGCCACGGTGGGAGGCGGTGCGCGCCGTCATGCGCCTGGAGCTGCTGGGATGGAAACAGCCGTACCCGCTCGTGGTCCTCCTGCTGACGGGTCTGCCTTTTCTGCTCAAGCTGCAGTGCGGGTCGGCGTGCCTGAGCCTGTGGGGCCCCTCGCGCTCCACAAAGGCACCGCGGCTCTACGGGGCGCTGCCCGTGACCCGCACCGAGGTGCTGGTCGGCCACTACCTGCTCATCCTGGCCTATGGGGGTGCCTCAGTCCTCCTGGCGGCTCTCGGCCTGCTCTGGGGCCTGGGCGTCACTGATCCCAGGGCCTGGACGATACTGCTGATCTGGGTGTGGTTCACGGTGGTGGCCGGCGCGGTCATGCCCCCGGTGCTCGCCAGGCACGGCAGCACCCTCACGGTGCAGGCGGTGGTGATGGGGGTCGGTGCTCTGGGCCTGCCTACGGGGTTCCTCGTGGGCTCCGAGGCAGCATCCCTGACCTCCGTCTCCCAGCCGGGAACGCTCCTTGGCCTGATAGCCCTGCTCCTCGCGTCCTTCCCGGTGGCCGTGGGCGCCTCCTGGATGATCTGCCGCCGCATCTACCTCAGGCGGGACAACTGAGGGGACTGCCTGAGAGTGCCGCACTCATCTCCGGTGCCGGCGATGAGTGCGGCTCCGGGCCCGCCCGGTCTGCTGCGCCGACCCGGGCTACTCCTCCTCGGCGTGCTCCTCGCGCACCCGGCGGATCTCGGCCTGGGACAGGCGGAGGAACTCGGTCAGGCTCGTCATGTTCTGCCCTGTCCACCGCTTGGCCACCGCATTCATCGGGAACATGGCGATGGAGCCCACCTCGCTGGCCACCGCCAGGGAGGTCCCCTGCTCATCGATGAGCACGCACCACTTCATCTCGCAGCGCTCCACCAGGATCTGGCCGATGACGGCGCCCATGAGGTTGATGAGCGGGTTGGGGTCCGCGCGCGACTCCTCATCCACGGCGTACCAGGCGGTGCGCTGCTCCTCGAAGAAATCCTCCAGGGCCCGGGGGGAGTCGGTGATGCCCAGCTGCTTGGCATAGGCCAGCAGGTCCCGGACCCACTGCTGCTCGGCCTCATTGAGCGGCAGGATCTGCGTGCCGGCCTCAGCGTCCCCGGTGCCCGCGGCGCCCGGGCCCTGCGCCGGTGCCCCACTGGTGCCACCGGTGGGGCCGGCGTCGTCGGTATCGCCAGAGGCGCTGTCCTGCGCACCCGTGGCCTCCTGCGCCTCGGCCTCGGGGCGGGGTCCGGTGGGGGCGGTGCCCGTGGTGCCGGTGGCCGCCTGCTCCTGACCGTGGGGGGTGCCGGAGGGGCCGTCCGCAGCCCCCTGCCCGGTGGCGCCGGTGGCGGTGTTGGTCTCTGACATGGGCGGGCTCCTCGGTTTCGTCTGGTTCGGTGGAGAGGCTCCTGCCCGCTCATCCTCACATGGAGTGCCGGTGCGGCCGCGAGGGCGGGCCGGGCGTGTCCCCGCCTCCGGTCCTGCGGCACCTCGCCACCGTTGGCCCCGGGCCTGCGGGGCTCAAGAACGACGTCGCTTCGCGGAAAGGGCGTCACTTCGCGGAATCGACGTCCCCTACAGGTGTCGTCGATTCCGCGAAGCGACGCATATGTCGCGAAGTGACGCCCAACGCGCCCTGCCCGCCCTGCCCCGGCTGACGCTCCACCCCGACCAGCGCGCCACCCCGCCACCCGGCCCGCGGTGGCGCGCCCGGGGCCCTGCCCGCGGCCCGCTACCCTGAGCCCGTGACCACTGCCGCCCCGCCTGCTGCTCCCGGCGCCCCCGTCCCACGTGCGCCCCACCCCGGGCTCTTCATCTCCTTCGAGGGCGGCGACGGCGTGGGCAAGACCACCCAGATCGCCGCTTTGGCCGAGCACCTGCGGGCCCGCGGCGTGGAGCACCTGGTCACCCGTGAACCCGGTGGCACCGAACTGGGTGCCCAGATCCGCGGCCTGCTCCTGGACGGCGGTCATGTGGCCCCCCGCGCCGAGGCCCTCCTGTACGCCGCCGACCGCGCCCACCACGTCGAGACCCTGGTGCGCCCCGCCCTGGAGCGCGGCGCCGTCGTCCTGACCGACCGCTACCTCGACTCCTCGGTGGCCTACCAGGGCGCCGCCCGCAGCCTGGGGGTCGCCGAGGTGCGTGACCTGTCCCTGTGGGCCACGGGGGGACTCATCCCCGACCTGACCATCCTGCTGGATGCCGACCCCTCCCTGGCCCGGCAGCGCACGAGCAGCCGCGGGCGGGCCGACCGCCTGGAGCGCGAGGGGGAGGCCTTCCGCGCCGCCCTGCGCGAGCAGTTCCTGGCCCTGGCTGAGGCCGAGCCCCAGCGCTTCCGCCTCATCGACGCCGCCCGCCCCGTCCCGGATGTCGCCGGTGCGGTGCGGCGCGCCGTCGAGCCGCTCCTGGCCGGCAGGGCCGTCCGGGCGGGTGAGCGGCCATGAGCGTGTGGGACGACGTCGTGGGGCAGGAGGCGTCGGTGGCGGCCCTCGTCGCCGCGGCGCAGTCCGCCCGCCAGGCGGCCCTGGCCCGTGAGGCCGGACCGGCGGGGAGGGAGGGCGGGCACTCGGATGCGCCCGAGCTCTCCTCACAGGCCCACTCGGCCATGACCCACGCCTGGCTGGTCACCGGGCCGCCGGGCTCGGGGCGCTCCAATGCCGCCCGCGCCTTCGCCGCCTCCCTGCAGTGCACGGGGCCGGCGCCCGGATGCGGGCAGTGCAAGCCCTGCCGCGACGTCATGACCGGCTCCCACCCCGACGTCGTGCGCCTGACCACTGAGAAGCTCCTCATCACCATGGAGGAGGTCAAGGAGCTCATCGGGGAGGCCCAGCGCCGCCCGTGGACCGGGCGCTGGCGCGTCATCCTGGTGGAGGACGCCGACCGCATGGCCGAGCGCACCACCAACGTGCTGCTGAAGTCCATCGAGGAGCCCCCGCCCCAGACCGTCTGGCTCCTGTGCACCCCCAGCGCCGACGACGTCCTGCCCACCATCCGCTCCCGGTGCCGCCTGGTGACCCTGCGCATCCCGCCCGCCCAGGCGGTGGCCGAGCTGCTGGTGCGCCGCGACGGCGCCGATCCCGAGCTGGCCGCCCGCGCCGCCCGCGCCAGCCAGTCCCATATCGGCCTGGCCCGCCACCTGGCCACCGACCCCGATGCCTGGGACCGGCGGCGGCGCCTGCTCATGTCCCCCGTGAGCCTGCGCAGCGTGGGCGATGCGGTGCTGGCGGCCGCCTCCCTGGTCGAGGCCGCCGAGTCCGAGGCCAAGGAGGCCACCGCCGAGCGCGACGCGAAGGAGAAGGCCGAGCTCACCCGAGCCCTGGGACTGGAGGGGGAGGGGCGGATCCCGCCCGCCCTGCGCTCCCAGATCCGCCAGCTCGAGGAGGACCAGAAGCGGCGGGCCCGGCGCGCGCGCACCGACGTGCTGGACCGGGCCATGATCGACCTGCTCTCCTTCTACCGCGACGTGCTGGCCACCCAGATGGGCAGCGAGGTGGAGCGGGTCAACATCGACCTGGTCGAGACCGTGGAGCAGGTGGCCCGCACCACCGCGCCCCAGCAGTCCCTGGCCCGCATCGCCGCCATCGAGGAGTGCCGCACCCGCCTGCGCTCCAATGCCGCGCCCCTGCTGGCCGTCGAGGCGCTCATGGTCCAGCTGCGCCCCCAGGCCTGAGACGGAGCCCCGCCCCTCGTCAGCGGGCCCAGGGCCGGGGTGCCGCCCGGTCCGTGCCGGCTGCGAGGGGCGCGGGAGCCCGCCCACACCCGGATCCCTCCCAGGTTCTGGGGAAAGGTCTTGACATTTACCTATGATCTTCATGTAAGAATGGTGTGCATCACAGGAATAGTGCGGGCGGAGAAACCGCTCCTCCTGTCTATACTGTGTATGTACGGACGGCGTAATGATGCGATCTCGCGCCGGCGGCCCGGGAGCCGGCCCCGCTCACCCGCGGGTTGGGTGCGGCGGGCTCCTCGGGCTCAGCCGCGTCGTCAGGCTTATCGCTGCATGAGGAGAGACAGTGACACAACCAATGATGAGTGCGGCCGTGCCGCGGGGCGGGAAGCGTGCCGCCCGGGATGCGCGCCAGTTGCGCCGGGCCACCGCGATGGTCGCCGTGGCCGGCGCCGCCATCCTGGGCGTCGGGCCGACGACGGCGCTCGCCGCTCCCCCGGCGGCGCCGGCGCCCCAGGCTCCGGTGCCGCCGGGCCTGGAACGCTTCTACAGCCAGAGCGTGGAGTGGTACCCCTGCGCGGCCGAGGGCGGCATGAGCGCCAGCGATGCGGGCACGGGCTTCGAGTGCGCCACCGTGGAGGTCCCCTTGGACTACGAGAACCCTGGGGGCCAGACCATCGAGATCGCGATGAAGAAGCATGGGGCCACTGGTGCTCCGAGCAAGGGCGCGCTCTTCCTCAACCCCGGAGGCCCCGGCGGCTCCGGTGTCTCGACCGTGGAGGGGCTGGCCACGCCCGGCCGCTACGTCTCCGCGGATGTCGCTGCCGCCTACGACGTCATCGGCTTCGACCCGCGTGGCGTGGGCTCCTCGACCCCGGTGCGCTGCGAGGCCCCGGGGCAGGAGGGGGCCGTGGGCCAGAGGGCCCAGGTCTCCATGGAGGCCCAGGAGGGGCCGGTGGCCGCGCCTGCGCCCCTGCTCGAGGGGCCGGTGGCCGATCCCCTGGTCGATCCGGCCGTCGCCGAGCAGAGCGACCCCATCGGCGGCCTCTCCTTCACCACGCTGGTCCTGCTCCTGCAGTTCAGCACCGCCAAGACGGAGGCCTCCTGCGCCCAGCACACCCAGCCCGCCGAGCTGCTCGACCACGTCGACACCGTCTCGGTGGCCCGAGACCTGGATGTGCTGCGCGCCCTGGCCGGCCAGGAGGACCTCAACTACGTGGGCTACTCCTACGGCACCTACATCGGCACCCTGTACGCCGACCTCTTCCCCGAGAACACGGGCAGGATCGTCCTCGATGCCGCCATCGACCCCTCGCAGGGGCAGGCTGAGAAGGACCGGGACCAGAGGCTGGCGATGGAGGCCTCCCGTCGCGTCTATCTGGAGAGCTGCCTGGCCACGGAGGGCTGCCCGCTCAGCGGGGACGTCGATGCGGCCTCCGGCCAGCTCGACGCCTTCATCGAGGGCCTGGCCGCCAATCCTGTCCCGACGGCGGATCCCAACGCCCCCCTGACCGGCAGGCAGGTCGAGAACGCCATTATCGGAGCCCTCTACTCCTCCGAGGCGTGGCCGGTCCTGACCGAGGGCCTCAAGCAGGCGATGACGCAGAACGATGGCTCGATCCTGGCCCGGCTCGGGGGCGCAGGGGAGCAGGCCGTCGTCGATAATGCGGGCACTGCGGTCAACTGCCAGGACTACCCGGTCCAGGGGGATATGGCCACCTGGGAGGCCAACTTCCGTCGTGACAAGGCCGACGCGCCGCACTACGGCGGCCAGCTCTCGGATGCCAGGTGCCAGGCCTGGGGGCACAACGGCACCCGCGCCCCCGCCCCGGTGCACGCTGCGGGGGCGGCCCCCATCCTGGTGGTGGGAACCACCGGCGACCCGATCACGCCCTACTCCGCGGCCGTCTCCCTGGCCGACCAGTTGGACTCCGGTCAGCTCCTGACCTGGGAGGGCAATGGCCACGCCGCCTACACCCGAGCGGGCGACTGCCTGAACAAGGCGGTGGACGGCTACCTGCTCAACGGCCAGATGCCGCAGGCCGGCCTGGTGTGCACCGGCCAGGAGTAGCCGACCAGGTGCCATGAGCCGTCTCGCCCTGCGACCCGGATGCCACGGCGCCCGGGGCGCAGGGCGAGACGCGTTCCTCCTCCCCGAGAAGGAGGGCGGCGCCTGGGGACGAGGCGCGTGGGGGCAAGAGTCCCTCTCAAGGAGGAGGAGGGCGTGGCCCGATCGCCGTAGGCTGCGGTCGTGACCATCTCGATACTGCGCCCGCAGCGCCGCCTTGCCGCTGCCTTCGTCGTCGCCCTGGCATGTACGGGACTCGCCGCCTGCCAGGACAAGGCGGCGGACATCACCCCGACCCCGCCCTCATCCCAGCAGGCCGCCGCCATCCCCGAGGGCCTGGAGCGGTTCTACAACCAGAAGGTCGACTGGCAGCCCTGCGAGAAGGGCGAGGGCATGACCAAGGCCGCCTCCGAGACCGGCTACACCTGTGCTCGCATCACCGTGCCCCTGGACTATGAGCAGCCCGAGGGGCAGACCATCGAGATCGCGGTGAAGAAGCGGGCCGCCGACGGGGAGTCCATCGGCTCGCTGTTCGTCAATCCCGGAGGCCCGGGGGGCTCGGGCCTGGACCTGGTGGACGGTGCGGAGAACCTCATGACCAGCGAGCTGCTCGACAACTACGACGTCGTGGGCTTCGACCCCCGCGGAGTGGGGCAGTCCACCGCCGTGGACTGCCTGACCGATGCCGAGCTCGACGAGGAGCGCAGCGGCGAGGTCGGCCAGGCCACGCAGGCCACGGCCCAGGAGGCGGTGGCCCAGGGCCAGGAGGACGCGGCCAAGTGCGAGGCCAAGACCTCCACCGCCGGGCTGCTGGACCACATCGACACCATCAGCGCGGCCAGGGACCTCGACGTGCTGCGCGCCGTGGAGGGGCAGAACGTGCTGTCCTACCTGGGCTACTCCTACGGCACCTACCTGGGCGCCACCTACGCCGAGCTGTTCCCCGCCAATGTGGGGCGCCTGGTACTCGACGCGGCCCTGGACCCCTCGCTCAGTGGTGCGGAGGTCACCCGCGGTCAGGCCGAGGGCTTCGAGAAGGCCCTGCGGGCCTTCGTCGAGGACTGCCAGACCGGGAGATCGTGCCCGCTCAAGGGCGATGCCGACGCCGGGGTCAAGCAGATCCAGGACTTCCTGGAGGTCACGCGCACCTCTCCGGTCCCCAC
This sequence comes from Actinomyces capricornis, assembly GCF_019974135.1. NCBI lineage: Bacteria > Bacillati > Actinomycetota > Actinomycetes > Actinomycetales > Actinomycetaceae > Actinomyces > Actinomyces capricornis. The sequence goes on from NZ_AP025017.1 coordinate 1,691,234, forward strand.
CAGTGACGACAAGCGGCCCCTGACCCGGGACCTGGCCGCCTCCGCGATCCTGGGGGCACTGTACGACTCCGCGCTGTGGAGCACGCTGTCCACCGGGCTGGAGCAGGCCATGGAGCAGAATGACGGCTCCACCCTGCTGCTCATCACCGACACCCTGTCCTCGCGCAACAGTGACGGCACCTACTCCGGCAATGGGGATGAGGCGATCGGCGCCATCAACTGCCTGGACTACCCGGTGGAGGGGGATGAGGCCCAGTGGGACGCCCAGGCCGCTGAGCTGAAGGAGGTCGGCCCCACCTTCGGTGCGGACCTGGCCTACTCCGACGCCATGTGCCAGGGCTGGGGGCACGAGTCCACCCGTGAGCGCGCCCCCATCACGGCCAGCGGCGCCGCGCCCATCCTCGTGGTGGGCACCACCGGCGATCCGGCCACCCCCTACCCGTGGGCGCAGGCACTGGCCTCCCAGCTGGAGTCCGGTCGCCTCCTGACCTGGGAGGGCCAGGGGCACGCCGCCTACGGCCGCGGCGGGAAGTGCGTGAGCACGGCGGTGGACACCTATCTGCTCACCGGGACCCTGCCCGAGGAGGGAACGGTCTGCCGCGGGCAGGAGTAGAGGTACCGGCCAGGCGGTGCTCAAGGCCCGCGGCGATGACCGCGGCAGGCGAGGCAGCAGCGGTGGGGCCCACCAGGGAAGTCCTGGTGGGCCCCACCGCTATCGCAGTGCTCTGGCAGTGCTGTGTGCCGCTGCCTGTCCGCTGCCTTTCCGCCGCCTGTCCGCGCCGGCGGCGCGGGAGGGACTGCCGGCCGCGTGCCGCTACGGGGTCAGCTCACCGGCGATCGAGTGGCCGATCCTCCCGGCCAGCTCGGCCCCGCGCAGCCCTTGGCTCAAGAGGAACTGCACCTTGGCGTAGACGGCCTCCAGGGTCATGTCCCGGCTGCCGACGGCACCGGCCCGGGCCACGGCGTCGCCCGCCTCGTAGTGGCCCAGGAGCACCTCGGCCTGCTGGCACTGGGAGGACACGACGACGGCGGTCCCCTGGGCGATGATCTCCTGGAGGACCTCGACCAGGCCCGGCTCCTGGCTGGGCACATTGCCCACCCCGAAGGCGCGCAGGATGACCGCCTCGGGGGCGGGGGCCAGCAGCGCCTCCAATCGGGCGGCGGTGATGCCCGGGGCCATGTCGAGCACGACGACGTCGTGGCGCGTATAGGGCGCCGGGCTCGGCCAGCCCTGACCCGACTCGGCCCGTGGGGTCCACCGCCAGGGCGCTCCGGTGACGGCCAGGGGCGCGGCGCTGGGGGACTCGAAGCCCTCGAAGTCCCACGAGGAGCATTTCGAGGCCCGGTTGCCGGCCAGCAGCCGGTGGCCGAAGAACAGGGCAACGCCCTCCAGCCTGCCCGAGGTGGCCGCCCGCAGCGCGCCGGTGACATTCGCTGCGGCGTCGGAGCCGACCTCGCCCAGTGGCAGCTGGGAGCCGGTGAGGACCACCGGGGAGGGGAAGTCGGTCAGCGCGTAGGACAGCGCGGCCGAGGTGTAGGCCATGGTGTCGGTGCCGTGCAGCACCACGAAGGCGCGATCGGGATCGGCGGCGCTGTGGGCGCGCAGATCGTCGATGATCGCCTGCCAGGACTCGGGGGTGGCATTGGAGGAGTCGATGAGCGGCTCCAGGCTGGTCATCGTCACAGAGTCCGCCAGTTCCGTTCCTTCCAGCAGGGCGGCCAGCCAACCCTCAAGGTCGGCCCCGGGGACCAGGCCCCGCGGGGAGTCGATCATTCCGATCGTGCCTCCGGTGTACGTGATGTGAATGCGCATGGTTTTCTCCTCCTACTCCTCGGCCAGGACCTCGTCGAGCAGATCGCCCCGGATCCTGCCCCGCACCAGGTACCAGCCGGCCACCATCATGACCACGACGACGCCGAAGAGCGCCAGTGTCCACCGCCCGCTCGTGCTGGTGATGTTGGCGGCCACCACGACGGCGAAGAAGAGGAGGGCCGCATAATTCGACCAGGGCGCCAGGGGCATGCGGTAGGCGGGGCGCTGCTCCTGGCCGGCCTTCACCCGCTTGAGGAAGGCCAGGTGCGTGATGAGGATGGCCGCCCAGGTACCGGCAATGCCGATCCCCGCCAGGTTCATGACGATCTCGAAGGCGTCCCCGGGAAGGTAGGCATTGAGCACCACACCCACAAGGCCCAGGGCGGAGGTCAGTGCGATCGCGCCGGCGGGCACCTGGTGCTTATTGAGGCCGGCTGCGATCGCCGGGGCCTCTCCGGCCACGGCCATGGAGCGCAGGGTGCGGCCGGTGGCATACAGCCCCGCGTTGAGGGAGGACATTGCGGCGGTGAGCACGACGACCTGGATGATGTCCCCGGCATAGGGGAGGCCGATGCCGGAGAAGAAGGTGACGAAGGGGGACTGCAGGGAGGAGTAGGCGGTGTAGGGCAACACCATCGCCATGAGGATGACCGAGCCCACGTAGAAAACGAAGATGCGCAGAATCATCGAGTTGATGGCCTTCGGCAGGACCTTCGCCGCGTCCTCAGCCTCACCCGCGGCCACTCCCACCATCTCGGTGCCGCCGAAGGCGAAGACGACTCCCAGGGTCAGGGCGAAGACCACCGGGAGGCCCTCGGGGAAGAAGCCCCCGTGATCGGTGATGTTGTGCACTCCGGCCGTATAGTGGACGATGTCCTGCCCGGAGCCAGCCTGCCCGGTGTGGGCGCCGGTGATGATGGCCCAGATGGCCACCAGCATGAAGGACACGATGGCCCCGACCTTGATGAGGGCGAACCAGAACTCCGCCTCGCCGAACATTTTCACGTTCAACATATTGAGGATGAAAACCAGGACCAGGGCCAGGAGTGCCAGGATCCACTGCGGGATCGCCTGGAAGGAGCCCCAGTAGTGCAGGTAGAGGGCCACCGCCGTGATGTCCGCCATCACCGTGACGGCCCAGTCCAGGAAGAAGAGCCATCCGGTGATGAAGGCCCCCTTCTCCCCGAGGAACTCGCGGGCATAGGACACGAAGGCCCCCGATGAGGGACGCCGGATCGCCAGCTCCCCCAGGGCGCGCACCATGAGGAAGGCGAAGCCGCCGCAGATGGCGTAGGCGAACATCAGCCCGGCGCCGCCCTGGGCCAGGCGTCCGCCCGCACCCATGAACAGCCCGGTTCCGATCGAGCCGCCAATGGCGATCATCTGCAGGTGCCTGTTCTTGAGTGACTTGTTGTACCCGGCGTCCCCCTTGTCGCGCAGTGCGGGGACCGGTGCGGCCGGTGCGGCATGAGCGGGTGCGGAGGGGGCTGCGGCCGGCGTGCGGCCAAGCGGCCGGCCGCCAGATGAATGGTGCGTCATAGGACTCCTTGCGATAGGTGCCGCGGTGGCAGCCCCTGACGTGGTCAGGGCTCCGGAATCCAGAGGCGACGCCGCCACTGGCCGTGATCCTCGAGCGGTCCCTGTGGTGCCCGCGCCCTGCCCATGGGCTGCTTCCCGACAGCGGTCATCGGGGAGGCTAGCAGGTGGGCGCGCGGGCGAGGCACTCTTAAGGGAGCCGGTTCTCGTGGTGCCGGCGCGATGCTGTGTCCAGCACCACGACAGACCCCCGTGGATCCAGATTGCGCTAGGAGCGCATGTCGCTGTATCTTCAACTCGCCGCGCTACGCGCGTGCCGCCTTAGCTCAGTCGGCAGAGCGATTCACTCGTAATGAATAGGTCGTGGGTTCGATTCCCACAGGCGGCTCCAGCAAGCCCCGGGATGTCTCTCCCGGGGCTTCCCTGTGCGTCATCCCCGCCTGCATGCCGTCGGTGTGCTCAAACGGCGCACCCGACGTTGCCTCTCGGGACTGTGCGCCCAGCGCAGAACAGTGCCCCGCCCTCGCGCACTCGCGGCGGTTCTAGATGCGCCCGTGCGCGCGCTGTGATGATCCTGAGTTGCTCGTGGTCGCGCGTGAGGCCCTGGCGCCTATCGGTCAAGCCCCTGGAATCGGTTGTCCCCGCGATGGATCGCAGGAGTCCCCTTATTGCCGGGAAGGCGAGACTGGTAGGCGCCATCCAGGTGAGGCCTCATCGGGGTGGGGGCTTAGGGGACGGAGAGGAAACCGTCCCGCGCTGGGAGCCGCCTCGACGTGAGGCTGAAAGAGTCCTGGCATAAGGGGCGGCGGTGTTGCAAGATTCCGATCTTGCATTTACTCTTGCATCAACCCGCGCGGGATTCGTCTCAGGTGATCCCGCCTTCCGATCCGAATGGGGAATCATGGCGCAGAAAACTCAGGTCATCCTGGTCGACGACGTTGACGGCTCCGAGGCCAGTCAGACCATCACCTTCGCTCTCGACGGTGTCAGCTACGAGATCGACCTCAATGAGGAGCACGCGGCCGCTCTGCGTGAGTCATTTGAGGAGTGGGTCAGCAAGGCCCGCCGTACTGGCGGACGCCGCACGACTGGCCGCCGTCGTCCTGCTGGTGCCTCCGACACTCAGAAGATCCGTGAGTGGGCGCGCTCCCAGGGCATCGAGGTCTCTGACCGCGGCCGTGTCTCGGCTGAGATCCGCGAGGCCTACAAGAACGCTCACTGAGCCGCGCGCCGTCGCGCACGGCGCGGACCACGGCCCGGCGGCGCAGGGACATCCTGCGCCGCCGGGCCGTGCCGCTGGGACCGAGGGCCTCGCGCCATCGTGCCGGGCCTGGCAGGATAGAGCCATGGCTTACACCCTGGTACTGCTCCGCCATGGCGAGAGCGAATGGAATGCTAAGAACCTCTTCACCGGCTGGGTCGACGTCCCCCTGTCGGACAAGGGCCGCGCGGAGGCCTCCCATGGAGGCGAGCTGCTCAAGGAGGCGGGAGTCCTGCCTGAGAAGCTCTTCACCTCGATGCTGCGTCGCGCCATCATGACCGCCAACCTGGCCCTGGACGCCGCCGACCTCCACTGGATCCCCGTCGAGCGCCACTGGCGCCTCAACGAGCGCCACTACGGCGCCCTGCAGGGCAAGAACAAGAAGGAGATCCGCGATGAGTACGGCGATGAGCAGTTCATGCTCTGGCGCCGCTCCTACGACGTCCCCCCGCCCGCCATCGAGTTGGGCAGCGAGTTCTCCCAGGACGCCGACCCCCGCTACGCAGGCGAGCCGATCCCGGCCACCGAGTGCCTCAAGGATGTCCTGGAGCGCCTCCTGCCCTACTGGGAGGAGACCATCGTCCCCGAGATCAAGACGGGCAAGACCATCATGATCGCCGCCCACGGCAACTCCCTGCGGGCCATCGTCAAGCACCTGGACGGCATCTCCGATGAGGACATCGCCGAGGTCAACATCCCCACGGGCATCCCGCTGGTCTACGAGCTCGACGAGGAGACCCTCAAGCCCCTGAAGAAGGGCGGGCGCTACCTCGACCCCGAGGCCGAGGCCAAGATCGCGGCCGTGGCCAACCAGGGCAAGTGAGCCTGAGGGCCGCAGGCCCCTAGCGACGGCGGGCGGCGCCGGACCTCGTAGTCCGGTGCCGCCCGCCGTTGCCAGGCGGACCGGCTCAGGCGTGCAGGGCGTCGGCGTCCTCGGCGTCGTGCGTGCCCGGCATGCTGGCCCCCGAGACGAGGTAGGCCACGCGGCGGGCCACGGAGGTGGAGTGGTCCCCGAAGCGCTCCAGGAAGCGCCCCATGAGCACCGCGTCGATGACCTGCTGGCGGCTCATCTCATGGGCCGGGTCCAGGATCATCTGGAAGGACTGGCGGTGCAGGGCGTCGAGCTGGGCGTCGTCGGCCTGGATGGTGGCGGCCAGGTCCAGGTCGCGGGTGGAGACCAGTCGGGCCACGTCCTTGCCCGCGCGGACGGCCAGGTCGGCCATCTGGAGGATGAGGCCGAGCACCGGCTCGGGCACGGGAGGCTCGGGGTAGCGGCCTCGGGCGATGGCGGCGATATGCCGGGCCAGGTCGCCCTGGCGCTCCAGGGTCTGGGACATGCGCAGGGCGGAGATGACATTGCGCAGGTCCCCGGCTACCGGCTGCTGGCGGGCCAGGAGCATGACGCACAGGTCGTCGATGTCTCGCTGGAGGTCATTGATGCGCTCATCGGCGTCGATGACCTGCTCGGCGATGACGATATCGCTGTGGCGCAGGGATTCACTGGCGCGCTCGATGGCGGTGGCCACCTGATTGGCCATGGACTCAAGATCGGAGCCCAGCTGCTTGAGCTCCTGATTGAAGATATCGCGCATGTGGCGACTCCTGTTCGTCGGTGCGGTGATGAGGTCGGTTGGGTGCGGGGCTGTCGAGGTCTGGCTGGTGGACCGGGGCCGGTCGGGGCGAGGACAACGGCGCCCAGTGTGCGCCGCGAAGGTGAACGGCCGGGGCAGGCCGGGCGCCCGGGAGGTGAACGCCGTCCCGGTCGGGCTCTTGACAGGAGCATGATCTCGCGCAGTCCGTCCCCGACCTCCTACCCTAGGGCCGTGGACCCCGTTTGGCTGCTGATCCTGGTTGCGCTGGTGGGTGTGGCCGTCGGAACCGCGGCGGGCCTGGCCTTCGGCCTGTCCGAGCGCGACCGCCGTCGTGCCTCCCGGCCCGCCTCGGGCTCCCTGCCGGATATGGATGGCGCCATCCCCGTGCTGGCAGCGCTGCGCTCCACGGTGGTGGTGCTCGATGATGACGACGACGTCCTGCGTGCCTCGGCCGGCGCCTACACCTTCGCGATCCTGCGCGGCGACGCCGTGGCCGACCCGACCATCGCCGCGATGGTCTCGCGCGTGCGCGCCACGGGGGTGGCCGAGGACGCCGAGGTCACGGTGGCCCGCGGGCCGGTGGCCGGGGCCGGGCAGTTCCACCTCCAGGTGCGGGTGGCCGGCATCGGCCAGGGGCGCATCCTCATCCTCGTGGAGGACCGCACCGCCGCGAAGCGGGTGGAGGCCATGCGCCGCGACTTCGTCGCCAATGTCTCCCACGAGCTCAAGACCCCCGTCGGCGCGATTTCGCTGCTGGCGGAGACCGTGGAGGCGGGCGCGGAGGACCCCGAGCACGTGCGCGACTACGCGGGCCGGATGCGCAAGGAGGCCAAGCGCCTGGGGGTGCTGGTCCAGGAGATCATCGAGCTCTCCCGGCTCCAGGAGGGCGATGCCCTGGCCGAGCCCGAGGACGTCGAGCTCGACGCCGTGGTGGCCGAGGCCCTGGACCGGGTGCGGGTGGAGGCCGAGGGCCAGCAGGTCGAACTGGTCTCCGGAGGGCGCCGGGGCCTGCGGGTGCGGGGCGACGCCGCGCTCATCACCACTGCGGTGCGCAACCTGCTGGACAACGCCATCCGCTACTCCGGGCCGCGCACCCGCGTCTCCGTGGGCGTCTCGCTGGACCCCTCCGATGCCGACCTGGTGCGCATCGCCGTGGTGGACCAGGGCATCGGCATCCCCAAGGCCGATCAGGAGCGGGTCTTCGAGCGCTTCTACCGCGTGGACAAGGCCCGCTCGCGCGCCACGGGAGGCACGGGGCTGGGCCTGAGCATCGTCAAGCACGTGGCCGCCGACCACGGCGGCACGGTGGAGCTGTGGTCCGCACCGGGACGGGGCTCCACCTTCACCCTGGTCCTGCCGCGCCTGCGGCCCGAGCCGGGAGTCGAGGGGCGGGCCGGGCTGGACCCCGCGGCGGAGACAGCAGTGGGGCCAGTAGGGGAGCCGGCCGTGGAGACAGTAGTGGAGCCGGCGCCGTCGTCGGGTCGGCAGGCCGGCGGCACGGGGCACAATGGTGGCTCCCGGACGCAGGACGGTCGGGGCGATAGGGCGGCTGATTCGGACAGGAGTGGCTCATGACCCGCATCCTTCTTGTCGAGGACGAGGAGAACTACCGGGACCCGCTGGCGTTCCAGCTCAGGCGCGACGGCTACGAGGTCGTCACCGCGGAGGACGGGGTGCTCGCCGTCGAGCGCTTCGAGGAGGCGGGGCGGGTCGGGGGGCCGGGGGCCATCGACCTGGTGCTGCTGGATCTCATGCTGCCGCGGATGGGCGGGGTGGAGGTGTGCAAGCAGATCCGGCGCAGCTCCACGGTGCCGGTCATCATGCTCACCGCCAAGGACTCCGAGGTGGACAAGATCGTGGGCCTGGAGATCGGTGCCGATGACTACGTCACCAAGCCCTACTCCTACCGCGAGCTCGTGGCCCGGATGGGGGCGGTGCTGCGCCGCACCAGCCATGAGGTCAAGGACAACCAGACGCTGCTGGCGGTGGGGGAGGTCTCCATGGACGTCGAGCGCCACGAGGTGCGCGTGCGCGACCAGGGCGTGGAGATGCCCCTGCGCGAGTTCGAGCTCCTGGAGCTGTTCCTGCGCAACCCCGACCGGGTGCTCACCCGCTCCCAGATCATCGAGCGCGTCTGGGGGGCCGACTACGTGGGGGACACCAAGACCCTCGACGTCCACGTCAAGCGCATCCGCGCCAAGATCGAGCGCGACCCCTCCCACCCCGTCATGCTCACCACGGTGCGGGGGCTGGGCTACAAGCTCGTGGCCGGCTGAGGGCGGGGCCGGAGCGCCGCGGCCGGGGTGCACCGGCCGGGGCGGCAGGCCGGGTGGCCGGGGCGGGCTCTTGTGAGATACCTCCCCGGTCTTTGCGCGGTATCCCCTGATAAACTAGGGCTCCACTATCAAACTGGAGTGTCATTCCCATGACCTTTGAAGTCGGAGAGACTGTTGTCTATCCCCACCACGGTGCTGCCCGGATCATCGACATCCGGCAGCGCAAGGTCCGTGGTGAGTCCAAGACCTATTTGCAGTTGGAAGTCGCCCAGGGGGACCTGACGATCCTCGTGCCCGCCGAGAGCGTGGAGCTCATCGGCGTGCGCGACGTCGTCGACGAGTCGGGCCTGGAGAAGGTCTTCGACGTCCTGCGCGCCCCCCTGACCGAGGAGCCCACGAACTGGTCGCGCCGCTTCAAGGCCAACCAGGAGAAGATCGCCTCCGGCGACGTCATCAAGGTGGCCGAGGTGGTGCGTGACCTCTCCCGCCGCGACACCGACCGCGGCCTGTCCGCCGGTGAGAAGCGCATGCTGGCCAAGGCCCGTCAGATCCTCGTCTCCGAGTTGGCCCTGGCGCAGAAGACCGCCGAGGAGGAGGCCGAGTCCCGCCTGGACGAGGTCCTGGCCTCCTGACTCCCGGCTTTCCCCGCATCCCCTCCCGGGTGTCCCCGGGACTGAGGGCGCCGTTGGCAGGCCGGTAAGGCGATAGCCTTTCCGCGTGAATGCCTCAGTCGCTCCCCGTCCTCCTGAGGGCGCCGTGGCCGCCATTCTCACTGCTGCGGGCTCAGGAACCCGCCTGGGGGCGGGCGGGCCCAAGGCCCTGGTACCGGTGGGAGGGATCAGCCTCCTGCGCAGGGCCGCTGGCGGGCTTCTCGACTCCGGCGTTGTGGACGGCCTCATCATCACCGCCCCGCCCGACGACGTCGATCGCTTTCGGCGGGAGATGGCTGAAGTGGCCGGGGCGGCCGAGCAGCCGGTGGAGGTGGTGGCCGGCTCCGCCGCCTCCCGCCAAGCTTCGGTGGCCCTGGGCCTGGAGGCGGTCCTGGGGGTGATGCCGACGGCGCAGGTGGTGCTGGTCCACGACGCCGCCCGGGCCCTGACTCCGCCTGAGGTGATCCGGCGGGTGGTGGCGGCGGTGCGTGCCGGCCACGGGGCGGTGGTGCCGGCCCTGCCGGTGTCGGACACGATCAAGGAGGTCGGGCCGGTCCGGGAGGGCCACGATGACGTCACCGCTGGGACGGGCGGGGGCGTCGAGCCGGTGGTGGCCACCCCGTCGCGCGAGCCCCTCAGGGCGGTGCAGACCCCCCAGGGCTTCGCGCTGGGGACCCTGCTGGAGGCCCACCGACTGGGGGCCGGGCGCTCCCAGGATGAGGCCGCGGCGGCCTCCGATGACGCGGGCCTGGTGGAGGCGGCCGGCGGCAGTGTGGTGGTGGTGCCGGGGGACCAGATGGCCCTGAAGATCACCACCCCCACCGACCTGGCCCTGGCCGAGGTCCTCGTTGGCCGCTCCTATTGATCATCATCAGTAGTGACCCATCGCACCACTCTTCGTAGGGTCTCTGTGTAGAAGCCAAGCGGGCTCTTCACGGGAACAGAGGAGGAATGATGAAACGTCGAGAGTTCTCCAAGATCGCCGCCCTCACCGGCGCTGGTCTACTGGTCGCCCCTGCAGCATGGGCCAGCAGCAACCCGGGCATGTGGCAGGAGCTACTGCTCCTGGGGCTGCCTTGACCGCAGAGGATGAGCAGTTCCTGAAAATCATCTCGGAGTTGGATGCGCTCCCAGAAGACTTGAAGCGGCAGACACCGACCCGGGGTGGCGACTATGAGGCGCAGTTGACCGCTCAGCTCGACGGCCTGACGAGCGTCAACAGCGTGTCCACCAGTGATAGCGCGGTTCCAGCATTCAACTGGGCTGCCTGCGTTTGGGAGGTTGCGAAGGTCATCGTCCAGTACGGAATTCCAGTCGTCAAGGTCGTTGGGTGGCTGAAGCAGTTGTGGAGGCTGTACCGCAGCGTCACTGCGATCATCGATGCGCTGAAGGATGGAAGGGCCTTCGTTGAGAATCCGGAGATCACTGAGGAGGGTGCGAAGGTCATTGAGATGCTCCTGGGTCTCGAGGGGGTAACGAATGCCTGCTTCGGCTGATCCAGCCTAGGGGGAGAATCCTCATGGCACCTGCCGACACTGCGCTTTCGCCGTTGCCTCCCGCTCCTCTCTGGGGCTTTGTGCTGGGCCGATTCATCATGACAGTGATGCAGGGCGTGGTCCTCGCGATCGCACTGCTCCTGTGGGTGCTGCTCAGCGGTCAGCCCTTCGGGTTCACTCGTCTGGTCCTCGTTCTTTGCGCTGCGGGAGTGGCCGCGCTGGTGCGGGAGCTGGTCGATGGGTTCATCACTCGCGGAGTCGCCGTGCGGCTCAATGCCGTGAGCGTGCCACCATGGTGCGCCGTTGCTCTGGGTCTGGTGAGCCCGGTGCCCGCGGGCCTTATCGTCGGCCTCATCCTAGGGGGAGGTCGCGGCACCGTGCTGGTCACGTGCTTGGCGCTCTGGGTGTTCATCGCCGCTCTGGAGAGGCCGTGGAAGGATAAGACTCCGGATGCGCAGACGCGGGCCATTGATGTTGAGGCCAGGGCGATGACGCGGGAGTACTTCGCAGAGGATGTCGAGCGCCTCTCCCAGCAGGTGAGGGAACGCCGCCAGGAGCGCCGTGAGAAGGGCGGGAGTCCTCGCTGAGTCTTTTCTGTCTCTTTCCCGACCGATGGCTGGTCGGGGTGGGCATGCTGTGTGATGCGGAGCAGATGCGCCTCGTTGATCCGGGGACTTGCCAGTATCAGCCATGGGTGACATCCTCTGGATGGGAGGAGGTCGGGTGGTAAATGCAGGAAGTGGACGTGGACGGAACGTCGGGAGAGGCGGTCCGCTACCTTGCGAAGTACTGAGAGAAGGCGAGGACGGATAGTGGTTGCCATGATGCTGGTCACCGAGGGTGGAGCCCAGCCCGTGGCCCTTGCCCGCGAGATCGACGCCACTCATGGTGCGCAGGTGATCGCTATCGAGAACAGCAAGGCCTCAGCGCTCGCCCGGCTGGAGAAGAGCAGTGCGGGGCGTGGTCAGCATAAGGAGGGTGCGCTGGATGTCGTCCTTCTTGATGTCGATCCACCTTCTATTGATGGGCCCGCAGTGGTCCGGAGCTTCCAGGAGCGACGCGGGGACGTGGCGGTGGTCATGCTGGCCTCCCACTGCACCGCCGCAGTGCTGCGGGAGGCCTTCAGCGCTGGAGCCACGGGATTCCTGACGAAGGACTGCCCCGTTGAGGAGATCGTGGCCTACCTGCGTCGAGTGGCCCACCACGGGGACCATGTTCTCTCACAGGGCGCCATGAACGTCCTCATCAACGCCCTTGTCCACGGAGCGGGAGCGAGCCGGGTTCAAGAGGAACTGGCGCAGCGGGCCGAGAGCCTTCCGCCACGACTGTGGAAGGTCTACACGCAGGTGATCGCCGGCGCGAGCAACCACCACATCGCCCGGCTCCTGGGCCTGACGGAGAACACGGTGCGCGTCTACGTCTCCGATGTCCTTCGCCGTCTGGGCTTCCATGCCAGAACAGAGCTCATCGCGGCATATGCGGGGAACGCCGGGGTCGGTGAATCCTGACCCCGGCGTTCCCCGCTCTCTGGGAGAGTTGAGGCGGATGATCAGTCCCAGGTCGTCTCATCCAGCATCTTCTTGACATTCTCGGAGAAGTAGGGGGCCCAGTTCTGCCCTGTGACCTGGAACCACAGGGAGGTCACGCTCCTGACATAGCCCAGTTCAGTGGTGGCGTCGTAGCGGTAGAGCCAGGGGCCGCCCGAGGCGCCAGGACCGAAGTTGCAGGAGTCCACTGAGACCATGGTGTCCTGGAAGCCCGGAGGCACCGATGAGGTGGTTGAGTCCTGGCAGCTGTGGCTGGCATACCTGCCATCAGGGTTGGTGAGATTGCTCGGGTAGCCGAAGATCGTGGACTGGAACTCGTGGCTGCCGCCCCAGGCGAGCCCGTATGCACCCACGGCCTGGGCGACCGGTTGGTTGGCATCCCCGCCGTCGTTGAGCGTCACGAAGCCGACATCGTTGGCGACGGCTTGATTGTCCGCGATCCAGGTGTCGAAGGCGCGCAGTGAGCGTGCGGTCCAGATTCCCGCAGGGTCGGGGTCCGAGCCATTGACGTCGTAGTCGGGGACGAAGACGACATTCTTCATCCACCCATGCTGCTGGTCGTAGACGCAGTGCCCCGCGGTGATGACCACACGCTTCGTCGGTGTGTTGACCACGGAGGCGGAGCAGTAGCTGTTGTCGAATCCGTAGCCGTTGAAGAACAGCTTGCCCTGAATCCTGGGCTGGGCTGCTGCGCCGCCTTGGGGCTGCGGTGCGACGGGCTCGATCCTGCCGTCAGGATCCGTTGAACTGGAACTCGACCCCGATCCCGGGTCCTGTGGCACCTGCGCCGGTGATGCCGCGGCCATGGAGGCGGAGGCGGACTCCGGCGTGTAGGGCGTGGCCGAGGCGAGTCGCTCCGGGGTCCAGTAACTCAGGACCTCCTCATCCGGGCTGTAGTCAGATGCTGCGGGCTGGGCCTGCTGAGAAACCGGTTCCGCCGATCTGCCGAAGGAGGTGGGGGCTGTCACCGCGGTCGAGCCCGCTGAGTCCTGGGCGGGGGGATCCTCCTGCCCATGTGCGGGTGCGATCGGTGAGAGGGCGGGGATCAGTCCCACCATGAGTGCCATGACCAGCCCGGTCACGCCCCTGCGGCGCAGGGATTCATTCACTGTTGTCATGCGAGATCCTTCCGATATGCGGCGTCGTCGCCTGGGCTCCACCGGCGCACGGCCCCGGAGCCTCATGCAGGGCAGTCTGTCCCGGGCGGGCGCGATGGCGGAAGACTGATATGTGTCAGTACCTTCAGTTGCCCGGCAGTAACCCCCGGGGCGCCTGCGCCCACCTGATCTCGCGGCCCCCGCCGCACCGCAGAAGCGAGGAACGGCGGCGCATCCCCGAGTGCGTGCCCCTCAGCGCGAAGCATCGTCGGTGGGGTGGAAGGGGTCCCTGCGCCGAAATGCTCCGATGACTCGCTTGAGGTGGTATGCCGCTGCGCACTGGAGGATGGTGGGGATGCAGAGCAGAGCCGGTATCCACAGCCCTCGCGGGCCGTGCAGGTCCATGCTGAAGGTGATGGAGGCGATGATGATGGCCCCTGACACACCGATTCCCAGGATGAGCCATGCCAGGGCGTAGCCGATGTTCTTATCTGGAGTGGGCATGATGACCCCGTGTCCGATCGGAGGATAGTGAAGGATAGTGCCGGCGGATGATTCCGCCGTGATGGCTCCGAGCGGAAGCAGGCGCCTCGATAGGTGCCTGGCCGCGTTGGACCCTGACGGCTCTTCTATACTCAATCCCGCTGGGGTCCCGTGGCAATACTGATCATCGTCAGGGCGCGGTCCGGTGGAGGGCCGGGGTGGGCCCTCATCGGTCTCATCGTGCGGTGTGGGCCGCCTGGGCACCGTAGGGTTCCTTCCATGAGCCTGCCCTCCGCGCGGCCGCCCGCTCCGGCCGACCGCCCCACCCCCCTGATGTCCTGGCTCGTGTTCGCCTGGGGGCTGTGGGACTGGGGGTCGGCCGCCTTCAATGCGGTCATCACCACCTTCGTCTTCACCGTCTACCTCGTCAGTGAGCCTTTCGGGGACAAGGCCGGCAACGAGACCGCCCTGAGCGTGGGGCTGGCGATCGCCGGGGCCGTCATCGCCCTGCTGGCCCCGGTCACCGGGCAGCGCTCGGACCGCTCGGGCCGCACCGTCCTGTGGCTCGGCGTCTACACCATGGTGGTGGTGGCCGTCTCCGCGGCCCTCTTCTTCGTCCTGCCCGAGCCCGGCTACCTGTGGCTGGGCATCACCCTGCTGGGCCTGGGCAACGTATTCTTCGAGCTGGCCTCGGTCAACTACAACGGGCTGCTCAGCCACCTGGCCACCAAGGACCGCGTGGGGGCCGTCTCCGGCCTGGGGTGGGGGATGGGCTACATCGGCGGCATCGTCCTGCTGCTCATCCTCTACGTCGGATTCATCGCCCCCGAGGTCGGATGGCTCGGCGTCACCGGCGAGAAGGGCCTCAACGTCCGGGTCTCCATGCTCATCGCCGCCGCCTGGTTCGGCATCAGCGCCATCCCCGTGCTCCTCACCCAGTCCAGCCGCGGCATGCGCCGTCGGGCACGCCTGCCAGACGGCGTCCCGCAGGCAACGCCAGCGACCCAGGCTGCCGGGGCGAGGCCGGACCCGCAGGCGGCACGCGACTCCCTGCTCTCGTCCTACAAGCGGCTGTGGGGCACCCTGGTCAACCTGCACCGCCACCACCCCGAGGTCCTGTGGTTCCTCCTGGCCGCCGCGGTCTTCCGCGACGGGCTGGCCGGGGTCTTCACCTACGGCGGCATCCTCGCCCGCAACACCTTCGGCTTCTCCTCCGACCAGGTCATCATCTTCGCCATCGTCGCCAACATCGTCGCCGGTATCACCACCATCGCCGCGGGCCGCCTCGATGACCTCATCGGGGCCCGCAAGGTCATCCTGGGCAGCCTCACCGTGCTGGTCATCGCCGGATTCCTCGTGTTCCTCCTGCACGACGCCGGACCCCTCGCCTTCTGGGTGCTGGGCCTGATCCTCTCGGGCTGCGTGGGCCCGGCCCAGTCCGCGGCGCGCTCCTTCCTGGCCCGCCTCATCCCCGAGGGCAAGGAGGGGGAGATCTTCGGGCTCTACGCGACCACCGGGCGTGCGGTGTCCTTCATGGCCCCCGCCATGTACGCCCTGTTCGTCGCCCTGGGGACCCGGGTGGTGGGGCCGGGCGCCGGTTACTGGGGGGTTCTGGGCATCATCACCGTGCTCGTCGTCGGGCTCCTGCTCATGCTGCGCGTGGGCGAGCCGGCCGGGGAGATCACGCACGCGGCCTGAGTCCTGGCCCCGGCGTGAGGCGGCGCCCCGGCGGCGGTCCTATCGCTGAGGCCTGGGCGCCACACGGGCGGCGCCGGCCGATCAGTCCACCTGCGCAGCCCTGCGCCGGGCCTCGCGCTCGGCGCGCATGCGCTCCAGGTCCTGCGGGCCCAGTGGCCCTTGGGTGGTGCCCTCGGTCCCGTCCTGACGGGCCCAGGACACCGCCATGGCCTCCTTGGCGCCGAAGCGCGCCAGGTGGATGCCCACCACCTGCTCCAGGCCTGCCAGGTGCTCGTCGTCGGTGCGCAGGCGCAGCACCAGGGCCTCCGGCTCGCAGGACAGCTCCACCACTCCGGTCACCCGACCCTCGCGGTCGAAGGCCAGGGCGCCGGTGGAGGCCCGCTCATCCCAGGAGGCGGTGATCTTGCGTCCCATGTGGCTGACCAGCTGCTTGCCGTAGCGGGCCGGGCGCTGCGTGGGCACCCGGGCCACGGAGCCGGCGGGAAGGTCGGGGGCAGGGGTCTCGGCGTCGCTCATAAGGTCATCCTTACCTCATGTGCCGGTGGTGCGCCAGACCCCGAGCGCCCTCACCCCGCCCGAGAAGGTCTCCCCGTAGCCCGGGTCGGACTCCGAGACGGGGCATGCCCCAGGCAGATCTCGTGCATCCCAGGCCTGCCCCCGCCGACGGCGCACCAGCCTCCCGAGGGGGGCCGTCTAGTCCCGCGGCGAGGGCTCCCGGCCCGATTCCTCGGGGCGCTCCTGGCGGGCGCGGGCCCGGTCGAGCAGGGCGCGGTAGCCGGGCGGGTCCAGGTCCATGCCGGGCATGGCCACCAGGCGGTTGGCCGGCGTCGCGGCCATCATCTCGAAGGTGGTGTGGTCCTGGCGCAGGCGGGCCAGGGTGCCGGCCAGCGCCTCCTCCATGAGGAGGCCTCCCACCGGGTGCGCCAGCCACTCGCCCAGCGTGGAGTCCGGGCGCAGCTCCCGCACCGGCGCGGGGGCCTGGACCTCCAGGGGCAGGACGGCGGGCAGGTCGCGGCTGGAGAAGCCCACGGAGACCTCATAGCCGCCCGCCTCGACCACCCAGGCCCGGCAGGGCTCGTCCCAGAAGGACAGGTCCCGCTGGGTCAGGGGGAGCTCGATCTCGATGGACTGCCCCGCCTCCAGGTGCACCTTGGTGAAGCCGCGCAGCTCGCGCGGAGCCCGCTGGATGGCGGAGGCGCCGGTGCGGCCCACGTAGACCTGGACCACCTGGGCCCCGGGGCGCTGGCCGGTATTGGTCACGGTGGCGTGCACGGTGGCCAGGACGCGGGCCTGCCCCTCGGCGTCGGCAGGGCCCACGGGGCCATGGGCCTGAACCTCCGCCGTGTCCTGCCCGGCGCGCCCGATGGGCCTGACGCGCACGTCGCTGAGCGCGAAGCCCGTGTAGGTCAGGCCGTGGCCGAAGGGGTAGGCCACCTCGCGCTCCATGGCGTCCATGGCCCGGTAGCCGATGAAGACGCCCTCGCCGTAGTCCACCACCGAGTCGTGCCCGGGGAAGTTGAGCTGGGCCGGCAGGTCCGACAGCCGCCGGGGCAGGGTCTCGGCCAGATGGCCGGAGGGGGCCTGCACCCCCAGGACGACGTCGGCGATGGCCGACCCGCCGGCCTGCCCGCCCAGCCAGGCGATGGCCAGGGCGTCGGCGTTATCGTCCCAGGACAGGTCCACCGCCGAGCCGCCCACGACGACGACGATCGTGGAGGCGGCCACCTGGCTGACGGCGCGGACCAGCGCCACCTGCTCGGCGGGGATGCCCATGTGGGGGCGGTCGTATCCCTCGGACTCATCGATCTGGGGCAGGCCGACGAGGAGCACCGCCGTGGCGCCGCGGGCGACCTCCACGGCCTCCTCGCGCAGGGCCCGGGCGGACAGCTCCTGGCCCTCCTTCCCGGCCGCCTCGGCCAGGTGGTAGCCAGGGGTGAAGGCCACGGCCTCCTCGCCCAGGGCCTGGGTGAAGGCCTCCAGAGCGGTGTCCAGGCGGGTGGGGTTGATGGTGGAGGAGCCGGCCCCCTGATAGCGGGGGGTGCGGGCGAACTCGCCGATGAGGGCCAGGGGGCGCTGGGCGCTGAAGGACCCGGCCTCCAGGGGCAGGGCGGGGGCGGCGTCCGGCCCGACAGGCTCGTTCTTGAGCAGGACGGTGCCCTCGGCGGCCACGCGCCGGGCCAGGGCGTGGTGGGCCTGGGCGTCGTAGCCGTCTGCGGTGACTCGTGCGGCCTCCAGGGCCGGGGCAGTGCGCAGGATAAGGGTGATGATGCGCTCGACGGCGGTATCCAGCGCTTCCTCGGCCAGGCGGCCCTGACGCACGGCCTCCACGATCTGGGCATCGGTCAGGCCCCCGGAGGCCGGCATCTCCAGGTCCAGGCCGGCGGCCAGGCCGGGGACGCGCTCGTTGACGGCTCCCCAGTCGGAGACCACGAGGCCCTCGAAGCCCCACTCCTGGCGCAGCACGGTGCTCAGCAGCCAGGGGTCCTGCGAGGCATAGGTGCCGTTGATGCGGTTGTAGGAGCACATGAGGCTCCAGGGCTGGACGGTGCGCACGATGTGCTCGAAGGCCGGCAGGTAGATCTCGCGCAGGGCCCGCTGGGAGACGCGCACATCCACCCGCATGCGGTCGGTCTCCTGGTTGTTGGCCGCATAGTGCTTGAGGCAGGCCCCCACGCCCTGGGACTGGATACCGGTGATGAGGGCGGCGCCGATGCGCCCGGCCAGCAGGGGGTCCTCGGCGAAGTACTCGAAGTTGCGCCCGCACAGGGGCGAGCGCTTCATGTTGACCCCGGGGCCCAGGATGACGGCGACGTCGTTGGCCGCGGTCTCGGCGCCCAGGGCCCGGCCCACGGCCTCGATGAGCTCGGGGTCCCAGGTGGATCCCAGGGCGGCGGCGGTGGGGAAGCAGGTGGCCGGCACAGAGGCGCTGAGATCCGCCTGGCCGGCGGCGGTGGCCTGCTTGCGCAGGCCGTGGGGGCCGTCGGTGACCATGATCTGCGGGATGCCGAGGCGCTCGATGGCCTTGAGGTGCCAGAAGTCGGCCCCGGAGGTCAGGGAGGCCTTCTCCTCCAGGGTCATCTGCGCGACGAGCCGAGCTGCACGGGTGCGGTGCTCCGCAGGGCTGGAGGTGCGGTGCTCCGCAGAGGCGGGCTCGGGGCTGGGGGCGTGGGAAGTGGGCACAGTGAGCTCCTTCGGTGGGGGGTGCGCCATTGCGAGCCTATCGTCCGGCGGCCCTGGCGGGGGCGGGTGGAGAGGTGCTGGGGGCGGTGGTGGCCGTGGGCTCCTGGACCGAGAGCGGGCTCTCTAAGAGCTCGAGGAGCTCGATGTCCTGAAGTATGGTGCCCGCGTCGCTTCCTGATCAGGGGAGGACCTTCGTCCAGCAGATCATTGATCTGCTCAAGCGGACCATCCTCGTCGAAGAGGCCACCCATCTGACGGCGGTCGTTCCTCAGGAGGGAGGGGAGGCGGTGTCCGAGGGGTGAATCGCGTGGCGGCATATCCAGGCTGGCGAGCGCAGTGGGGGATGGCCCTTGAGACGGCGAGGCGGGCTCTGGAGGGGTGGGAGAGCCCGCCTCCCACGAATGAGAGCGCCCTGGCCCGCCACTGAACCGGGGCTCTGCGCCCCGATACGCCCGGGTCCGGATCCGGGCGCTGGGGATGGCCCGGCTCAGGCCAGGGCCAGGGTCCGCTCGCAGCCGGGGCTCGGGGCGGCGGAGGCGCCTGCCGGGAGGGCTCCCGCAAGGCTGGTGGGCACTCCCGGTCCCTCCAGCAGCTCCATGATCGCCTGGGCCGCCTGGCCGGGGCCATCGAGGCTGCGCATGAGATCAGCCATCTGGGCGGCCTTGGCCCGCATCTCCTCGTCGGCCAGGGCCTGGCGCACCAACGCGGCCCAATCGGTGGAGGACGCCTGCTTCTGCGGCAGCAGGCGCGCCGACCCGAAGGCCACGCAGCGCTGCACATTGAAGCGCTGCTCGAACTGGAGGGGGATGCCGATGAAGGGCCAGCCCTGCGTGCAGCTGGTCTGCACGGTCCCCTCACCGCCATGGGTGATGGCCAGGTCGATGGCCCCACCCAGTCGATCGGCGGGCAGCCAGTCGGTGACATGGACGTTGGCGGGCAGTCCGGCCAGATCCTCCTCGTGCAGGTAGCTGCGCACCGGGGCCACGACCTGGCAGGGGGCATGGCCCAGACCGCGCAGCACCGACAGCGCCAGGTCCCGGTTGCCCGAGGAGCCGATGGCGAAGTAGACCACCGGCTGGTCGCCCTCGGCGAGCCGGGCGACCAGCGGCGGGACCGGGCCGGGCAGGTGGGCGTAGATGGGGCCGACGACGCGGTGGCCCGCGGGCATCTCGACGTGCTGGGGCAGCAGGTGCGGGGCGGAGGCGATGAGGTTGAGGTCGGCGGTCAGCGCCCCGGCCACATTGCGAGCCAGGTCCACCCCGTGATCGGCTGCCACCTGGTAGAAGGGCCGGGGCAGGGGTACGCGGGAGGCCACGGTGTGGAACACTCCGGCGGCGGCGCGGTCGATCACCCGCTGCCTGCGGGTGGTGCGGGGCAGGAAGGCGGTGGTGCCGTAGGAGCGCGCGATGCTCACATGGGGCAGGGAGTAGGCGAAGGGGCGCACGAAGACCAGGGGCACCGACTCCGCCCGCGCCGAGATGAACTGGCTCGGGGTGACCCCCACCACGACGGCGCTGGCGCACAGACGGCGGATGAGCTCGCGCTCGCTGGCCACCCGCTGGGAGAGCATGGCGCGGGTGAAGGGGTGGCGGTGGCCGCGGCCCTGGTCGAAGTCCAGCGCCTGGCGGGCCTGCTCGTCGGTCAGGAGCGGCTCCTGGAGGATGAACTCGAAGCCCGCCTCCTCGATGAGATCCCTGTTGCGGGGGGAGAAGCCCGTGAAAACACAGTCCACCCCCTCGGGCATGCGCTTGGCGACTTCGATGCCCCGCGTGACCTCGGCAATATTGATGGTCTCGGGGGCGAAGAGCACCCGGCAGGCGTGGCTGGAGGAGCGGGGTGCCTGCCGGGACGCCGGCCGAGCGCGCCGGGACTCGGCGGGGGCCAGTGACGTCGCGGGGGCCTGGCGCATCGTCGCGCCGATCGCAGCCAGCTCGGCGGGTGTGAGGATCTCGGCGCTCAGGGCGGTGGCATCGTTGAGTGCGGGATTCTCATGGGGCGTGCTGCTCCCGGCGTCCGCCGTCATGCTGCGCCTCTTCGTGAGCTCTGACATGGGAGGGCCTTCCCTGGAACCGGTGTGATGGGGGATAATTAAGGGACAGAGCTATTAGATGCCCCGTCTAATTACTGCTGAGGATAGCAGGTGGCCGACGGTTGCGCCAGATGATGCGTTAATAAGCCCGGACCCTTGGCGCGGGCGCCGGGTTGCGCCGGAGGCTCGGCCGGCGGGGTGTGGTGCGATGGGGCCTCGCGTCGCGACATGGGCGTCGCGGAATGGATGCCCCTACAGGTACCGTCCATGCCGCGCCGTATCGCTCTTTCCGCGAAGTGACGCCTCGCGGCGGCCCTGCCGCCTTCCGGGGCCCGATCCTCCCGGGCACTTGTTCCTCCTGGTGCGCCGCCCAGGCCCCGGCCCGCACCCCCGGGTCGCCCCGAGCCAGGAGAGACGGCCCTGACCCGCCCCGGTCGCAGTCTCCCGAGGGGGCGCGCCTCAGGGGGTCTGCGGCGCCGCAGGCTCGTCGTCCCGTTGCTGAGGACCGTGCCCCTCCAGGGCCGGGCCCCGCCCCGTGGGCACGAGCGCGTGCAGTGTCCTGATCATCATCCCCGCGATCTCCTCACTGTCGATCTCGGGGTGCTCCAGCCACTGCAGGCAGGTGGCGATGACCGTGTTGGTCCAGGTGCGCAGTGCGAATCGGGCCTGCTGGTCGGTCAGTGGGATCGAGAGCAGGTTGAGCAGAATCTCCTCGAACTTCACCTGGCTGGCGCGAATCGCCTCGCCGATGACCGGGTCATTCTCCAGGCCGCCGATATGCAGTGCCCGATAGCCCATCGGTCTGCCCTGGACGTAGGTGATGTAGGCGGTGACGACCTCCTCGATGCTCTCGGCGCCGGCGATCCTGTGCACCTGGCTGATCTCATGGGCCACGATCGCCCGGGCGAGATCGATCTTGGAGGGGAAGTAGTGGTAGAACAGTGCCCGCGAGACCCCGGCGCGCTTGGCGATCTCGTTGACGGATATCTGCGTCAGGGAGCCGGTGGCGAATATCTCCAGGCCTACCGCCATGATCTCCTCCCGGCGCTGCTCGGGACTGAGGCGACGACGCTGCTCTGGGATCTGGGAACCGCTCACGATAAAGAGCCTACTGGTTTGGCACGGCCCTGCCGGGAGGCCCGCCCGCTTCTTGGCTGCGAGTCTCCGTGATCCCGGCCCCCTCGTCCTGTGATGGCCCTGCTCGGTGGGGATGCTGGCTGGGTGTGGCCGTGGGGCTCGGGCTCGGTCGGGGGTGGCGGTGGTGGGGGTAAGACTTGACCCTCGGGCCCGCGGTTGCGGGCCCGAGGGTCCAAGCCTCGTGAGGGACCGTCTGCCACCCGGGTTCCCATGCACCCGGGGAGGCGGTCGCCTCCTTCACCGGAGCGGCGGCCCCGGGCTCCCTAAGACCCGGTGCCGGCCTCGGAGGTCCGGTCCGTCATCAGGCTCCCCAACCCTCAGGACCGGTTCCGTCCGGTGGTGCCCACTATGTAACGCGACCACCCTGGAAAAACCCACCTCCTGGCACTGTGAACCACCTGGGAAATCCCGGCCGTCTGGGAAATCCCGGCCGTTCGACCGGCCGATGGGGCCAGGGGGTGCGGGGAGGGATGCCGACGGCCTGGCGCGGGGCCGATCCCGCCCCAGGCCGTCGTGCGCTCGTGCTGCGCAGCGGCTCAGCGGGGGGTGGAGAAGCGCACGGCCGTCCCGGAGGCGGTGACCATGAGCATGCCGTTGTCGCTGCCCAGGGTCTCGTAGTCGATGTCCACCCCGACGATCCCCTCGGCGCCGAGCTCCTGGGCCCGCTGGACCATCTCGGCCAACGCGGTCTCGCGGGCCTGCATGAGCTCGCGCTCGTAGGCCTCCGAGCGCCCGCCCACCATGTTGCGGAACCCGGCGGCGATGTCCTTGAACATGTTGACCCCGGCGATGGTCTCGCCGAAGACGACGCGCAGGTACTGGGTGACCGGGTAGCCCTCGACGGTGGGTGTGGTGGTGACGATCATGATGGCTCTCCTGGAGTCGGCGGTTCGAAGGTCGGCTCCAGGGTAGTGGGGCGCGGTGATCTCCGGCTCGCCCGCGGGGTGATCACCCGCGAGCCGACGGGCAGTACTGCCCACGGCTGGCCCTGCGGGTGCCCCGCGGATTGGCGGGCCGCCTGCTGGGATGTGGGCGAGTCGCTCTAGTCCCGCAGGATCCGTGCCAGTGAGCGCGCGTACTGGGGCCCGATCTCCTCGGGGCCCACCGGGCGCCCCTCCAGGCTCCAGGTGATGAGGTGCTCGGGACGGAAGCGCCGGGCGCACCGGGCGCAGGAGACCGGGCGGGAGGGCCGCCTCATGCGGTCCACCTCATGCCCTGCGGGGCAGCGTCCGACCCAGCGCCCTCGCAGCCGAGGCGAGCCGGCGCCCACCAGCCGCGTGCCGCTGGCCCCGATCCGTCGGGCCTCGGCGGTCCAGATGGCGTCATGCCCATGGCTGGCGCCCACGCGGGCATGCGCGATCTCGTGCAGGACGGTCTCGCGTACCTCGGACTCGGGGTACAGCGCCATGAGGTGGCGGCTCAGTGTGATCCGACGGCGTGCGTGGTCGGTCTGCCCGGCGCGCCGCCGGGCGCGGTCCAACTCCAGTCCCCAGTGGCCCACGCCGTGCTCCTCCATGAGCTCGCGGGCCAGTGCCATGACATCGGGGAGGTGCACGGCAGCGATTCTAGTGGACACGATGTGGGCTGACGGCTCCAGGGGCGCTGGTGGTCATCGGGCGTGCCGGCGAGGGGTGCTCCGGCGCGGTATGCGTCCCCGAATGCCCGGCGCCTCGGGGCGACGGCGGTGTACCGCGGGATAGATGAGTGGAGATGTGGGAATATGTCGGGGATGTCCCCTCCCTCCTCCGGCCCGGGTCCCCGGGCCCACCGCAGCCCCCGTGGGCCGGGCGCCTCGCGCCGGGCCCACGCCCCTGGGCGCGCCCGCCCGGTGCGGCGGCGCCCAGCACGCCGTCGACCCCAGCGGCGCATCCTGCGTGGACCGCTGGGCATCATCCTGGCGGCCTTTCTCATCACCGTCCTGCTCGGCCTGGTGGTGCTGCGCCTGAGTGGCCCCCAGGGCCAGTCCACCTCGGCGGCCGTCCTCACCGAGCCCGCCGCGGTGGCCCCCGACCCCACCGGCTTCGAGGCCGCCAGCATCATCGACGATGAGGTCTTCTACGACTCCCAGGCGATGACCCGCGCGGAGGTGGAGGAGTTCATCTCCCAGGTCAACGAGGGCTGCATGCCCGGACTGGATGGCACTCCGTGCCTGGCCCAGGCCACCTTCGACGTCGAGCCGCGCGAGGCCACCTCCTTTTGCCCCGGTCAGATCGACCAGCAGCAGGGCGCCAGTGCCGGCCGGGTCATCTGGGCGGTGGCCCAGTCCTGCGATATCAATCCTCAGGTCCTGCTCGTCCTCATTCAGAAGGAGCAGGGGCTCCTGACGGCCTCCGGCGCCACTCTGACCGCGCGTGACTACGAGGCCGCTGCCGGCTACGGGTGCCCCGACGGCGCAGCCTGCGACACCCAGTGGTCGGGGTTCGTCGCCCAGCTCTACGGGGCCGCCTCCCAGTACCAGCGCTACCGGCTCGACCCGGGTGCCTATGACGTCCAGGCCGAGGTCCCGACGCAGGTCGCCTACTCCCCGGAGGCCCGGTGCGGCTCAGCCGAGCTCACGGTGGTCAACCAGGCCACCGCTGCGCTGTACAACTACACGCCGTACCAGCCCAATGAGGCCGCTGCCAGTGGCGGGGATGGCTGCACCGCCTGGGGGAACTGGAACTTCTACGGGTACTTCCGCGTCTTCTTCGGGGATCCGACGCCCTCGCGCGCTTAGCCCGCACCGGTGTGCGAGGGCTTCCCCGGGAATGCCGGGGTGCGGCACTGCATGTCCTGTGCACGTTCTGTGTGCCGCCCGACATCATTGCAGTGGATGAGATAAACTCACAGTGATGTTATTCTTTATCAATCCGTGATGTGCTGCGAGTTCCGTGCAGCGGGTCGTTAGTGGTGCGCGCAACACGCGACTCTCCGGGCGTCGTCGTTATCAATTCGTTGCCTTCCGTCACCGTATTGATGCGTTTTTCTCAGTGTTCTCCCAGCGCTGCTCCAAGGGTTCTTTCAGGGTTGGTCGGCAGAGTTCTACTCACCGCTGGACGGGGGCGGTCGCGAGGTACTGGGGAGTACTGCTGACCGGCTGTCACCGAGTCTGAGCCACAGCCAAGGGAATGTGCTCGGGCGCTCCAGTGAAGGAGGACCCGCTGCCGAATGGGAACCGGCAAGCGACCTCGATGCGAATGGCCCGACCCGGTGGATCCATACCGGGGCGGGCCTTCGCAGCATTCTGGTCCCGAACGCCGCAGAGCACCCCGGGACCCGCCTCGGACGCAGCGTCGACGACGGGTCTGCCCGCGCCGGGACGTCCACCGCCTCCCCGCCCGTCCGTGACATCATGCGGCCATGACGATGCCCCCGCTCCTGGCCGCCATCTGGGTCGTCATCGAGTACGCGATCAAGATCGCCGCCCTGGGGACGGTTCCGGAGAACCGCCGCCCCTCCTCCTCCACCGCCTGGCTGCTGCTGATCTTCCTGCTGCCCTTCGTCGGATTCCCCCTCTACCTGCTCATCGGCAGCCCCTGGGTGCACGGCCGGCGCCTGGAGCAGCAGAACACCGTCAACGAGGTGACCCTGGAGTACACCCGCAACATGCCCGACCTGCCGGTGGGGGCCGGCCCCTCCACCGCTCTGACCGGGGTGCTGCGCATGAACCGCGAGCTGACCGGGCTGCCATGCGTCACCGGGGAGGTCATCGCCGTCCACTCCGAGGCCAGAGCCACCTACGCCGAGATGGCGCGCGCCATTGACGAGGCCACCGACCACGTCCACGCCGAGTTCTACATCGTCAGCTGGGACGAGGTCACCGACATCTTCTTCTCCGCCCTGGAGCGGGCGGCCGCCCGAGGGGTGACCGTCCGCCTCCTCATGGACCACCTGGGCAGCCGCAAGTACCCGGGGTGGAAGGAGCTGGGGGACAGGCTGACCGCCGCGGGCATCCGCTGGCGCCTCATGATGCCGCTGCTGCCGCACAAGAGGCGCTGGCGCCGCCCCGACCTGCGCAACCACCGCAAGGTCCTGGTGGTCGACGGCGAGCGTGCCTTCATCGGCAGCCACAACATCATCGACCCCACCTACCGCCTGCGTCGCAACCTGTGGGCCGGGCGGACCTGGGAGGACCTGTCGGTGGAGATCACCGGGGAGATCGTCGTGGAGGCCCAGGCCGTCTTCGCCATGGACTGGTACTTCGAGTCCGGCGAGCAGCTCGAGGCCCTCGAGCTCGCCCTGGGGGAGCCCTCCGAGACCCTGCCCGAGGGCTCCGGGCTGCCCGGCGTGCCCGTGGGCCGATCAGCGCCCCAGCCCGGGCGCCCCGGCGCCGTGGTCAACGCCATGCAGCTCATCCCCTCGGGCCCCGGCTACCCCACCGAGCCCAACCTGCGTATGTTCGTGGCGCTTATCTACGGCGCCAAGCGGCGGGTGTCCATCACCAGTCCCTACTTCATCCCTGACGAGGCCCTCCTGACGGCCATGACCTCAGCGGCCTACCGGGGCGTGGAGGTCGAGCTCTTCGTGGGAACCGAGTCCGACCAGTTCATCGTCAACCACGCCCAGCGCTCCTACTACGGGACGCTCCTGGCCGCGGGCGTGCGCATCTACCGCTATCCGGCGCCCACGGTCCTGCACGCCAAGTACATGACCGTTGACGACGAGGTGGGGGTCATCGGCTCATCGAATATGGACTTTCGCTCCTTCGCCCTCAACTACGAGCTCATGCTCCTGGCCTTCGGCGGCGACCTGGACGACCTCCTGCGGAGCAACGACGCGGACTACCGGGCCGTATCGACCGAGCTGACCGCCCAGGAGTGGGCCTGCGAACCCTGGTACCGGCGCTACGTGGACAACGTCTGCCGCCTCATGTCGGCGATGCTGTGACCCCGGCAGGACCCCGGCGGCGCCGCAGTGCGGCCGCAGGAGCGCCCGGCCCTGCAGTCGGGGCCCTGCCGCAGCTCTAGGTGATCGAGGCCAGGAGCTTGGTGATGCGCTGGGGGCTGACCTTGCGGGATGTCCCCAGGGTCTGGGCGAACAGGCTGACCCGCAGCTCCTCGACCATCCACCGGGCCTCGACCAGTCGCGCCTCGCGCTGCGCGTCCGGGGGCAGGGCCGCTGCCCGCGCCCGGGCCTGATCGACCGCCGTGACCACCTGGGAGACCTGGTAGGCCAGGGCCGCATCCTGGGAGGCCGCTGACGGCGAGGAGGCAGCCCGCTCCACCCGCATCGCCAGGGCGGTGAGATAGCGGGGCAGATGGGCCAGCTGATCATCCGGCGTCGCCGAGACGAAGCCGTCGCTGACCAGCTGCGCCGCATGCTCGCGCACCTCCTGGAGCGTGGTGAGCAGGGACAGGGAGGTGTGCGCTCCCACCGCCCGCTCCACCTCCCGCTGGGCCGACAGGATGCGCACGACGATGAGGGCGAGGCGGTGGACCTCATCCTCCAACTCCTCGCGCATGACACCCACCAGCTCGCCGAAGACGGTGCGCTCGCGCACCCGGTCCAGTGCCCGCTTGGTCGCGGCGGCCCACCGGCCGGCCACGCTGCGCGCCGCCGCGAGCTGCAGATCCGCCACCAGCGCCTCCGTGCTGGGGTAGGGGGAGGCCGCCAGGGTGAGTGCCTCCTGCCCGCTCCACCGGCTGCTGACCCTGCCCGCGGGCAGTATGGTGCGCGCCAGAGCCAGGGCGGTCACCCCGGCGCCATGCTCACGGGCCTGGGCGACGGCGTCGGGAAGGATGCGCAGATCCGCGCTGGGCGCCTGCTGCCCGCGGCCCGCCTGCGAGGCCGATGCCGTGCTGCTGGCCGGCTCCGGGCGCAGGCGCGCCGCACCCCCGGAGGCCAGGAGCGCGGGGTAGCCGCGCACCACCAGGCCCGCCCGCCCGGTGGACTCCACCGTGGCCGGGATCGTGGAGCGCTGCGGGGCCCCCAGGCCCGGCACGTCGCTGGGCCAGTCGGTCAGGCCCTCGCGCTCGGCCAGCCCCGAGCGGACCGCGGACCCGGTGGGAGCCTGCGGGGCCCCCGAGTCGGCCCCCACAGGGGCCGGGCCCCCGGCTCCGTCCCGGGCCCCTGAGGGGCCCGCGCCCTGATTCGCGCCTGGAGCCCCGCCGTCGGCGCCCTGAGTGGACCGGCGCCCCTTGGCGCCCTTGCGGCCCTTGCGCCCGCGGGTGCCCTGGCGGTCCTGCGCCTCCTCCATGGCCTGGGCCAGGGCGCCGCGCACCACGGAGCGCACCGCCTCCTCCGTGCGGCCCGACAGGCGCCGGCTGAGCGCCACCAGGTCCTTGGAGCGCCCCAGGACGTGCCCGCGCTCATCGGTGGCGACGAAGGCCATGCGCAGGTGGTCGGGCTGGCGCTCGGCGGCCTCCTGCCAGTCGGCCTCGGTGATCTCCACATCCTTCAGCCGCCTGGCCACGGCGCTGAAGGCCTCCTCGAAGGGGACCTCGGGCGCCGAGGCGCCCGGCGGCGTCGGGTAGTGCTCCACCAGGGCGGCATGGATCTGCGCCCCCACATCGGGAGCGGGCACCAGCTGGCGGCGCACCCGCTTGGGCAGGGCCCGGATCGTGGCCACGCACAGCTCGGGGCGCATGCCCGGCACCAGCCAGTCGAAGCCCACCGGCTCCAGGCGCCCCAGGATCTCCACCGGCACCTGCACGCTCACGCCGTCGTCGTGCCGCCCGGGCTCGAAGACGTAGGCCAGCGGCAGGGTCAGATCGCCCTGCACCCAGGTGTCGGGGTAGCCGCTGGCATCATCCCCGCCGGGCAGCAGCAGCTCGCGGGTGAAGTCCAGCAGCTCGGGGGTGGCGCGCCGCTGGTCCTTCCACCAGGCGTCGAAGGCGGCCGCCGAGGTGATCGCCTCGGGCACACGGTCGTCGTAGAAGTCGAAGAGGGCCTGGTCGTCGGCCAGCAGCCCGTGGACGCGACGCCGGCGCTCGACATCCCCCAGCTCCTCGATCAGGGCCCGGTTGCGGGCCACGAAGGCGTGGCGGGCGTGCCACCCGCCCTCGACCAGGCCCTGGCGCAGGAACATCTCACGGGCCACCTCCCCGGCGGCGGCATTGACCGAGGCCAGGGTGGCGGGGCGGTCCGCCGCCAGCGTCATGCCGTAGAGCATGACCTTCTCGTGGACCATGGCGGCGCCCTGGCGCGTGGACCAGTAGGGCTCGCCGTAGACGCGGCGCAGCAGCCCGGCCCGCTCGGCGGCCTCCTCCACCCACCGGGAGTCCACCTTGGCGACCGTGCGGGCGAAGAGCCGGGAGGTCTCCACCAGCTCGGCGGTCATCACCCAGTCGTAGGTCTTGCGGCGCAGCCCGCTGCCCGGCCAGATGGTGAAGCGCGTGCCCCGGGCCCCGGCGTAGTCGCGGCGCCGCTCATCCCAGTTGCCCACGTTGGACAGCAGGCCTGTCAGCAGGCTGCGGTGGATGGCATCGGCATCCGGGGTGTCGGCGCTGCGGCCCAGGGCGACCACGGCGGCCGCCACACCCCCGTGGGCGATCTGGGCGGCGTGGGAGCCCGGCTCCAGGGCCTCGGTGGCGGCGCGGATGGCGCGGGCGGTCGGCAGCTCGATGGGGGCCGCGCTCAGCCCCAGGGGGCGGGCCAGCTCGCGCAGCTGGGCGTGGACGTCCTGCCACTCGCGCACCCGCAGGTAGTGGAGGAACTCCGAGCGGCACATGCGGCGGAAGGCCGAGCCCGACAGCTCGCGGCCCTGGGTGCGCAGGTAGCGCCACAGGTTGAGGTAGGTCAGGAAGTCGCTCGTGGGGTCGGCGAAGCGGCGGTGCATGGCATCGGAGGCCTCCTGGCGGTCGGCCGGGCGCTCGCGCACATCCTGGATGGACAGCGCGGCCACGATGACCATGACCTCCCCGGCGCAGCCCAGCTCGCCGGCCTCCAGGAGCATGCGCCCCAGGCGGGGGTCGATGGGCAGGCGCGCCAGGCGGCGGCCGATGGCCGTCAGTCGCGGGCCGCCCTGTCCCCGCCTCTCGTGGCCGGGGCCCCGGGAGGCCGCCGTCTCGATCGCGCCGATCTCGGTGAGCAGCTGGATGCCGCTGCGCACCTGACTGGGGTCGGGCGCATCCAGGAAGGGGAAGTCCTCGACGGCGCCCAGCCCCAGGGCCGCCATCTGCAGGATGACGCTGGCCAGGGAGGTGCGCAGGATCTCGGGCTCGGTGTACTGCGGGCGGGAGTCGAAGTCCGCCTGGGAGTACAGGCGGATGGCGATGCCGTCGGCCACGCGGCCGCAGCGGCCCGAGCGCTGGTTGGCGCTGGCCTGGCTGACGGCCTCGATGGGCAGGCGCTGGACCTTGGTGCGGTTGGAGTAGCGCGAGATGCGGGCCAGGCCCGGGTCGATGACGTAGCGGATGCCCGGCACCGTCAGGGAGGTCTCGGCGACATTGGTGGCCAGGACGATCCTGCGCGTGGAGTGGGCCTGGAAGACCCGGTGCTGCTCGGCGGCCGACAGGCGCGAGTAGAGGGGGACGATCTCCACGGCGCCGGGGACCGAGGAGCGGCCATCGGGGGTGTGTCGGGGCCCCAGGTGGTCGATGAGGGCCGCCTCGGTGTCCCGGATATCCCGCTCCCCGGCCAGGAAGACCAGGATGTCCCCGGGGCCCGCCGCCATGAGCTCATCGACGGCATCCAGGATGCCGGTGACCTGGTCGCGCTCCTCCTGGGGGCCGGGGCTGGCGGGGCGGCCGCGCGCGGCTCGGGCGCCCCGGCCCGCGGGGCCCGGGGCGGTGGAATCAGCCGAGGCCGAGGCCCGCGCGGCCTCGCGGCGCGCCCGGGCGGCCGCGCGCACCTGGGGATCGGGGGAGGTCAGGGCCTCCAGCTCGGCCTCGCTCAGCTCCCCCGGGGCGGGCGAGGCGGCGGGCCCGCCACCGCTGCCGGCGGTGGGTGCGGCGCCGTCCTGCGGGTCGTCGGGGGCGTCGTCGTCGGCGATGAGCGGGCGGTAGCGGATCTCGACGGGGTAGGTGCGCCCGGAGACCTCGATGACCGGTGCCGGCACCACGGCGGAGACCTCCTGGCCGTCGGCGCCGGCGCGGGCCGCGCGCTGCCCGAAGTGGCGGGCGAAGCGCTCGGAGTCGATGGTGGCCGAGGTGATGATGACCTTGAGGTCCGGGCGGCTGGGCAGCAGGCGGGCCAGGTAGCCCAGGATGAAGTCGATGTTCAGGCTGCGCTCATGGGCCTCGTCCACGATGATCGTGTCGTAGCGGGAGAGCTGGGGGTCGGACTGGATCTCGGCCAGCAGGATGCCGTCGGTCATGAGCTTGACCAGGGTGGTGGGGCCCACCTCCTCGGTGAAGCGCACCTGGTAGCCCACGATGCCCTCGCGCCCGATGCGGGTGCCCAGCTCGTGGGCGATGCGCTCGGCCACGGAGCGCGCCGCGATGCGCCGCGGCTGGGTGTGGCCGATCATGCCGGTGACCCCGCGGCCCAGCTCCAGGCAGATCTTGGGCAGCTGGGTGGTCTTGCCGCTGCCGGTCTCCCCGGCCACGATGACCACCTGGTGGTCGCGGATGGCCTCGGCGATCTCCTCGCGGCGCGCGGAGACCGGGAGCTGGTCGGGGTAGACGATGGCGGGGACCGCCTGGTGGCGGGCCTCGACCTGCTCAGGGGTGTAGCCGCGGCGGGGGTGGTCGGGCCCGCGGCGGGGTCGGCCCTTGCGCCGGCCGCGACCGTGCCGGCGGGTGGAGGGCCGGGAGTGGGAGCCGTGCCCCTGCTCCTCGCCGCTGCGCGGGCGGTCGTGATCCGTGGCGGCGCCGTCGGTGCTGGCGGGCTCTGCGCCCTGCCCGACCTCGGCGCCGCGCCCCCGATGCTGGCGATCGCCGTGGCTCGCGGATCCGGTCGCCTGCCCCTGGGCGCTGCGGTTCTGCTCGTTCTGGCCGTGTTCCATAGGGGGCCCATTGTTCCCTACGCGGCTGCCGCCCTGCGCACGCGCCGCGTCGCAGGGCTCCCGTGCCGCTGCGGGTGGGGGCAGACCGGGGATGGGCAGCGGCGGGCGCCGGGCACGACCGCAGGGGGCAGAGGACCGCTCAGCCGGGGCGGTAGACGCGGTAGGTGGCATGGACCAGGCCGTTCTGGCCGGTGTGGGAGGCCACCAGCTCCAGGCGGGTGTCCCGGGGCAGGGGGCCGAAGAGCGGCAGGCCCGAGCCCAGGAGGACCGGCGCCCAGGCCAGGGTGATCTCGTCGATGAGATCCTCGCACAGGAAGGACTGGATGACCCTCCCGCCATCAACATAGACCTGCCGGGCGCCCCGGGCATCGAGCAGCGCGACCGCCTCCTCCAGGCTGCGCGCCGGCGTGATCCGGGGGTCCTCGGCCTCCAGGGCGGTGGACAGCACAATGACGCCCAGGCCCTCATAGGGCCACTCCTCGAAGGTGAGGACCTTCTCATAGGTACCCCGTCCCATGACCAGGTGGTCGATGCTGGGCAGGAACTGCTCCCACTCCAGGGCGTGGGCACTGGTGCTGGGTCCCGCAGGTGCCTCGGGTGCATGGTGGCGTGGCCCGGGGGCGGGATCGGTGAGCCATTCGATTGCGCCATCGGGCCGGGCGATGAAGCCATCCAGGCTCGCCGCGATGAACACCCTGCCCCTCCACGGCCGCTCACCGACCACTGCTGCTCCCCTGCTGGATGCTGCCAGTAAATGACCCCGGAAGAGTACCGCGCTTCCCCGGTCGGGGTGTCCACCGCCGGGTGAGACCGGTTTGTGGCCCGGTGAGCGCTCCTGGTTGAGTGAGGCCATGAGCCGCCTCCAGATCGCGGGCTGGGTCCTCGCCGCTGTGATCGCGCTGGCCGCGCTGATCAGCATCCACCCGCCCCTGACCCTGCAGCCCTTCATCGCCCAGCTCATCGCGATGCGCTCCTTCATGGCCGTCGGATGGGGGATCCTGGGCCTGCTCGCCGCCCTGCTGGCGATCATGCTGCGCCTATGGGCCCGCCGCAGCGGACGGACCGGCCGCCGCGCAGGGCTGAGCAGCGCGGTCCTGGCCCTCGTCCTGGTCCTCGTCGCCCTGACCCACGGCGGCATCCTGGCCGGCCGCGGAACCTCCATGAGCACCCTGGCGGCCATCACGGACAAGAGCGGGCAGGAGGACGTCACCGTCCTGGCCCTCAACACCGAGCGGGAGGATGTCACCATCCAGGACCTGACGGAGGCCGCCAACGCTGCGCAGGCCGACGTGATCATCCTGCCCGAGACCACCGCCGCCTACGGCGAGCGCCTCGCCGCGGCGCTGGCGGGCACCAGCCTCGGCGCCCAGGCCACCTTCACCGTCTTCAGCGCCGTCTCGCCCCCGCTCGACCCGGACGACGACACCTATGGCCCCGGGCGGATCGACCCGGTCGATGCCACCACGATGCTGGTCTCCTCCCGCCTCGGGGACTACCGGCAGGTGGAGGGGCCCAAGGGGACCGGGCGCGGACTGGTGATGGTCGAGCCCGTGGACGGCACCGGCCCCGTCATCGCCGGGGCCCACACCTACCCCCCAGTACCGGGCTACATGACCCTGTGGCGCACCTCCCTGACCGGGGTGGCCGCCATCTGCCAGAACCCACCGGATGGGCTCATCCTGGCCGGGGACCTCAACGCCACACGCGACCACGGCCCCCTGCGGGACCTCCACCGCTGCGCCAGCGCCGGGGAGCAGGCGGGCATCGGCGGCCTGGCCACCTGGCCGAGCACCACCGACAGCACCCTCATGGGCGCCACCATCGACCACATCCTCGTCGACGCCGCAGCCTGGCAGGGCACCGCCGGTGAGGTCATCACCGTTGCACGCACCGACCACCGCGGCGTCGTCGTGCGTCTGACCGCGCGGTAGACCGCCTCGGCATCACAGCACCCGGGGCCGCGCGAACTCCCTGCGGGGCGGTTGGCGGCAGTCGGCCGGCGACGGCGCACCGGCTGCGGCCCCGCTGCGGGGCTCAGGCCAGGCGGCGCGCCACCCACTCCACGCCCATGCGCGCGGCCTCCAGCCTGGCCTCCTGGGAGGAGGCGGCGCTGACCTGCTCCAGGCGGCTGCCCTTCTGGAGCAGGGGGAGGCCCTGCGCGGCGGCCGCGGCGGTATCGGGCATCTCGTTGATGAGGACCCCGTAGATCATGAGCACCGGCCAGGGAAGGTCGGCCATGGTAGTGGCGGGCTCCTGCATGGAGAAGTCGGCGAGCGTCTCCTTGGACAGCACATTCCACCTGCGGGCGTTGGGGTTGTCATCCGGGATGCGGGTCAGCCCGTGCGCGGCCAGCTCGTCGAGCTGCTCGGGGGAGAAGACCTCCTCCCACAGGATCGACTGGGGGCCCACCACCGCCCCCACCAGGACGGCGGTGCGCACCCGCTCGGGGCGCGCCACCAGCGCCGCAGTCGCCCCGAAGCCATTGGCGTGGATGGCCTGGCGCTCGTAGCCGCGCTCGGCCAGCCAGCTGGAGACCGCCCGCAGGTCCTCCGCCTCGCCCGCCAGGGTGATGACGGCGTCGTCGGAATCCCCCAGCCCGGAGAAGTCGATGGCCAGGGTGGCCAGGCCCGCCTCCCGGTAGTGGGCGGCCACCAGGTCCAGGTGGCCCTCGATCCCCCGGCGGTGCGTGAGGAAGTCGTGTGCCAGGAGCACCGCGCCCTCGGCGCGCGCTGGGGCGGGCTCCTCGGCGGTGGGAGTGGCATCCGGGTCGAGGGGAGCGGCGCCCGGGGGCAGCGTGAGGGTCCCCGCCAAGGTGATGCCTCGGGGGGTGTCGATACGGACCTCGCTCATGAAGCCAAACTTAAATCAGAAAGTGATGACGGTCATCACAGGGATGTGGGCTGTGCTGCCGATTGCGCTGCCAGCGTGAAGGCGCGACGGCGATCCGGGCCGGCCGCCGGACCGGCCCCGGGACTCCCGCCCCCGTGCCGCAGAGCCGCGCGGGCCAGCGCCGGTCGCTGCGTCGTCGTCGGCATCCGGTGACAGGCGACGACGCCAGGGCGGGATCGGCCACCGGGCCTCCGTCTCGGCCCGCCTCAGCCCTCCTCGGCCCCGGTGGGCAGGGGCAGTGAGCGGGTGATCTCCACGGCCCGACGCACCTGGGCGGGGTCGGTGCGCTGCGGCTCACCGGGGCGCAGGCCCTCCTTGGCCAGGCGCATATGCACCTCCCGCACGCCGGTGGACTCCACCAGCGCGCTGATGGCGTCGGGCCGGATGCCCCCCGCGGCGATGACCGTGGGCCCCTCGGCGCCCGCCAGGCCGGCGATGACCTGGGTGCCCTGGGCGGCGGTGGCCGCGCCACCACTGGTGAGCACGTAGTCCAGTCCCAGGCCCCCCAGGTCCCCGTAGATCTCCACCGGGTCGCGGGCCTCGTCGAAGGCCCGGTGGAAGGTGACCGGGGCCCCCTCGGCCATCCCCATGAGGAGGCGCACGAGGCCGCGGTCCACTGCGCCGTCGGGCGTCAGCGCCCCGATGACGAAGCCCAGCTCGACCGCCGGCGGGAGGAAGGCCCCGCCGCCGGTGATCTGGGGGCGCGTGAACTCGCTCATCTCACGGGCCAGGGCGGCGATGCGGCGCACGTCGGCGATCATGGCCCGCCCCTCATCGGCGTCGTAGACGAAGCAGCCCCCGCGCGGCCGGATGAGCACGCGCAGCCCGAAGGGCGCGGCGGCGCTGGAGCGCGTCCAGTGCGGCCCGGCCAGGGCGCGGCGCTCCTCGACCTGCTCGGCGGCCGCGAAGATCGCGGCCTCGATAGTGCCGATCGACGACGTCGTGCCGCTGGCGGTGAGGTTGTCGCCCAGCTCGACGCGGTCGGCGCCCTCCCGCGCGGCGATCCGCACCCCTTCGACATCCTCCACGCAGATCTCCAGGACCACATGGTCCGGGTGGCGCCAGGCCGGGCCTGAGGAGTCGGAGTGCGCCTGGTACTTCAAGGAGGGGGCGGAGTGGGTGAGCTTCATGGCGTTCATGGCACGAGTGTGGCATGCGCAACGTGGTGCGGGCCACTTCCTGTGGGCTCGGAAGGGGCTGCCCGGCTCCCGGGGCTCACACGTCGGCGACGTCCTCGTAGGAGCGGGGGTCCTCGATCGGCTCCAGGTGGGCCGAGATGCGCAGGCTCGCATCGGCGGCCACCAGCTCGTCGATGACCTCCTCGGTGAAGTCGTGCCCCTGCTTGACGCTCCAGGCGGCGGGCACCAGGACGTGCAGGTCCATGAACCGGCGCGCCCCGGCCTCCCGCAGTCTTACGGCGTGGAAGTCGATGACGCCGGGGCGCCGACGGCGCTCCAGCACCTCCTCCACGGTCCTGAGCGCCTCGGCGGAGGGGGCGGCGTCCATGAGGCCGGCCACCGACTCGCGGATGAGCTTGAAGCCGGTCCACATGATGTTCAGGCCCGCGCCCAGCGCCACGATGGCGTCCAGGATCGGGGAGTCGAAGACCGCGACCAGCCCCACGCCCACCAGCACGGCCGCGGAGGTGACGATGTCGGTGGCCAGGTGCTTGGCATCGGCGATGAGGGTCAGCGACCGCTCCTGGCGGCCCTTGCGGTAGAGCACCCAGGCCACCGCGCCGTTGAGCAGGGAGGCGATGACCGAGATGACCAGGCCGACCCCCAGCTGCTCGGGCATGACGGGATTCAGGAGCCGCTCGATGGAGGAGATGATGATGAAGGCGGCCGCCACGAAGATCATGACGCCCTCGATGACGGCCGAGAAGTACTCGGCCTTGGAGTGGCCGAACTGGTGGTCGGCGTCGGCGGGGCGGATGGAGATCTTCAGGACGATGAGGGCCACCACGGCCGCCACCAGGTTGACCAGGGACTCGGCGGCGTCGGAGAGCAGCCCCACCGAGCCGGTCAGCCAGGCGGCCAGGCCCTTGAGGGCGATGGTGCCCAGGGCCGCGGCGATCGACAGCCAGGCGTAGGCACTGAGGTCCTTGGGTGGGGTGTAGCGCGGTGTGGACACCCGCCGATCATCCCTGCTCGGGCGCCTCCCTGGCCACCCACCCCTTCCTTTCGACAATTTGCATGAGATCGGCCTTCTCCGGGCCCGGAAAAGGCCGATCTCATGCAAATTGTCGAAAGGAAGGGGAAGGCAGTCGACTACTGTGGTGCCGCTGTTCCCGGATGCCGCGCGAGTGAGGAGGGGTGATGGGCCCGTTCCCCCAGGTGCTGCCCGTGCCCGATGCCCTGTCGGACACCTTCAGGGTCATCGACCTGTGCGGGGTGCTGCTCAACGGCATCCTGGGCGGGCTCATCGCCCGGCGCAAGAACTTCGACCTGGTGGGCTTCATCGTGCTGGCCATCATCACCGCCACCGGCGGCGGCATCCTGCGCGACGTCATGATCCAGGCGGGCCCGCCCTTCGCCCTGACCGACCCCTACTACCTCTACACCGCCTGCCTGGGCGCCGCCGTGGCGTGGTTCGTCCCCATGAACGGGCGTCGGTCGCGGCGCCTGCTGGTGGTGGCCGACGCCGTCATCCTGGGCTGCTGGGCGGCCA
Organism: Actinomyces capricornis; assembly: GCF_019974135.1. Taxonomy (NCBI): domain Bacteria; kingdom Bacillati; phylum Actinomycetota; class Actinomycetes; order Actinomycetales; family Actinomycetaceae; genus Actinomyces; species Actinomyces capricornis. Next base: position 1,728,453 of record NZ_AP025017.1, read on the forward strand.
CCGGGGCCTCCAAGGCACTGCTCAACGGCCTGGGCCTCATGCCCGCCGTCCTCCTGGGCTGCCTGACAGCAGTGGGCGGCTCCATGATCCGTGACGTCTCGGTCGGCGAGACCCCGGCGGTCTTCGGCGGCAACAAGCTCTACGCGGTCCCCGCCCTGGTGGCCGCCCTGACCCAGGTGGCGGCGGTTCACGCGGGGCTGCCCGACGCCTACGCCATGGTCGGCTCCACCGCGATCGGGGCGGGGCTGTGCCTCCTGGCCTACTGGCGCTCCTGGAAGCTGCCCGTGGTCACCGACCTGGAGCGCCGCCGCCTGCGCGCCCGGACCCCCGCCACTCCCGACTGAGACGGGCCGACGGCGGGCCCGCGGCGCCGACCTGTGGCGACCATGACCGACCACGACCGGCCCAGGCACCGCCTCAGTTCAACGGGCGCACCTGGGCGTCGTCGACCTGGACCGGGGAGGCGGGGGCGGCGGACCGGGAGGGGGAGCCGAAGAGGCGCTCCTTGACGGCGTCGGCCACCTTCTCGGTGACGGCCTCGCCCTGGGCGCGCACGGCCTGGCCCACGCGGGCCGAGGCCGCGTCCACCTTCTGACGGACGTAGGGCTGCTCGGCGACCCGGGAGGCGGTGGCCTTGATGCGCTCGTACTGGGCGCGGCCCGCACGGGTGCCCAGCACGTAGCCGGCGCCGAGTCCGATGATGAAGGGGATCTTTCCTGCCATGGGTGGCCTCCTGAGTGTGGTGTCCGGGATCGTCCGGTGGCCGTCTCCGACCGCGTCGCCGCGCGACGACGGCGCAGGTGGCGCATGCGGCGCGGCTGGTCGGGCGCGGGTCGTGAGGGCCCGCAGGTGCGGGCTCGGCCCTGCCGCGAACCATACCGGGCGCCTGCGGGGCGATGATGCGGGTGCCGGTCCCGTCCGCGCTGGGCGAGCGGGAGGGCGCTCGCGGCAGGGGGTCGGCCGATTGCAGGGCAGCCCACCCTTCGTGAGGTAAGACTTTCTTTGCTATACAGGGAGATTGATTGATCTTACTGTTGTGCTGTGACGATCGAGATGACCTCCCTCAGGCCCTCCCGGGACGCCCGCACCGCCGGGAGCACGGCCCTGCCCGCCATTGATGCCCGCCTCCCGGTCTCCTGCCCGACGGCGATCGTCCTGAGCGATCAGGGAGCGCTGGCCTGCCAGGGAGCGTCGGCCCGTCCTGGCCGGGCCCCCGCGCCCGAGGGGGCGGCGTCACTGCCGGGTGCAGCACCGCAGTCCCAGGCCTCCGAGCTGGCCTCGCGGCTCAACTGGCTGCGCGCAGGTGTCCTGGGCGCCAATGACGGGATCGTGTCCGTGGCGGGACTGGTGATCGGGGTGGCCGCGGCCAACCCGGGCCGGAGCGCCATCATCCTCACCGCCGGGGTCGCGGGCATCCTCGCGGGTGCGGTATCCATGGCAGCCGGGGAGTACGTCTCGGTCTCCACCCAATCCGACACTGAGCGCGCCATGGTGCGTCGCACGCGGGCCCGCCTGACCCAGGACCCCGAGTCCGGCCTTGATGCGCTGGCCTCCCACTACCGGTCCAAGGGCCTGAGCGCGGCCACCGCCCGGCAGGTGGCCCAGGAGCTCACCCGCCATGACGCCCTGGCCGCCCACCTGGAGGCGGGCCTGGGCCTGCGGGAGGACGACTACACCAACCCCTGGCATGCCGCCCTGTCCTCCGCGATCGCCTTCACCCTCGGCTCTCTGCTGCCGATGCTGGCCATCCTCGCCTTCCCCGTCCCGCTCCAAGTGCCCCTGACCTTCGGCTCGGTCCTGGCCGGGCTGGCCCTCACGGGGTGGATCTCGGCGGCCCTGGGCCGCGCACCCGTGCTGCGGGCGGTGGCCCGACTGGTGGTGGGAGGCGCCCTGGCCATGGCCACGACGTGGGCCATCGGCGCCCTTATCGGCGTGGCCGTCTAGGAGCCCGCGCTTGTCCGGCCCCTGAGGCCACTCGCGTCTGCGGCGCAGGACCCGTGCTTGGCGATGCTCTGCGCCGTCGTACCATGCCACCGCTGCGGGGCGACGGACACGCCGGCCGCCGCCCCGGGGACCGAGGCCGGGAGGGCCCGGGGATGTCAATAAGGAGAAAGGGGCACGAGCCGTGCCAGTGGATCTTGCCAAGGCGCAACCGGAGAGCTACCAGGCGCTTGTCGCGCTGACGGAGGCCGCCCAGGCGGAGATGGAGCGCGTCGGGGTCGATGCCCGGCTGCGCGAGCTCGTCGCGGTGCGGACCTCCCAGATCAACGGATGCGCCTACTGCCTGCGGGCGCACACGAGGGACGCGGTCGAGGCGGGTGAGACGGCCGATCGCCTGGCGGTCCTGCCCGCCTGGTGGGAGTCTCAGTACTTCAGCGCCCAGGAGCAGGCGGCCCTCGCCCTGGCCGAGCGCGTGGCCCGGCCCTCCGAGCCGCCCCACCACCGGGTGGGTGCCGTCGTCGAGCAGGGGTCCCTGGACGAGACGCAGACCGCGGCCCTGACCTGGTTCGCGATCGTCATGAACTCCTGGAACCGCATGGCGCTGGCCAGCGGATACGCCGTCAGGCCATGACCCTTTGGGGCGTAGGCCCCGGCCCTGAGCGCGCCCGACCGGCCCCCACAGGGTTGGCCGGGCGCGCTCAGGAACCGCCTAGGAGGCCTGGTCTCCGGGGCCGGTGAGCAGCCGGCGCGGCAGCAGGCGGGCCAGCTCGTAGCCGTCGGAGCCCACCACCACGGGCACGTCGGCCTCCGCCAGGGTCCGCGCCTCCGGCCCGATCCCCATGGGGTGGACGGCCAGCCCGCCGGCCAGCACCTGCTGGGCGGGGGTGAGACGGCGGATGGCCACCGCCGCGATCCTGTCGGAGTGCTGGCGGACGGCCTCCCCGTAGATGTAGGGATCGTGTTGGCCGTCGTCGCCCACCAGCAGCCAGCTGATCTGCGGCAGGTCGATCATGAGTCGGCGCAGCTCGGTGCGCTTGTGCTCGATCCCGGAGCGGAACCAGCCGGTGTTAGTGGGCCCCCAGTCGGTCATGAGGGTGGGGCCGTCGGGGAAGCCATGGCGGTGGAAGAAGGTGCGCAGCGTGGGCACCACGTTCCAGGCCCCGGTGGACAGGTACATCATGGGGCAGCCGGGATTGGCGGCCTGGACGCGGGTGTAGAGCTCGGCCATGCCGGGCACGGGCTCGCGGGCCACGGAGTGCTTGACCAGCTGGTTCCAGGCGGCCACGAGCACGCGCGGCACGTGGGTGACCATGGCGGTGTCGTCGATGTCGGAGATGATCCCCAGGCGGGGCCCCGGTGGCACGATGAGCACCCTGGTGCTCACGGGCGCGGCACCCGCCGCATCGACCTCGGCCTCATGCCAGCCCGGCTCCAGGCCGTGATCGCGCACGACGACGTCGATATAGCCGTTGTGGTCGGCGCGGGTGCGCACGCTCTGTCCGCCCACGCTCACGGTCACCGGCAGGTAGGAGACAGGGACCTCGATGAACAGGCGCCATCCGCGCTGGGCCTCCAGCAGGCTGGTGACGGCGATGTCCCGGGCCTGGGCGGCGCTGGCGGGCATGGACTCGGGCAGGGAGCGCAGCAGGGGGCCCTCGTCGGGGGCGTCGGGCGGGCGCATGACCATGCGGGCCATGACCCGCACCATGGAGCCCCCGGCGGGGCGGGCCCCGGGGTCGCCTGTCCCGGTGGGGGAGGGCCCGGCGGCCCCGGTGGTGCCGTAGCCGTCGTAGGGGATGACGCGGGGGCGCCAGCCCTTGCGCTTGAAGACGGGGATCGACTCACGGTGGAAGCGATCCTCAATGGCGCGGGCGATGTCGGAGAGAGGCACGGGGCTGATCCTAGGGCGGGTTCGTTTCTCACGAGGGGTCCGGGCCGGTGGCCCGCGTGGGGCCGGGGTGCGGGTGGCTGCCGCGCAGCCGGCGACCGGCGGCCCACCACAGGGCCGCGCCGGCGCCCAGGGCCCACCAGGTGTAGGACGAGCCCAGGATCTTGGCCCATACCGGCCAGTACTGCTCCACATGGTTCTGCTCGGGGAACCACCACTGCATGGCCAGCAGGAAGACCGCTGCTCCGCCGAGGGCGGCGGCTGCCAGGGTGCGCGAGCGCCAGCGACGGGCGGCGGTGGCCAGGGAGATGAGCGCCGGCAGGCTCCACACCCAGTGGTGGGACCAGGAGATGGGGGAGATGAGCAGGCCCAGGACCATGATGACGCTGAGCTGGAGGGCCAGGATGAGGCCCGCCTCGGGGTCCGTCGGCTTGAGGTGCGGTGATGTGGAGGGGGCCGGTGCGGCGTCCTCGGCGGGGCGCCCACTGGGGGTGGTGGGGCGCGGGCGCAGCGCATCGAGACGGCGGCACAGGGCCCAGGCGGCCAGGACCGCGATGAGGGCGCACCCCGCCCAGGTGAGGGTCCACAGGGGCTCGGGCAGGCCGCGGGCGATGGCGCCCTTGAGGTTCTGGTTGCCGGAGTAGTCGGCGAAGCCGGCGCGCCCGGAGTCCCACATGGCCCAGGTGAAGAACTCCCAGGTCTCCGTGGGGCTGGCCAGGGCCGCCAGGGCGGTCAGGCCGACGGCGCTGCCCACCATGGTGGCTGCGGCGCGCCACTCGCCCCGGGCCACCAGGACGAGGACGGCGATGGCGGGGGTGAGCTTGATGGCGGCCGCCAGCCCGCTCAGCGCCCCGCGCCAGCGCGAGCGGGCGGGGACGGCCAGGAGGTCGAGGGCGACCATGGCCATGAGGATCGCGTTGACCTGCGCGTACTCCATGGTCTTGGGGAAGGGCTCGAGGGCCATGACGCCGACCAGGGCGAGCCAGGGCGCCAGGCCCCGGGCGAGGCGGGGGACTCGCCAGTCGGGGAGGGCGCTCGCGGTGGAGGAGGGGGCAGAGGAGTCGGAAGGGGCGCGGCGCGGGGCGGTGACGGGGCAGGGGGCTGCGGCGCCTCCGCCCTGGAGGGCGCGCAGGAGCGCCCAGGTGGTCAGGCCCGCGCACAGGGGGGTGGAGGCGACCAGGAGCGCGGTGGCCCACTCGTAGGTCAGGACCGTCATGGGGGTCAGGACCCAGGCCGCCAGGGGCGTGTAGGTGAAGGGCCACAGGTGCTGGGCGGGGTTGGCATACCAGTCGTAGAGGCTGCCGCCGGCGTGCCACTGGTCGATGGCGTAGTAGTAGACGAAGGAGTCGAGCTTGAAGACCCACTGGCCGTCGTCGGTGGCCGAGACCCAGGCGGCGATGAGGAGGCCGATCCACCCCAGGACCGCCGTCAGGGGCGAGGCCAGTGCCCTGGCGAGCGCGGTGAGCAGGCGGGCCGGTGAGCTGGTGGGGGACACGATGGGCAGTCTAGGTTGCCGTTCCGAGACCTGGCTGCGGGCAGGGAGGTGCACGGGCGGTACTGGCGCGGGCCGGCCTTGCGGTTTCGCCCCTCTGGACGCGGAATCACCGGGCTGCTAGGGGTGGATCCGCGTCCAGAAGGGCCAGATCGTGGAGGCTGGCCCGCTGGCATGCCGCCGCTGATCACGGGATGTGCTTTGCTGGGGTCATGAGCCCTGAGGTGGATGTCCTGCTGGTCGAGGACGAGGCGGATTTGGCCGCAGCCATCCGCGACTACCTGGAGGCCTTCGGGCTGAGCGTGCTCCACTGCCCGGAGGCCGAGTCGGCGCTGGAGAGCGCGCGCCGCCGCCCGCCCGGGGCCGCACTGCTCGACGTCAACCTGCCGGGCAGGAGCGGCTTCGAGCTGTGCCGCGACCTGCGCGCGGCCGGACGGATGCCGATCATCTTCGTCTCGGCGCGCAGCTCCGATATCGACCAGGTCCAAGGGCTGTCCCTGGGCGCCGACGACTTCATCACCAAGCCCTTCTCCCTGGCGGTGCTCCTGGCCAAGGTCCGCCGCGCCCTGGAGCGCTCCGCCGAGGCCACGGCCGCCACAGGTCGGTGCACAGCCCCCACCAGCGCCAGGACGGGGCCGAAAGCGGGCGGTCCCGGTTTCGACGACGGCCGCCTGCGCGTCGAGCCCGATACCGGGCGCACCTACCTCGAGGGCCGCGAAGTGCACCTGACCACCCTGGAGGACAGGATCCTGCGTCACCTGGTGGCCAACCAGGGCGCGGTATGCGCCAAGGAGGACATCATCCGCTCGGTGTGGGGCGATGAGTTCACCAGTGAGGGCACGCTCACCGTCCACGTGCGCCGCCTGCGCGCCCGCATCCAGCCCGAGCCCGACTCCCCGGCCTACATCCGCACCGTGTGGGGCCGCGGCTACCTCTTCGAGGCCCCCTGATGCGCGCGCTGCGCGGGATCATCATCCTGCTCCTCGTCGGCTTCGCCGCGGGGCTGGTGTCCCTCGCCCTCATCGCCACCCGCGCTCAGCCCGCCCCGGACACCGCCAGGCTCAACGACGCCGTCCAGCGACTGTCCGCCGCCTGGCCCCACCCCGAGGAGGCGGGCCTGGAGGGCATGTCCGAGGAGCTGATGGTGGTGGACGCCGCGGGAAGGCCGGTGGACCTCACCGCGGACGGCACCGGAGCGCAGACCGGGTGGGACGGCCAAGGGGGCCAGGATGCCCAGGAGGCCGGCCCACCGGTCTCATCGCAGGAGAAGCCGGCGCCGACCCCCCTCTCCGCCACGGGATCGCAGGCCCCCGGGGCCAGTGGGCTCCGGCCCCTGACCTGGAGCGCCCAGCACCGCCCACTGGTCGGCCCCGTCATGGTGGACGGGCAGGTGGTGGCCTGGGCCCTCCTCGACGATGACTACCCCGCCCGCCTCCAGGCCCACCAGCGGGCCCTGGCCTGGGTGGGGGCGGCTACCCTCGCCGTCGAGCTGATTCTGGTGGTCTGCGTGCTGGCCTGGCTCCACGCGAGGATCCTGGCGCCCTTCCGGGATCTGGAGCGCTTCGCCGCGCGCGTGGCCGACGGCGACCTCTCGGCGCCCCTGGAGCGGGATCGGGCCAATGTCTTCGGCGCCTGGAGTGAGAGCTTCGACCTGCTGCGCACCGAGCTGGCCTCCTCCCGGCAGCGGGAGGAGGAGGCGCAGGCCTCCCAGGAGGCCCTCATCGCCCAGATCGGCCACGACCTGCGCACCCCGGTGGCCACGATCGCCGCCACCGCCGAGCTCCTCGAGCTCTCCGAGGACTCCCCCGCCGCCAGGGAGCGCCTGCGCGTCATCCAGGCCAAGAGTCACCAGGTCGACGACCTCATCAGTGACCTGTTCCGTGCTCACGCCTCACAGATCGCCGCCCTGAGCGTGACGCCCACGGACCTGGCCGCCCAGGAGGTGGCCGATCTGATCCGCCAGGCCGACCACCGGCGCCTGGTGGAGCTCAGCCCCCTGCCCGCCGTCCTCGTGCGCGCGGACCGGCGGCGCCTGGCCCAGGTCGTGGACAACATCGTGCAGAACTCCTACAAGTACGCCGGCACCGCCATCCGCGTCACCGGCCGCCTTGAGGGGGAGGCACTGCGGCTCAGCCTCACCGACGCCGGCCCGGGAGTGGACCCCGATGAGACCGGACTCATCCTCGCCCGGGGGCAGCGCGGCAGGAACGCTGCAGGGACGCACGGCCAGGGACTGGGCCTGTTCACCAGCGCCCAGCTCATGGAGCGGATGGGCGGGCGCATCGAGGCGGACCTGCCCGAGGGCGGGGGCCTGCGCCTCACCCTGACCCTGCCCCTGGCCTGACCACCCTCGCGCTGCACATCTTCACGCCAGCGCTGCGCCGCAGATCCCCAGGATTCCAAGGCTTGGGGATCTGACTCCGCCCTGGAGGCGCCCGAAGATGTGCAACGAGGACCCCGCTGCACATCTTCGGTCCGCGATGGGTCCGGCACTGGAAGCAGATCCGCAGGATTCTGCGGTTCCGCGCAGGGGAGGGCCTCTGAGGATGTGCAGCCCCGGGAGACAGGGCCACCAGGCGGCGGGCCGCCAATCGCAGGCGAATCGTAGGAGTTCTGTCAGGAATCCGCGCCGGCGCTGCCCTACCGTCGCAGTAGGACGCATGCAGCGGGAGATCAGCGCGAGAGCATAGGGAGAGGGGACAGGGATGCCGCACCGGGATCCGCAGGACAGGGCCACCGGCAGGCCCAAGGGCAGGCCCCCGGCCGCGGAGGCCCCGGCGCCGATTCTCACCACGAACAAGCTCTCCAAGACCTTCTCGGTGGGAGGCTCCCAGCAGCATGTGCTGCGCAACCTGGACCTGGAGATCGCCCCGGGCTCCTTCACCGTCATCATGGGCCCCTCGGGCGCCGGGAAATCCACGCTCCTCTACGCCCTGTCCGGGCTGGACCGCCCCACGCTGGGGACCGTGGCCCTGGGCGGTGAGGACCTGACCGCGATGAGCGAGGACGCCCTGGCCCGCTTTCGCCGCAGCCACTGCGGCTTCGTCTTTCAGCAGGCCCACCTGCTGGACGGCCTCACCGTCCTGGAGAACCTCCTGACCGTGGGCCTGCTCGCCGGCGCCGACCGCTCCGCCGTCGTCGCCCGGGCCGCCGAGCTCCTGGAGCGGGTGGGCCTGCCGGTGCGGGAGTGGGACAAGGCGCCAGGGATGCTCTCGGGCGGTGAGGCGCAGCGCGTGGCGATCGCCCGAGCGCTGATGAACCGGCCCACGGTGGTCTTCGCCGATGAGCCCACCGGCCAGCTCGGCTCCGAGCAGTCCGCCGCGGTCCTGGACCTGCTCAGCGAGGTCCACGACGAGGGCCAGGCCATCGTCATGGTCACCCATGACGTGCGCTCGGCCGCCCGCGCCCAGCGGGTCCTCTACCTGCGCGACGGGCGGATCGCCGATGAGTGCCCCCTGGCCGGGAGCGCGCAGGAGCGCACCGATGAGCTCACCGGCTTCCTCACCCGGATGGGGTGGTGAGCATGCCGGCACAGCAGACGGCGCAGGCGCGAGCGGAGGGCCGGCCGAGAGGAGCGTGGGCCCTGGTGGGCGCAGCCCGGCGCTGCGGCCTGCTGGCCCGCCGCACGATCCGCAAGCACCCGGGGCTGGTGGGCGCCACCCTGGCGCTCTCCCTCATCGCGGGCCTGCTCAGCAATATCGCGCTGGTGATGCTCACCCAGCACAGCGCCTACCTGGAGGCCAAGTCCGCCGAGTGGAGCTCCCCGGATATCGTCGCCGTGCTCCCCCAGGACGAGCGGGCCCAGGCCGTGGAGGACGACCTGCGCGCCGAGGAGCGCATCGCCGCCCTGGAGGTTGCCGACTGCGTCACGGTCCAGGGCTCCATCGCCTACTCCGGCTCGGTGCTGCCCTCCGGCTTCCTGTTCTACGACATCGAGGACACCCCCGCAATGGGCCGCTGGGATGTGGCCTCCCAGGCGGGGCGGCCCATGGCTAACCCGGTCTGGGTGCCCTCCACGCTCCAGGAGGCTGGAGGCTACGAGCTCGGCGATGAGCTGGTCCTCACCTCCCCCATGGGCAAGCGCACCTTCCACATCCAGGGCTTCGTGGAGTCCACCTACGGTGGGAGGCCGTCGATGGGGCTGCTCTGGTTCGGGCTGCCGCGCCAGGATCTCCAGGACCTGCAGGCCGAGGCCCAGGCACACATGGCCGCGCTGCGCGCCGAGTGGGAGGCCTCCGGCCGCGGCGGGGCCCAGTCCCCGGACCTCATCCCGGGGTGGGTGCCCTCCACGCTCATCAAAGCACGGGTCCAGGGCGGCTTCGAGGCCGGCCGTGAGGTCATCGCCGCCAGCGCCGCGGAGCACGGCGCCACCGGGGTCTGGGACATGGATCGGGAGCTCGTGTCCCTGGATGACCGGACGTCGGTGGGGGTGGTCGCCGTCATCGTCCTGCTGTTCTCCTCCATGATCACGGCGACGGCCGTGCTCATGCTGGTCTTCATGCTGCGCGGCGCCATCGGGGAGGACCTGGGGGCGGTGGGCATGCTGCGCGCTGCGGGCTTCACCACCGGCGGCGTCCTGGGTCCCATGGTGCTGTGCCTCGCAGCGGTGGCCGCCGTCGGGGCGGGGCTGGGGGCGGGGCTGGGGCACATCGTCCTACCCCTGCTGTCGAGGATGCTGCGGGCCCAGACCGGGGTCACCTGGCGGGCGCAGGCCGACCCCCTCCTGCTCCTGGGCTGCGCCATAGCCCTGGGCACCGTGGTGCTGGTCAGCGGGGCGCTCGTCGCCTGGCGCGCCAGCAGGATCACCACGGTTGAGGCACTGCGCGGCGGTCAGGCCGACCACTCCTTCACCCGCGCCCGCCTGCCCCTTCAGCGTGCTCGGGGCCCACTGGCGATCCTGCTGGGGATCAAGGCGATGCTCGCGGCCCCGGGCCGCACCCTGCTCATCACCGTGGTCTCGGCGGCCTGCACGCTGGCCTCGGTCTTCTCCGCCTCAGGGCTGGGGACGCTCTCGGATCGGGACAGCGCCCTGTCCCTCCTGCTGGGTGGCTCGCTGCCCGATGTCACCGTCGTGGCCCCGGACGGCGAGGCCGTCCAGGAGGCGGTGTCCCGGGCGGCGAGGACCGCGGGGGTCGAGGCGGCCACGTCCTTCAGTACCAGGTCAGAGACCGTTAACGGGGTGAGCATGCTCTTCCTCATCGTCGACGACGTGGAGGATCTTCCCCGCAGCCCGGTCTACCAGGGGCGCCCGGCCCGTCACGCCAACGAGATCGTCCTGGGGCCGGGCCTCGCCCAGAGCCTCGGGGTGGAGGTGGGCGAGACCTGGAGGGCCACCCGGGAGGGGGCCTCCACGGAGTACCTCGTCACGGGACTGGCCAGTGGTGCGGTCAACTTCGGCGCCTTCGCCCTGGTCACGAGACAGGGCTTCGAGCAGCTCGTGCCCCAGGCGCCCCTGTCCTCCGCCGGCGTGTTCGTCACCGAGGGCGCCGATACCGGGGTCGTCACTGATGCGCTGCAGGAAGAACTCGGCTCCTCCTTCCAGGTACTCAATACGCGTGACTCCCTGGGGGTGCAGATGGAGGGCTATACCTCGATGGTCCCGCTGCTGTCCCGCACCCTCATGGTCTTCACGGGCCTGGTGGTGGTGATGGTGGTCGGCCTCATGACCGCCTCCCTGGTGGCGCGCTCGCGGCGGTCCTCCGGGCTGCTCAAGGCGCTGGGGATGACGACGCGGCAGGCGGCGGCCCGCGTGCGGTGGAGTGTGCTGCCTCCGGTCATCGCCGGCACTGTGGCGGGGTGCCTGGCGGGTCTGGCGCTGGTGCGGCCTCTGCTGGGGGCCATGCTCGCCGGTGTGGGGATTCAGCAGATCACCGTGGATATCCCGGTGTGGCCGGCCTATGCCGCGGGGGCGGTCATCCTGGTCACGGCGATGGTGGCGGTCGTGCTGGCCGTGCGCCCGATCGGGAGAGTGACGGCCTACGTCCTGCTCTCGGAGTAGTGGCGGTCGTGGAGGTGGGAGGCGCTGGGCCGGGCCGGTCGCCGGGTGGGCCTGCTCCTCGTTCCCGGGGGAGCGGGAGGGGCGAAGGGGCAGCGTTGTCAGCGGATTGCGGGAGTTGTCGGTGCTTTGCACCCCTGGGACCCCTGCGATCTGCCGACTTCCCCTGCCATCTGCGGACAACTCCGCGCTTTGCGGAGGACGCCGGCATGCCGTGGGGCCAAGATTGGTGGAGCCCCGTATGCCCCCAAGGGTGCTGCTCCCACCCGCCACTGGGGTGTCCGAAGGCCGAGGCTCAGTGCGCCCCCAGATGGGAGCCGCTGGTGCGCACCTGCTGCAGGGTGCGGAGCCTGCCCAGGCACACGAGGAGGGCCACCCAGGCGAAGGCCGTCACCACGAGGAACCCTCCCGTGGAGCCCGCGCTGTCGATGACGCGCCCGCCCAGGAGGGAGCCCAGGGATACCCCGATGTTGAGCGAGGTGCCCACCCAGGCCAGGCCCTCGGTGAGCTGGGAGGGGGCCACCGTCACCTGGATGATGTTGTTGCCGGTGGTGATCGTCGGGGCGATCGCCATGCCCGTGATCATCATGAGCACCCCGAGGATCACCAGCCCCGGGGCCGCCAGGAAGGTTGAGGTCCCAGCGGCGAAGACCACGAGCCCCACGAGCAGCTGCTTCCACAGGGGCCAGCCCCAGGACCGCGAGCCGTAGACCAGGGCGGCGGTCAGTGAGCCGGCCGACCAGGCCGCCAGCAGCAGTCCCGCGGCGGAGGGCGCCCCGGCCTCCTCGGTGCGGGAGACCACCGCGATGTCCAGGGCCCCGAACATCGCGCCCGAGGCCAGGAAGACCAGCACGATCGCCAGCACCGCACTGTGGGCCAGGACCCGGGTCGGTGCGGCCGACGGCGCACCCCCGCCGGCACTGGCCGCCCCGCGGCCGTCAGGTGCTGCTCCGTCGCCTGCCTCGGCCGCCTCCCCCTCCTGGCCTCCGGCGTGCCCGTGCGCATGGGGCACGGGCTCGGTGGCGCGCTGGGACAGGAACCACAGGCCACCGACGATCTGCATGACCAGCGCCGCCGCCCAGCCCGAGGTCACCGGCAGGAACGGGGAGGTGCTCAGTGCGGTGGCCAGCACCGGCCCGATGATGAAGGCCACCTCATCGAGGGCGGCCTCCAGGGAGAAGGCCGTGTGGATGTCCTCGGGGGTGTGCAGGAGGGCCGTCCACCGTGCGCGCACCAGGGAGCCCATGGAGCCCGCCAGTCCACCGGCCAGGGCGGAGAGCACGACGATGACCACCAGGGGCATCCGCATCGTGGTGGCGGCGATGAGCCCCGCCAGGGCCGCGCCGGAGGCGAGCGTGGCCGGGACCATCACCCGGGACTGCCCGCGCGCATCGACCAGGCGCGCCAGGAGCGGGGCGCCGATGGCCACCGCCACGATGTTGACGGCGCTGACCAGCCCGGCGGCGAAGTACTCCTCGTAGATGGACTCCACCGCCAGGATGGTGGAGATCCCCACCATCGACATCGGGAAGCGCGCGATGAGCCCCGCGGCACTGAAGGACCGGGCCCCGGGGTGGGCGAGGACCCGCGAGTAGGGACTGGCCATAGAAGATATTAGCGCGTGTTGAGTCAGTGGTGGGCAGGCGTCTGGTGGCCGGCAGATCGCCGGCGAATGCTCAGCGAGCCGTGGTGTCCGAGGTGTCGCGCGACAGGGAGAAGCCCTGGCCGGTGAACTGGTTCCAGCACTCGATCCCGGTCTCGGCCGAGGTACAGGCGAAGGTTTTGTTCTTGGCCGATGCGCCGTAGTTGAGGCTGGCGCCCGTGGTCCGGAAGGCCTCGGCGCACGAGCCCGTGGCCTGCCCCTCCGCGCCGACGGAGGCGGTGAAGGGCTTGGAGCTGTCCGTGCAGGAGGGGTCCTTGCCGACGAAGTTGTAGCTGTTGATCGTGCAGGACACGGAGGTCTCACCGAGCACGCAGGTGATGTTGCCGCTGGGGGAGGTGAAGGAGCTCAGCTCCACGGCGTCCTCGGGGGCGGGGGCCTTGATCTGCTGGGAGGGCGTCGCCGAGGGGGTGGGCGAGGCCGTCGGGGCGCTCGTCTTGTCCTCCGCGTCCGGGGCGGCCGGGGCGGTGGTGCGGGGGGCTTGCGGGCTGGCCGTGGGGTCGTTGTTGTTGCTGGTCAGGTACCAGGTCATGGCGAAGACCAGGAGGGCCAGCACCATGGCGCTGAGGATCCACAGGAAGAGCCCCGACGGCGCCCCGCCGGAGCGCTCCTCGGTGCCGATGTCCGTGCCGACGCCGAAGACCGTCGCCTCGCTCCCGCCGGCCGCGGCTGCGGGCCCGGGGCTGATGGGGGAGGCGGCCTGGGTGGCGCCGGCCGCGGCCTGGACGGGCCGGCGGTAGACGGTCTGGGAGGCGGTCTGCTGCTCGGAGGCCGGCATATCGGCCTGGTAGGGCGACTGCGCGAGGGGGCTGACGGGCCGGGGCTGGTAGCTCGACGGCGCGGGCATCGCCTGGGTGGAGCGGTGGTCGGGGGAGGAGGCCGAGGACAGGCCCGTACTGTAGGGGGAGGCAGGGCTGTTGATGGGCGCGCTGCCGCCCGCGGCCACCTGCTCGGCGGCGGTGCCGGGCCGGTTGTCCACGGGGCCGCCGAAGGACTGGCCCATGACATGGCCCTGGCTCTGGAGCCCGGCGGTGCCGGCAGTGGCGGCCGAGCCGGCGGTCCGGGCTGCTGCTGCGGAGGTGGCCGAGGCCGCGGAGGCGGCCGAGACGGCGGAGGCCGCCGACATGGTCGGGCTGGCGCCGCGCGAGGCCAGGGCCGCATCGACGTCGGGATCGCCCAGTGTGCCCAGCCACTTCAGCAGCGCGGGGTAGGTGCGGGGGTTCGCAGCGATGTGCGGGCGCAGCGAGGGGTAGTTCTGCGCCAGCTGGTGCAGGGTCTCCAGAGGGGCATTGGGGTCCTGGGCGCGGGCGACAAGCTCATCATTGGCCTGTGACATGCTGGGTCCTTCGCTGGGTCGGGAGTCTGCATCCTGTGCGATCACCCGGGGTTCCGGGCCATCACGCAGGGGCTGCCATGGGAGCACAGCCCCACCGGGGCGGCGCGGCCGGGGCTCCGGCCTCCTGCAGGAGCGTACCCGAGGTAGGTGCTGCGGCCTCCTGCCGGATGTGGATGTGCAGGGGGCCGCGGACCGGTATCGTCGCACCCGGATCGTTATACGGTGACCCATGGCCCATGCTCCTGGCAAGGCCGTGCCGTGATCCGGCTGGACAGAAAGGAAGCCGATGACTGAGGCCATCTGGACGGGTAATGATGGCCACACCTCTGGTGAGGCCATCGAGGGCCTGGCGGCGACCGCGGAGCATGCGGCTGTCGAGGCTGTCGCGTGGGCGTCGCCACAGACTCCTGCTTCATCCCCCCTGTCCATGATCGCGGGAGCGGCCACCGATGTGGGGCGCCTGCGCACCGTCAATGAGGACGGGTACCTGGCTGTCAGCCCTGCCTTCATCGTCGTTGACGGGATGGGTGGGCATGCGGCCGGCCAGGCCGCCGCCCAGGCGGCCCTGGAGGAGCTCTACGCCCTGGCGGGGGCGACGATCGCCTCCATTGACCCGATCCTGGAGGCGGTCGCGGCCGCCCAGGAGGCCATTGTGGCCATCCCCTCCCATGCCGCCTTCCTGCCCGGGGCGACGATCGCCGGGGCGATCATGACGCTCATGGACCCCCGGGACTCGGATGCCACCACCCCGGGGGGCGAGGCCCAGCCCACCTGGGTGGTCTTCAATATCGGGGACGCCCGGGTCTACCTTCTGCGCGACAACATCATGTCCCAGGTCACCCGCGACCACTCCCAGGTCCAGGTGCTCATCGACACCGGCCAGCTCACCCCCGAGCAGGCCCGCCGTGACCCGCGCCGCAATGTGGTCACCCGCGCCCTGGGCGGGGGTATCGCGGATTCGGCTGTCCCCGACCTCTACAGCGTGCCGGTCCAGGCCGGGGACCGCATGCTCGTGTGCTCCGACGGTCTGAGTGATGAGCTCGACGACGACGCACTGGCCACGATCCTGGCGGCCGGCTTCCCGCCCCAGCGCACGGCCGAGCTGCTCGTGGCCGCCTCCCTGGAGGAGGGCGGGCATGACAACTCCACGGCCGTGGTCGTTGATGCCCTGGCTGCTGACGGCGCGACCCCGGTGCCCGCATGACGGGTACGTCGCAGCGCGGGGCGCGGATCGTGGGCGGGGCCGGCTCGGGCCCGCCCACGGCCGCAGGCGCCGATGAAGCAGGGGCCGGTCTCCCGCAGGGAGTGAGCCTCACGCGGGAGGGGGCGCTGCGCATCGAGGGCCTCGACGGCGTGGTGCTGCTCCTGGAGCCCCGGGCCCACGGGCCAGTGGGCTCCTCCGCCCGTGAGCCCGCAGCCCCGCAGCCGGGGGCCTCGCAGGACGCGGCCCAGGGGGAGGGGAGCCCGGCGAGGGAGGGCGCGGTGGATCCTGAAGCACGGGCTCCGGAGTCCCTGGGTCCTGAGGTCCTCGATCCTGAGGCCCTGGAGCTGGCTGCGCGACTCCTGGAGGCCCTGGGGGGCGTCGGCCTGCTCGGCACCGCCACCTCGACCGCGGGGGAGGAGGCGGCTGAGCCGACCACCGGGCCTGAGGCTGCCGACCCTGAGCCTGCCGACCCTGAGCCTGCTGGCCCTGAGCCTGACGAGGGCTCGGACGGCGGTGCGGCGGGAGCCCCGGGCTCACCCGCCACCCAAGAGGCCCAGGACCTGGAGGGCCGCGAGTGCGAGGAGGACGAGGACCCGCAGGTCACGGGCGTGTGGATCGACCCCGACGATCTGCCCGAGGAGGGGGCCGCGGATGCCGAGGGCGCTGGGGCCACTCCGTATGCGGCACTCCCCGGATCCCCCGCCCGCGAGGGTGAGCAGCCCCCCGCACCGGTGGGGGCCGCCAGGGCCGCCGACGCAGCCGAGTCCCCCGGGCTCGCCGGTCCTGCGGCGTCCAGCGGCGCGTCGTCGCCCGATTTGGCCCTCGACCTGCCGGTCTTCGATGGCTTCCCCGAGCCCGAGCCAGGGTCGGGGCGCCGACGCCGCAGCCCGCGCTCGGCCTCCAGCGCCTCGGCGGTGGTGGGGGCCTTATCGGCGGCCTCAGGGAGCCTCCCACTGCCGGGAGCGCCTCCCGAGCGGCTCGCCCGCGGGGCGCCCGCCCCCAGCCCCCCGCAGACCGGGGGCCCGGGCGGCGAGGCCTCCGGCAGCGGTGCGGTCGGGGTGCCGATGCAGGCGGGCCCCGGTGCGCCCGCACCGGCGGCGCCCTGGGGGGAGGGGGAGGCGGGCAGGAGCACCACCGTCATCCCCGCGGCCCTGGCGGCCCTGGGGGCCGCACCCATCGTGCTGGCCTCGCTGTGCCCGCGTGGGCACGCCAACCCGCCCGACCTGGGCCAGTGCGTGCGCTGCGGCCACGCCCTCCGCGGTGACTTCCGCCAGGTTCCCAGGCCGGTCCTGGTCACCCTGAGCATCTCCAGTGGTGAGGAGGTGCCGGTGGCGGGGGACATCGTCGTCGGGCGGGCGCCGCAGCCGCCTGTGGGGGCCGACGCCCACCTGGTGGCGCTGGTGAGCGTCCCGAGCACTACCCACCTGGTCTCCCGCTCTCACCTCATCTTCACCACCGCGGAGTGGAACGTGTTCGTTCAGGACCTGGGCTCCTCCAACGGCACGGTGCTGGCGCGGCCGGGACATGCCGCTGTCCTTCTTCCGCCCTATGTGCCCACGCCTCTGCTCGTGGGAGACTTGCTTGACGTGGGGGATGGCGTGACGATCCATGTCGAGGCGCCCCGGTAGCCGCCCCGCTCGCGGGCGCCTGCCACTGCCCGATCAACCGCAACCGCACTCGCGGTGAGTGCACCTCCGAACCACCACCACACCGGAAGGAGATCTCATGAGCGACATGACCTGGACTGAGCTCCCCGAGGTCAGCCCCGACCGCCCCGACGAGCTCGTGCTGGACTTCTCGGGGGAGGTGCACCGCATCGCCACGGATGCCACCTTCGTCATCGGCCGGGGCGGCGACCTGGACATCGACGACAACCCCTACCTGCACCGCCGCTTCCTGGTCTTCGCCCACGCCGACGGCCTGTGGTGGATCGCCAACGAGGGCTCCCGCCTGTCGGCCACCCTGACCGACGGTGAGGGGCTGGTCCAGTCGCGCCTGGCGCCCGGGGCCCGCATGCCCCTGGTCTTCCCCCGGGTCATCCTCACCTTCTCGGCGGGCCCCACCACCTACGAGATCGACCTCATCACCGCGGGCGAGGACCACTTCAACCACATCGAGGGCGCGCGCCAGTCCACCGGGCAGACGACGATCGGCGTGACCCCCATGACCCGCTCCCAGCTGCTCCTGGTCCTGGCCCTGTCCGAGCCCGTCCTCAAGCGCGCGGGCACCGGGGCGGCCGAGATCCCCTCCTCCGCGGCGGCGGCCGCGCGCCTGGGCTGGCCACTGACCAAGTTCAACCGCAAGCTCGACAATGTCTGCGAGAAGCTCGACCGGGTGGGGGTGCGCGGGCTGCGCGGCGGCCGTGTGGCGGGGGCCGCCTCCAACCGGCGCACCGCCCTGGTGGAGCATGCCGTGTCCACCCTCATGGTCACCGCCGAGGACCTCCACCTCATCGATGAGGAGTACGCCGCGAACCAGGAGGCCTCGCGCACCCAGGCCACCACCGCCTCGGTGGAGGATGGCCTGGGCGGATGAGCCGCCCCTCCACCGGGACCCGCGGCGCGGCGGAGGGCGCGCCTGCGGTGAGGGCCGGAGGTGCGCCGCCGGACGGTGTCGCAGGAGCACGCGATAGGGATGACGAGGAACCGCGATGGACGACGGGACGGGGAGAGGAACGAGCCTGTGAGGACAGAGGAGCTGCGGGATGAGGGGCCGGGCGCCGGGAGCGGCCGCGAGGCTGTGACCAGCCCGCCCGCCTCCGCATGGACGGCCACCGCCCCCGACCGGA
Organism: Actinomyces capricornis; assembly: GCF_019974135.1. Lineage (NCBI taxonomy): Bacteria > Bacillati > Actinomycetota > Actinomycetes > Actinomycetales > Actinomycetaceae > Actinomyces > Actinomyces capricornis. Next base: position 1,746,757 of record NZ_AP025017.1, read on the forward strand.
TCGAGCCGGGCTCCCACGAGACCGAGGACGGCCGCCTCAACCTCGACGCCCTGGTGGCCGACTCGCCCGACAGCGGCGAGGACGTCGCCGCCCAGGTGGCGGGGCGCCGGCGTCGCCGCGGCCCCCTGGCGGTGGTCCTGGTGATTCTCCTGGTTCTGGGGGCGGCGCTGGCCGGTGGCGCGGTGTGGGCCGAGTATTACGCCCGCGAGCGGATCAGCACCGCGGTCCAGGACGGCCTCTCGGGACTGAGCCAGGACGCGAGGGTCTCCACCGAGGGGATCCTCCTGCCCCAGCTCGCCGGCGGCGAACTGCGCCGGGTGGATGTGGAGGCCTCCAAGTTCAGCCTGGGGCCGGTGCTGGGGGTCCTCTCCGGTAAGCCGAGCCTCGGGCCGGAGGCGGAGCTGGCCTTCGACGACTTCGACGCCTCCATGACCCAGGTGGGCACCTCCTCCCCCCATCGGGCCGGGACGATCACCATGAGCGGAACCCTGGACTGGGAGACCGTCTCCATCCTGCTTCAGGCGAGCTCCCAGGGCCTGGAGGGGGCCACGGCCTCGGCCGGGACGGTGGGGGCCTCCGCCCAGGAGCCGGGGACGATGGCCATCGCGACGTCCCACTACGGCGTCAATGCCTCGGTGGAGGCCGCCCCCTCGGTCACCCCTGAGGGCAACCTCCTGCTGACGGTGGAGTCGGCGAGTGTGGGCTCCCAGGTCTCGGCCGATGTCCCCGCCGAGTGGCTGGGCTATGTGGGGCTGGACAGCACCGAGACGGAGGTGCCCATGAGCCTGCTGCCCCAGGGAGTGAGGCTGTCCAGCGCCGTGGTCACCGCCGAGGGCCTGCGCCTGACCTTCGAGGGGCGCGACGTCAGCCTCTCCCAGCTGTGAGTGGCCATGCCGAGCCCTGGGGAGCCCTTGGGGCGCTGACCGATACCCGCCGTCCCCGGTCGCCGTGCCGGAGGACCTCATGTGCTGTGTCGGGCGCGTTGCTCTCCGGTGCGGGGCGGACCGTGGGGGAGGCCCTGACGCGATGCCGGCTCCCGCAGCCATCGTCACCGGGCTCACACCCCGGTGCCGATCGGCGCGATGGCGCAGCAATGGAGGGGCGGATCACGCGCTGCGCGAAGGCCATGGGGACAATGAACCACCCCATGGCGCCATCACCTCGTATACCCTTCCAGGGCGCTTGCGCGCAGTGCTCCACCGCGCGTGCGCATCACCGCGTCCCTGAGCGCCAGGAACGACCACAGCAACTACCGGCAGCAATCCGCCGCCCGCCGGCGGCTGCAAGGGAGGGCGGCCCGGGCCGGCACGGCCCGCGCAGCCAGGAAGACCGGCAGGACGACCAGGAGAACCATGAGCACGCAGCCCGATCACGGAGCCCAGACCCCGGGGCGGCACCCCGAGCCGCACCACGGGCGGCAGGGGGGCCTCCAGCCGCCCAGCATCGCCCCCGGAGGCTATGCGCCCCCGGCCGCGGGGGGTGCACCGGGAGTCGTGGCGCAGGGCTCCGGAGCGCAGGGCCCGGCCTCGCAGGCGGACCGCTCGACGCCTGCGCCCGCCGCCGTCCCCGGCGGGACGCCCGGCCCAGCTGCGGCTGGCCCCGCCGCACCCACGCCCCCCTCGCAGGGACTGCTCCAGCCCACCGGGCAGCAGCCGGTTCCGGACGGCCCCGCGCCGCAGCGCCCCGCCCAGGCCACGGGGGCCGGCATGGGCTACGGCGTGCCCCCGGCCGCGCCCGTGGAGGAGGCGGCCACCACCGGCCCCCTGCCCTCGCGCGAGGCCCTCAAGCGCGAGGCCCGGGCCGCCTCCACCTCCTCGGGCGGATCCGAGGCCGACGTCGAGAGGGCCAATGCCCTGCTGGGGACGGTGGCCACGATCTTCGCCCAGCGGGTGGTGGGCCAGGAGCAGCTGCGCGTCGCCCTGGTGACCACGCTCATGGCCGGGGGCCACATCCTCCTGGAGTCCGTGCCCGGACTGGCCAAGACCACGGCGGCCCAGACCCTGGCCTCCGCCGTCTCCGGCTCCTTCCGCCGCATCCAGTGCACCCCCGACCTCATGCCCAACGACATCGTGGGCACCCAGATCCTCAACTACGCCACCGGTGAGATGACCACCCAGCTGGGGCCGGTGCACGCCAACATCGTCCTGCTCGATGAGATCAACCGCTCCAGCGCCAAGACCCAGTCCGCGATGCTGGAGGCCATGCAGGAGCGCCAGACCTCCATCGGCGGCGTCGTCTACCCCCTGCCGCACCCCTTCATGGTGCTGGCCACCCAGAACCCCATCGAGGAGGAGGGCACCTACGTCCTGCCCGAGGCGCAGATGGACCGCTTCCTGCTCAAGGAGGTGCTCAGCTACCCCCGCCCCAGCGAGGAGGCCACGGTGCTCGAGCGCATCTCCTCGGGCTCCTTCGACAAGCCCATCACCACTGAGGCCATCTCCACCCAGGACGTCGAGTGGCTCCAGGGCGCGGCCGAGCGCGTCTACGTCGACCCCGTCATCAAGCAGTACATCGTGGCCCTCATCAACACCTCCCGCGGCGGCGGCCCGCGCCCCGTGGCGGGCCTGGAGGCCCAGGTGCGCGTGGGCGCCTCGCCCCGCGGCGGCATCGCCCTGATGAAGGTGGCCCAGGCCATCGCCCTGCAGGAGGGGCGCACCTACGTCATTCCCGACGACGTGCGCCTGCTGCGCCACAGCGTGCTGCGCCACCGCCTGGTCCTGACCTACGACGCCCTGGCCGACGGGGTGGCGCCCGAGGCGATCATCGACGCGATCTTCGCCGCGGTGCCCACGCCCTGAGCCCCGCGGAGGACGCCTCGTGATGAGCAGGAAGGACAGGCGCGGCTCCACGAGCCGCCCCGGCCAGCCGGGCCCGGGCGACGCCGGCGCACCTGGCGTGCCCGAGCCGCCCAGGGAGGCGCCGGGTGAGGAGCCGGGTGAGGAGCCCCGGACCACGGGCTGGTCGCGGCGTCGGGGCTCCCGCATGGAGCGCCTGCGCGCCGCCCTGACCCTGCCCACCCTGCGGCGGGCCACCGGCCTGCTCGACGGGCGGCACAAGTCGATCTTCGTGGGCCGAGGCCAGGACTTCGACGACATGTCCCTCTACCGGCCCGGCGACGACGTCACCGATATCGACTGGAAGTCCTCGGCCCGGGTGGGTCAGCCCGTCATCAAGCGCTACCAGCGCGAGTCCATGGTGCCGCTCATCCTGGCGGTGGACACCGGGAGGACGATGGCCGCCCAGGCCCCCGGCGGCCAGGACAAGCGCGACCTGGCCCTGGGCGTGGCCGAGGTCTTCACCTACCTGGCCCGCATGCGCGGGGACTCGGTGGCGCTGGTCGCCGGGGACGCGACCCGCACCATCTCGCGGCCCGCCCGCAGCGGGGCCAAGCACGCCGAGACCCTCCTGGCGCTCCTGGCGCGCACCTTCGAGGCCCTCGACGGCCCCGACGGGCGCCTGCTGCCCCAGGCGCCGGCCTCCAGCCTGCCCAGGCTCATGGAGCGCGTGGCCACCTGGCACCGCCGCCGCAGCCTGGTCATCCTCATCACCGACACCTCCCACCCCGGCCCCGAGAGCGCCGTGTGGCTGCGCCGCCTGTCGATGCTCCACGAGGTCATTGTCGTCCAGGTCGACGACGACGACCCGCTGCGCGCCGACGGCGGCCGGGCCTGGGACATCGACGCCCCCGTGGAGGTGCCCGCCTTCCTGCGCCACGACCCCCTGCTCAGGTCGCAGCTGGAGCTGGCCGCCACCTGGCGGCGGGACGCCGCCGAGGACCTGCTGGATGCCCGCCACCTGGAGCACGGAACCATTACGGACGAGCAGACCCTTATCGACTCCCTGGCCGATCTTCTCCAGCGCGAGCGGGCCGCCGTGGCCCGGGGGAGGCGGTGAGCATGTCCCCCCATCCCCCCGTGCTCATGCCGGCCTGGCTGGCCATCGTGGCCACGATCTGCCTCATCGTCGTGGTGGCCTGGCTCCTGTTCGTCCTCCTGACCACCCGGCGCGACACCTCGACCCAGGTCGGGGACATCCCCATGGCCCCGGGCGAGCGGCGCCAGTGGGTGGAGCGGCTCGATGAGATCACCGGGCGCTGGCGGGCCGGGGAGCTGGATGTGCGCGGCCTCCACCTGGAGCTGGCGGCCCTGGTGCGCGGCTTCGCCGAGGCGCGCAGCGGCCAGGAGATCACCACCGCCACGGTCACCGAGATCCTGGCCATGGCCGACACCACCGGCCCGCGCTCGGTGATGGCCCGGCTGCGCCAGGTGCGCAGCGCCGGGCGACCCCTGGACGCCAACCCCCTGGGGCGCGTGGGCGAGCTCCTGGCGATCTGGGAGCAGCCCTCCTTCGACCGGGAGCCCGAGGCCGTCGCCCAGGAGGCCCTCGACCACGCCGGGGAGGTGGTCCACCGATGGTGATGCCATGGCTACTGGCCCTGCTGCTCCTCGCGGCGGCGGGCGTCGTGTTGCTCGTGCTCCTGCGGCCCGGAAGCGGGCCCCAGCGCCCCTCCCGGGACGCGCAGGACGGCGGCCCCCGGCGCCTGGCCAACTCCGTGAGCCTGTTCGACCTGCCGCAGGTGCGCTCCCGCATCAGCCAGCGCCGCTGGCTGCATGCCGCGATGGCGGGCCTCATCGTCGTCGCCCTGGTGGCGGCCTCGGCCATCGCCGCCAGGCCCGTGCGCGAGGTGGAGCGCACCGACCGCCTGGCCAACCGCGACATCGTGCTGTGCCTGGACGTGTCCACCTCCATGGTGGGCGTGGACGCCTCGGTGCTCAAGACCTTCGCCGACCTCGTCGAGTCCTTCGACGGCGAGCGCGTGGCCCTGGTGGCCTGGAACTCCTCGGCCCAGACCATCGTGCCCCTGACCGACGACTACGAGCTGCTCCAGACCGAGATGGAGGACCTGGCCGACGTGCTGGATATCGACCCGGAGAATCCGACCTCCCTGCAGGCCACGCGCTACGCCCTGGAGCTGGGCGGCACCATCGATACCTCCCTGGACGCCTCCTCCCTGGCCGGCGACGGCCTGGCCTCCTGTGCCACGGCCTTCGACAACCAGGGGCTGGACCGCTCCCGCTCCATCATCTTCGCCACCGACAACCAGGTCATCGACCCTTATCACGAGCAGATCTACCCCCTGCCCGACGCCACCGAGCTGCTCGCCGAGCGCCAGATCCGCCTGTTCTCCATCTTCGGAGCCGACGAGCGGTACAGCGGCGACTGGGAGGCGGAGAAGACCCTGGATGAGGGCCGCGAGGAGCTCAAGACCCTCACTGAGGGACTGGACGGCCGCTTCTACGAGGTCGAGGACTCCGGCGCCGGCGGCGATATCGTCGAGCAGCTGGAATCCACGCAGGTCGCCGAGCTGGGGGGCAACACCGAGGTCAAGCGCACCGATGTGCCCGAGACTCTGAGCATCCTGCTGTCCTTCACGGTGCTGGCCCTCCTGGGCCTGGTCGCATGGAGGCGGGCATGACCCTGCGACCGATGCTGCCCATGGTGCTCGTCATCCTCATGGCCCTGGCCATGGGGGTTCTGCTGGGCCTGGCCCGGTGGCGCATGCGCGGCCTGGAGGCCGAGCCCGGCGCCCGTGCCGCCTGGTGGCGCCGCGCGGGGATGGCCGCCCTGGTGATCGCCATCATCGCGGGCCCCTCCGTGCGCGCCTCGGAGGCCATCACCGTGTCCAATGTGGAGATCTACATGCTGGTGGACCGCACCGGCTCCATGGCCGCCGAGGACTGGGCCGGCGATCCCCCCGAGGGCGTGGAGAATCCCACCGCCACCCGCCTGGACGGGGTGAGGGCGGATATGGCATCCATCCGCCAGGCCTTCCCCTCCGCCCGCTACTCCATCATCGCCCTGGACTCCGCGGCGGCGGTCGAGTTGCCCCTGACCACCGACGTCGACGCCGTGGACTCCTGGGTGGGGTCACTGACCCAGGAGATCACCGAGCGCTCCAGCGGCTCCTCCCTGGAGACCGCGCTGCCCCAGCTCTCCCAGCTGCTCGCCCAGTCCTATGAGGCCAACCCGCAGAACATCCGGCTGGTCTACATCCTCTCCGACGGCGAGGCCACCGACGGCGGCCTGGCCGCCCAGGAGGCCCAGTCCCAGGGCTGGAACTGGCAGGCCATGGCCCCGGTGGTCGACGGCGGCGCCGTCCTGGGCTACGGGACCGCCGAGGGCGGGCAGATGCGCTCCTACGACGGCAGCCCCGCCACCGGCGAGCACACGAATGCCGACTACATCCCCGACGATCAGAGCGGTCAGCCCGGCATCTCAGTCATCGACGAGGCCGCCCTGGAGGCCCTGGCCCAGGACCTGGGCCTGGAGTACTTCCACCGCACCGGCGGCCCCGACGACGACGCCCCCGAGTCCTTCACCGACCTCGACATCCAGGCCGTCCTGAGCGATGGGCGCGTCGCCAAGGGCTCCAGGCACTACCTGGTGTGGCCCCTGGCCCTCGTGCTCAGCGGTCTGCTCATCTGGGAGCTGGTGGACCTGGCGAGGGCCGACCGCCGTCTGCGGCTGATCCTGAGACCCAGGAGGCAGGCATGAGCGAGAACCAGCACCACCAGCCCCAGGGCCCCGGCGACCAGGAGCGCTTCCGTCCCCGGCCCGGGCAGGGTGCGCCGGAGGAGGCGGCCCCGGCCGCCGCCCCAGTCGCCGCCTCGGCCCCCTCGCCGAGCGGAGGGGCTGAGCCGGCTGAGCGCACCGAGCCCCGGCAGGACGGGCCCGGCCCGGAGGACCCGCAGCTGCGCGCGGCCCGGAGGCGCCGTCGTCGCAGGCTCCTGCTCCTGGGGGCGGCCCCGGCGCTCCTGGCCACTGCCGTGGCCCTGTGGTGCGGGACGGTCTTCGGCCTGAGCATGGCCGCCAGCCACGCCCTGACCCGGGGCGACCACGGGACCGCAGTCTCCCGCTACCGCACCGTGGCCGCCATCAACCCGTGGCTGGAGCAGTGGCGCGTCCACTACAACCTGGGAACCGCCCTGTATGTGGCGGCCGACCTGGACGGCGCGCAGGCGTCCCTGGAGACCGCGCTGAGCGAGGTCCCCACCGCGGAGGAGGCCGACCCCGCCACCGGGCTGAAGCCGGAGGGCTCACCGGAGTGCCGGGTGCGCTACAACCTGTTCCTCACCCATACGGCCAAGGCCGCGGCGGCCCAGGACAGTGGTGACACCGGCCAGGCCGAGCAGTCCGCCGCTGCGGCCCAGGAGGCCATGGGGCAGTGCCCCCCGCCGCCCCCGCCCTCGCAGGACCCCTCGGCTCCGCCGTCCCAGGATCCCTCGCAGCAGCCATCGCAGCCGCCATCGGCCCCGCCCTCCCAGGACCCGTCCCAGGATCCGTCGGCCTCGCCGTCGCAGGAGCCCTCGCAGAGCCCCTCCGGCCCACCCTCGCAGGACCCCTCGGCTCCGCCGTCCCAGGATTCCTCGGCCAGCCCCTCGGCCAGCTCGTCCAGCTCCTCCAGCCCCTCGGCCAGCGCCTCCTCCAGCCCGGATGAGCGGGCCGAGCGCCTGCGGCGGCGCAACAATGACGAGCCTGAGAACGGGGCGAGCCACAAGGGCGAGAGCCAGCAGCCCCAGGACGGGACCAAGCCCTGGTAGTGGGCGCCGCGGGCTGGCGGTAGTTCCGCGGCTCAGCGCGCCGGCGTCGCGGGCGCCCAGCGGCGGCCGGCGCCGTCAGCTGTCCACGCTCCCAGCGCCCGTGCCCTCAGCCCGCGGCGCTGCGGTGGGTGTGCGGCACCGACTCCTGGCAGTCCTGTCCCTCCACCGGTTCTGTGGCGTAGGGGCGGGGGATCTCGGGCACCCCGTGCGCGGGCAGGGCCGCGCCCACGGCGCGCAGCACGAAGGCGTCCAGGCTCTCCAGGTAGGCCTTGCGGGCCTCCGGCTCGCTGGGGGTGGGGCGCCCTCCCATGATGGTGGCGTTGAGCAGGGGGATCACCTGAGACGGGTCCTGGGGCGGGATGAGCCCCTGGTCCATGGCCTCGGTGAGGATCGAGGAGAGCATTTGGGCCATGAGGGTGCCGTGGGCGCGCAGGCGCCCCGCGGTTCCCCGGGAGACGGCGTCGGCCAGGGGGCCGGTGGTGGGGAAGTGGTAGTGGCGCTTGATGAGGGCCTGCTGGCGCACGTAGATGCGCAGGCGGTCGATGGGGTCCTCGGTCCCGGCCAGCGCGAGGGACAGCTCCTCGGCATAGCGGCCCGCCTCATGCTCCATGAAGGCCAGGAGCAGGTCCTCCTTGTCCGCGAAGTGGTTGTAGACGGCGGTGCGGCCCACGCCCGCGTGGGTGGCGACGTCGGACAGGGTGATCTTGTCGAAGCTGCGCTGGCTCATGAGCTCGGACAGCGCGCTGAACAGCGCTGTGCGCGTGCGCTCACGATGCTCCGCCAGCGAGGAGCCCATGATCTTCGGCATGCGGCTACCCTAACCCGCGAGGTGACGTGAGCGCTAGAAACGTCAGGAAATGGCGGGGCCGGCATGTGGGCCAGGGGCTCGGCAGGACGTCAGGGCCTGGATGGCCTGCGCGATGGGGATATCCGCCTCCAGCCAGTCCAGCTCGGCGAGCCGGTCGATAGGCGTCCACTGCAGGTGCAGATGATCATCCCCGGCAGTGCCCCGATCCTCGGGGTCGGCCGGCTCGGCCAGCCACACCCGGATGCGGTAGCCCTTCATCGCCGGCCATGCGGGCGCTCGGTCGAGGCCGTCGGGGGCCGGGGGGCGGGTCCGGTGCTGATCGGCCGGCGAGGACGGTGCAGGTCCGGGTGGGCTGATGGGCGCGGGGACCGCCAGGTCGGCCGGTGGGTGCAGCTCATCGCCCAGCCGCACCCGCAGGCTGATCTCCTCGGCCAGCTCGCGGGTCAGTGCCTGGAGCGGGGACTCCCCGGGCTCCACCTTGCCGCCGGGCAGCTCGAAGCGGCCCGCGAGCTCGGCGGGGTAGGCGCGGGCGGCGCACAGCAGCCTCGTGGGCTTGCTGAGGCGGTCGACCACGGCCGCCGCCACGACCAGGCGCGAGTGCGCCCCGGGCGCAGGGGCGGCGCCGGGCCCCGCTGAGACCGGGGGGCGCCGAGCCGCCGGCGGGGCGGCCTCAGGCAGGGGCGCATGGGGGCCGGGCCCGGTCGCTGGAGGCGGGCAGGTCTCGGCGTCAGGGTGCGGGGGCTGCGGCATGCACGCGACCCTACCTGCGGGGCTGCGGCGCGGCTGGGGACGACCTGGCAGACTGCGGGGCGTGAATCCTGAGACCTGGAACGAGATCGTCGCCCACACCTGGCCCGGCGCGGCGCCCGAGCCCTGGGCCCTGTGGCCGGCCCTGGCGCTCCTGGTGCTGGTCTTCGCCTGGCCGCAGGCGCGCCGCTGGGGGCGGACCCTGGTGACCATCGTCCACGAGGCGGGGCACGCCGCCGTCGGCCTCATGGTGGGGCGGCGCTTCCACGGCTTCGTGGTGGGCAAGGACCTGTCGGGGCATGCGGTCACCAGTGGCAAGTCCCGCGGGCCGGGACGGGTGCTCACCAGCTGGGCCGGGTACCCGGCGCCCGCGGTGCTCGGGGCCCTGGTGGTCCTTGGCGCCCTGCGGGGGTGGGCTGGGATGATCCTGGTGCTATCGCTGGTGCTGCTCGTGGCCCTGCTGGTGATGTCCCGCTCCCTGCGCACCGCCGTCCTGGTGATCCTGGTGGGGATCGCGGCGGGCCTGCTGTGGTGGTGGGGCGGGCCCTGGCGCGATGGCACGGTGGCCGGGATGGGCCTGATCCTGCTCGTGGGGGCCTGGGACTCCCTGCGGGACGTGGCCGTCTCCCGCGATGGCGGCCAGGACCACCGCACCCTGGCCCAACTCACGCCCATGCCCGCAGGATTCTGGCTGCTGACGTGGTTCCTCGTCGATCTCGCCGCGACGGGTGCGGTGGTCAATGCCGTCCGCGTCCTCGTCGGGTCTCCGGGAATCGGGGTGTAGGCCGCGAGCGGGCCTCCTGCAGTTGAGGCGGTGGTGCCCTCCCAGGCGCGGGGGCGCAGGTCCCATCGCCGGCCCCGGCCCACCGAAGCCCCCGCTCACCGTCCACGACTCCCGAGGAGGCCCACCCGGCCCGGGTGAGCCTGAGTCGTGATGCGCTCGGACTGGGGCGGTTGTCCCCTGGTGCTCTACCCTGCATCCTGCCGCCCCCTCCCTACCCGAGCATCTCAAGGAGAACCCATGATCATCACCCGCAGGGCGCTGGGCCTGTCCGCCGCGACTGCCGCGGTCACCGCCCTGTCCGGCTGCAGCCTGTTCCGCAGTGATGAGGAGGCCCCCACAGAGGAGTCCTCCCTCGTCCTGCTCGTGGAGAGCTCGGGCCAGGCCGAGACCGCGGTGCTGCGCGACGCGGTGGAGGCCTTCACCGATGAAACCGGTATCGCGGTGGCGCTCCAGGTGGCCACTGACCTGGACCAGGAGCTGAGCCAGGGCCTGGCCGGCGACAACCCCGTGGATGTCTTCCATCTCACCCCCGAGCTCCTGGCCGCTCATGCGGGGGCCGGCTCGCTGCACCCCTACGGGGACCAGCTGACCATCAAGGACGATCTCTTCCCCTCCCTGGTCGCCGCGGCCACCTACCGGGGCGTCTTCTACGGGGCGCCCACGCCCGCAGCCACCCTCGCCCTGTTCATCAACACCGACCTGTGGGCCACGGCAGGGCTCACCGAGGCGGACTACCCCACCACCTGGGAGGAGCTGGAGCAGGTCGGCTCGGCCTTCGCCGGGGGCCAGGGCGTGGGCCTGGTCCTGGGGCCGCAGTACTCCCGCCTGGGGGCCTTCATGGTCCAGGCGGGCGGCGGGCTGACCGATGCCGAGGGCGCGATCACCGCCAACTCCGAGGGATCGGTGGCGGGGCTCGCCCAGGTCAAGAGCCTGCTGGAGGCCGGCGCCGCCACCCTGGCCCCCGACCTGGAGGCCTCCTCGGGCGGGGAGGCCTTCGGTGCGGGGCAGGCGGCGATGACCATCGAGAGCAGCGCTCTGGCGGGGGCGCTGGCCTCCCAGCACCCGGAGCTGGGCTATGCCGTCGTCGAGCTGCCCGCGGGGCCCGCCGGGCAGGGCTCCCTGCAGTTCTCGCGCGTCTACGGGATCGCGGAGGCCTCTGCCCGCAAGGAGGCGGCCATCGCCCTGGTGGAGTTCCTGACCTCGGCTGAGCAGCAGGCGTCCCTGGCGGCCGCCTCCGGGGCCGTGCCCTCATCCATGTCCGCGGCCACCTCCTGGAGCAAGGACCACCCTGACCTGGCCGCCTTCTCCGCCGCTGTGCCCTACGCGGTGGGCATGCCCGCGCTGGCGGGCGCCACCGATGTGCTGTCCGACCTGGACGCCCAGCTCGCCGGCCTGGCCGGTGCCGAGCCCCGGGCCATCCTGGACACCATCCAGGTCGATCTGGAGGCGGTCACGGCCTGAGGCTGCGCCGCCGGTGCTCTCGCCCCGGCCCGGGCATCCGATGCCGAGTCGTGACCCGGACCGGGGCGGCCCGCAGGCCGTCGTCATCACATAGTCACAGGCGGATCGGGCCCATCGTGGCGGATTCCTCGCCTTTCCTGCGCTGGAGTTTGTAGGATCGAGATCATCCGTTATCGTACGTAGGACGTCAGACGTTATCTGTCTGCGATCTTCCCTGGGGGCGACGATGCTCCCCATCCCGAAGGGACCTATGTATGACAAGGAAGAGGCCCATCAGTCTCAGACGGCTGCCCGCGCTCCTGGGCTCGCTGGCTCTGGCGCTCACCGGTGCCATCGCCGCGGCGCCACCCGCCCACGCGACTCCCACCACCGACGGCATGGCGGATATCGCCATCACCCAGGTCAACGCTCCGCAGGACGGCATCTACGCGGTCGGCGATGTCATGACCTTCGACATCGCGGTGACCAACACCAGTGACCAGGAGCGGTCCTTCGCGCCTACGAGCACCAACCTGTCCGGCGGCGTCTCGAAGTGCCGCTGGAGGTCCATCGCCGCGCGAGCCACCAAGACCGACTGCACCGGCCTGGCCACCCACACCGTCACCGCCGAGGACATCGCCGCCGGCGGCTTCACCCCGGAGATCACCTACGAGATCAAGGCCCCCGGATACTCGGGCGCCGTCCTGAACACCCCTGAGAGCATCAAGGGCGCCACCAGCCCCGTCACCGCCGCCTCCCTGCGCGTGGAGTCCTTCACCCCGGCCTCGCCCAAGGACTCCTACACGGTGGGGGAGACCGTCAGCTACACGGTGCGCGTGCGCTCCCTGTCCCCCCAGACCATCACCGTGGGCGCCACCGGCTCCTCCTTCGACGACCTGGGCTCCCAGTGCAACTGGCGCAACCTCGCCCCGGGGGAGCGCGCCGTCTACAACTGCAAGGCGCTGACCCACACCCTGACCCAGGCCGACGCCGATTACGGCACCTGGACGCCGCAGATCACCCTGACGGCCACCGGCCCCGACGGCGCTCTCCTGCAGACCCTGACCGCCAGCGGCCAGGCGCTGACCGTCGTCGCCGATCGCCCGCAGGCCGAGCCCGCCGAGGCCCCCAACGCCGACCCTGGCCTGGAGGCCTTCCTCACCGATCCCCAGCAGCTGGCCGCCAACACGGCCACCGACAACTACCGCATCCCTGCCATCGCCACCGCGCCCAACGGCGACCTCCTGGTCTCCTACGACGAGCGGCCCAAGGACAACGGCAACGGCGGAGGCGACGCGCCCAACCCCAACCACATCGTCCAGCGGCGCTCCACCGACGGCGGCCAGACCTGGTCCGCCCCCACCTACATCCACCAGGGCACTGAGACCGGCCAGAAGGTGGGATACTCCGACCCCAGCTACGTGGTGGACTACGCCACCGGCACCATCTTCAACTTCCACGTCAAGTCCTACGACCAGGGCTGGGGCGGCTCCCGCGCCGGCACCGACCCCGAAGACCGCGGCGTCATCCATGCCGAGGTCTCCACCTCCACCGACAACGGCTGGAGCTGGACCCACCGCACCATCACCGCCGAGATCACCCCCGACGCCTCCTGGATCTCGCGCTTCGCCGCCTCCGGCCAGGGGATTCAGATCCAGCGCGGCGAGCACGCCGGGCGCCTGGTGCAGCAGTACACGATCAAGACCTCCAGCGGGCAGGTGAGCGCGGTCTCCGTCTACTCCGACGACCACGGCGCCTCCTGGCACGCGGGCCGGCCGGCGGGCACCGGTATGGATGAGAACAAGGTGGTCGAGCTCTCCGACGGCACCCTCATGCTTAACTCCCGCGTCTCGGACGGCAGCGGCTACCGCAAGGTGGCCACCTCCACCGACGGCGGCCAGACCTGGAGCGAGCCCCGCTCGGACACCGGCCTGCCGGACTCGGTGGACAACGCCCAGATCATCCGGGCCTTCCCCGGCGCCGCGCCCGACGACCCGCGGGCCAAGGTCCTCCTGCTGAGCCACTCGCCCAACCCCGTGCCCTGGAGCCGTGACCGCGGCACCATCTCCATGTCCTGCGACGACGGCGCCACCTGGGCCACCAGCCGCATCTTCAACGAGGCCTTCATCGGCTACAGCACCATCGCCGTGCAGGCCAACGGCAGCATCGGCCTGCTCAGCGAGGACGGGAACTACGGCGGCATCTGGTACCGCAGCTTCTCCACCGCCTGGCTGGACAACGCCTGCACCCAGGTCCGGGCCTCGGCGAGAGCCTCGGCCCCGAGCATCTCCCCGGGCTCGGAGGCCACCGTCACCGTGACCCTGACCAACCCCGGCGGCCAGGACCTCACGGGAGTGAGCGTGGGCCTTCCCCAGGTCGAGGGGGCCGTCGAGGGGATCACGGTCACGCCCAGCGGGGCAGGCCCCGACACCGTCGCTGCGGGAGACGAGGCCACCTACGAGTTCACCGTGAGCACCGCCGGAGCCGCCGGCCGGGTCGAGCTGGTCTTCCCGATCGCCTGGGACGGCGGAACCGCCCAGGCCTCCGTCTCCCTGGACAGCGTCCCCGGCCCGGCTCCCAGCCCCTCGCCCAGCCCCTCACCGAGCGCCGCGCCCGAGGAGCAGCCCACGGCCGCACCGACCGCCGAGGCCACCTCGGGGCCCAGCGGCGCCCCCACTAACGGGGCGACGGATGAGGCCACGGCCGAGCCGAGCGCCGATACCACCGGCGGGCCCAGTGCCGCTCCCGATGGCCGGCCCACGCAGGTGCCGAGCCTGGAGCCGAGCCGGGGGCCGGAGGCGGGATCGAGCACGACGCCGGGCGATGGGTCGAACGCCGGCCCTGCGGCCCCGCCCAGTGACGGCCCCGGCGGCCAGCCGAGCCCCGGCCCCAGCAGGATGCCCGACGACCAGGCGTCGTCGCAGCCCAGCGCCGCGCCCACCCGGCAGCCCAGTGCCCAGGCCTCCACCCCCGGCCCGCAGGCGAGCGCCTCCTCGACGGCACCGTCCCCCTCGGCGTCGTCGAGCACGCAGCCCGAGGAGATCAACAGGCCCTCCGACGGTGCGATGGCGCAGCCGACGCCGGGAGGCGGGCAGGGCCCCGCGCCCTCGCCGTCAGTGACGGCCAGTGCTGCGAGCGGTGCGCCGAGCAGCTCACTGGCCCGCACCGGCGCGGCCCTGCTGCCGGGGCTCGGCCTGGCGGCGATCGCCCTCCTGGGCGGCTACCTGGTCCTGCGCGCCCGGCGCTCGCGGGGGTGAATCCCTCATCGGGGCTCGGCCGTGAGCCCCGATGATCTCGGGGAGGGGTGGAGCACGGGTGCGCTCCACCCCTCCCCGCTGCCTGCGCGGCGGTGGCAGCGGCACCCGTATGAGGGCTCGTGGCAGGAGGGCCCGCTGCTGGCGGAGGACGGCGGGCCGGAGACGACCCGGGACGGCCGCGGTCATCGGGGCGGGGCGCCGGCGAACGAGGGGAGGTGAGGGAAGATGAACGATGGCCGGCCCCTGGGGGGCCGGCCATCTGCTGGAGCGGGTGACGGGAATCGAACCCGCGCTGTCAGCTTGGGAAGCTGAAGTTCTACCATTGAACTACACCCGCGTGCTGCGCCTCCTGGGAGGTGCTGGTGAAGCATACCCTACATGCCCCCGGGGCTGACAAATCGGCGTCGGGGCCGGACTCTGCGATCATTCGTCCATGACCAGCCCCAGCACTCCCAGCCCTCAGCAAGAGCCCTGGACCGAGGCCTACCCGGTCCAGGAGGTCACCAGCGCCTACCCGGTCCTCCTGGCCGGTGGCGGGGCGCAGGACCACGCCCCCTCCGCCCCCTCCATGGCATTGGACGGGCCCGGGCCCTCGTCCGGCTACGCGCCCTCGGCGCTGGTGCCCTTCGAGCCCGCCCCCTACGCCCCGGGCCCGGGAGCGCCGGTCGACCCCTACGCCGCGGCACCCCTCGGCGGTGCCGGCCTGCCGCCCCAGGGGGCCGGCTACGCCGTCGCCTACGGTCCGCCGTCGGCCGCGCCCTATGCCGGCGCCTACGGCCCGGCGCTGGGCGTTCCCTACGCCGCCCCTTATGCGGGCCCCGGCGCCTACGGCGCCCCCGTGGCGCCCAAGTCCAAGGTGGTCGTCTTCGTGCTCGCCTTCTTCCTGGGGGTCCTGGGCGTCCACAACTTCTACCTGGGGCGCACCGGCAAGGGAGTGGCCCAGTTGCTCATCACCCTGATATCCGCAGGATTCCTCGCCCTACCGGTGTGGATCTGGGCCTTCATCGAGGCGATCTGCGTGTGCGCGGCCCAGCCCGGCTCCTACCCCTGGGGCGTTGACGCCCACGGCATCCCCGTGACCTGAGGATGGCGCCCGCGGCGGGGCCCGCGCTCGCCGCCCCGGCGCCGCACCTGGCACAATCGCCCCGTGCTGCTCTCCGACCGTGACATCCGCGCCGAGCTCGACACCGGCCGCATCGCCCTGGAGCCTTACGACCCGCAGATGATCCAGCCCGCCTCCATCGATGTGCGCCTGGACCGCTGGTTCCGCCTGTTCGACAACCACCGCTACCCGGTCATCGACCCCTCCGCCGAGCAGGAGGACCTCACCCACCTGGTGGATGTGGGCCCCGATGAGCCCTTCGTCCTCCACCCCGGCGAGTTCGTCCTGGGGGCCACCTATGAGCGCATCACCCTGCCCGATGACGTGGCCGCCCGCCTGGAGGGCAAGTCCAGCCTGGGCCGCCTGGGCCTGCTGACCCATTCCACCGCGGGCTTCATCGACCCCGGCTTCACCGGGCACGTCACCCTGGAGCTGTCCAACACTGCGACCATGCCCATCATGCTGTGGCCGGGCATGAAGGTGGGGCAGCTGTGCTTCTTCCGCCTCTCGAGCCCCGCCCAGGCCCCCTACGGCTCGGGCGCCGCGGGCTCGCGCTACCAGGGGCAGCGCGGCCCCACCGCCTCGCGCTCCCACCTGTCCTTCCACCGGCTGCGGATCACCGACGCCGGGCACCGCACCGATCCTGAGGAGAGCGCATGAGCGAGCCCACCGACCTGGCAGTCTCCCTGCCCACCGACACCGGCACCTTCTCCGCCGGCTCCATGCTGCCCGTGGGGCGCCTGGACACCCACCACCTCCTGCTGCTGGCCGACGACGTCACCCCCGACGAGGTCGAAGCCCTGGCCCTGTCCCAGGACATCCAGGCCGGATGGGTGGGGGTCTCCAACCTCCAGCTCTTCCCGGGAGCCTCCCTCCAGGGCCCCTGGAATGTCGATGCGGAGATGCGCGCCCTGCTGGGGGCACCGGAGTGGACCACCCAGCTCATGGTCCTGGACTGCCCGCGCGTGCGGGCCGGGGCGATGCCCCCCGAGCTGGCCGGCAAGGACCCCCTGGCCGATGCCTTCCCCCTGGCCCAGCCCACCGGCGCCGAGCTGGTGGCCCTCACCCGCCTGCGGGCGATCGCCCGCCGCCTGGCCGGCGCGCTACGGGTGGTGCCGGGAGCGCCGGAGGGCGCTGCCCCGGTCCTCATCGAGCCCAGTCCGGAGGTCTCCGCCTCCCTGACCGTCTACGCCCCGGTGTGGATCGGCCCGGAGGATCTGGCCGGCCTCCTGGGGGAGATCGCCCCCGGGGTGCGCCCCGCCCTCCACGCGGTCGAGCCGGCGCGGGTCATCGGCCTGGACGCCGTGGACCCCGACAAGCTGGAGCGGCTCGTGGAGCGCATCGGGGCGGATGTCTTCGAGGAGGCCTGGCGCACCTCGCAGAAGGTGCGCGCCGAGGCCGAGGCCGAGGAGGCCCGGGCGGCGGCCTCCGGCGAGGTCATCGAGGAGGAGCGCGACGGCTACGCCGTCGTGGCCCCGATCGATGCCCAGCGCGAGGGCTGGGGGAGCATCGAGGTGCAGGTGGGGGCTACCGACGGGCTCCCCCTGGCGGTGCGCGGTGAGAGCTGGGCACGCGGCGCCGTGCTGTCCTACGACCTGAGGTGGAAGCCGGTGGAGCCGGGGGACGCCTACGAGGAGACGGTCTCGCGCGCCCGGCGCCGCGAGCGCCAGGCCGCCCGCGACCTGGTCGAGGAGCTGGCCACCGTCCTGGTCAAGGCCGTCTCCGGGGTAGCGGTGGACGACGACGGCTTCCTGGTCTCCCTGGGCGAGGAGCCCGAGCCCGGCCAGTAGCGCCGACGCGGTAGGTCATCGACTCCGAGGGGCGCCGTCGCGCCCGTGCTCATGCGTCTGTCTCAGGAGTGCTGGGGGTCGCGCAGGGCCCCGGGCCGGCGGCGCTCGACCAGGAGGCGGCGGGCCTGATCGGCCCGGTCCTCATCCCAGGTCCAGCCGGTGAAGCCCCGGGCGTCCTCCAGGGCCCGGCCCCAGGCGGGGGGCTCCCCGCGCCGGGCCCCCACCGCCAGGTAGTGCCGCAGCAGCCCGGCGGCGGCCATGGCGTCGTCGAGGGCCGAGTGGTGCCGGTCGATGGCCACCCCGGCCGCCTGGCAGCAGGCGGTCAGGCGGCGCGAGGGGGTGTCCATGAAGTGGCGCGACCACTCCATCGTGCACACGCGCGGCACGCGGGCCCCGCGCCGCAGCAGCCCGAGCCCTCCCAGCGCCTGGGTGAGGAAGCCCAGGTCGAAGCGGGCGTTGTGGGCCACCACGGCGCGGCCCGCCAGCTCCCTGACGAGCAGGTCGGCGACCTGCCCCAGGGCGGGGGCGCCGATGAGGTCCTCGGCCACCAGCCCGTGGATGCGGGTGGGGCCCACCGCCGTGTCGGCCCCGGGGTCGATGAGGGTGGACCAGTGGTGCTCGGGGCGGCCCTGCGCATCGGTGAGGACCAGGCCGATCTCGATGATGGCATCCGTGGCGGGGGACAGGCCCGTGGTCTCCAGGTCGACGACGGCGTAGCCCACCGTGCCGGCCTCGCCTCCCGGGGCGCCCGCCGCTGCGGTGGCGGGCACGGGGCCGGCGACTCTGGCGCCCGGGGCGCTCGGGAGCGGGCTCACGGGCGCCCCGGTCTGGTCGGGCAGGGGCCGCAGGGGCCCGCGGTCAGCGGGGGGACGGTGGTAGAAGGGCATCCCCATGAGCCTAGCGGCATCGGGGTGCTGGGACGGCAGGGCGGTCCCGTTGCGGTGGGGCCCACGGGTGGGGGCGCTCCCCAGTGGTGAGGCCCGTGCGGCGGTGCTTCGTGAGGTGCGGGCCCTCAGCGGACGGCCCGCGTCCCGCCCTCCGGCGCGGGGCTGTCGGAGGCTGGTGAGGAGTCGCGGATGATCAGGCTCGGGGCGGCGCACTGGACCGCCCGGCTGTCCTCCCGGGGCCGGCTGCCCTCCTGGGACAGGTGCTCCAGCAGCAGGCGTGTGGCGGTGTCCCCCATGATCGCAGGCTCCCGGTGCACGGAGGTCAGCGAGGGGCTCAGCGCCCGGCACAGGGGGGAGTCCTCCAGGGAGACCAGGGCGATATCGGCCCCGGGGCGCCGTCCCTCCTCGCGCAGGGCGGTCAGCCCGCCGACGGCCAGGACCTCGTTGTCGTAGACGATGGCGTCGGGGGTGCGGGGCCCGGCGATGAGCTCGGTGGTGGCCTGGGCCCCGGAGCGCTCGGTGTAGTCCGGGGCCGTGGAGACCATGATCTCCACGCCGCGGCTGCGCCCCAGTGAGGCCATGGCGGCGCCGCGCCGCTCGGTGTGCAGCAGGGTGGACATGCCCGACATGTAGGCGATCCGGCGTCGCCCCTGCTCCAGGAGGTGGGTGATGACGATCTCGATCATCCCCTCCTCGTCCCCGATGACCGAGGGCATGCCGGCCTCGTCGCGTTCGCCCACCAGGACGTAGGGCAGGCCGAGCTCGGCCAGGGAGGCCAGGCGCGGGTCCTCGCGGCGCGGGTCGACCACCACCACGCCGTCGACCCGGTGCTGGGACCACCAAGTGCGGTAGGTGGCGATCTCCTGGGCGGGGTCGGTGACGATCTGCAGCAGCAGCGCCACGCCGGCCGAGGTCAGGGCCGCCTGCATGCCCAGGATGAACTCGAAGAAGAAGCGCTCGGCGGCCACGGACTGGCTGGGGCGGGCGATGACCAGGCCGATGGCGCCGGCCCGGGAGGCCGACAGGGCCCGAGCCGCCGCGTTGGGGGTCCAGCCCATCTCGTTGGCCACGGCCAGGATGCGGCGGCGGGTGGTCTGCGAGACCCCGCTGCGGCCGTTGAGGGCGAAGGAGACGGCCGAGGGGGAGACGCCGGCGACGGTGGCGATGTCGCGGATCGTGGGGCGTTCCATGGTGGGAGTATTCCACTGCAGCGGCGGTGATGGGGCTGGTGGACTCTCTTGTTTTCCCAGCGGGAATCCCCTTGCCCGCATCACTAATGCGGTTTAGTCTAGGCTCGGTTGAGAACAGAGCCCCTCCCCGCGGCTCGCGCTCATCGTCTGCCAATGGAGGCCGCCGTGCACGACAACCGTCCCATGCTCCTCAAGCACATCGACCGCATCCTCGATGAGCGCATCCGCCCGGCGATCCTGCACGACCTCGCCCCGGTGGAGGTGGAGGCCTGGGAGCTGGTGGACCGCGAGGGCCCCGTGGCCGGGGTCCCCGGGGCGGGCGAGCCCATCGCCCCGCAGCGGGCCATGGCGCCCGGGGCCCCCTACCGGCCCGTGAGCCTGCCCGCCGCCTGGGGCCCGGCCTGGGGCACCACCTGGTTCCGCCTGCGCGTGGCCCTGCCCGCCCACCTCCGCACCGGCGGCCCGGGCCTGGAAGGCCTCGAGCTCGACCTGGACCTGGGCTGGGCCGACCACTCCCCGGGATTCCAGTGCGAGGCCCTGGTGCGCAGCGCCTCGGGGGAGGTGGTCAAGGCGGTCAACCCCCGCAACCGCTGGGTGCCGCTGCTCCCGGGGATGATCGATGAGCAGGGCGTCGCGCTGGTCTACCTGGAGGCCGCCTCCAACCCCCTCCTGCTCGACATCCACCCCTTCCTGCCCACCGAGGAGGGATCCCGATCCACCCAGTCCCATGAGCCCCTCTACACCTTCCGCCGCGCCGCCCTGGTGGAGGTCCGCCACGAGGTGCGCGACCTGGCGGCCGACGTCGAGGTGCTGGAGGGCCTGGCCCGCGTGCTGCCGGAGTCCTCGCCCCGGGCCTGGCAGTTGCTCACCGGCCTCTCGCGCGCCCTGGACCACCTGGACCTGGCCGATGTGCCGGGCACCGCCGCCCGGGTGCGGGGGATGCTCACCCCGCTGCTGGAGGCCCCCGCCCACGGCGATGCCATCACCCTGGGGGCGGTGGGCCACGCCCACATCGACTCGGCCTGGCTGTGGCCCGTGCGCGAGACCCGCCGCAAGGTCGCCCGCACCCTGGCCAATGCGCTGCGGCTGCTCGACGACGGCGCCCCCATGGTCTTCGCCCTCCCGGCGGCCCAGCACCTGGCCTGGCTCCAGCAGGACGAGCCCGCCCTGTTCGAGCGGGTGCGCCGGCATGTGGCGGCCGGCCGGATCGTGCCGGTGGGCGGCATGTGGGTGGAGCCCGACGCCGTCCTGCCCTCGGGGGAGTCCCTGGCGCGCCAGCTGACCGAGGGCACCGCCTTCTTCCGCCAGGAGCTGGGGGCCCAGTGCCACGAGATCTGGCTGCCCGACTCCTTCGGCTACAGCGCCAGCCTCCCCCAGCTGGCCCACCTGGCCGGCTACGACAGCTTCCTGACCCAGAAGATCAGCTGGAACCAGGTCGATGACTTCCCCCACCACACGCTGTGGTGGGAGGGCATCGACGGCACCCGGATCTTCACCCACTTCCCACCGGCCGACACCTACGGCGCCGAGGTCGGCGCCGAGGAGCTCGAGCGTGCCCAGAGCGGATTCAAGGACAAGGGGCGCACCGACGTCGAGCTCTTCCTCTACGGCTACGGCGACGGCGGGGGAGGGCCCACCCGCGAGATGCTCCAGCGGATCGAGCGCACCGCCAGCCTGGCCGGCTCGCCGCGCATGGAGCACATGAGCCCCCGGGAGTTCTTCGAGCGCGCCCGCGCCCAGTACCCCGACGCCCCGGTGTGGGTGGGCGAGCTCTACCTGGAGAAGCACCGCGGCACCCTGACCACCCAGGCGGCCACCAAGCGCGGCAACCGCCGGGCCGAGGCCGCCCTGCGCGAGGCCGAGACCTGGTGCACCACCGCCTGGGTGCGGGGCCTGCTGCCCGCGGGCTACCCCCACACCCTCCTGCGCGACCTGTGGCGCGCCACGCTGCTGTGCCAGTTCCACGACATCCTGCCGGGCTCCTCCATCGCCTGGGTCTATGAGGATGCGCGCGCCGCCCAGGACAGCGTCATCGCCACCGCCCTGGCCCTGTCCCAGACCGCGCGCCGCGCCCTGGCCACGGGCGTCCCCGTGCGCGACGGCGACCCGGGGGAGCCCCCGGCCCGCCCCCGCAGGTGCGCCCAGACGCCCGGGCCCGCCGATGAGGGGGATGGGGCCGATCCCCTCGACCCGGCCGATCCCGACCAGGCCGGTGCGCCGGGCCCCACCATCGCCTTCAACACCGCACCGGTGGGGCGGGACCACGGCGGGGCGGGGCTGGCCCCCATGGGCGCGGCCCTCCTGCCGGCGGGCGCGCCCCGGGGGGCCGGGGGCCCGGGGCCCACCATCGAGCGCACCGGGCAGGGCGTCGTGGTCGACAACGGGCTCCTGCGCGCCCGCTTCACCCCCGATGGCGCGGTGGCCTCCCTGCTGGTCCGCCACGACGGCGCCCCGGCGCAGGAGGTCGTCCCGCCGGGCCAGCGCCTCGGGGTCCTCCAGATCGCCCAGGACCTGCCCAATGAGTGGGACGCCTGGGACCTCGACCCCTTCTACCGGGGGTCCCTGCGCGAGCTGGCCGGGAGCCTGGAGGCGGTGGAGGAGCGCGACGGCGTGGTGCGCGTCGTCGTCGAGGTCGCCTTCGGCGCCTCCCGCGCCTGGCTGCGGTGGACCCTGGCGGCGGGCAGCAGCGTCCTGGGCCTGGATGCGGAGGTGGACTGGCGCGAGAGCGAGAAGGTCCTCAAGCTCGCGCTGCCGGTGGATGTCCACACCGATCACGCCGTCTACGGCTCCCAGTTCGGCCACCTGAGGCGCCCCACCCACGAGAACACCTCCTGGGAGGCCTACCGCTTCGAGGTCTGCGCCCACAAGTGGCTGCACGTGGGCGAGCCGGGCCGCGGTCTGGGCGTGGCCAACGACTCCACCTACGGCTGGGACATCACCCGCCACAGCCGGCAGGGGGCGGGCACCTGGTCCCTGGTGCGCGCCACCCTCCTGCGCGCCCCGCGCTTCCCCGATCCGCGGGCCGACCGCGGCGTGCACCGCTTCGGCTTCCGCCTCCTGGCCTGCCCCACCCCCGACGCCGTGCGCGAGGAGGCCTACCGCCTGGACCTGCCCGTGCGCGAGCTGGCGCTGCCCGCCGGGACCGGGCTGGCAGGCCTGGAGGAACGGGTGGCGCCCCTGGTGCGGGCCACCGGCGCCGTCGTGGAGTCCCTCCACGCCGCCGACGACGGCAGTGGGGATGTCCTGGTGCGCCTCTACGAGGCCCGCGGGGCCCGCAGCCGCGTCATCCTGAGCGCCCCCGAGATGGGCGGGGCGGTCGGCGCCGACCTGCACGGGGCGCCTTCGGAGCGTGGCGTGCGGGTCGAGCCCGCGGGGGCGCAGGCCCCGGGCGGGAGGCAGGCCGGTGGGGCCCAGGGGGCCTGGGCCTTCGAGCTGCACCCCTTCGGGGTGGCCACGATCCGCCTGAGCCCCAGGCGGCCGGTGACGGGGGAAGGCGAGTGATGATGCGCTTCGGAGTCAACTACACCCCGCGCGTGGGCTGGTTCCACTCCTGGCTGGACCTGGATGCGGGCCTGGTGGCCGAGGACATGGAGGCCATTGCGGCCCTGGGGGCGGACCATGTGCGGATCTTCCCGCTGTGGCCCCTCCTCCAGCCCAACCGCGGCCTCATCCGCCCCCGCGCCATCGACGACGTCCTGAGCGTGGTCGACGCCGCCGGCCGCGCCGGGCTGCGGGTGACCGTGGACGCCCTCCAGGGCCACCTGTCCTCCTTCGACTTCCTGCCCTCCTGGGTCACCACCTGGCACGGGCGCAACCTGTTCACCGACCCCGAGGTGCTCGGCGCCCAGGCCGCCCTCGTGCGCACCCTGGCCGCCGAGCTGCGCGGGCGCCCGCATGCCGAGGGG
The DNA here is from genome assembly GCF_019974135.1 of Actinomyces capricornis. Classification (NCBI taxonomy): domain Bacteria; kingdom Bacillati; phylum Actinomycetota; class Actinomycetes; order Actinomycetales; family Actinomycetaceae; genus Actinomyces; species Actinomyces capricornis. The sequence goes on from NZ_AP025017.1 coordinate 1,770,268, forward strand.
CTGAGCCTGGGCAACGAGTTCATCCAGTTCGCCGCCCACCGCCACCCCGCCAGGAGCGAGCTGACCCCCCAGCAGGCGCAGGACTGGGCCCGCTGCCTCATGGGCGCGGCGCGGCAGGCCTGGCCCGAGGCCCGCCTGACCCACAGCTTCGACGACGACCTGTGGTTCGACGACACCCACCCCTTCCAGCCCGCCCACGCCGTGGGCCTGGGGGATGCGACCACGGTGCACTCCTGGGTGTTCATGGCCGTGGGCCCCCGCTACGGCCCCGGGCACCCGGCCCTGACGCTCTTCGCCCGCTACCTGGTGGAGCTGGCCCGCGCCTGGGGCGGGCCGGGGCGCCCCATCTGGCTCCAGGAGGTCGGCGCGCCCAGCACCCACGTCGCCCCCGAGGAGGCGCCCGGCTTCGTTGAGCAGACCATCGCCCACCTCACCGGCCTGGACGGCCACCCGCCCGCGCCGGGACTGGAGGCCATCACCTGGTGGTGCTCCCACGACGTCAGCCGTGATCTGGCCGACTTCCCCGAGCTCGAGCACACCCTGGGCCTCATCGACTCCGAGGGCAGGGTCAAGCCCGCGGGCGAGGCCTTCCGGCGGACCGCCGAGCGCGTGCGCGCCCTGCCCACGGCGGCACCCGAGCAGGGGGGCGGGGCGGCGCCGGGCCGGACCGCCGCGCGCACCATGACCCTGCCCAGCGCCAGCCCCTCGTACCGATCCCTGAGCGCCCCTGCGGGGGAGTTCTTCGACCGGTGGGTCGGGGAGGCGGCCCGGGGCCCCGCCCCGGCCCTGGCCCTGCCGCCCGGCGCGGCTCCGGCCGCCGCGGAGTGAAGGATACGGCAAGCGCGATGGGAAGGAGAGAAGGAGTAGAGCACCGCAGCACTGCTAAACCGATGTAGTATCTTCCACCTAGGCAATGACGCCGCAGTTTCCTCCAACGACGAAGGGAATCCCTCCGATGAACCTCCCCTACCGCCCCTCGCGCCGCGGGGTCCTGCTCGGCCTGTCCGCCGGCGCCGTCGCCGGCCTGGCCGCCTGCACCGGATCCACCGGCACCTCCTCCTCCGGTGGCTCGGGCTCCACCGATGGCAGTGTCTCCGGTGAGATCACCTTCCAGACCTGGTCGCTGAAGAACGACCGTTTCACCCCCTACTTCGAGGATCTGGTCAAGGCCTTCCAGGAGGCCCACCCGGGCGTGAGCGTCAACTGGATCGACCAGCCCGGGGACGGCTACGAGGACAAGATCCTCCAGCAGGCCAACTCCGGGGAGCTGCCCGATGTCATCAACCTGCCCCCCGAGTTCGCCTACAAGCTCGCCCAGGTCGACCAGCTCACCGACCTGGGGGCCGCTGACGCCGCGCTCCTGGACGGGTACGTCGAGGCCGCCGCCGAGGCCTACGCCTTCCCCGGGATCGAGGGGCACTACGGCTACCCCTGGTACCTGGGCACCGACCTCAATTGGTACAACACCGAGCTGCTGTCCTCGGCGGGCGTGGACACCGCCAAGCTGCCCACCACGCTCGACGAGCTCTTCGAGATGGCCTCGACGGTGGCCAAGGCCACCAACGGCGAGGTCAAGATGATCTCCGACGTCCCGCGCACCGGCACCCTGTCGGCCGCCGGGGTGGAGATCTACAAGGACGGCGCCTTCGTGTTCAACACCGCCGAGGCCGTCAAGGTCGTCGAGCGCTACAAGAAGGCCTATGAGGAGGGCGCCATGCCCGCCGAGGCCCTCAACGCCGACTACCTGGGCAACAAGGACCTCTACATGCAGGGCAAGGCCGCCTGGACCACCGGGGCCGCCGGCTTCGCCTCCGACATGGCCAAGGACGCCCCCACCGTCCTGGAGAAGTCAGTGGTCACCCCGCGCATCGGCCACCCGCCGCTGTTCATCCAGGGCATCTGCGTCTCCCAGGCCTCCAAGGCCCCGCAGGCGGCACTGGCCTTCGCCCAGTTCGTCACCAGCACCGAGAACCAGATCGCCTTCCTCAAGATCGCCCAGGGCTTCTTCCCCGGCACCAAGGAGGGCAACGAGTCCCCCGAGGCCTTCACCGACGTCGTCGACAACGAGCTGCAGAAGACCGCCATCACGGAGGCCTCCGCCGTCATCGACGAGGCGCGGCCCGAGTACCCCATCCAGTTCACCTACGACATGGACACCTACCTCAAGCAGCAGATGGCCCTGGCCGTCAAGGGCGAGATCGGCATCCAGGAGGCGCTGGACAAGTCCGTGGAGTACGCCAACGCCAACCAGGCCGGCTGAGCCGGGAAGACCGCGATTCCCCCAGCCCCACCCATGACGTCAGGAGAATGACACGCGATGAGAACGCACCGCTGGTTCGTGCCCTACCTGCTGCTGGCACCGGCGATCCTGTGGGTCGTGGTGTTCTCGATCTGGCCGTTCCTCAACACGGTCGTGCTGTCCTTCACCGATGCGCGCCCGCTGCGCACCCCGCAGTTCGTCGGCATGGAGAACTTCACCCGGCTCCTGGCCGACGAGCGCTTCGGCTACGCCATGGTCACCAGCCTGGTCTACGTCCTGGTCTGCGTGCCCCTGCTGACCTTCCTGCCACTGGGCCTGGCGCTGCTGGTGCAGCGGCGGCTGCCGGGAATCGCGGTCTTCCGCACCACCTACTACTTCCCCGTCATCGCCTCGGTGGTGGTCGTGGGCATCATCTGGGCCTGGGTCTTCGACACCAAGGGCATCATCAACGAGTCCCTGGCCTTCACCGGGCTGACCGACCAGCCCATCGAGTTCCTCATCGACCGCTGGCTCATCCTGCTCTCGGCGATCTCCCTGACCGTGTGGAAGGGGCTGGGCTACTACATGGTGGTCTACCTGGCCGCCCTGACCGCGGTGGACCGCGAGCTCCACGAGGCCGCCGCCCTGGACGGGGCCGGGGCCTGGCGGCGCTTCTGGACGGTGACGGTGCCCGCGGTGCGCCCCGCCATGCTCCTCATCTCCGCGCTCATCACCGTGGCGGCCATGAGGATCTTCTCCGAGATCTACGTGCTCACCAACGGCTCCGGGGGGCCGGGCGGCCAGGCGCAGTCCCTGGTCATGCTCATCCAGCTCACCGGCAAGGGACTCAACGGCAACCTGGGCTACGCCTCGGCCATCTCCGTGGTCCTCTTCCTGCTGACCATCGGCCCCCTGGCCCTGGTGGGCTGGATCAACCAGGGTGGCGAGATCCGCCAGGCCCTGGCCCAGCGCCGCCGCACCCGCGCCGTCAGGCGCGACACCAGGACTGCGCAGGGCGGTGCCGCCCCGGCGGGCCCCGACGGCCCGGCCCCCGGCGGCGGGAGCGCGACCACGACCACCCGCGCCACCGGCGCCGTCGGCTCCGCCAGTGCGGTGGCGGGCCCCCAGGATGGTGAGCACTGATGGCACACGCCCCCACCAGCACTGGTCGCCCGGCCCCGCGGCGTCGGCTCACCGGGCCGGAGCGGCCCTGGAGGCGCCGCGGCGAGACCGGCTTCAACAAGCCCAGCCTCGCGGGGGTCCTCACCCGCTACGCCCTCATGACCCTCATCATGGTGCTGACCGTCGGTCCCTTCCTGTGGCAGCTGTCCACCTCCCTCAAGGGCCCCATGGAGGACATCTACTCCTTCCCGCCCGACCTGGTGCCCAACGACCCCACCCTGGCCAACTACGGGGAGGTCATGCGCACCATCCCCGTCATCTCCTACGCCTGGCACTCCCTGCTGGTGTCCGTGGCCACGGTCATCACCAACGTCGTCTTCGCCACCATGGCGGGCTACGCCCTGGTGGCCATGCGCTTCCGCGGCAAGGGGGTGCTCATGGCCCTCATCCTGTCCACGCTGCTGCTGCCCGGGGAGGTCACCCTGACCTCCCAGTACCTGACCGTGAAGTCCCTGGGGCTGGCCAACACCCTGGCGGGCGTCTTCCTGCCCACGGCCATCACCTCCATCAACGTCCTGCTCATGGCCACCGCCGCCCGCGCCATCCCCCAGGCCATCCTGGATGCAGCCGCCATCGACGGCGCCTCCACCCTCCAGCGCCTGCGGCACATCGTGTGGCCCAATGTGCGCGGGATGGCCTCGGTGGTGGCGCTCATGTCCTTCATCCAGGCCTGGGACGACTTCCTGTGGCCCCTGGTGGTCCTGTCCGACCCCGCCAAGTACACCCTGACCGTGGGCATGCAGTACCTCAACTCGGCCTTCGGCTCCAACCCCCGCGTGGTGGCGGCGGGGACGATCATCGCCCTGACCCCGGTCATCATCCTGTTCGTCGCCGCCCAGAAGCAGTTCTTCCGCGGCGTGGAGGCCGGCGGGGTCAAGGGCTGATCCGGGGTCACTCCAGGGATGAGCCCGGCCGGGGGCCGTAGGATCGGGGCACGAGCACAGGAGGATCCATGACCGATGCCGCCCGCGCGCTGCGCACCCCGCAGACCACGCCCCTGACCAATGAGACCATCGCCACCCTCATGGCGCACCGCACCATCCGGGCCTTCACCGACGAGCCCCTGGATGAGGCGACCATGACCACCGTGCTGGACGCGGCCCGCCACGCCGCCACCTCCTCCTTCCTCCAGCAGACCACCATCATCCGCGTCACCGACCCCGCCGTGCGCGAGGCGATCCACGGCGCCTCCGGCCAGCCCTACGTGGGAGGCGCCCGCGGGGAGCTGCTCGTCTGCGTCGTCGACCTGCACCGCAACGCCGTCATCCGCCAGCGGGCCGGGGCGGACCTGGAGCCCCTGGAGCGCATGAGCGTCTTCCTCCAGGCCGTGGAGGACACGCTCATCGCCGCCCAGTCCATGGTGGTGGCCGCCGAGTCCCTGGGGCTGGGCACCGTCTACCTGGGGTCCATCCAGGGCGACGCCCCCGCCGTCATCCGCGCCCTGGACCTGCCCGAGCGTACCTTCCCCCTGCTGGGACTCATCGTGGGCCACCCCGACCAGGACCCCCAGTACAAGCCCCGCCTGCCGCGGGAGATCACCACCGGCCTCAACACCTACCCGCGGCTGGAGACCCACGAGCAGGCCCTGGCCGACTACGACCGGCTCGTCCAGGACTACTACGACCTGCGGGATGCCGGCGCGCGCCTGGACTCCTTCACCCGCATCATCGCCACCAAGCTCGGGGTGGGCGCCGCCGCGACCGCGCCGACCCTGGAGATCCTCCACGCCCAGCGCCTGGCCCTGCACTGAGGCCGGGCCTGCCGCGTTGTGCCGGCTCACCCGGGCTCTGCTGGCTCCCCCGCATTCCGCTGGCTCAGCAGGCGGCGTGTCAGCCAGCGGAATGCGGGTGAGCCAGCGAGTCCCGTACGACCCGACGATCAGGAGTCACAGCACTGCCATGAGTACCCGCACATCACCGACATCACCGAGCGGTTCGGAGGTCGTCCGGGCCCTGCCCGCCCTGGAGGCCCTCGACTTCCCCCACGCCCTGGTGGCCACCGGCGGTGGGCGCACGCTCATCGAGGCCGGCGCGGTCGATGAGGTCTTCCCCCTGGCCTCGGTGACCAAGCCGATTGTTGCCTGGGCGGCGTTGGTCGCCGTCGAGCGGGGGATGCTGGACCTGGACGATGAGGTGGGGCCGCCGGCGCCGGCGGGCGCCACGATCGGGCATCTGCTGGCCCACGCCTCCGGGATCGCCTTCGACTCCGACGCCCACCTGGCCGAGCCGGGTGCGCGCCGCATCTACTCCAACCGGGGTATCGAGATCCTGGGGGAGCGGCTGGAGGAGGCCACGGCCATGCCCCTGGAGGCCTGGGTGGAGTCTGTGGTCCTGGAGCCCCTGGGGATGGCCAGTGTCATGATCCCCGGCTCGCCCGCGTACTCCGGCGAGGGCAGCCCCCGCGACCTGGCGGCCTTCGCCCGCGAGCTGGCCGCGCCCCGCCTGGTCTCCCCGGCGCTCGCGGCCCGGGCCTGCGCCCCGGTCCTGCCGGGGCTCGACGGCGTCCTGCCCGGGTATGGGCGCCAGTCACCCAACGACTTCGGCCTGGGGGTGGAGGTGCGTGGGGCCAAGGCGCCGCACTGGACGGGCCGCGCCAACAGCGAGCGGACCTTCGGGCACTTCGGGCAGTCGGGCTCCTTCCTGTGGGTCGATCCCGTGGCGGGGCGCCAGGCGGTCTTCCTGGGGGCCGAGCCCTTTGGCGCCGTGCACCAGCGGGTCTGGCCGGAACTGAGCGACCAGGTGCTGGCCTTGGGTGGTGGGTGAGCCCCGGCCCGGTTCTCGGTGTCGGGAAACGGGAGGCAGGCCGAACTGGGGTGATGGCGGTGGGGACGGCTCTTAGCCTGGTGTTGAGTTGTTACCGGTGGGAGGCGTGATGGTGGGTTGGGGTGTGTAGGCGGTTCTGGTCAGGAGGGTGGGGGCGCGTTTCTTGACGATTTGGGCCAGGTGCGGGGCGAGGCCGCGTGCGGCGGAGTCGTCCTTGAGCCATGGCGTGTCGATGACGACGGCGCTGTCGCCCTCGAACCAGCCCGCGCTGGCGTCGCCGTTGCCTGTCCGAGAAACACCACCCACCCCAGAACCCCGCTTCAGTGTTTCCTGGTGTCTGGTTGGTGTCTGTTGAGGAGAATGTCGTGGAAGTAGGTGGAGGTGATGCTTGTGTCTGGGGGTAGGTGGATGGCCCAGGTGGTATAGGCCTGGCGGGTGGTGGTGTTGGTGGTGGTGAGGGTGGCTGTGGAGATGTCGTTGGGGTTGTCCATGTGCAGCCAGGGTTGGTTGTGGGCGAGGGTGGTGGGGATGAGGTTGTTCTTCAGGGCGACGAGTGCGGCGGCGGCTCCGGTGTTGACTGAGCTGCTGGCGGCGTTGTCTCCGGATCCTGCTTTTTGGGCGTGTTTGTCGAGTCGGGCGAGGAGGTCGATGTTGGTGTCGAAGGCTCTGGCGATGGCTTCTTCTTTGTCGTAGTTGGTGTAGGTGTCGATTCGTTTGTCGATGGTGGCTTGGGCTCGGTTGGAGGCGTAGGTGATGGTGCCTGCGGCGATGGTGGCCACGGTGGTGGTGTCTTTGGAGGCCTCGTTGATGAGCGTGGTCATATCGACGCCCAACTGTGTCGTATTCTGGCCGGTCTTGTTCTCCTGGCCCGGCACGATCATCGGGGCTGTTTGGTAGGGCTCACTTTCATCAACTCCTACAATACCGGGGTCATCCTCCGAAAAGACGGATAGGAGTGTGAGTTCGGCGCCGCAGTTGGCCAGGATGGTGCCCACTGCCTGCCTGCCGGTGGTGGATAGGTAGGTGTGGTGCTGGGCCAGCAGCGTGATGCCCTGGGCGGTGACCCAGGAGGCCTTTTCATCGGTGTGCTGGGGGCTGGGGGTGCGCAGGGTGGCGACTTGGGCCAGGGCCTGGGCCAGGGCGTTGATGCCCTGGGAGCCCCAGTGGCGGTGGTGGAGGCCCTCCCAGCGGGTCAGGGCCTGGTCTGAGGGCGACCAGGCCTGGTCCTGGCTGGTGGTTGGCGGCTCGGGGGCGAAGTAGTCCAGTGCTGCGTTGGGGTCGGTGCTGAGCTGTTCGAGGCGGTGGGCCAGGGGATCCCTGACGCGCAGGTACCACCATGCGCCGCTGGTGATGAGGGCCAGGACCAGCAGGGAGGCGATCACCCCCGCCCAGTGGCTCTTGAAGAGCAACCAGGACCGGGAGTCCGTCTCTGATAGTGACAGCGACCTCATGGGCGCTACTCTACTCGCCTTCGTGGTTGGCCCTGGAGTGCTGGGTGTTTTTCGGACTGTGGTTGTTATGTGGGTCAGGCTGCTTTCTGGTGTCCCAGGAGTTGGCGTTCGACCTCGTTGGGTGTGGGGCCTTACCCCCGTTGTGTGGACACGAGGTGTGTTTCATGCGGCGTTTTTCAGTGTAGCGGCGGCGGTGTTCTCGTAGGTGTCCGGAGGGATGTTGCCGATCGCGCTGTGGCGTCTTCGGGTGTTGTAGCGGCTGGCCCAGTGGAACACGCTCCTGTAGGCCGTCTCAACGTTGGGGAAGGCCTTGTGATCGGCGAGGAGCTCTCGCTTAAGAGTGGCATTGAAGGACTCGGCCAGGGCGTTGTCGGCTGACGAGCCGATGGCGCCCATGGACTGGGTCAGGACCAGCTGCTCGCACAGGGCGGTGTAGGCCTTAGAGGTGTAGACCGAGCCGTGATCGCAGTGGAACACCGCCCCGGCAAGGCTGCCTGGTTGGGCGCAGGCATCCTTCAAGGCTTCCTCGACCAGCTCGGTGCGCATGTGGTCGCCCATCGCCCAGCCCACAAGCTTGCGCGAGCCCAGATCAATGACCGAGGCGAAGTACCCAGTGCTGCCGTCCTGGATTGGCAGATAGGAGGGGGCACCTCCCACGAAGTGGGGGAATATCGCCGACATACCGCCGGTATCGGCTCCCCGATGCGGAAGTCCCGACTGATGAGATCATCGAAGCGGCGGCCTGCCTGATCAGGGCGTGTGGTTCTCACCCGGCGGCGCAGGCGGGTGCCGGCCAGCACGGCGCAGGCCATCACCCGGGCAACTCGTTTGTGACCCGCCCGCTGGCCTGCCGGTACGCCTTCGTTGAGCTCGGCGGTGATCCTGGGGGCTCCCTAAGCGCGGTCCCCGCCCTGGGCGGGGTCCTGCAGGGCCCGGATGCGCGCGGCCAGGGCCGCGTCTTCCCGGGCTCGCACCGCCCGCTTGGAGGCGCCCGCCCGCCATGCGCGGGCACGAGGAGCGGGCCGATGGCGATGATCTGGCACAACCGCTTCACGCCCCAGGCGCCCCTTGTGATCCCGGGCGAACTGGAAGCGGTTCACCAGTTCGTCTCCCCCGCGAAACATGCTTGGCCGCCTGACGCAGGATGTCCCGTTCGGTGGTCAGCTTGGCCGCCTGGGCCCGCAAGGCCCTGTTCTCGGCTTCCAGGCGGGCGATCGCCTCGGCCGGGCTCTCCTGAGGATCTGGGGCTCGGTCAGTGCCCCCACTACCAGCGCCCGGCTTCAACGGGCTGGGAGCAGGCGCCCCACCCGGCACCGGTCTTGCGCCCCGTGCCATGCAACGCCAGCCACTGGCGCAGCGCCCCGCGGGTGATGCCCAGATCCTCGGCGATGCTGCGCACCGTGGCCCCCGGCGTCGTCTCGTACAAGTCCACGCCCCCGACGCCGCAAGCTCCTTGGTGTAGGTCTTCCTGGCCCCAGCCAGATCATCTCGCTCTCCCCAGCCCCAAGGCCGGAATCAGCGTGTCCAACAACCAGGGTCAAGGCCCGTGCGGTATCCCAGGGCTGAGTGCAGGCGGGTGTGATTGTAGGTCAGCTCGATCCATGAGGCAATATCGTTCATGGCTTTCTTGCGTGTGGGGTAGACCATGCGGTGGGCCCTCTCGTTCTTGAGTGTGGCATTGAAGGACTCTGCCCAGGCGTTATCCCAGCACACCCCGGTCCGCCCTACCGAGGCCCGGATGCCATACCTGTTCAGATGTGCCGAGAACTGCTCGGAGGTGTATTGAGAGCTCCGGTCGGAGTGGAAGATCGTCTCACCTCGGATAATAGGGCAGTTGCGCACGGCCATATCGATGGCCTCGCATACCAGGGAGGTTCTCATGTGATCAGCCATCGCATAGCCAACGACTTTCTTTGTGGCGCAGTCCCCGGCGGTGGCCAGGTAGACGAATCCCTCCCAGGTGCGGATATAGGTGATGTCCCCCACCCATTTCCTTCCCGGTGCCTTGGCGGCGGTAGTCGCGTTCCACCAGATCGGGCCTGGAGTTCACATCTGCGGCCGGGGTGGTGGTGCGGACCTTTCGGCGCGGCCTGGCGGCGATCAGGCCGGCCTGGCGCATGAGGTAGCGCACCGTGTCACTGTGCACCACCACGCCGCGCCGTCCTAGGCGGGCAGTGATGCGCCGATACCCGTAGGTGCCATCAGAGGCCTCGAATTCAGCCCTGACTAAAGCCTCCAGCTCTTTTCTTCTGATATCCCGGCGAGACTGGGGGTGGCCTCTCCAGGAGTAGTATCCCGAGCGTGATACCCTCGCCCAGCGGCACATCGATGAGATGGGGTAGTTGCCTTCTTCGCGATTGATGAGATCGTACTTCTGACTCACTGCTGTTCCTTCGCGAAGAAGGCCGCCGCTTTTTTTCAGGAACTCGTTCTCCTGTTGCAGTTCGCGGACCTGCTTTTTCAGGCGGGCTACCTCTACAGCCTCAGCCGCTGCCTGCCTTTCCTCTTCGCTGCCGTGCTCCTTCTTGTGTTTCGCGACCCAGTTGCCCACGGTCTGGGGTACCAGGTCGTAGGAGGCGGCCACCGATGCGATCGACCGTTCTTTGTCGATCACCTCGCGCACCACCTGTGCCTTGAACTCCTCAGAGTACTTCGCCCTTGACATGGCTCCATCCTATCGGATCAAAAGGGAGACGAAAATATCCCCCTGTCCGAGAAACACCACCCACTCCACCTGAATGTCTACGGTGTGGTTGTGGTTCAATCGGTTATTGGGGTGAGGGTGTTGTGTCTGGTGGGCTCGGTGGTGGGGTGGGGGTGTAGCCTGTTCTGGTCAGGAGGGTGGGGGCGCGTTTCTTGACGATCTGCGCCAGGTGCGGGGCGAGGTCGTGTGCGGCGGAGTCGTCCTTGAGCCATGGCGTGTCGATGACGACAGCGCTGTCGCCTTCGAACCAGCCCGCGCCGGCGTTGCCATTTCCTGTCCAGTGCACAACAGTGGCGTTGCTGCCCGGGTTAATGCCGGGGACCTGCTCGCTGACTGCGCCGGGGATGGCGGCCCGTGATTCCAGGACTGTCATGCCGGTCTTCTTGGTCATGTTGCGGTCGGCCTGACGAGTGACCTCCACGGACACAGCCGCCCGATTCTCGCCATAAACGTAACATACCCAGTACGATTCTTCTTGCCATTCGGGTCCGTTGGCGGGGGCCCACGTGCCATGTGAGACCTCGCCGACGATGGGCTTCACGTCCTGGGTGGTCAGTGCCAGGCAGTAGGGCTCCCAATATCCGTAGTAGCGGCCCCATGCCCAGAAGGCGCCCCCACTGGCTGATACCAGGCAGACCACTACCAGGCTTGTGAGCCAGGGGTATGTCAGGGTGAAATGCTTGGCCCGCTGGGCAAGCAACCTGAGCCAGTCATTGGGATGCTCTTCCCTTGCCACTTTCGATCCCTCCCTCGAATAGAGTCATGAGCTCCGCCGCCGGGACGCTTGGATCCGCCATCCGGAGCCCTGGATGGAGTGAGTCGCGGTGTGGTTGTTATGTGGTCAACGCCAGGCAGTTCGTCAGTGTGTGTTTGAAGGTTGGTGTCTGTTGAGAAGGATGTCGTGGAAGTAGGTGGAGGTGATGGCTGTGTCTGGGGGTAGGTGGATGGCCCAGGTGGTATAGGCCTGGCGGGTGGTGGTGTTGGTGGTGGTGAGGGTGGCTGTGGAGATGTCGTTGGGGTTGTCCATGTGCAGCCAGGGTTGGTTGTGGGCGAGGGTGGTGGGGATGAGGTTGTTCTTCAGGGCGACGAGTGCGGCGGCGGCTCCGGTGTTGACTGAGCTGCTGGCGGCGTTGTCTCCGGATCCTGCTTTTTGGGCGTGTTTGTCGAGTCGGGCGAGGAGGTCGATGTTGGTGTCGAAGGCTCTGGCGATGGCTTCTTCTTTGTCGTAGTTGGTGTAGGTGTCGATTCGTTTGTCGATGGTGGCTTGGGCTCGGTTGGAGGCGTAGGTGATGGTGCCTGCGGCGATGGTGGCCACGGCGGTGGTGTCCTTGGAGGCCTCGTTGATGAGCGTGGTCATATCGACGCCCAACTGTGTCGTATTCTGGCCGGTCTTGTTCTCCTGGCCCGGGACGATCATCGGGGTGGTCTGATAGGGCTCGCTATCATTAACTTTCCCTGCGTCAGGCCTGTCTTCTGGGAGGACGGATAGGAGTGTGAGTTCGGCGCCGCAGTTGGCCAGGATGGTGCCCACTGCCTGCCTGCCGGTGGTGGATAGGTAGGTGTGGTGCTGGGCCAGCAGCGTGATGCCCTGGGCGGTGACCCAGGAGGCCTTTTCATCGGTGTGCTGGGGGCTGGGGGTGCGCAGGGTGGCGACTTGGGCCAGGGCCTGGGCCAGGGCGTTGATGCCCTGGGAGCCCCAGTGGCGGTGGTGCAGGCCCTCCCAGCGGGTCAGGGCCTGGTCTGAGGGCGACCAGGCCTGGTCCTGGCTGGTGGTTGGCGGCTCGGGGGCGAAGTAGTCCAGTGCTGCGTTGGGGTCGGTGCTGAGCTGTTCGAGGTGGGGGGCCAGGGGGTCCCTGACGCGCAGGTACCACCATGCGCCGCTGGTGATGAGGGCCAGGACCAGCAGGGAGGCGATCACCCCCGCCCAGTGGCTCTTGAAGAGCAACCAGGACCGGGAGTCCGTCTCTGATAGTGACAGCGACCTCATGGGCGCTACTCTACTCGCCTTCGTGGTTGGCCCTGAATGTCTACGGTGTGGTTGTGGTTCAATCGGTTATTGGGGTGAGGGTGTTTTGTCTGGTGGGCTCGGTGGTGGGGTGGGGGTGTAGCCTGTTCTGGTCAGGAGGGTGGGGGCGCGTTTCTTGACGATCTGCGCCAGGTGCGGGGCGAGGTCGTGTGCGGCGGAGTCGTCCTTGAGCCTTCGTGTCTCGATGACGACGGCGCTGTCGCCTTCGAACCAGCCCGCGCCGGCGTTGCCATTTCCTGTCCAGTGCACAACAGTGGCGTTGCTGCCCGGGTTAATGCCGGGGACCTGCTCGCTGACTGCGCCGGGGATGGCGGCCCGTGATTCCAGGACTGTCATGCCGGTCTTCTTGGTCATATTGCGGTCGGCCTGACGAGTGACCTCCACGGAGAGGGCAACTCGATTATGACTGGAGATGTGGCATACCCAGTACGATTCTTCTTGCCATTCGGGTCCGTTGGCGGGGGCCCATGTTCCGCGTTTGACCTCGCCGAGGAAGGGTTTCACGTCCTGGGTGGTCAGTGCCAGGCAGTAGGGCTCCCAATATCCGTAGTAGCGGCCCCATGCCCAGAAGGCGCCCCCACTGGCTGATACCAGGCAGACCACTACCAGGCTTGTGAGCCAGGGGTATGTCAGGGTGAAATGCTTGGCCCGCTGGGCAAGCGACCTGCGCCGGTCATTCGGAGGCCGTGTTCTTACCATCTTTTATCCCTCCCTCGAATAGGTCCATGAGCTCGGCCGCCGGGATGCTCGGATCCGCCATCCAGGCATTGAAGTCCTTTTGATTCTTCTCCGACCCCATCACCGATTCGATATCGATCCGATGATCCGGCCCCATCCAGTCGAATTTTGTGGAGTAGTCGACCGGTGGGTCGTCATGATTGATATAGGCGCCATCAGGGAGTCTGTCGTTGTTGGCAAGCTGGGCGATCATCGACTGATTGATCGCGGTCTTTGATTCGGTCTCCATATCCTTGACGGTCTCGATTCGCGATAGGGCTGCGTTGTTACTGGCCTCTGTCAGGCCTGGTGTGATCGCTGAAATTCCGACTGACATTCCCTGGGCTGCCGGATGGGGCACTGCTGAGAGCCCCGCACTGAAGCCGCCTAGGATGCTGGAACTGACGATCTCTGTCTGTTTATCCTGAAGACTTCGAGAATCGATGGCCGACTGGGAGATGAAGCCGAGCAATTGGCCGTCCCTGCGAGCGCCGTCCTTGAGGGTGCCATCCATGTCACTGCCGTCACCGAGAATAGCTCTCGGGTAGGCGTCGATGATCGCTTGGGTGCGTGCTGTCGAGTGGCGCCCAGCGGCGTTGGAGAGGGTGGTCAGTGCGGCGTCATCAGAGCCGACAATCCCGGTTAGCTTACTGATGTCCGCTGAATGATCCCCCTGAAGGCCGGCAGGAAATTGAGAATAGAAGGGCGAGGTTTCTTGTGTGCTGGAGTTAGTTGCGTGCTCCTCGACTTCCCGCATGGAGTTCCCGATAATAATGGCAATATTCTTCTTCTCCTTGGGTGAGTAGTCAGTACCCTGGTCGGCGAGGTATGTGATGCCATTTCCGGTGATCCAGGCTGCCCGCTCATCAGTGGATCCCTCGGCGTCGAGCACCCGGAGCGCTGAGGCGCCCCCAATTGCTCCGGTAAATCCTAGGCGCCCCTCGGGGCTCCAGTTCCGGGAGGAGAGGCGATCCCACCGCTCCTGTGCGGCAGCTCCTGGGAGCCAGTAGCCATCAGCGCCCATCTCGCCGTTGGGAACCAGATATGTCAATGCGGCTTCGGGATTGTTGCCCATTGCGGTGAGGACGCCGGCCATTGGATCTGGGATTGAGGTTTTATTGGGGTGAACTTGATCGTGGGCGCGGATAGCGTCGTAGGGGCGCTCCTCCAGCCGATCGGCGAGATCGACCAGGAATTCCGTGCCGAAGTATGTCTCGGGGGCGGTCAGAAGATGATTGAGCCTTGTTGTCATCAGAATGGTGTCGTCACCCTGAGTGGCCTCGTCGTACATCTTCGCCAGAGAGGCGCCACTGCCCTCGTTCTGCGTGGCGGCGGCTAGATTATGTGCCAGTACAGGGATGTGCGCTGGGTCCAGATCGTTCTGCAGGTTCAAATACCCCTCGGGCGTCCATGTCGTCACAAAAGTGAGGCCATATGTTAGGACGTCCTGATGCTTGGATATCTCAGCCATGATCTCATCGACTGTGCGCCCCTTGCTCGACTTCCCGTTCTCGATGGCCTCAATGAGCTCCGCCGATTCCGCCCTGGCGTTCTCCACGGACTTCGAGTTGTACTCCCGCACGTTCGTGGCCGTGTCCATGTTGTTCCAATAGGCCTCGGTGTCCACGGTGCCCTCCGGAGGGTCAGGCAGGTAGTAGTAGTAGCTGAGGGTCCCGTCGTCGTTGGTCATGGTCACGCCGGAGGAGTTGAGGTTCCGGGCCTCCTGGCTGCGAGTGCGCAACTCTTCAGCAAGGTCGCGCAGTCCCTGTGCCGCCGCGTTGAATGTCGTTGCGGCACCGAAGCCAAAGGGGGAGGCTTGCACCGGAGCTACCGAGAATGCTTCCGTTGCAGTCACGACCGAGGGCACAGGATCATGGTTGTCGGAACTCGTGTTGTCGATATTCTTCCGCTCCTCCTCCACCGCCCCGGAGCGCTCCTCAAGGTTGCTGGCGACAGTGTCCACCTTGTCGGGGTCGATCTTAATGAAAGCCACGGCAGAACTCCTTTGCATTCATTTATCGCGAGAGACAAGAAATGTGGGTGAGGTGGATTGGCAGCATACTCAGGAGCGCGGCCACTGCGCCTCGGGTGAATCCTTGTCGACATATTCGAGACCACTGTAGATAATGGCGTTCTTCGCGCTGGTGATATCCTGCGTCAGAGTGGATAGAATCGTGTCCACTGCGCCGACGCGTGTGGAGATCTTCGAGCGATAATCGTCCGCCACTGGTGAGGACCACACCTCCTCAGCCAGGCCATCGTCAACAGTGTCAGAGATTGCGCCCGACGATGATGAGGACCACAGGCTGAGGTTGGTCCGGGAGAGCGTGACCCGGTCTTCCACCGCCTCGATCGCCACCAACTTAGGATTCCTCACTTGGCCTTCCGGGCCCCCTCGTCATCGGCCATGGCGGAATATCCTTCCCACGGCTGTTCATCGACTTCGCTGAGCATACATCATCCTTACGCCATGCGACTATAGCGGTCAGTCGTGACGATCGCTGAATGCGACGGGCTCTGCGTGTGCTCGCGCTTTATTTATCACGATCACAAGGGCGCGACCTCATATGCATGAACGTCTCAGGTAGATGTCAGCATATATTCAGATTAATGATGATCCACGTCCACGATCACCGGCACGTGGTCCGAGGCGCCCTTGCCCTTGCGCTCATCGCGGTCGATGGCGGCGCTGAGCACCCGTCCGGCCAGTGCGGGGGAGGCGTAGACGAAGTCGATGCGCATCCCCTCGTTCCTGGGGAAGCGCAGCTTCTGGTAGTCCCAGTAGGTGTAGTTGGTCACCCGCTGGCGGGTCACTTCCTCCATGCCCACCGACTCGAAGGCGGCGAAGGCCTCCCGCTCAGGCGCCGAGACATGCGTCGCCCCCTCGAAGGCCCCCATATCCCACACGTCCTCATCGTGCGGCGCCACATTCCAGTCCCCCACCAGGGCCAGGGGCAGGTCCGGTGCCTCGCCCAGCCAGGACCCCGCCGCCTCGCGCAGGCGCTGGAGCCACTGGAGCTTGTAGGCGTAGTGCGGGTGGGTGAGCTCGCGGCCATTGGGCACATACAGGCTCCACAGCCGCACCGGGGACCCGGAGCCGGCGGACCCGCCCACGCTCGCCCCCAGTGCGCGGGCCTCCACCACGGGATCGGCCCCCTCCTTGGCCGCCCAGGCGGGTTGGTGGGGGAAGGAGGTGACGACGTCGTCGAGCCCCACCCGCGAGGCGATCGCCACCCCGTTCCACTGGTCCAGTCCGTGGACGGCCAGCTCGTAGCCGGCGGCCTGGAAGGGCTCGCGGGGGAACTGCTCGGGGCGGCACTTGATCTCCTGCATCGCCAGGGCATCGATGCCCTCGCGCTCCAGGAAGGCCAGGACGCGATCGACGCGGGTACGGATGGAGTTGACATTCCACGTGGCAAGGCGCATGACGGCAGGGTAGTCCGCCGCCGCCCGCGCTGACGCCGGTGCCGCCCCGTTCGCCGTCGGCGTCGGCCACTCAGTAGGGACCTGGGGCAGGACCGCCCCATATAGCCTGCGGTCATGGGAACCGCACTTGTCACCGGGGCCACCAGTGGGCTCGGACTGGAGTTCGCCTGGCAGCTCGCCCAGGCCCACCACGACCTCGTCCTGGTCGCGCGCACCGATGATCGGCTGCGGGCGGTGGCCGAGGAGCTGCGGCAGTTCGCCGGCGTCCAGGCCGAGGTCCTGCCCGCCGATCTGGCTGACCGCGCCGACCTGGAGCGGGTGGCCCAGCGCCTGCGCGACCGCGAGCATCCCGTGGGCCTGCTGGTCAACAACGCGGGCTTCGGCCTGGGCCAGGGCTTCGTAGGAGGCGACCTCGCGCGCGAGGAGCGCGCCCTGGATGTCATGGTCCGGGCGGTCCTGGTCCTGTCCCACGCCGCTTCCGAGGGGATGGTCGAGCGCGGTCGCGGGGCCATCCTCAACGTCTCCTCCATGACCGCGCGCACGGCCATGGGCACCTACGCCGCCCACAAGGCCTGGGTGCTCAGCTTCACCGAGGGGCTCGCCTCGGACCTCGCCGGCACCGGGGTGAGTGCCACCGCGCTGTGCCCGGGGCTGGTGCACACCGGCTTCCACAGCGCCGCCGGCGTGGACGAGGGGAGCTGGAAGGGCCCGGTATGGCTCGACGCCGAGCGCGTGGCCGAGGAGGGGCTGGCGGCCGTGCGGCGCGGCCAGGTCATCTGCACCCCCAGCCTGCGCTACCGGGGGGCCAGTGCGCTCCTGCGCACCGCTCCGCGCTGGCTGGTGCGGCGCGTGGCGGGGACCGGCGCGGCCGGCCATCCCCGGGTCTAGGGCGGGGTCTGGCTGGGAGGCCGGCCCGCCAGTCTCTCAGCGGCCAGCGGAAACCCGGCGCTCAGCACTGGCGCGGGGGTCGCAGACCTGGGACGATCGGCCCATGGCTTCAATCACTTTCCAGGGAACCCCGGCGAACACCGTCGGCGAGCTCCCCGCCGTGGGCAGTGCTGCCCCCTCCTTCGACCTTGTTGGCGCTGAGCTCGACGCCGTCACCAGCGACTCCCTGCGGGGACGCCGAGTGGTGCTCAACATCTTCCCCTCCGTGGACACCGGCGTGTGCGCGGCCTCGGTGCGCCAGTTCAACCAGCTCGCCTCCGAGCTGGCGGACACCACGGTCGTCTGCGTCTCGGCCGACCTGCCCTTCGCGGCCGCCCGCTTCTGCGGGGCCGAGGGGCTGGACAACGTCATCACCGCCTCGACCTTCCGATCCACCTTCGGCGACGACTACGGGGTCGCCATGGCCGACTCCCCCCTGGCCGGGCTGATGTCCCGCGCCATCGTCGTGCTCGACGCCGAGGGCA
This sequence comes from Actinomyces capricornis, assembly GCF_019974135.1. Taxonomy (NCBI): domain Bacteria; kingdom Bacillati; phylum Actinomycetota; class Actinomycetes; order Actinomycetales; family Actinomycetaceae; genus Actinomyces; species Actinomyces capricornis. The sequence goes on from NZ_AP025017.1 coordinate 1,788,187, forward strand.
CGGTCCTGTACACCGAGCAGGTGCCGGAGATCGGCCAGGAGCCCGACTACGACGCCGCCGTGGCCGCCCTGTCCTGATCCTCCCCACTTTTCGACAATTTGCATGAGATCGGCCTTTTCCAGCGCTGGAAAAGGCCGATCTCATGCAAATTGTCGAAGGTTGCGGGGGTACGATCGGTGGTGTGAGCACCAATGATTCCCACCGCGCCCGTCTGGCCGGCCTTGTCAGCGAGCTCGCCGTCGTGCGCGGCGCCGTCACCCTCGCCTCCGGACTGGAGTCCGACTTCTACGTCGACATGCGCCGGGCCACGCTCCACCACGAGGCCGCCCCCCTCATCGGCCACGTCATGCTCGACATGCTGGAGGAGGCGGGCCTGGGCACCGACGAGATCGACGCCGTGGGCGGGCTGACCATGGGCGCCGACCCGGTGGCCACCGCCATGCTCCATGCCGCCGCCTCGCGCGGCCTGGACCTCGACGCCTTCGTGGTGCGCAAGGCCGCCAAGGACCACGGGATGAAGCGCCGCATCGAGGGGCCGGAGGTCGCCGGGCGCGAGGTCGTGGTCCTGGAGGACACCTCCACCACCGGGGGCTCGCCCCTGGAGGCGGTCGAGGCCCTGCGCGAGGCCGGGGCCACGGTGCGGGCCGTGGCCGTCGTCGTGGACCGCGACACCGGCGCCCGCGAGCGCATCGAGGCCACAGGCCTGCCCTACCACGCCGCGCTGGGCCTGGCCGATCTCGGGCTGGCGTGAGCCCACGACGGCGCGCACTCGCGCCCCTGCCCGAGGGGGAGCACGACCCAGCCGCACCTGCCCGCCGCGGGCCGGGCCGGCACAGCGGCCCGAGCGGGCCGACCGGGTTCGAGGCGCAGCGGGCCCCCGGCGAGCCAGAGGCCGATACCCCTGCCGACAGCCGTGACATCGGCGTGGGACCATGGCCCGGGGGAGCGCAGGCCTGGCCCACCGACCCCCGCTACGACCCCGTGCTGCTCGCCGAGGGCGACCGGCGAAACGTCGTCGACCGCTACCGGTACTGGACGGTGGAGGCGATCCGCGCCGACCTGGCCGCGCGGGCCCACCGCCTGCACATCGCCATCGAGAACGTCAGCCAGGACCTCAACATCGGCTCCATCGTGCGCAGCGCCAACGCCTTCAACGTGGGCCGGGTCCACATCATCGGCAGGCGCCGCTGGAACAAGCGCGGCGCCATGGTCACCAACCGCTACTTGGATGTGCGCCACCACACCGAGCCCGGTGCTCTGCTGGCCTGGGCGCGCGACGAGGGCTACGAGGTGGTCGGCATCGACAACGGCCCGGGGGCCGGGCAGCTGGAGGCCGCCGTGCTGCCCGAGCGCTGCCTCATGGTCTTCGGCTCCGAGGGGGAGGGGATCAGCCCGGAGCTGGCCGCCGGCTGCGCGCGGATGCTGCGCATCGGCCAGTACGGCTCGACCCGCTCCATCAACGTGGCCGCCGCGGCCGCTGTGGCCATGCACACCTGGGTCCTCCAGCATGCGGGCCCGGCCCCCGACTGAGGCCACCCCGGGCTGCACATCTTCGGATGGGGAGCCGACGTGATCATGTGGAGAGGTCGGGATCCCCGGCCCGCGTGCGCCCTGAAGACGTGCAGCGGGGGGAGGGCCGGGGGCGCGCCGGGCGGGCCCGGGACCATCAGCCGGTACACCTGGCTCCAGAATCATGGAAGAATCAGCACCGCACCACTGAACCATCACGAATACCAGGAGGCACCCAGTGGCCATTGCAACCCCGGAGTCCTACGCCGACATGCTTGACCGCGCCAAGGCTGGCAAGTACGCCATCCCCGCGATCAACGTCACCTCCTCCCAGACACTGTCCGCCGCCCTCAAGGGCTTCGCCGACGCCGAGTCTGACGGCATCGTCCAGATCTCCAACGGTGGTGCGGCCTACTGGTCCGGCTCCTCGCGCGCCGACAAGGTCAAGGGCTCCATCGCCTTCGCCGCCTACGCCCGCGCCGTGGGCGACCTCTACCCCGGCACCATCGCCCTGCACACCGACCACTGCCCCAAGGCCATGCTGGAGCCCTGGATCCTCCCGCTGCTGGAGATCGAGGCCGAGCAGGTCAAGCGCGGTGAGCAGCCGATGTTCAACTCCCACATGTGGGACGGTTCGGCCGAGTCCCTGGACGACAACATCGAGATCGCCGTGGACATGCTGGCCCGCGCCAAGGCCGCCAACGTCATCCTCGAGATCGAGATCGGCGCCGTGGGCGGCGAGGAGGACGGCATCACCGGCGACGAGAACGCCAACCTCTACACCACTGCCGACGACGCCTGGCGCGCCATCGAGGCCCTGGGCCTGGGCGAGAACGGCCGCTACATCACCGCCCTGACCTTCGGCAACGTGCACGGCTCCTACAAGCCCGGCCACGTCAAGCTGCGCCCCGAGATCCTGGGCGAGATCCAGGACGAGTGCGCCAAGCGCCTGGGCGACCGCCTGTCCAGCAAGGTCGGGGACAAGGCCTCCCCCTTCGACCTGGTCATGCACGGCGGCTCCGGCTCCACCGACGAGGAGATCGCCACCGCGGTGCGCAACGGCGTCATCAAGATGAACGTCGACACCGACACCCAGTACGCCTACACCCGCCCCGTCGTGGACTGGATGCTCACCAACTACGAGGGTGTGCTGAAGATCGACGGCGAGGTCGGCAACAAGAAGAAGTATGACCCCCGCGCCTGGGGCAAGGCCGCCGAGGAGGGCATGGCCGCCCGCGTGGTCGAGGCCTGCGAGCGCCTGGGCTCGGTGGGCTCGGCCAAGCGCTGATCCCACCGGCCTGAGACCGCGGTCGACGACGGCGGAGCGCCCCCGCCGCGCCACCCCCGCCTCCCGCTGAGCTCAGGCCCCGGGCCCCACCCGCTGGTCCCGGCACCCTCGCGGTGCCGGGACCAGTGGCGTTGTGATGCGGGTGCCCTCCCGCTGGTCCCCGGCCTGATGGGGGCCGGCACTCGCGAGGGTGAGGCCAGGCTGGCGGTGCCGCACTTCCGGCGCCAGCACGGTCCCGGGACCGCGCCCGTCCGGTAGGCTGATCCGCGGCGTGGGCTCCGCCGCGCCATCACCAGATCAGGGGAGAGACCCATGCCAGCTGTTGTCGTCGTCGGCACCCAGTGGGGGGACGAGGGAAAGGGCAAGGCCACCGACCAGCTCGGCCAGGACGTCGACTATGTCGTGAAATTCAACGGCGGCAACAATGCCGGGCACACGGTGGTCATCGATGGGGAGAAGTTCGCCTTCCACCTCCTGCCCGCCGGTGTCCTGACCCCCGGGGTCACCCCCGTCATCGGCAATGGGGTGGTGGTGGACCTGGAGGTGCTCTTCAGCGAGATCGCCGAGATCGAGTCGCGCGGCAAGGACGCCTCCGGCCTGCTCATCAGCGCCAACGCCCACATCATCCCCTCCTACAACCGCGTGCTGGACCGCACCATCGAGCGCTTCCTGGGCGCCCGCCAGCTGGGCACGACCGGCCGGGGCATCGGCCCCACCTACGCCGACAAGATGAACCGCGTGGGCCTGCGCATCCAGGACCTGTTCGATGAGTCCATCCTGCGCCAGAAGGTCCACTCCGCCCTGGACCAGAAGAACAGCCTCTTCCTCAAGGTCTTCAACCGCGCGGCCATCGACCCCGATGCGGTGGCCGACGAGCTGCTGTCCTATGCCGAGCGCGTGCGCCCCATGGTCGTCGACTGCTCCGTGGTCCTCAATGATGCCCTCGACGCCGGCAAGACCGTGCTCTTCGAGGCCGGTCAGGCCACCATGCTCGATATCGACCACGGCACCTACCCCTTCGTCACCTCCTCCAACCCCACTGCCGGCGGCGCCTGCACCGGTACAGGCGTGGGCCCCACCCGCATCGACTCCGTGGTGGGTGTGGTCAAGGCCTACACCACGCGCGTGGGCGAAGGGCCCTTCCCCACTGAGCTGCACGATGAGGTCGGGGAGCGCCTGCGCACCGAGGGCGGGGAGTTCGGGGTCACCACGGGCCGTCCCCGGCGCTGCGGGTGGCACGACGCCGTCGTCACCCGCTACGCCACGAGGGTCAATGGCCTGACCGACCTGGTGATGACCAAGCTCGATGTCCTCACCGGGCACGAGACCATTCCCGTGTGCGTCGCCTACGACGTCGAGGGCCGGCGCGTGGAGGAGATGCCCCTGACCCAGTCCGACCTCCACCACGCCGTGCCCATCTATGAGGAGATGCCGGGCTGGAGCCAGGACATCACCGGGGTGCGCGACTTCGCCGACCTGCCCCGGCCCGCCCAGGACTACGTCCTGCGCATCGAGGAGCTCGCCCGCTGCCGCATCTCCGCTATTGGTGTGGGACCGGGGCGCGAGGCCACGATCTCGCGACACCGGCTCATCTAGGTGTACTGACCGGTTGTCTGGTTACGGGGCTGTCGTACCGCGGGGGCGCCGCGGCCGCGGCCGGGGCTGATACGCGAGTGCGGGGTACAGAATGCGAGTACCCCGCACTCGCTGCCTGTACCCCGCACTCGCATTCTGCGACGGCGTGTGATGACCCGTGGGCGCCTGACCTACTGCTGGAAGCGGGAGGGGTCCTCCGGCTGCTGCCAGGGCTGGGGCTGCTGGGGCTGCGGTACTGCACTGTCGGGTGCCTGGGGTGCGGCGGGCCACGGCTGCTGGGGAGCCTGCGGCACCGGCCCCTGACCGGGGGTCTCCTGCCAGGCCCCGGGCTGCTGGGGGAGCCCGCCGTCGACCGGCGCGGCGGGGCTCTGGGGGCCGATCGGCGCCGCTGCGGCGGCCTGGGGCTGCGGTGTGGCGCTGTCGGGCATCTGGGGCGCGGCGGGGAACGGTCCGGCGGCCTGCGGGGCACCGGGGTCGGGCAGGACGGCCGGCCCGGGCTGGGGCGCCGCACTCGGGGGGAGCCCGGCAGCGTCCCCTGCGGCAGCGCCGGCCTTCCTCCGGCCGAGCAGGACGATCGCCACGATGGCCCCGGCAATCACCAGCACCCCGATCACCCCGAGGATGATCCACAGCCACGGAATGCCCGAGGGCGAGTCCTGGCCGCGCACGACGTGGCCGCCAATGGAGTCGAAGGACACCGAGTTGCCCGTGACCGTTCCGCCGTCGGACTCGGTGACCTCCCCGGGGAAGGTGACGGTCAGGCTCATCCTGACCTCATCAGAGCCGGCGAAATCGCTGGTGTCCACGACATACTCGTCGTCCTCATGGGTGATGAGGCCCTTGGTCTGGGAGATCGGCTCGGAGCCCGTGACCTTGCAGGTGCGCATGCCGTCCTCCTCGGTGAACTCGGCCGTTCCGTTGCTGAGCCGGGTGCCGCCCGAGGAGAAGGACTCGATCGAGCACTGGTCCTGCGTGATCCGCGGCGTGCTCGACCGGTCGATGAACACCATCTTCAGGGAGTAGGTGTCATCGGAGTTGATGGTGATATCGAAGGAGATGTCGTAGTCGTCCTGCGTGCTGCTGCTCGCCGCCAGGGCGTGCCCGAGGGGGGAGGGCAGGGTCAGGACCAGCGCCAGCATGAGGGGCAGGACCAGTGGAAGGGACTGCGCGAGCGCGCGGAGCGCACGGTGGGCGCGGCGCACGGAGGACACGGGGTTCATGGCACCACCGTAGCCGCAGCGTGATCTTCCTGTGAATTCAGCGGGGCTCACTCCACTGCGGATCCCCACTGGATCCCCAGTGCGGACGACCATTGCGCGGCGGTGAAGGCCTCGGGCCCCGACCAGCGGTGCTGGTCGGGGCCCGAGGACGGCGGGGCGGCTGAGGGCCGGATCGGCTCACTGCTGCGGGTACTGGCCCTGGGGCGGGTACTGCCCACCGGGCTGCTGTGGGAACGGAGGCTGCCCACCGGGAGCGCCGGGCTGACCGGGCGCCGCATAGGGCTGGGCGAACTGAGGCTGCGAGTTCTGCTTCTTCCTACCCTTGAGCACGATGGCCACGATGGCGCCCACCACAGCGGCCACAATGACCAGGCCGATGAGGATCCACATCCACGGCAGGCCGGCGGAGTCCTTGCCGCGCACCACCTGCTGGTTGAGCTTGTCGAAGGACACGGTGTTGCCCTCCACCGTGCCTCCGGCCGCCTCGGTGACCTCACCGGGGAAGGTCACCGAGTAGGCGATCTCGACGCTGCCGGTGTCGCCCGAGGTGGAGCTCATGTCCACGACGTACTCGTCGCCCTCGTGGGTGATCACTCCATCGCTGTCCGAGATCGGCCCGCTTCCCTCGATGATGCAGGTGCGCTTGCCGCCCTCCTCGGTGAAGGTGGTCGTGGCATTATCGGGCACATTCCCGCTGCTGCTGGAGGACTCCTGGGCGGCCGTGCAGTTCTCCTCGGTGAAGATCGCCGGATCGGAGCTGTCCACAATGGTGACCTTGGCGTCATAGGTGTCATCCGGCTTGACCGTGAGATCGATGGAGATCGTGTAGTCGATACCCATGCCGGATGCCGCATGAGCCGGAGCCACGGTCAGCGTGGAGACGAGGAGGAGCAGGAGCGCGGCGATGACGGCCCGCGCGCTGCGCATTGGGGAGGAGAGAGTCATGGCACCACCGTAACGGCCCGGACGGCGCCTGGGAAGGCTCTGCCGATGGTGCATGCTCCCCACAGCCCGCGCCCCGAGCCCGGTCGCGCAGCCAGGCCGCGATCCCCGCCGCACGGCCCCGGCGGGGCTAGTTGTACTGACCGGGGACGTCCGGAGGACGGTACGGCTCGCTGTGGGGATCGCTGTAGGGCAGCGGCGCCTGGGGCATGTGGCCCGCCTGCGCGGGCGGCGGCACCTGGTAGACGGACGGCGCCTTGTCCCGGAAGGCGCCATCCGCTCCGGGTCCCGGGGGTGTGTGCTGGACGGGCTGGTAGGGGCCGGCGGGGGAGGGGGAGATGTACCCGGGTGTGGGGGACTGGGGGTAGGGCTCGTCGAGCGGGACCTGGGCGGAGCCGGCCCCCATCGCGGCCTCGGGCAGGCCAGGTGAGTCCCCCGTGGTCGGGGGCTGACCCGGCTGGAGGAACTGGCTGTAACCGGCGCTGGCCGGCGCGGAGGCGACAGGCGGGTACTGGCCCTGAGGAGCCGGTGCGGTCAGCGGGTAGACCGAGGACGGGGACGCGCCGGAGGCTGATGGGGCTGAGGGGGCCTGTTCCTGCATGAGGTGGCGGAGAGCAGTGCGCTCGGCCCGCTTGCGCCGGCGGTTGGCCATGATGCTGACCACCGTGAGCGCCGTCATGAGGAGGACAAGGGCGGTGACGACGACGGACGCGACCGTCACGGAGAAGACCGAGCCGTCGTGCCCCCGCGCCTCCAGCCTCTCCGAGGAGCTGGTCACTCCCCGCCAGGTGACGGTGCTGCCATCGATCTCCCCATTGGCGGAGCTCACCTGACCGGGGAAGGTCACCGAGACGTTCGCCGTCATTCCCGCGGCGGCCTCGGCGCCCCCCGCCTGGGACAGTGCCGAGGGGGACAGGGAGAACACGTACTCGCGCCCCTCATGGGCCACGCTCCAAGCCGTTCCCTGGTCATCCAGCTCGGACAGGGGGATGGCCGAGCCGCTGATCTCGCAGGCCGGGCTCTTGCCGTGGGTGGTGTAGGTGTAGGTGGTTCGGGTCCCCGGGGGCAGGGGTGAGGAGTAGGAGGACATCGTCTCCTGTGTGCAGGTCTCCTCCGTGATGAGCTCCAGGCCGGAGGAGTCCCAGACCGTGTAGGTCAGGTCCACCGTGTCGTCGTCGTGGATGACGACGTCGTACTCCACCCCGCAGGCGGACAGCAGGACGAGGGCGAGCATCGCCGTCGCCCAGCCGAGGGGGCGTATCCGGGTGGGCCGGCCGGGCCTGTGCTGAGCCGAGCGGTGAGTCCTCATACTCCGAGTCTAGAGCGAGTGAATCAAGGGGCAATCGTCTTCGGCGCGGTCTCACGGCCCCTGGGCGTCTCCACGACTGGACGCGGAGCGGCGGGCCGTCAGTGGGATGCGGGAGCGCCGGCACCCGCGGCGCTCAGGAGCGGGCCCGCCGGCGCCGCCGCACCGCCGCCACTCCCACGCCGGCGCCCGCCAGCACCAGGGCGCCTGTCAGCCAGCTGCCGGCGCGCTTCCACCACGGCACGCCGCGCGCCTGCTGGGCGTAGCCCGAGGCGCTCACCCCATCGACCAGGACGTCGGCGTCCTCCCAGGTCACGGTGCTGCCGTTGATCCGGCCGCCGCCGTCGGCCCGCGTGACGGCGCCGGGGAAGGACACCGAGGCGCGGGCCTTGACCACGGAGTTGAAGGAGCCGTCCTGGCCCTGGGCGGCGCCCTGGGAGGAGTCCGCCCCGAAGGCGGGGATCGTGACGGTGTAGAGATCCCCGTCGCGCACCACCAGGGCGCCCTCGGCGGCCTGGGAGGCGTCGGGAACCTTGACGCCGGTGATGGTCACCAGGCAGCCGTTGCCCTCCTGCCCGGTGAGGACCTCAGTGTCCACCGAGGTGCCCTCGGGGATGTTCATGGCGGTGGGGTCCTCGTAGGCCGAGCAGTCAGGGGAGGGCCCGAAGGTGGAGCCCGTGGTGTCCCGCATCTCCAGGACGACGTCGTAGGCTCCCTGGGCCGAGATGGTCATGTCCATCGTCGCGGTGCACCCGGCCAGCGCCAGGCAGGCCGGGACCACCAGGGCGGCGCGCATGCCGAGGCGGGGCAGTCGGGTCAGGCGGGCGCGGCGGAGCATGCCCAGCACGCTACACGCAGGCCGCGCGGGCCGCCCGGCGCAGCACCCCCGGACCTTCTCTCAGGGCGGACAGGGGCGGTTCCCCGCCGTCGAGCACCCCGAAATCCGTGGGTGTGGGCGAAAGCACGGCGCATCGGGCCGTTTGAGCGGCCGGGTTGGGACCTTCGGGGATGTGACCTTTTCCGCCGCGTGCGCAAGGATGGGGCCTGACCCCATGATGTCGACACCTAACCCAAGGAAGGGACCCTCATGACTGTGTCTGAGCAGGACATCCGCGCTGCCGCGCCGGCCAACGTGCCGCAGGACGTGATCGATTTCGTCACCCGCATCGCCGAGCTGGGCAAGCCCAAGGATGTGTACTTCTGCGACGGCTCCCAGGAGGAGTGGGACCGCCTGACCACCGAGATGGTCGAGTCCGGCATGTTCACCCGCCTCAACCCCGACAAGCGCCCCAACTCCTTCCTTGCGCGTTCCCTGCCCAGCGATGTGGCCCGTGTGGAGTCCCGCACCTACATCTGCTCGGAGAAGGAGGAGGACGCCGGCCCGACCAACAACTGGTACGACCCGGCGGAGATGAAGAAGATCCTCAACGAGAAGTTCGACGGCGCCTACGCCGGGCGCACGATGTACGTCATCCCCTTCTCCATGGGCCCCCTGGGCGGTCCCATCTCCCAGCTGGGCATCGAGATCACCGACTCCCCCTACGTGGTGGTCAACATGCGGATCATGGCCCGCATCGGCACCGCTGCCATGGACCTCATCAACGAGGGCCGCCCCTGGGTGCCCGCCGTGCACTCCGTGGGCGCCCCCCTGGCCCCGGGCCAGGAGGACACCGCCTGGCCCTGCAACGACGAGAAGTACATCACCCACTTCCCGGAGACCAACGAGATCTGGTCCTACGGCTCGGGCTACGGCGGCAACGCCCTGCTGGGCAAGAAGTGCTACGCACTGCGCATCGCCTCGACCATGGCGCGCCGCGACGACTGGATGGCCGAGCACATGCTCATCCTGCGCCTGACCGACGAGAAGTCCGGCAAGCAGTACCACGTCACCGCCGCCTTCCCCAGCGCCTGCGGCAAGACCAACCTGGCCATGCTCCAGCCCACCATCCCCGGCTACAAGGTCGAGACGGTCGGCGACGACATCGCCTGGATGCGCCAGGGCGAGGACGGGCGCCTGCGCGCCATCAACCCCGAGGCCGGCTTCTTCGGTGTGGCCCCCGGCACCTCCTACAAGACCAACCCCATGGCCATGGAGACCATGAAGGCCAACACCATCTTCACCAACGTCGCCCTGACCGACGACGGCGATGTGTGGTGGGAGGGCATCGACGCCGAGCTGCCCGAGCACCTCATCGACTGGCAGGGCAACGACTACACCCCGGCTGACGCCGCCGAGGGCAAGAAGGCCGCCCACCCCAACTCCCGCTTCACCACTCCGGCCTCGCAGTGCCCGATCATCTGCCCGGACTGGGAGGCCCCCGAGGGCGTGCCGATCGACGCGATCCTCTTCGGCGGTCGCCGCGCCACCAACGTGCCGCTGGTGGCCGAGCAGTACGAGCCCGCCCACGGCGTGTTCATCGGCGCCTCCGTGGCCTCCGAGGTCACGGCCGCGGCCCTGGACGCCAAGGTCGGCGCGCTGCGCCACGACCCCTTCGCCATGCTCCCCTTCTGCGGCTACAACATGGCCGACTACTGGGGCCACTGGCTCAAGCTCCAGGAGGAGCTGGGCGAGAACTTCCCCAAGGTCTACCAGGTCAACTGGTTCCGCAAGGACGAGGACGGCAAGTTCATCTGGCCCGGATTCGGTGACAACTCCCGCGTCCTGGACTGGATCGTGCGCCGCGCCGGTGGCGAGGTCGAAGCCGTCGAGGGCGTGACCGGCCTGTACCCCAAGTTCGAGGACTTCAACCTCGAGGGCCTGGAGCTGGGCGAGGACGAGTGGGCCAAGATGTACGACATCGACCCCGAGGCCTGGGCCGCCGAGATGGAGGAGACCGAGGAGTACTTCAAGCAGTTCGGCGACAAGGTCCCCGCGGCCATCACCGAGCAGCTGGCCAAGTTCCGCGAGCGCATCACGGCCGCCAAGGCCTGAGCGAGACTCGGCCAGGGGCGGTGCTCTGAACACGGCACCTGGCCGATGTCCCGCATAGCAATGGCGCCCGGCCCTTCCGATGAAGGAGGTGGCCGGGCGCCATTGGCGACTCCAGCGGGGTGCGCGCTGCCGGGGCTGCCCGCGGATTACCGGACTTGCGGGCAGGGGATGCTCCTGCTGCGGTGGATCAACCGTGATGCATGAACAGGAGCGTCTCGAAGGGGAGGATCTCAATGCTCGGCCTGACTGAGGAGATGTAGACACCGGTCTCCCCGAGCCTGAACAGCCGATCGAGGCTGCCTCCAAGGGTCATGGAGGTGCGAGCGCGAGTGCTGATAGGGGCGCCGTAGCGGGCTTCCAGCGCATCAGACAGTTGCGTGATGTACGCGATCGTGTCATCGGCGGAGATGAACGTGCGCTCCTCCATCGGCGATGCGCAGGGTGTGATCTCCCATCTTCCGCGCTGCTCCATGGCGCTCCACTTGTGGCCGACGAGGGCGGGCTGGGCGTGGATCGTGCCGGGCTGTGCACCGCGTGCCGTCAGGATCTCCATGGTCGACTCTCCTCGGCTCACCTGGTCGAGGATCTCCATGACCTCGGTGACCTGGAGCCCGAGCTCGAGCGGTACGAAGGTCGGTGGAGCCAGGACTCTGCGTGGGGCTGAGCGCTCGGGGGCGCCCGCCGCGATGAGTGCCTGGAGCTCCTCGAGGCTGATGCCCTCAGGGGGCTCGTCATCGAGGCTGTCGGCCTCCTCCAGGAGGTCTTCATGCCCGTGGCCGATGCTCTCGATGCAGTAGTCGAAGCCCATGGTGGCGAAGAAGGACATGGCGCGTGCCAGAGGAACCCCCGGAGTCAGGCCTGTGAGCACCTTGGTGATGCTGACCGTGTAGGTATCGATGAGGTCGCGAGGGATGCGTATGTTCCCTATCGGCCTATGGACGTCGATGTGCTGCACCAGGATGCCCTCCTGGTCGGGGAAGAGCTCGATCGTTCCCCACGGGGCTTCATCCGCTCCGTTCCAGTGGAAGGACGGTACGCGCTGTTTTGACCAAGGGTGTGATCGATAGCTCAGGTCGCGCCAGGCCGGGGGGATGAGGGCGATGTCCTGGGGGAGTCTGGTGAGGATGGTGCCGAGGGTGCCGTCGAACTCCTCCCAGGTTTGCGCAGCGGGGTTGCCCGGGGTCCACCAGCCTTCTGGGGGCTCGCGGAGCAGCTTCGACCACAGGTAGGGGCCGAAGGAGTACGGCGGCAGGAGGGTATTGAAACTGCGGTACTCGCAGTTGTTGACCACCTGCTCGTAGTCGAGGCAACTCATTGTGATCTCATGGGAGTTGTTGTAGGAGTCGACGGTTGGGGCGATCTGGATGATCCGGTCCCCCACCAACCAACGGAACGTGATTCCGGGCCCGAGCATCTGGAGAGGAGGGGCTCCCAGGAGATCGGCGACGTCCAGTAGGAAGCGGTGGCTGTCGGCCTCAGTGAGTGTGGTTCCGCGTAGTGCGAGGATTCGTCTCTCGATCTCGGTTGCTTCAGGGATCATCATGCCTCCAGGAGGGTGGGGTGCGGGGGCCGGTCGTACTCATGACCGGGGATCCTCTCGAGTTCTACCAGGGCGCGCAGGTTGTCGGTACGGGCAGGACTGCCCGTACCGCACCGGCTGGGGCGCCTCCCTTCGGCCTGCCTCGTCACCACCGAGCGCTCACGCCGGCACCCCCTGGAAGCAATCATCTAGGCTTGGGCCCGTGAAGATCCTGCTTCTGGGGTCCGGCGCGCGCGAGCACGCCCTGGCCCGTGCCCTCGCCTCAGATCCCGCCACCACCGAGCTCGTCGTCGCTCCCGGTAACCCGGGGACCGCCGCGATCGCCACGAACCTCCTCATCGATCCGGCTGCGCCCGAGGAGGTCGTGGAGCTGGCCGTTCAGATGGGGGCGGACCTGGTGGTGGTCGGCCCGGAGGCGCCCTTGGTGGCGGGTGTGGCCGACGCCGTGCGCGACGCCGGCATCCCCTGCTTCGGGCCCGGTGCGGAGGCCGCCCGCCTGGAGGGCTCCAAGGCCTTCGCCAAGGAGGTGATGGCCGCCGCCGGCATTCCCACGGCCGAGGCCGCCGTGTGCACCAGCCAGGAGGAGCTCGCCGCGGCCCTGGATCGCTTCGGCGCCCCGTACGTGGTCAAGGAGGACGGCCTGGCGGCCGGCAAGGGCGTCGTGGTCACCGAGGAGCGCGAGGCGGCCCTGGCCCACGGGCGCGCCTGCCTGGCCCGGGAGGGCGGGCGCGTGGTCGTGGAGGACTACCTCGATGGTCCTGAGGCCTCCGTGTTCTGCGTCTGCGATGGCGCCACGGTCCGCCCCCTGGCCCCGGCCCAGGACTTCAAGCGGCTGGGTGATGGCGACGCCGGTCCCAACACCGGGGGCATGGGCGCCTACACGCCCCTGACGTGGGCGCCCGCCGACCTGGCCGAGCAGGTGGTGCGCGAGGTCGCCCAGCCCGTGGTCGACGAGATGGCCCGGCGCGGCACCAGTTTCATCGGCCTGCTCTACTGCGGCCTGGCCCTGACCTCTGAGGGCCTGCGCGTGGTGGAGTTCAATGTCCGCTTCGGCGACCCCGAGACCCAGGCGGTCCTGGCGCGCCTGACCTCCTCCCTGCCCGAGCTGCTGCTCGCGGCCGCCACCGGCCGCCTGACCCAGGCCCCCGAGCCGAGCTGGAGCGAGCAGGCGGCGGTCGATGTCGTCATCGCGGCCCCCGGCTACCCCGGCACGGTATCCACCGGCGGGCGGATCACCGGTATCGAGGATGCGGAGGCCCTGGAGGGCGTCCATGTGCTGCACGCCGGCACCGGCCTGGGCGAGGACGGCGGCCTGGAGGCCACCGGCGGGCGCGTCCTGTCGGTGGTCGCCCTGGGCGAGGATGTGGCTGCCGCCCGCGCCCGCGCCTACGAGGCCGTGGCCCGCATCCATCTCGACGGCGCCCAGTACCGCACGGACATCGCCGCCGGGCGCTGAGGGCAGGTGCGGGGCGGTTGGCCGAAGGGCGGGCCGCTGCGGTTCCCCAGGGGGCGCCGCCGTCGGTCCACCAGCGCGGTCCCCCCGTGAACTGCGCCAGGAAGAGCCCCTGGCATGATGCTCTTTTGCGGACCTCTCACCAGATCATCGAATTGGTCAATGCTTCTCTCAAACCGCAGCTCGGCATCGGGTGCCACGGTGGAGAGGTCATTACTGGGCTCTGCTCCCGCGGTGCCCAGCGCATTCTTAAGGCTGGAGCAGTTGGCGCAGCAGATCGCCGATTGTGCCATCGACGCCCTGGATCTCAGTTCCACCGATACCGGTGACATCATGCTGTCCATTAGAGAGCGATGATGCATGAAGGTCTCCTTGACGGCCGTGCGCTCGATGGGTGATGGGCTCTCGCGATTCCTGGTGATCTGCACCGCCCTGTCAGGCCCAGTGCCCGACCCCGATATCGATCTCGATGCACTGACGTCGGCCTGCTCGAGCGGTGCACCCGCCCGCAATCGTCCGTAAACTACCGAGTTATCCGCGATCTGATGGGGATGTCTGCACATCGGAAGGGTCCCAGGGGTCCGATCCACCGACAGCACCGGCGAACCACAGACAACCCTGCAGAATGCAGACAACCCAGCCAAGCACAGCAAGCCCCGCACCGGGAAGCTCATTGACGGGCGAAGAGAAACCCCCGACAACCCAGGAGAACACCTACCATCAGCGCCTCTGTGAACACCTTCTTGGTGTACTGGGAGTATCTTCGGGGAGAGCAATGGAAGTTTAGTGATAACTTCCAGGTTATTTCCTGATTTCAACCTTGCGGGGTCCGTCTTCCTTTGGGGATGAGGGCCGTTTTTGCGAGCGGTGCCAGTAGGGTTGGGCGTGGTAGGACTTGGGTCGCATGCGGAAGAGCCGTTGTCATGCTTGCATGGTGGGGCATGGGATCGTTGCGCGTGCAGAAGTTTGCTTCTGCGAGATCTGGTCTGCGTCGGAGAAGGGGTTCGTATTCCTTTTCGGGAGAGAGTGGGGAGATGGTGGAGGCTGGCCTCTCTTGCGGGTCGCGAAGCGATTGTAGGAGGGCGGGTGTGCCGGGATCCTTGATCAAAGAACTGCAATGTGGTGAGGGCTGGCTTTCTGGGGCTGGTCAGGGATTCAAGCCCTCGCGTGAGGTGCGGGCTTGGCGTCAAGTGGGGCTCTCCTCGTTCTTGGCTTTTCTTATCGCGTTCCTCTACGTGTATATGAGGATTGTTCTCTGGTCAAAATTCTGGAGAGACCCGGATGGTCGCGAGACTGTGAATCTCACGACCGTGATTGATCGACTCAACGAGGGTGACTTCGGTGGTGCTGATTTTGATTTCATGGGGTACATGCTCGCGTTCGTATCCTGTATTGGTGCGCTACTGTTCACTCTGATCACGCTCTCGTGGTCGCGGCGAGAGGTCCCTTCGGATCCACATCGGCAGTACTTGTGGCTGCAGGGGGTGATCGATGATGCTCACCGCGAGGAGGTGGCCATGGGTGTGTCGATCATCCTTGTTGCCTCATGTGGCGTCATTGTGATCGCGGACATGTTCTACATCGTGGGGGGTGAGGTTAATGACGGTAGGTTGGTGGTGCTTCTTCTCTCAGTCATGATGTACTTGATCGTGGCGATGATCCCGGTCGTGGTCAAGCGTGGAAGTAGCGTTGGAGTGAAGGGGTATGTCATCGCACTTCAGCATGTCGGAAGGCTGGAGATGTATGTGCAGTCGATTTCCAGGCTTCCGATTCTTGGGTCAGAGAAGCCCTGGTGCAGGTTACTGTGGTGTCTGGGCTTCGGCTCGGGGCCCAGCGCGCTGATCTCCCTTCTTGTTACCCTCCTGTACTCGACTCCAGTGGCCGTTCTGGCAATCGTTGGCGGTTTGAATCTGCGGGGTGCGGTGATCCTGCTTGCCTGGGCTGCAGTGGTGGCGTTGGTGTACGGGGGTTTTGTTCGCTGGTCTGTTTTCTCCTCCTTCATTGCGGCACTCAAGCATAACGGGCGTTTAAGGTCTTTGAGTGGGGTTTCCGTGCTTCTGTTCCAGTTGTTCATCATGCTATTGATTGGCGTGGGTCCGTTCTTGGCTGCGCTGGCGCAATTCAGTCCCACAGTTTCCTCCTCCGGGCTGGTTCTTTGGTTGACTCCCTTTGTCGTGGCGACTGCGGTATTTGGTGCTATCGTCCTGCTGGGAGGTGGGAGGCCGAGGAGGTGGGCTTTTGGTGAATACTTTTATCGACTGATCATCGAGGAGCGCGATAGCTGCGCCGACTCATTCGATTCTTATATTCTGGGCCCGCAAGAGCAAGAGTACTCTGCGACGATCGTGGAATTGGTCCTGGAGGATATGGTGCGTCCGGGTGGGCGAAGCGCGGATGGTATAAGAGTTGGACAGATAAGGCGTAGTCAGCGATCTATCGATGAGTTTCAGCGGGAGCGCGCCCAGGAGTTGAGGATGCTGATCAATAACGTTCTTGAAAAGCCGCTGCCAGGCTCGGCTCGCGAGCAGGATGATGCACCGCAAGAAAGAGGATCGATAGCCGATCGCGTCACCCGGGGGTTGCGCGATCTTCGCCGTCATCTCCGGATGCGCGCGCGGGGTGCGCCTGTCCGGGAAGCTGCCGAGTCTGATCGATAGTGGACGCTGCGCACGGCTCCTCGAAGGCGTCGTGGGGCGGTGGCAGGATGGGGGCATGAGCCAGCCCGCCAGCTCCAGTTCCCCCGCCCCCCACCTGCTCACCGCCGCAGGCTCGCCCCAGGACGCCACGGCTACCTCCACCACAACTCCCAGCACCACCGCCCCCAGTACCACCGCTGCCGCGGCCTCGGGCCTGCCCGGCGCCCCCGAGGCCCCGGCGCTGCCGGGCTGGGAGCACCTCTCCAGCGGCAAGGTCCGCGACATCTACACCCCCGAGGCCGGAGGCCCCTGGGCGGGCCGCGACGTGCTCCTCGTCGTCGCCTCGGACCGCATCAGCGCCTACGACCACGTCCTGCCCACGCCCATCCCGGACAAGGGCCGTGTCCTGACCGCCCTGAGCGCCTGGTGGCTCGACCGGCTCGCCGACATCGTCCCCCACCACCTGGTCTCCCTCGACGTCCCCACCCCCGTGGCCGGCCGCGCCATGATCTGCACCCGCCTGACCATGCACCCCGTGGAGTGCGTGGCCCGCGGCTACCTCACCGGCTCGGGCCTGGTCGAGTACCGCAGGCACCGCACCGTCTGCGGCCTGCCCCTGCCCGAGGGCCTGGACGAGGCCTCCCGCCTGCCGGAGCCGCTCTTCACCCCCGCGGCCAAGGCCGAGCTGGGCGAGCACGACGAGAACATCACCTACCGGCGCGTGGAGGACATGGTGGGCCCCACCACCGCCGCCCAGCTGCGCGAGGCCACCCTCGCCCTCTACTCCCGCGCCGCCCGGATCGCCGCCCAGCGCGGCATCATCGTCGCCGACACCAAGGTCGAGCTCGGCACCGACCCCGGTGGCCGCCTCACCCTGGGAGACGAGGTCCTGACCCCCGACTCCTCCCGCTTCTGGCCCGCCCGGGCCTGGCAGCCGGGCCGGGCCACCCCCTCCTTCGACAAGCAGTACGTGCGCGACTGGCTCACCTCGCCCGCCTCTGGCTGGGACCCCGCCAGCGGCCAGGCACCGCCGCCCCTGCCCCACGACGTCGTCGAGCGCACCCGGGAGCGCTACCTCGAGGCCTACCGCCTCCTGACCGGCTCCGCACTGGAGCTGTGAGCCGGGGGAGCCATGACCCAGGATCACCGCGGGCCCATCCCGCCGCACCGCACCCCGCCCGACCGCGCCCAGGAGGCCGGCCCCGGCCGGCCGGCAGCCCCGCCCACGCGCGCCTTCAAGCCGGGCCCCGGCTTCGCCATCGTCCTGGGCCTGGGCGCGCTCGTCGTCCTGCTCGCCCTGTCCGCGGCGGTCACCACCGCCCTGGGCGCTCGGGGCCTGTCCAGCATTCTCGGGGGCATCGCGCTCATCATCGTCGGGCTCGGCCTGCTCGCCGTGCTGCGCGTGCCGGCCCGCTCCCTGGTGGTCAACGCCCCCCGGCTGCGCCTGGAGCGCAACCGGGCCCGGGCCGTCCAGGCCCGCCGCGAGCAGGAGGCCCGGGTCGTGGGCCGCTGGTGGGCCCGGCGCCGCAGCACCCGCTCCGGCGCCCAGGCCCGTACGGGTAGCAGCGGCACCGCTGGAACCACGGCCACCGGCCCGTACCGTCCGGGCGGGGAGAGCACCGAGCTGGCCCCGCTCACTGTTCCGGGAACCGCCCTGGTCATTCCCGAGTCGACCGGCCGGCGCGAGCTGACCACTCTCGACGTCGTCTCCGGGCCACTGACCACCGCCCTGGCCACCACCCGGATCGGCCGGGCCGCCGATGAGCACCTGGCCGGAACCACCACGGGGGAGTCGCTCGTGCGCGTGGGCCAACTGCTCCTGGGCGCCCTGGGCTTCGTGCTCATCGCCCTCGGGCTCGCATCCGTCCTGGGGCAGGTGATCGCATGACCCCGCGCGACCGCCGGCCCCCGGACGAGCGCGGCCCCGTGGACTGGGGGACCTCCCGCCCCGCCCAAGGGCGCCCCCGGGACGGCCGGTCCCGCCCCGACCGCTCCCGGGTCGAGCCGCCCGAGGTGCTCGACGACGAGACCGCCCCACCGGCCTCCGGCCCCGACTGGGGTGTGGGGCGCGGCAGGACCCACCGCCGCCGGGCCGCCTCCGGTGCTGACGGTCCCGATTGGGGTGTGGACCGGGGCCGCACCCGCCCCACCCGCGCCTCCCGGGGGCCAGCCAGCCCCTGGCCGGCCGCCGCCGGCAAGCAGCGCTGGGCGGGGGTGGCCTTCGCGCTCATCGGGCTGGTCCTGGCCACGGTCTCGGCCATGAACCTCGCCCGCAACGCCGAGGCCGGCCACCTGTGGGTGCCGCCGTGGCTGGTGGCCGTGCTCGGCGGCGCGGGCCTGGTGGCCGCCGCCGGATACCTCGCCTGGGCCGGCGGCACGCCCGTGCGCCACGAGGCCAGCCGGTGGAGGCCCACCGTCGTCGACGCCGCAGCAGGCCTGACCGCCGGGACCGTCGAGGTCCACGACCCCCAGCGCCTCCTGACAGGGGCCCCGGCGCATGCCGGCGGCCACGGGCTGCCGGGGGAGGAGCACCCGAGGGGCGACCCCGCCGGGCCGCCCCTCGGCGCACCCGGTGCCGCACCCTCCGCCCGCTCCAGCGCCCCTGAGGCACCCGACCGGGCCACCATGGACTCCGGTCCGCGGCCGGTCATGGGCACCTCCACCGTGGACCAGTCCATGCACGCCCCTGCCGGCGTCGCCGGTGCCGTGGGCGGCTTCCTGCTCGCCGGCGCCGTGGTCTGCGCCGTCATCGCCCTGGTCCTGGGACCCGCATGGTTCATCGCCACCGGTGCGCTGGCCATGGGCGGCATCGTCTCGATCTACCTGGCCAAGGACTGGCTGGGCGCCATCTGAGCCCCCTGCGCATCCCCATGCATCCGCGCATCCCCGGCGCTGTCGCACGCCGCGTCGGGCGGGAGCAGCGGGGGAGCGGGTAGGGTGGGCGGCGCAGTCATCCCGCACTTTCCCAAGGAGCACCGATGGGACGCATCGTCGTCGAGGTCATGCCCAAGCCCGAGATCCTCGACCCCCAGGGCAAGGCCGTGGTGGCCAGCCTGCCCCGGCTCGGCTTCGACCAGTTCACCGCCGTGCGCCAGGGACGCCGCTTCGAACTGACGGTCGAGGGCCCCGTGACCCAGGAGCACCTCGACGCCGCCCGCCGGGCCGCCGACACCCTCCTGTCCAACCCCATCATCGAGGATGTCGTCTCCGTCACCGCGCAGGAGGCCTGAGCCATGACCACCCCCACCGACCCGACGACCGCCCGCATCGGCGTCATCACCTTCCCCGGCACCCTCGACGACGTCGACGCGGCCCGCGCCGTGCGCCTGGCCGGGGCCGAGCCCGTCGCCCTGTGGCACAAGGACGCCGACCTGCGGGGTGTGGAGGCCCTGGTGGTCCCCGGCGGCTTCTCCTACGGCGACTACCTGCGCTGCGGGGCCATCGCCCGCTTCGCCCCTGTCATGGAGGAGGTCATCGCCGCGGCGCAGGCGGGCATGCCCGTGCTGGGCATCTGCAACGGCTTCCAGATCCTGGCCGAGGCGCACCTGCTGCCCGGCGCGCTCATCCGCAACGACCACCAGCGCTTCATCTGCGTCGAGCAGCGCCTGCGCGTGGAGACCACCCGCACCGCCTGGACCAGCCAGTACACCGAGGGCCAGGAGATCGTCATCCCCATGAAGAACGCCGAGGGCAACTTCATCGCCTCACCCGAGGAGCTCGACCGCCTCGAGGGGGAGGGCCTCGTCGTCTTCCGCTACCTGGGCGCCAACCCCAACGGCTCGGCCCGCGACATCGCCGGGGTCTGCAATGAGCGCGGCAATGTCGTGGGCCTCATGCCCCACCCCGAGCACGCGGTGGAGCCCGGCTTCGGACCCGCCTCCGCCGCCGGCCCGCGCACGGGCACCGACGGCCTGGCCCTCTTCCGCTCCGCCATCGCCTCTCTCCTGTCGGCCTGAGGGGCCAACCCACACCGCGCCCTGGGAGTGGTGTGGGGCGATGCGATTCGACGTCACTTCGCGACGAGTGCGTCGCTTCGCGGAATGGACGTACCCTGTAGGTGTCGTCCATTCCGCCAAGTGACGTCTTTTCCGCCAGACGACGACCAACTGCGGCCCCGCCGCCCTCCCGGGGCCCGGCTCACACCCCGGGCCACCCCGAAGCAGCAGGGGCGCCACCCGACAGCCCCGTCGGCCGCCTCCCCGGCAGGGGCGACGGGCGGAGCGGATTCCGGTCATCGTTGTGCTTATCCACAGACGCGCCTCCCACTTGTGGGCAACTCCATGAAGAGCGCCGTGCGCCGGCCTCCCACGCCGCCCACGCGGGGCGCCTGCGGCGACCTGTACTGCTTGCGCGCAGATCACAGGGGCACGTCCTGTCCAGTCCAGCCCGACCCACCCCAGCGCTCAGGCCGATGATGCCTGAAGGTGGGAAAAGCTCAGAAACTGCGCGGGAGAATGCGGGAAACTGAGCGCTCAGATCTCCGGGAGTCTCCGGGATGAGACGGGCGGGAACCCCCTCCGGCCGCCCGCCCGCGGCGCACGTGGATCTCGTTTCCACTCATGTTCACAACGGGAAGGGCCTCATCTCGGGAATCCACACACAGGCACACAGCCCTGTGGATGACGCCTGTGGATAACTCGTGGTCGTGCCTCAGCCGACCAGGCGCGCCAGCACCTCCAGGAGGTCGAGCATGTGGCGGTTGGGCAGGAACTCCCGGCGCACGGACTCATGGGCAGCGGCTCCCATCTCGGCCGCCCGCTCCGGGAAGAGCAGTAGGTCGGCCACCGCCTCGGCCCAGGCGGCGCCGTCGGCGGGATCGACGAGCACGCCATCCACGCCGTCGTCGATCTGATCGCGGATACCGCCCACGGCCGAGGCCACCACGGGCGCCTTCTTCCACATGGCCTCGGCCACCGTCAGGCCGAAGGCCTCCACCAGTGAGCGCTGCGTGACCACCGAGGAGACCCGCTGCACCGCGTTGACCACGGTGGCATTGACCTCCCGGTCCTCCATGCTCACTGCCGCCACATGCACCCGCTGCGCCACCGAATCCGGCAGCACCGAGCAGCGCTCGACGATCTCCGAGAGCACCCGGGCCGAGCCCGCATCCCGGTCGGTGTCCGGGCGCGGCCCCACCAGGAGCAGGTGGGCGTCCGGGGGAAGAGCGGCGATGTGCTCGGCGAAGGCCTCCACCAGCTCCAGGCCGCCCTTGAGGCGGTCCCAGCGGTTGACCTGCGTGACGGTGCGGCACCCCAGGGGCACCGGCGCGCCCCAGGCCATGGGGGAGTCCTCCAGTCCCCGGAAGGCATCCGCCCGCCCGTCATGGCGCATGAAGGGCACCGCGGTGAAGGGGGGCTCCCCGGCGAAGATCCCCGCCAGGCGCGCCACCGACCAGGCCTCATCGAGGTCCAGGACCCGGTTCTTCGGGGAGTCGGCGTCGATCGAGGGGGCCAGGACGGCGCAGCGCTCCTCCTCGATATACGGGGGCCGGTACTCCGGGCGCGAGACCACCGTGAGATCGACATCCTCCAGGTAGCGGTCCAGGAAGGCCCAGGCGTGGGCCGCGGCCTCCCCCGCCTCCTCGGTCCCCGCATGGCAGCGCCAGATCACCGAGGCGCCCGTGGCCTTGACCGCCCGGGCCAGGCCGGCGGTGGGCGGGTCGTGGAGGATGACGATGTCGTCGGGGCGGATCTCCTCGATGATGTTCTCCGCATTGGAGGCCAGCACATGCTCGTAGATGTCCCGCTGCTTCTCACTCAGCCTGCCGCCGTCGCCCCGGTCCCCGTGGATGCCGGCGTGCAGCCGGTCGGCGATCCGGGTGAACTCCGCCGGGGCATCCAGGGTCAGCCAGCGGGTGGCCAGGCCCAGCCCGCGCGCATAGCCCACCAGGGAGGCGACCGTCTCCGCCGGGCCGGCGCCGGCGGCCGCCGTGGGCGTCACGCTCCACACGGTGCGGCCCTCCAGCAGGGCCCGGGCGGCCTCTATGCCCGCATGGAGGCGGCGGATGGCCACCTCATCGAGGTGGCTCTCGAGGTCCGAGAGGGGCAGCGGGGCGACGTCGATGTCTCTCATGCTCCGATCTTGCCCCTAAATCGTGTGAGGCGCAGCACTGGCGGGGTGGGCGTGCCGCCGCCCGGCCCCCGGCGGGCGCCTGAATCCGCCGTTCAGCGCTGCTCGCCCGGCCCTCCCGACCCGGGCGCTCCCGGGCCGCCGACGGCGCGCCGCCCGCCCGCTCGCCGCCTCGGCCGGTGGGCGCCGGGTCCGATACGCTTCCCCTGGCCGCAGTCCACTCCCACCGCACCTGACCGCATCCCACTGATATCCAGGAGCACCCATGGCGCCTGAGCCGCACGCCCCCGCCCCGCACTCCGACACCGTCCAGGACGCCGCCGCCACCCCGGACCAGGAGATGCCCTGGGCCGAGCTCGGCCTCAAGGCCGAGGAGTACGAGTCCATCCGCACCCTCCTGGGCCGGCGCCCCACCAACGCCGAACTGGCCATGTACTCGGTCATGTGGTCCGAGCACTGCTCCTACAAGTCCTCCAAGATCCACCTGCGCCAGTTCGGGGACAAGACCACCGAGCAGATGCGCGCCCACCTCCTGGTGGGCATGGGCGAGAACGCCGGGGTGGTGGACATCGGCCAGGGATGGGCGGTCACCTACAAGGTCGAGTCGCACAACCACCCCAGCTTCGTCGAGCCCTACCAGGGTGCGGCCACCGGCGTGGGCGGGATCGTGCGGGACATCATCTCCATGGGCGCCCGGCCCGTGGCCGTCATGGACCAGTTGCGCTTCGGCGCCGTCGACCACCCCGACACCGCGCGCGTCGTCCACGGCGTCGTGGCCGGGGTGGGCACCTACGGCAACAGTCTGGGCCTGCCCAATATCGGCGGGGAGACCGAGTTCGACTCCTCCTACCAGGACAACCCCCTGGTCAACGCCCTGTGCGTGGGCGTGCTGCGCCACGAGGACATCCACCTGGCCAACGCCTCGGGGGCGGGCAACAAGGTGGTGCTCTTCGGGGCGCGCACCGGCGGGGACGGCATCGGCGGCGCCTCCATCCTGGCCTCGGAGTCCTTCGAGGACGGCATGCCCGCCAAGCGCCCCTCGGTGCAGGTGGGCGACCCCTTCATGGAGAAGGTCCTCATCGAGTGCTGCCTGGACCTGTTCGGCGCCGGCCTGGTCCTGGGCATCCAGGACCTGGGGGCCGCGGGGATCTCCTGCGCCACCTCCGAGCTGGCCTCCAACGGCGACGGCGGCATGCACGTGGACCTGGAGAAGGTCCTGCTGCGCGACCCCAGCCTCACCGCCGGCGAGATCCTCATGAGCGAGTCCCAGGAGCGCATGATGGCCGTGGTCGCCCCGGACCGCCTGGAGGACTTCATGGCCGTTATCGAGCGCTGGGACGTCGAGGCCGCGGTCATCGGCGAGGTCAACGGCTCGGGGCGCCTGACCATCGACCACTTCGGGGAGCGGATCGTGGACGTCGACCCGCGCACCGTGGCCCACGAGGGCCCCACCTACGAGCGCCCCTACGCCCGCCCCGCCTGGCAGGACGAGCTCAACGCCGACACCTCGGCGCGCCTGGAGCGCCCGAGCAGCGCCGCCGCGCTGGCCCAGCAGGTGCGCGCCGTGGTCACCGATGCCAACCAGGCCTCCACCGCCTGGATCACCAACCAGTACGACCGCTTCGTGCGCGGCAATACCGCCCTGTCCCAGCCCGACGACGCCGGGGTGATCCGCGTCGATGAGGCCAGCGGCCTGGGCGTGGCCATCTCCACCGACGCCAATGGCCGCTACACCAAGCTCGACCCCGCCACCGGCGCCGCCCAGGCCCTGGCCGAGGCCTACCGCAACGTGTGCACGGTGGGCGCGCGCCCCCTGGCCGTCACCGACTGCCTCAACTTCGGCTCGCCGGAGGACCCCGACGCCATGTGGCAGTTGGTGGAAGCCATTACCGGGCTGGCCGATGCCTGCGCCGCCATGGGCGTGCCGGTCACCGGCGGCAACGTGTCCCTGTACAACTCCCACGGCAAGGACAAGGGGCGCATCGACTCCTCCATCAACCCCACCCCCGTGGTCGGGGTCCTGGGGGTGCTGGAGGACGTCAGCCGCGTGCGCCCCTCGGGCTGGTATGAGGAGGGCCTAGCCATCATGGCCCTGGGCGCCACCGCCGAGGAGCTGGACGGCTCGGCCTGGGCCCGCGCCGTGCACGGGCACCTGGGCGGCCTGCCCCCGCGGGTGGACCTGGAGGCGGAGATGGCCCTGGGCCGGGTCCTGCTCGCCCTCCACGGGGCGGACCTGCCCGACGGCGCCGGTCCCCTGGTGCGCGCCGCCCACGACTGCTCCGCGGGGGGACTCATCCAGACCCTCGTGGACTCCTGCCTGCGCTGCGGCGTGGGGGCCAGCGTGGATCTGACGGCGGTCGAGGGGGAGGGTGTCGACGACTTCACCGCCCTGCTCTCGGAGTCCGGGGCGCGCGCCATCGTCGCGGTCCCCGAGGCCGCGGTCCCGGTGGTCATCGCGGCCGCCGAGGCCGAGGACGTCCCCGTGGCCCGCCTGGGCACCACCGGCGGGGACCTGCTCGTGGTCACCGGCGGCGACCTGCTCTCCGACGGCGGTGCGGGCCGGCCCCTCATCCTGGACCTGGACGAGCTGCGCGAGGACGTGGAGGCCACCCTGCCCGCCCTGTTCTGACCGGCGTGCCCGACCGGCATGCCGGTCCCCGCCGTTCCCGGGCCGGTGCCGGGGGCTCGGCCAGCGCGCTCCCGATGGTCACATCGGTGTCACGGAAAGGGCGGCGAATGCCCGGCAGACCAACGTACCGCCTCCGGGGCGGTCACGCGGGGATAACGGCGGTCGGTGCTCGCGATGGGCGGAAGATCCAGCAGACCCCAAGGCGTTCTCCATAGACTTCGAGCATGACTGCGCCATCAGAGACCTCCGAGACGATCGACCCGCGCCGGGTGTCCCTCTATGCAGGCCACTTCGATGCCCTGTGGGGACTCGCCTGGAGCCCGGACGGTACTCGGATCCTCTCCGGCTCCCATGACGGCACCGCCCGCGTCTGGGATGCGGACAGCGGCGGCGAGCTCTTCGCCCTGACCGGTCGCGGGGGCTCGGTCAATGCCGCGGCCTGGAGCCCCGATGGCAGGCGCCTGGCCACCACCTCCGAGGAGCACACCGCCCGCATCTGGGATGCGGACACCGGTGAGGACCTCCTCCTGCTGGACCTGGGTGGGCAGGCCATCGGGGGCGCGGTGGCCTGGAGCCCGGACTCCACCCGCCTCATCACGCGCATGGAGGACGACGCCGCCCGCATCTGGGATGCCGCCACAGGCGAGACCGTGCGCACCCTGGTCGGCCATGCCGACAATGTCACGGCCGTGGCCTGGAGCCCGGACCGCACCCGCGTGGCCACCGCCTCGGACGACGGCACCGCCCGCATCTGGGATGTCACCACCGGCACCGAGCTGCTCCACGTGGGCCCCATCCCGGTCCAGGACACCGCCCAGGGCGAGGACGGTGCGGTCGAGCCCATGACCGGCCTGGCCTGGAGCCCGGACTCCACCCGCATCATCACCGCCTCCGATGAGTCCATGCCCCGCGTGTGGGACGCCGCCACCGGTGCCCACCTGTTGACCCTCAGCGGCGAGTACTGGGTGAGCACCGTGGCCTGGAGTCCGGACTCCACCCGCATCGTCACCGACGACCTGGGAGACTCCTCGGCCCATGTGTGGGACGCCAACACCGGGGTGGAGCTGATGACCCTGGCGGGGCACGGCAAGTGGGCCTGCTCCCTGGCCTGGAGTCCGGACTCCACCCGCGTGGCCACCGGCTCCCACGACCACACCGTGCGCATCTGGGATCCGGTCACCGGCGAGTGCGTCAAGGTGCTGGGCCCCGGTAACAGCGTGGACGCCGTGGCCTGGAGCCCCGAGGGCAGCCGGGTGGTCGTGGGCGCCAAGATCGGCGGGACCCGCGTGTGGGACCTGACCTCCGGCGAGCCCGTGCTGACGGTCGATGTCCAGGATCCCGAGCTGTCCAGCTTCGGCTGGAGCCCCGATGGCAGCCGCCTGGCCGCGGACTCCTACTTCTCGCGCGGCGTGTCCGTGCTCAATGCCAGCACCGGGGAGGGGATCCTGTCGCTGACGGCCGGCCTCGATGAGGTCAACGCCTTCGCCTGGAGCCCCGAGGGCCGGCGCCTGCTCACCGGCGTGGGCAGTTCGATGGCGGTCATCTGGGACGCTGACCGCGGCACCGCCCTGCTGGAGCTGGAGGGCCACTCCGACATTGTCACCTCGGTGGCGTGGAGCCCCAACGGCGCCAGGGCCCTGACCGGCTCGCAGGACGGCAGCGCCCGCATCTGGGATACCACCACCGGCAAGGTGGTGCGCACCTTCACCCACGACTGGGTGCGCGAGGTCGCCTGGACCCGTGGCGGGCCCCGGGTGGTCACCGGCAGCGCCGACGGCGATGGGCACGTGTGGGACGCCATCACCGGCGGGGAGCTGGTCAGGCTCGCGGGCCAGGGCGCCATGGTGCGCTCCTTCGCCTGGAGCCCCGATGGCCAGCGCGTCCTGGCCGGTTTCGACGACGGCGTGGCACGGGTCTGGGACGAGGTCTCCGGCAAGGTGGTGCTCACCCTGGCAGGCCACCGATTCGGGGTGACCGCCGCGCAGTGGAGCCCGGATGGCGCTCGCATCATCACCGGCTCGGAGGATGCCACGGTGCGGCTGTGGGATGCCCAGACCGGCGAGATGACCGGCCCCTTCTTCTGCTTCCTGCCCGACGGCGAGGTCGCGGTGCTCGACGCCCCCACCCTGGGACTGCGCGCGGGCTCCGAGCAGGTCTGGGACCTCCTGGCCCACCCCGAGGTCATCGAGGGCCGCCTGACCCGCGTGCTCATGACTCCGCGGAGTGCCGAGCCATTGCCCTTCCAGGCCCCGGCCGAGGAGGCCCACGAGGCGGATCAGGGCGCGGGCGTCGAGCCGGGCACGGCGCAGGCCGCCGATCAGGGCGCCCCCGGCCCCGAGGCCTCCCCTGAGGGGCTGGGCGACGGCCATGCCGCCGAGCACGGCCGGCATGCACTGCCGGCCCAGGAGGAGGCCGTCGATCACCCCGAGCCCGATGAGCCCGTTGCCGGGTCGGAGCCGGCTCCCCCGGCCGGTGGGGCCGAGCCGGGCGTGCAGGACGGCGCCCCGCAGAGCGCCGAGCCCTCGGCGGATCCCGTGCCCGCGCTGTCCCTGGTGGCCGACGACTCCAGTGGCCAGGGCTTCGCCCCCAGCCCCTGGGACATTCTGCCCACCGTGGAGACCGACACCCCCGAGGGGGCCGGGATGCCCGACCTCGCCCTCCTGTCGGGAGACGCCCACGTCTCGTCTCCTGTGGGCCAGGCGCGCCGGGGCGCCCACGCCGCCGACCCGGCGGCCCTGGACGAGCCGGAGCCGGTCCAGGCCCCCGCCGAAGGCGGGCAGCCCCCGGCTCCTGGGGGGCCCCAGGCCCCCGAGACCCCCGGCGCGGTCGAGACCGCCGGCATGGCGGCCACCGCCTCAGGGGCGGAACCGGCCCAGCCCGCGCCGTACCAAGCACCCGGGGCCCAGCCCCAGGTCGAGGGGCAGGCGGGGGAGCAGCCCGAGCCGGGCGCCGAGGCCGGTGGCGCGATGCCGCAGGAGGAGGCTCCCGCACCCTGGGGCGACCCCGAGCTGCGGCGTCGGATCTACACCGAGGTGGAGGAGTTCGTCTCGGCCATCGCGCGGCGCGACCTCAACGAGCTGGCCAGCCGCTACGGGATCTCAGGCGATTCGCTCTCCGCCCTGGAAGAGCAGATCGACCGCTTCCCCGTGCCCTCCTCCGAGCTGAGCCTCTACCCGATCCAGAAGGCGGATGAGTACGCTGACGGCCGCCACCGCCTGAGCCTCAGCGAGCTGCCCGACAGCGGCGTCCTCATCGAGAGCGAGGTGTGGCGCGAGGGCACCTATGCCGGGGGCCTGCTCGTGGCGCACTGGAACCCGATGGGCATCTACCCCTTCGACTTCCGCAGCTTCCGCTTCTAGGCGCACCGGCCGGGCCTCCGGGTGGCTCGGCCGGGGCCGTGGGCCTTGGGGCCTAGGATCATTGTTACTGGAGAACGATTCTCATCAGCGGGGTCTGCTGGCATCTGCGCAGGTCACCGCCCCTTGCCCGCCTGCTGTGAATAAACAGCGGGCGCATAGGTTGCCGTGAAGGTGCTTAGACTCTGCCAGGAAGGACCTGTTGAGAGGAGCACCCGTGACGACCACCCACTACCCGCTCAGTGCGCGGGCGGCCGCCTGGGCGGTCCACTGCCTGACCATGTCCGGGCTGGTGTGGGCCTCCCTGGCGACGCTCGCGGCCATCCACGAGGAGATCACCTGGATGTGGGTCTGGCTCCTGGTGGCGCTCGTGGTCGACGGCGTCGACGGCACCCTGGCGCGCCGCACCCGCGTGGCCGAGATCATCCCCTGGTTCGACGGCGTCATCGTCGACATCGTCGTGGACTACCTCACCTGGACCTTCATCCCGGCACTCTTCATGTACCTGTACCTGCCCATGGGTGCGGGACCGGTCAAGGCATTCATGCTCATCCTCATCCTGAGCTCCTCCATGTTCTGCTACGCCAACAAGAACTGGAAGTCCACCGACTACTACTTCGTCGGCTTCCCGGCGGCCTGGAACATCGTGGCCCTCATGTTCTACGTTCTGGGCACCCCCACCTGGGTCAATGTGCCGGTGACCATCATCCTGGCGATCCTGACACTGGTGCCCACCCACTACCTGCACCCCGCCCGAGTCAAGCGGTTCCGGGCCCTCAACATCGCCTCGGCGGGGGTATGGCTGGCCGCCAGCAGCTGGCTGGTGGCGGTCTACCCCGACCGCCCCCTGCCCCTGGTCGCGGCAGTGGTCATCTCTGGGGGCTGGTTCATGCTCGTCGGCGTCCTGCGCTCGATCCGCGGCGCCGACGAGACCGCCACCGCCTGAGCGCGGCCCCGCGGGGCCAGGGACGCCCCCGATCACTCGCGCGGCGCGCGGCGGCCCGGCGGCTGTGCGGGGGAGTGCGGGGCCTGCTCGCGGCTCGGCGCCTGCACGCCCCGGGCCACGCCGACGTCGCGCAGCCAGCGCCCACCCTCGAGCAGGAGGGTGAGGACGATCAGCAACCCGACCACGAGCAGGACCCAGGGCGGGTAGTCCTGCCCCCGGGCGAAGAAGTACAGGTAGGGGGCGATGAAGGTGATCAGCGTGATGACCAGGCCGAGCATGCGGATGCGCAGGCGCTTGCCCGCCACCATGGCGATGATGCCCCAGGTGTAGGGCACGGCGGTGACGATATCGATGGTCCACAGTACCCAGGGGTTGCCGTGGAAGCCCGGGGCCAGGGCCGCGGGCAGGGCCCGCAGGGAGGAGTAGATGAAGACCGTGGCATAGGCCAGGAAGCGGGGGTTGTGCAGCAGTCGGGTGATGCTGGAGCGGGGCAGCAGCCTGACCCGGGCGGTCCTGAGCGCCTCCAGGGTGTGCCGTGAGACGCGCAGCGGGTCGGTGCCCTCCAGGACGGTGCGCAGGTAGGTGACGTGCTCGGGGCCCGCCTTGGCCCACCGGTCCAGTAGGGCGCGGGGGCTGAGGGCCACCACGCAGGCTGTCCCGTCATGGGGGGCCGCGCCGCCGGCGCCGCACGCGCCGCGCGGGTCCCCGGCCTGTGGGATCTGGGGGGCGCTCGCGGCCCCGGCCTGGTCGGACAGGGCATTGGCCAGGTGCACGAGGTCCTCGCCCAGCAGCTCCCGCAGCGCCTCGACCTGTGCGGGGGTGGCCTCGCACAGCCACAGCCTCTGCCCGTGCTCGACGGCGTGGCTCAGGGCGTGCCCCAGAGCCCAGCCGTGCTCGTCGGGGCTGAAGAACTCCGAGGGATCGCTCAGGCTCGCCAGCTCGGGAACCTCGGCGACGTTGAAGCAGGTGAGGTCCCCTACGCGGTCGACCTCCGCCACCCGCCGCAGCGTCTCGGCCTCCAGGGCATGGCGCTGGACGATCGGCAGCTCCACCACGGAGCGCAGGGTGATGAGCTCGGCCATGGTGGAGGGCAGGGCGGAGCGGCGAGAGGGAGCGTGTAGGAGCATCGTGCTGATGATAGAGCCGGTCCCCGGCCTTCTCCTCGGCCTGCGGGAGGAGAACGGACCGCTCGTGGTCGAGGGCGGTGCCCAGTATGCGGACACTGCGGTGTTGTCTGGGCCACTGCCGGGCGGGGCGGGGTGGGACTGCGGAGGGGCGGTGCTGGGCCTGCTGCGGCGCAATGCGCCCCTGACCCGGGCGCCCAGGTTTCTGCCAGATGACGCGGTGTTTCGCCTCAGTGAACGCCTGAGTGGAAATCTGAGCCCGGCACCGAGGCGGCAGCCAGGTGCGCAGTCTGCCTGCAAGGTGAAGGAGAAGCAGTATGCAGGACGTTGTCGAGAAGGTTTACGAGCAGGTCGTGGCCCGCAATCGTGGAGAGGCCGAGTTCCACCAGGCCGTCCGCGAGGTGCTGGAGTCCCTCGACCCCGTCATCGCCAAGCACCCCCACTACGCTGAGGCGGCTCTGCTGGAGCGGCTCGTCGAGCCCGAGCGGCAGATCATGTTCCGCGTGCCCTGGGTCGACGACGCGGGCAACGTCCAGGTCAACCGCGGCTTCCGCATCGAGTTCAACTCCGCCCTGGGCCCCTACAAGGGCGGCCTGCGCTTCCATCCCTCGGTCAACGCCGGGATCATCAAGTTCCTCGGCTTCGAGCAGATCTTCAAGAACGCCCTGACCGCTCAGGGCATCGGCGGCGGCAAGGGCGGCTCGGACTTCGACCCGCATGGGCGCTCCGACGCAGAGGTCATGCGCTTCTGCCAGTCCTTCATGACCGAGCTGGCCCGCCACATCGGCCCCAGCACCGACGTGCCCGCCGGGGACATCGGCGTGGGGGGCCGTGAGATCGGCTACATGTTCGGCCAGTACAAGCGCCTGCGCAACTCCTACGATGCCGGGGTCCTCACCGGCAAGGGCCTGGCCTGGGGCGGCTCGCTTGTGCGCACCGAGGCCACCGGCTACGGCGCCGTCCTGTTCGCCCAGTCGATGCTCGCCACCAAGGGCGACTCCCTGGAGGGCAAGAAGGTCGTCGTCTCCGGTGGCGGCAACGTGGCGATCTACGCCATCGAGAAGGCCCAGCAGCTCGGCGCCACCCCGATCACCTTCTCCGACTCCTCGGGCTACGTCGTCGACGAGGCCGGTGTGGACCTGGCGCTGCTCAAGCAGGTCAAGGAGGTCGAGCGCGGGCGCGTGGCCGACTACGTCGAGCGCCGCCCCGGTGCCCGTCTGGTCACCGGCGGCTCGGTGTGGGACGTGCCCTGCGACGTCGCCCTGCCCTGCGCCACCCAGAACGAGCTCGACGGCGATGCCGCCGCCACCCTGCTGCGCGGCGGCTGCGGCGTGGTCTCCGAGGGCGCCAACATGCCCTCCACCCCGGAGGCGGTGGACGCCTTCCTGTCCGCGGGCATCCTCTTCGGCCCCGGCAAGGCGGCCAATGCCGGGGGCGTGGCCACCTCCGCCCTGGAGATGGAGCAGAATGCGGGTCGCACCCGCTGGAGCTTCGAGAAGGCCGAGTCCAAGCTCACCGGCATCATGCAGGACATCCACGACTCCTGCGTCAGCGCCGCCGAGGAGTACGGCCGTCCCGGCGACTACGTGCTGGGCGCCAATGCCGCGGGCTTCACCCGTGTGGCCGATGTCATGATCGCCCACGGCATCGTGTGAGCCGCCGGCGCCCCGGCGCCCGGGGCCGGCCGCTGTACCGAGAACGGCGCTGAGGATCCCCTGGAAGTGCTGATGCCGCCCGTCCCGCGACAAGGGGCGGGCGGCGTCGTCGATGCTGCGGCAGGCCGATGCGGCCTGAGGTGCGATCTATGAGATCCGCCAAGAATCTGGAGGGATCTCTGTCAATCCCGCGCGGAGGGGCGGCGACCGGCGTACTGTGTAACCGTTCCGTAATCCCGCCCTTCGAGGACTCTGATGAGAACACGCCCCCTCGCCAAGGCCGCCGCCGCTCTGAGCGCCCTCGCTCTTGCCGCCGCCGCGCCCATCGCCGCTGCTGACGAGGACAAGCCCGCGCCCCCCGCACAGGGCGGCGAGGCGGTCACCATTGACCTGCTCGGCATCACCGACCTCCACGGTCACATCTCCCGCACCACCCAGACGGACAAGGCCACCGGCCAGGTCACCGTGGCCGACCCCGGCGCGGTGACACTGGCCTGCGAGGTCTCCGCCGCCCGTGCCAGCAACCCCCATACCCTGTTCGTCTCCGCGGGGGACTCGGTGGGCGGATCGGCCTACGTCTCCTCGGCCCTGGAGGACCGACCCACCATCGATGTGCTCAACGCGATGAAGCTGGACGTCTCGGCCCTGGGCAACCACGAGCTCGACAAGGGCCTGCCCGACCTCGAGGGACGCATCCTGGGCGCCACCGACGCCCCGATCCTGGCCGCCAATGTCACCGGCTCGGCGCCCCTGAGTGCCGAGGGGGCGGGCAACGGTGTGTTCATCAAGGAGACCGGAGGGGTGCGTGTGGCCTTCGTCGGGGCGGTCACCGATGAGCTGCCCGCCCTGGTCCCGCCCTCGGCCCTGGCCTCCCTGACCCTGAGCCCGGCGGTCCAGACCGCCAACACCAAGGCCAGTGAGCTCAAGGACGGAGATGCCGCCAATGGTGAGGCCGACGTCGTCGTGGTCCTGTCCCACGAGGACGCCGCGCTGACGGCCGGCTCCTTCAACAAGAGCGTCGACGCCGTCTTCGCCGGGCACAGCCACGTGCCCTTCGCCCAGACGGTCACCGGCGCCGAGGGCAACCAGATCGCCGTGGTCCAGGCCGACCACTACGGCTGGGCCCTGGGGCGCATCTCCCTGAGCTACGACCCCGCCACCAAGCGCACCAGCGTGGTGACCGCGGAGAACAAGGACCTCAAGACCTCGGGCTGCACCACCGACGCCTACGGCGTGGCCGGGATCGTCTCCAAGGCCGAGACCGACTCCTCGACCCAGGGAGCCAAGCCCCTGGCCAGGATCGGCTCGGACTTCCTGCGCGGATCGGACGGCAACGGGCCCGGCGGGCACCGCGGCACGGAGTCCACCGCCTCCAATGTCATCGCCGAGTCCTTCCGCCACTGGCTGGCCACCAGCATCCAGCCCACGGACTCCACCTACTACGTGGGCCTGATGAACGCCGGGGGAGTGCGGGCCGACTACCTCTACGCCTCCAGCGACGCCAAGGAGGGGGACGGGGTGCTGACCTCCGGGGAGGCCTACACGGTCCAGCCCTTCGGCAATGAGATGGCCTACACCACCCTCACCGGCGCCGAGCTCAAGGCCCTCCTGGCCCAGCAGTGGCAGCCCGGGGCGAGCCGCTCGGTACTGACCCTGGGCCTGTCCAGCAATGTCGGCGTGGTGCTGGACGCCTCGGCCGAGGCCGAGCTGGCCGCCATCCAGGCCGACCTGGCGGCCTCGGGTGCCGATGCCTCCACCCGCGCTGAGGACATCAAGGCCGCCCGCGCCAAGGTGGTGCGCGAGATCGTCGTCGACGGCCATCCCCTGAGCGACACCGACACGGTGGTCGTGGCCTCCAACTCCTTCGTCATGGAGGGCGGGGACGGCTACGACGCCCTGGCCGACCACGAGGAGGTCAACACCGGGATCCTGGACCGGGACGTCACCTCGACCTACCTGGCCTCCTTCGGCGATCAGCCCATCTCGGCCGGCTACGACAAGCGCCAGGTCGGCATGACCCTGACCGGTAAGAGCCGTGACACCGCCACCGTCTCCCTCGACGGCCTGGCCTACACCAACCCTGCCGAGCAGCAGGCGGGCGCCCAGCGGGTGCGGGTGATGAACGGGACCACCGAGATCGCCAGCCACGACATCGACCTGGCCGTGGATGCCACCGGGCCCACCACGGGCAAGGCCACCTTCGATGTCACGGTCCCGGCGGACGCCCCCACCGGTACCTGCCGCTCCAAGTCCGACCGGACCTGCCGCTACGTGACCCTGGAGACGGTTGACTCCCAGGGCAAGGTGCTCAACACCCTCTATGTGGAGACCGTCGTGGAGGAGCAGGCCTCGCCGGCTCCCAGCGACACGCCCACCGAGACCCAGCCCCCTGCTGCAAGCCAGCCGCCCGCTGAGCAGCCCCCGGCCGCCGATGCGCCGCCGGCCCCGGAGCAGCCTGCGGCCTCCACCGAGGCCGCCGCGCCAGCACAGGCCACCACTGCGGCGCCTCAGGCGGGCGCCCCGAGCGGCACAGGCTCCCTGGCTCGCACGGGTGCCTCGCCGGCCTGGGGGGCGCTGGCCCTCGCCCTGCTGGCAGGCGGTCTCCTGCTCGTGGCCCGTCGTCGCTCGGCCTCCTGAGGCCCGGCCTCCGCACGCCCGGGGGCCTGCCTCCAGGCGCCTCTGTGATCACTCGACCGGCCCTCCCCGCATCGGGGAGGGCCGGTCGAGTGCTCTCCGGCGAGGAGTCCACGACGACGAGACGAGAGGATGTTTGATGGGTCACATCACCCTGGACATGAATGTGTGAACAGACATACCATCATGTCTGAACAGACATTTATCGCTGTTCAATTCTGTCCGATCAGGCATCCGATGCGGCCGATGATGACGTCAGGAGGCGAGCCATGGCAGCGCAGCACAGGCAGGAGCAGATCCTCGACCAATTGCGCGCCCTGGGGCGGGTCCAGGTCAACGATCTCGCCGAGCACTTCGACGTCACCCCCGAGACCATCCGCCGCGACCTGACCGCCATGGACCGCAGCGGGGTCCTGCGCAAGGTGCACGGCGGAGCCGTCCCGGCCTCCTCCCTGGCGCTGCCCGAGACCGGCGTGTCCCACCGCGAGCAGCTCCACACCGCAGCCAAGCAGGCCATCGCCCAGGCCGTCCTGAGTCGCCTGGACCTGGCTGAGGGCGGCACCCTCCTGCTCGATGCCGGCACCACCACCGGCGCCCTGGCCCGTATCCTTCCCGGCGTCCCCGGCCTGACGGTCATCACCAACTCGGTCCTCATCGCCGCCCGCCTGGCCTCCCGCGGGGAGACGACCGTGCGCATCCTGGGCGGGCACGTCCGCGGCCTGACGCAGGCCGCCGTCGGCCCCGAGGCCCTGGAGGCCCTGGCCCTCCTGCGCGTGGACGTGGCCGTCCTGGGGGCCAATGGCGTCAGCGCCCAGCACGGGCTGTCCACCCCGGATCCCGACGAGGCCACCGTCAAGCGCGCCATGGTGCGCGCCGCCCGCCGGGTGATCGCCCTGACCGACGCCTCCAAGATCGGCCAGGAGCACCTGGTCTCCTTCGCCCACCTCGACGACGTGGACCTGCTGGTCCTCGACGTCGAGCCGCCCCCTGACCTGACCGCCCAGCTCGCCACCACCGGAACAGAGGTCCTCGTCGCATGATCCTCACGCTCACACCCAACCCGTCACTCGACCGCACCGTCACCCTGCCCGGTCCCCTCCAGCGCGGGGCCGTCAACCGCCTGGCCACCGTCACCGTGGAGCCCGGCGGCAAGGGCGTCAACGTCGCCCGCGTCCTGGCCAACTCCGGTCAGGCGGCCACCGCCCTCCTGCCAGTGGCCGCCCACGACCCCCTCCTGGCCGCCATCGAGGCCCTTGGCATGGACCGGCTCACGGCCCTGCCCGTCCAGGTCTCCGGGGCCGCCCGCATCAACACCGCCGTCACCGAGCCCGACGGCACCACCACCAAGCTCAACGAGCCCGGGGCGGGCCTGAGCGGGCAGGAGGTCAGCGCCGTCGAGCAGGAGCTGCTCGCAGCACTGGGCGCGGCCGCCGACTCAACAGCCCCTGCCGGAGCCCCTGTGGAGCGGGCCGAGGAGGGTCGTGACTGGGCCATCCTCTCCGGCTCCCTGCCCCCCGGCGCCCCGGACGACTGGTACGCCCGGCTCGTCACCCTCCTGCGCCAGGCCATCCCGGGCCTGCGCATCGCCGTGGACACCTCCGATGCGCCCCTGGCCGCCCTGGCCTCCGCCCTGCCCGAATCCGCCCCGGACCTCATCAAGCCCAACGGCGAGGAGCTCGCCCAACTGGCCGGGGTGGGGGCCACCGACCTGGAGGAGGGAGCCATCAACGGCGACCTGGAGCCGGTGGCCGCCGCCGCCCGCGCCCTGGTGGACCTGGGCATCGGCGCCGTCATGGCCACCCTGGGGCCCGCCGGGGCCGTCCTGGTCACGGCCCGGGGCGCCTGGCACGCCACCGCCCCCGAGGTCGCGGTGGTCTCCACCGTCGGGGCGGGGGACTCCTCCGTGGCCGGCTACGTCCTGGCCGAGGTGCGCGGGGGCGAGGAGGCCGAGCGCCTGGCCACGGCCATGGCCTACGGCTCCGCAGCCGCCTCACTGCCGGGAACCACCCTGCCCACCCCCGCCGATCTGCCCGCCCAGCCCGCCGTCGTCGTCCAGCTCGCCTGAGCCGGGCGGACCGCCGCTCCCGACGGCGCCCGCCTCCGGCCGGGCCGCCGCCGACCTCGTCCACCCTCCAACCCGCGACCACCACTCCGCCTCGTGCCCGCGAGGCGGCCCTCGGACAACAAGGAAGCCCCATGACCGAGAACACGCCATTGATCATCCCCGATCTGGTCGTCCTGGACGCCCAGGCCGGGCCGAGTAAGGAAGACGTCATCGAGTTCCTGGCCGCCACCGTGGCGCGCGCAGGCCGAGCCGGCTCCCCCGACGGGCTGGCGGCCGACGCCAAGGCGCGCGAGGCCACCGCTCCCACCGGCATCCCCGGCGGGATCGCCATCCCCCACTGCCGCAGCCCCCACGTGCTGGCCCCCAGCCTGGGCTTCGCGCGACTGGCTGAGCCGGTGGACTTCGGGGCGGCCGACGAGCAGGCCGCCGACCTCGTCTTCATGATCGCCGCCCCCGACGGCGCCGACGACGTCCACCTCCAACTGCTGGCCAAGCTCGCCCGCGGCCTCATGCAGGACGAGTTCACCGGGGCGCTGCGGCAGGCCAGCAGCCCCGAGGAGGTGGCCCGTATCGTCACCGGCCAGGTCCAGCCCGAGCTGCTCGACGGCGGGGATGAGCCGGCCTCGTCGGCTGGCGAGGAGGCACCCGCCGCGGCAGCAGGTGCTGGCGCCGCGGCAGCCGGGGGCGCCGCCTCCGGTGGGGATGTGGTCATCGTCGGGGTCTCCTCCTGCCCCACCGGCATCGCCCACACCTTCATGGCGGCCGAGGCCCTGGAGCAGGCGGGCAAGGACCGGGGCATCACCGTGGCCATCGAGGGCCAGGGCTCGGGCAGGATCGACGCCCTGGACCCCGCACTCGTGGCGCGGGCCGACGCCGTCATCTTCGCCCACGACCTGCCAGTCAAGGGCCGGGAGCGCTTCGCCGGCAAGCCGGTCATCGACGTCGGGGTCAAGGCCGCCGTCAATGACGCGGGGGGCCTGGTGGACCGGGCCCTGGCCGCCATCGACGACCCCGCGGCCGCCCGGGTGCCTGCGGGAGAGGCCCAGGCCGAGGGGGGCTCGGAGGATGAGGAGGAGTCGGTGCACTGGGCCCGCCGCCTCCAGCGGGCGGTCATGACCGGCGTGTCCTACATGATCCCCTTCGTGGCCGCGGGCGGTCTGCTCATCGCCCTGGGCTTCCTCTTCGGCGGCTACGACATCGCCCTGACCCCCGAGGGCGCCGACAGGCCCGTGGCTGAGGCCGTGGCGCACGACTACACCCTGTGGAACCTGCCGGGGACGGTCGCCGGTGCGGCGCACTCCAGCGGGCTGATGCTCTACCTCGGATCGGTGTTCCTGGTACTGGGGCAGGCGGCCATGGGCTTCCTGGTCCCCGCCCTGGCCGGCTACATCGCCTTCGGCCTGGCCGGCCGCCCCGGTATCGCTCCCGGCTTCGCCATGGGCGCGGTAGCCCTCTCGGTGGACTCCGGCTTCATCGGAGGCCTGGTGGGAGGCATCCTCGCCGGCTATGTCGCGGCCTGGCTCACCGGTCTCAATGTGCCGCGATGGCTGCGGGGCCTCATGCCCGTGGTCGTCATCCCGCTGGGGACCACCCTGGCGGTGGGCTCGGTGATGTACATGCTCCTGGGCAAGCCCCTGGCCTCCCTCATGGCCGGTCTGCAGAACGGCCTGACATCCATGTCCGAGGGCGGCTCCGCCGTGCTCCTGGGCGTCATCCTGGGCCTCATGATGTGCTTCGACCTGGGCGGCCCGGTCAACAAGGCCGCCTACCTCTTCGCCACCGCCGGCCTGGCCGCCGCGACCACCGCCTCCTTCGAGGTCATGGCCGCTGTCATGGCTGCGGGCATGGTGCCGCCCCTGGCGGTCTCGGTGGCGACCTTCCTGCGGCCCGGCCTGTTCACCAAGGCCGAGGTGGAGAATGGGCGCAGCGCCTGGCTGCTGGGCCTGTCCTTCATCTCCGAGGGGGCCATCCCCTTCGCGGCGGCGGACCCGCTGCGCATCATCCCGGCGACCATGGCGGGGGGCGCGGTGACCGGGGCGCTGTCCATGGCTCTGCACGTGGGCTCGCGCGCTCCGCACGGGGGCGTGTTCGTGGCCTTCGCCATCACCAACGTCCTGAGCTTCCTCCTGGCGATCCTCGCCGGCGTGGTGGTCACGGCGGCGCTGGTGGTCCTGCTCAAGCGCTACGCCCACAAGGCCTGAGGCCGGCGGCGGGCGCCTCCTTCAGGAGGGGCGCCGCGCAGTATGCGAGTGCGGGGTACAGCATGCGAGTGCAGGGTCATCGCATGCTGTACCCCGCACTCGCATACCAGATGCCGCGGCGTGAATCCAGGCCGGTTGCGTGCTGGCGGGCGGCGTAGGCTTGCGCCATGTCTCCTCGACGGCGCATCGATCCGGATGCTGGTGCTCAGGCGGTGCGCCGATGGGCGCGCCAGGCGCAGGACCCTGGGGGCCGGGAGGCCGGCCCGGCCGATCGCGCGCAACTGCGGCGCACCACCGCGACGGCGGTGCGCTACACCCTGGAGGAGCTGGCGGCCTGCGCCCCGGGCCGCGCCGTCGAGGTACGGGTGCCGCCCTTCGCCGCCGCTCAGGCGGTTGCCGGGGCCGTCCACCGCCGAGGCACCCCGCCCAGCGTCGTGGAGACGGACTCCGAGACCTGGCTGGCCCTGGCCACCGGAGCCCTGGCCTGGGACGAGGCCCTGGCCAGCGGAGCCCTGCGGGCCTCGGGAGAGCGCTGCGACCTGTCGGCCTACCTGCCGCTGGTGCGCGCCTGAGCCGCGCCCCGGTCCTGCACCGGGCAGGGGCGGTGGGTAGATTCACCCCATGAGCCGCACTCGCCTGAGCGCCCACACCGCGCCTCCCACCGAGGTCACCCGAGCCCTGGACGCCCTGCGCGCCGAGCACGGCATCCCCGAGCGCTTCCCGCCCCAGGCGCTGGCCGAGGCCGAGCAGGCCGCCGCCCAATGGGCCGACGGCGGGGCCCGCAGGCTCCTGGACGACGGTGCCCGCGACGCCCGCGACCTGCCCCTGGTCACCATCGACCCGGTCGGATCCATGGACCTGGACCAGGCCCTGGCCCTGGAGCGCCTCAGCCCGTCGGAGCCGCCCGCAGCGCCCGAGGCCGACCCGGCCCCCGCCTACCGCGTCCACTACGCCATCGCCTCCCTGGCCACCTTCGTGCAGCCCGGGGGCGCCCTGGATGCCGAGCTGCGCCGTCGCGGCGAGACCGTCTACGCCCCCGACCACGCCACACCACTGCACCCCGAGGTCCTCTCCCACGGGGTCGCCTCCCTCCTGGAGGAGCAGGACCGGCCCGCCTGCCTGTGGACCATCGACCTGGACGCCCGCGGTGAGGTCCTCCACGCCCACGTCGAGCGCGCCCTCGTACGCTCACGGGCGCGCCTGAGCTACGCCCAGGTCCAGGAGGCCCTTGACGGCCGGGCCGATCTCGACCCGCGCGCCCCCGCCGACCTGCCCCGGCTCCTGGAGCGCATCGGCCGACTGCGCCAGGAGCGAGAGGCCGCTCGCGGGGGAGTCTCCCTGGCCACCCCCGAGCAGGCCATCGAGGCGATCGAGGCCCCGACCAGTGACCCGGCCGGTGCGGGGGAGCAGGAGGGGGCGGTGCCCGGCGGCTACCGGCTCGTCTTCCGCGCCGCCCTGCCCGTGGAGGAGTACAACGCGCAGATCTCCCTGCTCACCGGCATCTGCGCCGCCCGGATCATGATGGGGGCCGGCGTCGGGATCCTGCGGACCATGCCGCCGGCCGCCCCCGAGGACTACCGGCGCCTGCGCCGCGTGGCCCGGGCCCTGCGCATCGACTGGCCCCAGGACCTGCCCTACCCCGAGCTGGTGCGCAGCCTCGACCACACCGTGCCCGCCCACGCCGCCTTCCTGGACCAGGCGCTCTCGCTGTTCCGCGGCGCCGGCTACCTGGCTCTGCCCGAGGCCGTGGACGGCAGCGCCCCGGAGGGCGGCGCTGCCCCCGTGGGCGGTGCGGCGGAGGCGGCTGGGATGGCCGAGGCGGCGCAGCGCACCGCCCACGCGGCCATCGCCTCCCCCTACGCCCATGTCACCGCGCCCTTGCGCCGCCTGGTGGACCGCTACGGCGAGGAGATCTGCATCGCCGTGTGCGCGGGGCGGCCCGTGCCCGACTGGGCGGTCAGCGCCCTGCCCGGGCTCCCCGAGACCATGGCCCAGGCCGGCCGCCGGGCCCGGGCGGTGGGCCGGGGAGCGATCTCGGCCCTGGAGGCCATGGTCATGGCCGGGCATGAGGGGGAGGTCTTCGAGGGCGTCATCCTCTCCGTGCGCCAGGGGCGTGGAGAGCTCATGGTCTCCGAGCCGGCCGTGGTCGCCGAGCTTCGTGGGCAGGCCCCCGACGACCGCGACCCGGCGGGCGCCGACCCGCACCGCCCTGACCGGCATGCCCCTGAGCCGGGGGATGCCGACCAGCAAGGTCCCGGTCAGGGCCGCGCGGAACAGGGAGGCAAGGAGCAGAGCCGCC
Organism: Actinomyces capricornis; assembly: GCF_019974135.1. Taxonomy (NCBI): domain Bacteria; kingdom Bacillati; phylum Actinomycetota; class Actinomycetes; order Actinomycetales; family Actinomycetaceae; genus Actinomyces; species Actinomyces capricornis. The sequence goes on from NZ_AP025017.1 coordinate 1,829,587, forward strand.
ATGACCGGCGCGCCGCCCGCCTGCCCCTGGGGGAGACGGTGCGGGCCCGGCTCGTCCTGGCCGACCCCGCGGCCGGCCGCACCGAGTTCGTCATGGCCTGAGCCCCGCCCGCGGCCAGGCGCCCGGGCCGGCACGCTCGTGCCGATGGCCCGGCCTCCCGCGGGCCGGTTCCAGCGGGTCATGGCGCAGCCCGGCGCAGGGCATGGAAGACTGGGGCGGTGAGCACCGGTGAGAACCCCGCGCTGACCGCCCCTGCAACCGCCCCGACCTGTACCCCCACCACTGCGGCCCCCCTGGCCGCCGAGCCCGTCCCCACCGGTGGGCGGCGGCAGCGCGCCTCCGCGGGCGCACCGCCGTCGCAGGACCACGGCGCCCTGGTGGAGGAGCTGGCGGAGGGCCCCCGCGAGGAGTGCGGCGTCTTCGGAGTATGGGCCCCGGGGGAGGACGTCTCCCGCCTGAGCTACTTCGGGCTCTACGCCCTCCAGCACCGCGGCCAGGAGTCGGCCGGGATCGCCACCTCCAACGGCAGGCAGATCCTGGTCTACAAGGACATGGGCCTGGTCTCCCAGGTCTTCGACGACGCCGCCCTGTCCAACCTCACCGGCCACATCGCCGTCGGACACGTCCGCTACGCCACCACCGGCGCCACCACCTGGGAGAACGCCCAGCCCATGCTGGGGCCGGCGGCAGGCGGCACCCTGGCGCTGACCCACAACGGCAACCTCACCAACACCCCCGAGCTCATGGCCGCCGTGCGTCAGACCTCCGGGGAGGACCTCACCGGCGAGCTCGGCCGCGGCTCCTCCACCGACACCGCCGTCATCGCCGCCCTGATGAACCTGGTCTCCGAGCGCGGCTCCCTGACCACCGGAGCCGCCGCGGCCGACCAGCCGGCTCAGGGCGCCGGTGACCAGGCCCGGGGCGCCCAGGCCCCCCTGACCATGCACCAGGCGGCCCTGGCCGTCCTGCCGATGCTGCGCGGCGCCTTCTCCCTGGTCTTCATGGACGAGCGCACCCTCTACGCGGCCCGCGACCCCCAGGGCGTGCGGCCCCTGGTCCTGGGCCGCCTGTCCAACGGCTGGACGGTGGCCTCCGAGACCGCAGCCCTGGACATCGTGGGGGCCGCCTTCGTGCGCGAGATCGAGCCCGGCGAGCTCATCGAGATCGACGACGACGGCGTGCGCTCCACCCGCTTCGCCACCGCCCGCCGCGCCGGCTGCGTCTTCGAGTACGTCTACCTGGCCCGGCCCGACACCCGCATCTCCGGGCGCAGTGTCATCGCCTCGCGCAACGAGATGGGGGCCGCCCTGGCGCGCGAGCACCCCGTGGAGGCCGACCTGGTCATCGCCACCCCCGAGTCGGGAACCCCGGCGGCCATCGGCTACGCCCAGGCCTCGGGCATCCCCTACGGCCAGGGGCTGGTGAAGAACGCCTATGTGGGGCGCACCTTCATCCAGCCCACCCAGACCCTGCGCCAGCTGGGCATCCGCCTCAAGCTCAACCCCCTGCGCGAGGTCATCGAGGGCAAGCGCCTGGTGGTGGTCGATGACTCCATCGTGCGCGGCAACACCCAGCGCGCCCTGGTGCGGATGCTGCGCGAGGCCGGCGCCGCCGAGGTCCATGTGCGCATCTCCTCCCCGCCGGTGCTGTGGCCCTGCTACTACGGCATCGACTTCGCCACCCGGGCCGAGCTCATCGCCACCGGCATGGGCGTCGATGAGATCCGTCGCTCCATCAACGCCGACTCCCTGGGCTTCCTGTCCATCGACGGTATGGTGCAGGCCACAGGCCAGCGCGCCGAGGAGCTCTGCCTGGCCTGCTTCACCGGCGACTACCCGATCCCGCCCCCCGCCCCGGGCGTCCCGATCGGCACCATCCCGGTCAACCGCGTGCCCTCCGCCTACCGCCGTCCCACCGCGCCCCGCCCGGCCCAGGACGAGGCCGCCGGGCGGGTCACCCGCCCCGAGCTCGGCTCGGGCAGCCCGGCAGGAGCCAACTGACATGACCCACTCACGCCAAGGAGCCCAGTGATGACATCCGCGCCCGATGAGGACCAGCAGCACCAGCCGATCACCTACGCCTCCTCCGGGGTGGACACCGCGGCGGGGGACCGCGCCGTCGAGCTCATGCGGGCCGCCGTCTCCGCCACCATGACCCCCGAGGTCGTGGGGGGCGTGGGGGGCTTCGCCGGGCTGGTGGAGGCCACCGCCCTGCGCGACTACCGCCGCCCCCTGCTGGCCACCTCCACCGACGGGGTGGGCACGAAGGTGGCCATCGCCCAGGCCCTCGACATCCACGACACCATCGGCCAGGACCTGGTGGGCATGGTGGTCGACGATATCGTCGTCGTCGGCGCCCGCCCCCTGCTCATGACCGACTACATCGCCTGCGGGCGCGTGGTGCCCGAGCGCATCGCCGATATTGTGCGCGGCGTGGCCCAGGCCTGCCAGGCCGTGGGCACCCCCCTGCTGGGCGGGGAGACCGCCGAGCACCCGGGCCTCCTGGGACCCCAGGAGTACGACGTCGCCGGGGCCGCCACCGGGGTGGTCGAGGCCGACAGGCTCCTGGGCGCCGAGAAGGTGCGCGCCGGTGATGTGCTCGTGGCCCTGGGCTCCTCCGGCCTGCACTCCAACGGCTACTCCCTGGTGCGCCGCATCATCGAGCACGCGGGCTGGGACCTGGAGCGCCACGTCCCTGAGTTCGGCCGCACGCTGGGCGAGGAACTGCTGGAGCCCACCCGCCTCTACACCCGCGTGTGCCTGGTGATGCTGGAGACCCTGGCCCCCGCCGCCGCTCCCGGCCCCGTCCACGCCCTGTCCCACATCACCGGCGGGGGCCTGGCCGCCAACCTGGCCCGTGTACTGCCCGGCGGGCTCGTCGCCCAGGTCGACCGCGGCTCCTGGAGCGTGCCGCCGGTCTTCTCGGTCATGCGCGACCTGGGCCGGGTGCCCTGGAGCGACCTGGAGTCAACCCTCAACCTGGGGGTCGGCATGGTCGCCGTCGTGGATCCCGAGGGCGCCGACGGCGTGCTGAGCGTGGCACAGAGCGCGGGCATCCCCGCCTGGGTGCTCGGCGAGGTGCGCACTGCCGGCGGCCAGCCCCAGGGGCGTCTGGTGGAGGGCACCAAGGGCGTCGACGGCGGCGCCGTCGACCTGACCGGGGACTACCGGGTGGGCTGAACGGCGGATCCGACCAATGCCTGAGGCAGGTCGGGCCCCGGCACGGGACAGCCGGCAAGCGAGAGGCCTGCCGGCTGTGGTCCCGGTGGGGTATCGGCCAGCAGGCCTACCTGCCACCCTCGTCGGAGCCATCCCAGTCGTCGTCATCGACGGCGTACTTGGCGGCCAGCTCCTCGTAATCGATCTCGTCCTCGGCCTCAGAGCCCGAGGACGCCGAGACGAGCTCGCGCTCGAGAGCGGCGTAATCGGTCTGCGGGCTGAAGTACTTGAGCTTACGGGCAACCTTGGTTGCCTTGGCCTTCTGACGGCCGCGCCCCATAGGCTCGACCCCCTCCAACGTGTCACGGCGCGCACAGGGCGCGCTCTTCCTGGTCAAATGTGTCGTGGGGCAACCGTACAACGTCGTCATGCGGGAACACCATTCGGAAGACGTTCAGGTGCCGTGGTGCCGCCCACCCCTGGGCACTCAGGCGGCCCCGGGAGGACCATGGGCCGGGTGAGTGCCGTCACCTGGGCGTGCGGAACAGGCCCCTCAGGCGGGAACCGGTTTCCTTGAGCCGACGCGATCCGGCCTCCTGGGCGCGCCCGAGCCCGCGCCTGGCGCGCTCCTCGGCCTCGCGCCCCTGCGCGACCAGCTCGGAGACCCGGGCCCCGGTCTGGTCGCGCAGGGCGGTCAGTCGGGTCCCCGCCTGATCGCGCAGGTCGTCACCGGCCTGGCGGGCCTGCTCGCGCGGGTCGATACGGGCCATCAGCTCATCGATGGACTCCGCCAGGCTCTGGCGCTGGGCCCGCAACTCCTCCTCGATCTGCTCAGGGCTCGGGGCGGGGGTCCCCTCCGAGCCCCCCGCTCCGCCGTGGCGCTCGCGCCTCACTGCCATGCCTGGGCAGGCCCGGCCTCGAACCGCCCCGCCCGGGGCGACCTCAGCGTGGCGATCGCCTTGACCAGCGCCACGCCACTGAGACCCGCCAGGCCGAGGGCGGCGGCGGTGACGATCGCCAGGGCGACCGGCTCGCCGTCACGGGCGTCGTCGAGCAGCAGGCTCAGGCGCCGCCCCAGCGGTGGCGCGCCACCGCCGGCGGACGGGGCGAGCCCATAGGCCTGCGCCTGGTCGCCCTCCGGGGATCCGGAAGTGCCGGGAGCGGTCCCATCGCCGCGGGAGATGCCCGCCTTGGCCAGGAGGCCCTGGGCCGTGTCCTGGGCCTGGCCGCCCAGGGCCTCGGCCTGGCTGCGGGCCTGGGCCGCCACCTCCTGGCCGCGGGTGCGCAGGGTGCTCATCGCCGAGTCGGCTGCCTGGCGGGCCGAGCGCGCGAGGCTGGCCGGGGCCAGGCGGGAGGCCAGCTCATCGACGTCGGAGACCAGGGCGCGGCGACGGGCGTCCTGGGCGGCCGCCAAGGTCTCGGGGGTGGGGCCCGACGCCTGCTTCCCGGCCTGCCTGCCTGTGCTCTGTGCTGCTGCGCTCACTGGGACTCCCCCCTCTCCAGACCGCTGCTGACCGCCCCCTTGAAGGCCTCGGCGCTCTGCTTGAGGCCGGCCTTGGGGTCGGGCACATCGGCCTTGGCGGCCAGGAGCCTCTCCCTGCCCAGGTAGGCCAGGACCGCGCCGATGACCAGCAAGACGAGGGCCACGATGAGGCTGGCCGCCCACGCCGGCAGGGCCAGGCTGAGCGCCTGGACGATCGAGGCGAGCACCAGTCCGAAGGCGTAGAGCGCCAGCACCGCGGCTGCGCCCAGCAGGCCCGCGCCCAGCCCCATGGTCTTGGCCATGCGCATCCCACGGGCCTTGGCCAGGCGGAGCTCGCCGCGCACCAGGGCGACGATATTGTCGCCGATGCGTATGACGAGCTCGCCCAAGGACGGCTGGGGGGTGGAGGGGCCTGCGTGCGCGGACTGTGCCGACGGTGGCGCAGGGGGCTGATTCTGGGGCATGGAGGAACAACCTTCGCGGCTATGGACGGTGTCGGTGGGTGGAGCCACCGGGGTAAGAATCTCATAGCCTGGGCCGCGGCGAAACAGCACCCGCCTTCAGCGCTGCTCCCCGGGGGCAGTCCGGTCCGGACCTGACCGCCGGGCGACGGCGGTTGGTGCAGTGGCCGGTGCGCCGTCGGAGCGCTGCCGGGGTCAGCGGTGCGCGTCGTCGTGCTGGGCGCGCAGGGCCGCGACCTCCGCGCGCAGGGCCCGCATCTCCGCCAGCAGCTCGGCCAGGCCCTCGCCGCCCTCGGGGACGGTGGGGCTCAGACGAGCCGGTATCGGATCGCCGTCCCCGGCCAGGGCCTCGGGGTTGGTCTTGCTGATCTCCTCCTGGGCCGAGTGCGCGGAGCCCGTCCCGACTGCCGGCGTGTCGGCGCTCGCGCCCCGGGTGCTCTCGGTCGGCGTGGTGCCCTCGGCCTGCTGCTGCGGCAGGTCGGCGGTGGCCTCCGGCGCGGCGGCGTCCTGCTGGGAGGTCGAGTCCATCTGCCCCATGGTGTCCACGATGACCGCGACGAAAAGGTTGAGCATGGTGAAGGCCGAGACCAGGATGAAGGGCACGAAGAAGGCCCAGGCCCACGGGGAGTGCTCCATGACCGGGCGCACGATCCCCATGGACCAGCTCTCCAGGGTCATGATCTGGAACAGTGTGTAGAGGGACCTGCCCAGGCTGCCGAACCAGTCGGGGAAGGCCTGGCCGAACATGGCGGTGGACATGACCGCGGCCACGTAGAAGATCATGAGCATGAGCACGGCGATGGCGCTGATCCCCGGCAGGGAGAGCATGAGCGCCTCCACCACGCGGCGCAGGCTCGGCAGGAACTTGATGACCCGCAGCAGTCGCAGGATGCGCAGCGTGCGCAGCACCGACAGGGGCCCGGCCCCGGGGACCAGGGCCACCGCCACCACCAGGAAGTCGAAGATGTTCCAGCCGCTGGAGAAGAAGCGGCGCGGTCCCATGGCGGCGATCTTGACGATGATCTCCCCCACGAAGACCGCCAGGGCGATGTGGTCGAGCAGGTGCAGGAGCCTGGCGGCCGGGGAGGCGCCGTGGACGGCGGTCTCCAGACCGATGGTGATGGAGTTGATGACGATGACCGCCATGATGACGTTCTGCACCGCGGGGGAGTGGATCCAGGCGTCCAGCTGCGCGCGCCGCAGGGCGACCCTCGTGCTCAACCGATGACCTCCGTGCTGGGCGGGATATGGGGCGGCAGATCTGCCGCCCAGGAGTGTAGGGCAGCGCCCCGCCCGCGCGGAATGGGGAGGACTCCCCTCCCCACGCCCTCCCAATTTTCGACAATTTGCATGAGATCGTACTTTTCCAGGCCCGGAAAAAGCCGATCTCATGCAAATTGTCGAAAGGAAGGGGTTACTCGCGGCTCCAGGCCTCCCACAGGCTCGCATACTCCCCGCCCAGGGCCACCAGCTCCTCATGGGTCCCCAGCTCGACGATGCGCCCATCCATGACCACCGCCACCCGGTCGGCATCCTGGGCGGTGTAGAGGCGGTGGGCCACCTCCACCACCGTGCGGCCGGCCAGGACCGTGGACAGGGTCTGCTCCAGGGTCCGGGCCGCACGCGGATCGAGCAGGGAGGTCGCCTCATCCAGGATGAGGGTGTGCGGATCGAGCAGCACCAGGCGGGCCAGCGCCACCTCCTGGGCCTGGGCGGGGCTCAGCCCCAGGTGCCCCGAGCCCACCATCGTGTCCATGCCCGAGGCCAGCTCATCGACCCAGGCATCGGCCCCGATGGCCTCCAGGGCCTGGCGGATCATCGCATCATCGGCATCGGGGCGACCCAGGCGCACGTTGTCGGCGATCGAGCCCACGAAGACATGATGCTCCTGAGTCACCAGGGCCACATGCCGCCGCAGCTCCTCCTCGCTCAGATCCGTCAGCCTCACCCCGCCCACGGTCACGCTGCCCGAGGTCGGCGGGTTGATGCCCGCCAGCATCCGCCCCAGGGTGGACTTGCCCGAGCCCGAGGGGCCCACCACCGCCAGCCTCTCGCCGGGCACCAGCTCCAGGTCGACGCCGTGAAGCACCTCCACGCCCTCGCGGTAGGCGAAGCGCACATCGCGCAGCACCATCCGAGTGCCCTGGGGCACCTGCCCGGTGGGGGAGCGGTCGGCCTCGACCTCCTCCACGCCCAGGATGCGCGAGAGGGAGGCCTGGGCCACCTGCACCTGGTCGATCCAGAACATCAGCTGGCCCACCGGCTTGCGCAGCTCCATGGCGTACAGGGCCACCGTCGTGATCGCCCCCAGCGTGGCGTAGCCGCGGGAGGCCAGGAACCCGCCCCACAGCAGGACCACCACCACCGGGGCGCGCCAGGCGACGTCGAGCACCAGGAACAGGAGCACCCGCAGCATCGCGGTGTAGCGCTCCAGGGACCACGCCTCCTTGATAGCGGCCCCGATCGCGGCCTCGCGCCGGGCGCCCATCCCCAGGGCGTCCACCGTCTCGGCGTGCTCCACCGTCTCGGAGACCGCCCCATTGAGGCGGGCGTAGGCCGCCGACTGCGCCCGGTAGGCGGGCACCGAGCGCGGCAGGTACCAGCTCATCATCCCCCACACGGGGGGCACGATGAGCAGCAGGGCCAAGGCCAGCAGCGGGTCGGACAGGACGGCGGCGACCACCGTGAAGGTGATCGTCACCACGCACACGAGGATCTGGGGGATCCCCACCCGCACGAGGAAGTCGATACGCGAGACGTCGTTGGTGGTCCGGCCCACCAGGTCGCCGGTGCCCGCGGTCTCCACCGCCGAGAGCGGCAGGTGCACCACACGGCTCATCATGCGCTCGCGCAGGTCGGCGAAGACCGCCTCGCCCAGGGATCGGGCATGCATCTGGGCGTAGCGGTTGATCACTGCGCCCACGATCGTGACCCCGATGATGATCAGGACCACCGTGTCGACATAGTCGATCGTGGCCCGTCCCTGGGAGGCCCTGGCCACCAGGCGCCCCAGCAGCTGTGGCGCCACCAGGGTGGCCAGGACGGCCATGATCTGCAGGATCAGGACCATCGCGAAGCGCCAGCGGTAGGAGGCCATGATCCGCAGGGTCTTGTGCAGGGCGACCCGGCCGGGTGCGAGCGGCAGCGCCATCAGGACTCGGCCTCCTCACCAGTGGCCCGCGCCACCACCGTGCGGTAGGCCACCGCCTCGGGCAGGCCCAGGTGGGCCTTGGCCAGCAGGTCCCGGTGGGTGGAGCGCACGCGCTGGGCGCCGTCGTCGTCGAGCAGGACCACCTCGTCGCAGGCCTCCAGCACCAGCGGGGAGGAGGAGACGACCACCGTGGTGCGCCCGGCGCGCGCCCGCGCCAAGCGCCTGGCCACCCGCGACTCGGTGTGGGAGTCCAGGGCGGAGGTCGGCTCGATGAGCACCAGGGCGGGGGCCTCGGTCATCAGGGCCCGGGCCAGCGCCACCCGCTGGCGCTGGCCTCCGGACAGCGAACGGCCCTTCTCCGTGATCATCCCCGCCAGCCCCTCATCCAGGGAGGTGAGCACATCACCGGCGTCGGCGACCTCCATCGCCTCCAGGAGCCGGTCGTCCCCCGAGGCGTGGCGCTGGTGGGTGCGGACCTGCTGGTCGACCTCGGCCACCCCGGCGCGCTCGGCCTCGGCGCGCATGAGTGCCCCCAGATCCGCGGGCACCGGGGCGCTGGCGCCGCGCACATCCAGGGCCTCGCGCAGGGTCCCGGTGAACAGCTGGGCCGTGGCCCCGCAGACCACGATGCTGGCGCGCACCTTCTCCAGGGGCATATTGGCCAGGGGCCGCCCGGCCAGGGCGACCGTGGGCCCGGCGTCCGAGAAGCGGCCCAGGCGCGTGGCCGCATCGGCCGCCACCTGCGGGTCCTGCGCCACCAGGGCCGTCATGCGCCCCTCGGCCAGGCGCAGGCCGGTGGAGGTGTCCACCAGGTCCCCGCGGGCGGGGAAGGCCCGGGCGGGGTCCAGGTCCAGGCGCTCGCGGACCGTGCCCGCGGCGGGGGTCACCCTCAGGAGCCTGGCCAGCCTCCGGGCCCCGACGACGGCCCGCGTGTAGTCCTGCACGGAGTTGGAGAAGACCCACAGGGGCCAGGACAGGTAGGCGGTGTATCCGTAGAAGGTCACCAGCGCCCCGGGGGTGATGCCCCCGCTCAGGGCGATCCGGGCGGCGACCCAGACCACCACGGCCACGAAGAGCCCGGGCAGGAGCACCTGGAGGCTCATGAGGATGGACTGGGTGCCGGCCACCTCCACCCCGCGGCGCCTGAGCTCCTGGGAGGCCTGCATGTAGCGGCGGGCGAAGACGTCCTCCCCGCCGATGCCCCGCAGGATGCGCAGCCCGGCCACGGTGTCGGTGGTGATGGTGGTGACCTCGGACTGGGCCTCGCGCTGGTGGGCCTGACGGCGCTGCAGGGGCTTGATGACCAGGGTGACGATCCAGGCCACCAGGGGCATGCCGATGATGACGATGGTCCCCAGCTGCACCGAGGTGCGCAGCATGAGCACCGCCACCGCGGCGAAGGACACCGCCGCCCCCAGGAACTGCGGGAGCCGCTCGACGAAGTTGCCCATGTACTGGGCATCGGAGGCGATGATGGAGGCGACCTCGCCGGTGGAGGCCTGGCGGTTCAGGTCCGCTCCGGTGATGGAGACCTGGCGCCCCACCAGCCGGCTGACATCGAAGGTGGTGCGCATCCAGGCCACGACGCCGAAGTAGGACAGCATGGTGTCCCCCACGGCGTAGAGGAGGAACAGCACCAGCAGGGTCAGGCAGATCTCCCAGATCCTGGTGTTGAGGCCGTTCTCGATACCGGCGTCCAGGGCGGCGCCCAGGAAGGCGGGGACCACCGCCTGGATGACGTTGGAGATGCAGGCGGCCGCGGTCGCGATGACCACCGGCACGGTGGCCCGGCGCAGCAGCCACACCAGCAGCGCCCCGCTGCCGGTCAGGGGAGGCTGCGGCAGGGGCGCCTGGGGTGCGGCCGTCAGGGCGCTGTGCAAGGACGGCAGGATCCTGGCGATCAGAGGCGGTCGGGATGGCGATGAGGAGGGCATGGTCTGCTCAGGCTAGTGCAGGTTCCGCTGCTTCTCCTGCCGCGCTGGGGCCGGCCCGGGCCGACCGGCGCGGTCGCTACTCGGTGGCGATGGCCTCCAGGACCGGCAGGCGCGAGGCGCGCAGGGCGGGCCACAGGGCGGCGATGATGCCGACGACGACGGAGACCAGGAGCATGGCGGCCAGTTGGGCCCAGGGGATGGTCAGGGTGGTCAGGCCCTGGTCCTGGAGGGTGGTGCGCAGGGCGGCGGCCAGGATGGTGCCGGTGGCTCCTCCCAGGACGGTCCCGTACAGGGCGGTCAGGACGGATTCGCTGATGATCTGGCCGGCGAGCTGGGCCCGGCCCATGCCCACGGCCCGCATGAGGCCGATCTCGCGGGTGCGCTCGGCCACGGAGAGCACCAGGGTGTTGACGATGCCCAGGATGGCGATGGCGATGGACAGCCCCAGCAGCCCGTAGAGGATCGCCAGGGTCCGATTGACCTGCTGGCCGGCGGCATCGGAGATGTCCTGGGCGTCGCGCACCGAGTACTGGTAGGTGGGGGCCAGGATGTCCTGGGCCTGCCGGCGCACATCCTCGATGTCGGTCCCCTCCGCCACGCGCAGGAACATGCTCGCCGGGGAGGTCAGGACCTGGTCCGCCTCGGTGGCGGCGCCCGGGGCCATCCACGTGCCGATGGTCGAGGCGAGCTGCGGGGAGACGTAGTAGGAGGCGCTGATCCCGACGGGGTCGACGACGGCGACGACGGTGGCCTCGACGCTCCCGTTGGGGCCGGTGAGGGTGACCGTGTCGCCCACCTGCTGGTCGGTGGACTTGAAGGCGGCCACATGGGTGGCGTCCATCTTCTCGAAGGAGCCCTCGACGATCTTGACGTCGTAGGCCTCGGTGTAGGAGGCGGGGTCGACCACCCCCAGGGATGCGTTCGGGGTCTGCCCCTGCTCCGTGGTGGCCGAGGCCTGGTAGAGGGCCAGGGGGAAGGTCTGCTCAACGCCGTCGATCTGCGCCAGCTCGGAGGCCATCTCGGCCGGGATCCTGCTGGAGAAGCCCGCCGAGGGGGAGGCCGCCTGAATGAGGAGGTCGGCTTTCATGGAGGTGTTGACCTCATCGGAGATGGAGGTGTTGACCGAGGCGGCCAGGGTGGCGCCGGCGCAGACCAGGGCCATGCCGATGAGCAGGGCTCCGGAGGTGTTGGCGGTGCGGCGGGGGTTGTGGGTGATGCTGCGGGCGGCCAGGCGCCCGGAGGGGCGAAGGGCCCGCAGGGGCAGCCCGATGAGCCCGACGACGGGGCGGGCCAGGATCGGGGAGACGACGAGCAGGCCGATGATGATGGCCCCGGCCCCCATTCCCAGGACGAGGCGGCGCTGGTCCAGGTCGGCGTTGATCCAGGCCGCTGCGGTCGCGGCGATCCCGGCGGCCAGCAGCAGGGAGCCGATGATGGTGCGCGCCACCAGGGACTTCTCTCGGGCTCCGCCGGTGGCGCGCATGGCCTCGACCGGGTGGGTCAGGGCGGCCTCGCGTGCCGGCAGCAGGGCCCCGACGATGGTCACCGCCACGCCCACGATCATGGAGATGGCCATGATCGGGCCGGTCAGGGGCACCCCCTGGGTCAGGGGCATGCCGGCGGCCTCCAGCAGGGCCACCAGGGCCTTGAGCAGGACGGCGCCGGCGGCGATGCCCAGGGCTGAGCCGACCAGGCCGATGACCAGGGCCTGGAGGAAGACCACGGCGAAGACCGAGGCCGGGGAGGCCCCCACGGCGCGCAGCAGGGCGAACTCGCGGACCCGCTGGCGCACACTCATGGCGAAGGAGTTCATGATGATGAAGGAGCCCACGAACATCGCCAGCACCACGAAGACCAGCAGGAAGGTCTGCACGAACCCCAGGATCTTCTCGATGGAGGCATTGGTGTCCTTGATCATCTCGGCGCGGGTCTGGACTCGTGCGGTGTCGGGCAGGGCCTGGGTGATCGACTCCTCCACACGGGAGGCATCGGCGCCAGGGGCCACATTGACCGAGATCGACCAGACCTGGCCGGTGGGTGCGATGACGGGCATGAGCCAGTCCCCGTCCATGGCGATGATGGTGGCCCCGGCCAGGGGGGTGCCGTAGCTGAGCTCCCCCACGACGGTGACCTGGCGGGGCTCGCCCTGGATGACCACATGCGTGGTGTCCCCGACCTTGAGCCCTGAGCGCTCCAGGGCCCCGGACTCCAGGGCGACCTCGGCATCGCCCTCGGGGCGGCGGCCCTGGACCCAGGTCATCCCCGATTCGCCGTCGAACAGGGTCACTACCAGGCTGGGGGCGCCCGAGGAGGTGACGGGGGCGTCGTCGGCCCCCACCAGGACAACGGGGGTACTGGCCACCGGATGTGCCGACTCCACCCCCTCGATCTGGCGGATCTCCTCGGTCAGGGAGGCGTCGATGGGCTCAGTGCCCGCCGAGGGGGACGGGCCGGTGGAGTCCGCGTCGTCGTCCTGCGCGATCGGCTGGCCGGTGACGTAGAGGTCGGAGGTGAAGGTCGAGGCCGTCAGGGCCGAGAAGGTCTCCGACATCACTGCGCGCAGTGCCAGGGTGCCCGAGAGGAAGGCGACCCCCAGCACCACGGCGAAGGTGGTGAGAATGAACTGCTTGACATGGGCGCGGATGGAGCGCCAGGCCACTCTGCCCACGACTCACACCTCCTGGTCCATGCCGGCGGTGATGCCCTGGGCGTCCCGGGGGCCCTGGCTCCCGGGTGCCGAGGGGCCTGCGGCCCGGGAGTGGGCCTCCCCGCCCAGCTCGCGCAGCGCGTCGAGGACCCGCTCACCGCTGGGGTCGGCCAGCTCGGCCACCACCTGCCCATCACGCAGGAAGATCACCGTGTCGGCCCAGGCCGCGGCCTCGGGCTCGTGGGTGACCATGACGACCGACTGCCCCAGGCGGTCCACGCTCGAGCGCAGGATCCCCAGCACCTGCTCGGTGGAGCGGGAGTCCAGGTTCCCCGTGGGCTCATCGGCGAAGACCACCGACGGCGATCCCACCAGGGCCCGGGCGCATGCCACGCGCTGGACCTGGCCGCCGGAGAGCTCGGCCGGGCGGTGCGAGAGCCGATCAGCCAGCCCCACCGCCTCGACCACCTGATCGAACCGCTCCCGGTCCACCTTCACGCGGGCGATATCCAGGGGCAGCGTGATGTTCTCCGCCGCCGTCAGGGTCGGCACGAGGTTGAAGGACTGGAAGATGAAGCCGATCCGCTCCCGGCGCAGTCGGGTCAGCCGGCGCTGGCTCATTCCTGAGACCTCCAGTCCATCGAGCACGATCTGCCCGCTGGTGACCGAGTCCAGGCCCGCCAGGCAGTGCATCAGCGTGGACTTCCCCGATCCGGAGGGCCCCATCACCGCGGTCAACCGGCCGCGGGCGATATCCACATCGACCGCATCGAGAGCCACCACGGCTCCCGACCCGCGTCCATAGACCTTCGTGAGTCCTCGGGCCCGTACCACGGGATCCTCAACAGGTCGGTGGGAGGCGAGTAGGTGGGATGCGGATGCAGGATTCATGAGGAACCTCCTTGGGGTGATGGGCCGGGTGGATCGTCAGGCCCGGTGTCGCGTGCTGCTCACCGTGGGGGGATCGCTGTGGGCAGGGGGTGCCGGGCGGTTGGTCGCGGTCGTGGTTGACGGGGGTGGATGCCGGGTGGGCTCGGGTAGCCGTGGGTGAGGTATCGTCGGTCGGGTGGGAACGGTCGATGGTGCTGGTCGCAGTGGAATTCTCTCATGGTAGTGGGGCGGGTCACTCCTCCTGGCGGAGGGAACCGGGGTGTCCTTGCGAAGGAGAGCGGGGGTGGCTGTGCGGTGGATGGGTGGGGAAGAGTGGCTGGTGAAGTCCTCATCGATGTCACAGGTTGGTGACTAGGATGGGTGCAGGCCCGGTGGTTGCAGGTCACGGGTCTGCGCTTCCATTGTGATTTCAACGTCTGAGGAAGGTCTTCGCTATGGATCCCCTGCACCTGATCATCGAGGCATCGCGGGCGGATCAGGCCCTCGCCGCGCACACGACCGACCAGGACCTGCACACCGCCATCGCGCGCCACCGGCCCGATCTGTGGGCCGCGCTCGCGATGAATCCGGGCATCCACCCCGATCTGCTCGCCTGGTTGGAGTCCCAGGGGGTGGGGTCGTCGCCGGGGTCGGCCCGCGGGGATGCGGATGAGGGCGCCGAGGATGGCGAGGATGACGCCGCGCAGGACGACGCCGAGGACGCCGAAGACGGCGGGGACGACGCCGAGGAGGCCGGGGACGCTGAAGACGGCGGGGACGACGCCGAGGAGGCCGGGGACGCCGCGGAGAGCGGCGATCCCGAGGCTGTGGGCGACGTCGAGGAGACCGAGGACGCTGAAGACGGCGAGGATGACGTCGCGCAGGATGACGCCGAGGAGGCCGGGGACGCCGCGGGGAGCGGCGGTCCCGAGGCTGTGGGCGCGGCTGAGTCGGATGACGCCGACCCGGGTGATGAGCCCGATGATGGTGGGCTCGACGTCGACAATGACGGCGAGGATGGGGCCGCGCAGGACGATACCGAGGACGCCGAATACGGCGGGGACGACGCCGTGCGGGCGGACTCCCCGGAGACGATCGGTTTTCCTGCGCCTCCGCCGTCGGCCGAGGACATCGCCGCGTGGGCCGAGACCCCCAGTGCTGCGCCCGAGGCCTACGAGGCCTCCGATCTGGCCGTCTCGGGAAGCGTCTACGCTCCCTCCTACCAGGCCCCGGTACCGTACCAGGCCCAGCCTCAGACGCAGCAGCCTCGGCGCTCCACCACCACCCGGCTCCTGGTGGGCATCATCGTGCTGCTCCTGGTCATCATCATCGGTGGCGGCGGGGTGCTCCTGGGGACCCACCTGTCGGGCAAGGGCTCTGAGAGCGAGGCCGGAGGCCAGGAAGCCTCCGGTGCCGACGCCGGCGAGGCGGCAGGCGCCGACGCCGCGGGCGGCATCCCCTCGGCCACGAGCACGGGCCCCCTGACCTCGTGCGAGACCGCCCCCGCAGTCCAGGTGATGTCCGTCACGGATGAGCAGGGAGGCCTGACCGCCCGGGTCAAGGTCACCAGCCCCTGCGCACAGGGCGATTTCCTGGACGGCTCAGCGGTTCGGATCAACCTGTACGGGCCCTCGAGCGCTGGCGGCGGGGGCCTGGCCGACGCCGTTGTCGCCTCCGGGGAGTTCGACTTCTCCCGCACGCCCCTCATCATCCCCGCCGAGGGGGCCGCGCTCGACCTGGCCTATGGATCGGGCCACTACTTCCGCACGGCGGCTGATCTCGCCCCGTCCGGCAGTGGCGGGCAGGGCGTGGAGACCATGACGGGCAAGGTGCTCATCAGCCGGCCCTCCCCCACCACCCTGGGATCCCAGGGCCTGGTCAGTCCCGGCCTGGTGAGCGCCGCGGAGACCAGCACCGACACCTCCGGTGAGGACGCCGCCGCCTCGGCGGCCCTGAACTGGTACATCGAGCAGGGCCGCTCCGGCGTCCGCAGCTCCCTGGTGGGCAAATGGACTCCTCAACTCTCCTCGAAGCGGCCCGGTCTGGTCGCCGAGGGGCAGACCTGGGATGCGCGCTCCGCGCTGGCGGAGTTCCTGGCGCTGCGCCAGCGGTACGGCACCGCGGTGCTCGTCGACAGCGACGAGTGGCCGGTCTTCGAGCCCGGCGAGGGCTGGTGGGTGACGCTGGCCGGCATCCCCTACTCCAGCGCGGATGAGGCCAATGCCTGGTGCGACGCCCAGGGCTACTCCAACGACCACTGCCTGGCCAAGAAGATGGACACCACCGGGCCGCCCGATGGCACCATCAAGTCCCGCTGAGCACCTCCCGCTGAGGCGAGCCGCGGCGGGCCCGTCTACTGGGAGTTCTTGAGCGCCAGGATGCGGCGCGCCGACTCATCGACGCGCGCCGCCAGGGAGGGGTCGGCCTGCGCCGCCGCCACCAGGGCCTGCGCCATGGGTGCAGCCGTACTCGCGTCGGCCGAGGCCAGCACCAGGTCGCAGCCCGCCCGCACGGCGCGCACCGCCCGCTCGCCCGGCTCCCACTGCTGGAGCTGGACGGCGGTGGAGGCGTCGTCGGTCATGATCACCCCGGTGAAGCCCATGTCGCCCCGCAGCATGTCGGTGACGATCGTCGGTGAGAAGACCGCGGGCGCCGAGGCGTCGATAAGCGTGTAGGTGGCCGAGGACATCATGATCACCTGGGCGCCACCACTGATGGCGCTGGCGAAGACCGAGACGGCGGCGTCCCCCGAGCGGGAGGTGGTCGTGTCGGTCACGCCCGCCGTGGTGTCGGTGTTCTCCACCACCCGCCCCAGGCCGGGGAAGTGCTTGTAGACGGCGAGGACCCCGGCCTCGCCCATCCCCTGGGCGAAGGCCATGGCCTGGGCGCTGACAGAGGCGGCGTCCCGGCCGTAATGGCGCCCCCACCGACCGATGGGCTCATTGGAGGCCGGATCCACGACGTCGACCAGGTCGGCCGCCGGCGCCAGGTTCATCGTCACCCCGCAGGCCGCCAGCTCCTGCCCCCAGGTGCGGGCCGAGGCCAGCAGCTGGTCAGTGGGCAGTACCGCCTGCTGCTCGGCGGAGGGGATGGGTGAGAAGCCCGGGCCTGAGAGCACCTGGACCTGGCCGCCCTCCTGGTCGGTGGCCACCAGCAGCGGCGGCCTGTCGCCGGTGGTCGAGGCCGGGCCGGTCAGTGAGCCGACGAGGGCGCTGATGGCCTGGCTGCCGGCCTGGGTGCGCCCGGCGATGAAGAGGCCGCCGACGTGGTGGTCGGTGATGGCCGCTGAGGCCAGTGGGGAGGGTGCGTCCGCCTCCACGCCCACCATGATGAGCTGGCCGACCTTCTCCTCCAGGCTCCAGCCCTCTAAAGGATCGGGGGAGGAGGAGTCCGTCGCCGACGGCGCAGCGGAGCCGGGGGCCTCGGAGGGGGAGGCTCCGGCCTGGGAGGGCGGGGCGGTGGCAGGGGCCGGCCGGGAGGAGGCCTGCGGTGAGCCCGATGAGGCCTCCTGGGCGCCGCAGCCGGCCAGGGCCGCAGCGCCCAGGAGTGCGGTCATGATGACGGGCCGGCGTCCTGCGTGCAGATGGCCGTAGGCCCCGGGTGTCGCGGGGTTCCGGGTGGTCCCGGGGCCCGTCGGCCCCGTAGGGCCCGCGGAGTTGGGGACGGCGGCCGCCTCCGGCATGCTGGGGTCGCGCTCCTCACTCATGGTCACGACCATAGGGCATCGGTGCCGTGGGGCGGCCCTTGACGGCGTGGGCGGCGTGGGCGTCAGGGGTGGCGCCGGCGGGGCGGGCTGATCAGCTAGGCCCAGCCCAGCTCGTGAAGCCGCTCGTCGTCGATGCCGAAGTGGTGGGCGACCTCGTGGATGACGGTCACGGCGATCTCCTCGACCAGCTCCTCGCGCGTGGTGCACCAGCGCTGGAGGGGTCCGCGGAAGATGAGGATCCGGTCGGGCAGGACCATGGACCAGCCCTCGTCGCGCTCGGTCAGGGGCGTGCCGTCGTAGAGCCCCAGGAGCGTGGGGAGGCCCGCCTCGTCGTAGTCCTCGGGGCGCAGCATGTCGGGGTCCGGCTCGTCCTGGATGAGCACGACGACGTTGTCCATGGCCTCGGCCAGGTCCGGTGGGATCCGGTCCAGGGCATCACCCACGGCCTGCTCGAAGTCCTCCTCGGACATGCCGGGCACGGGCATGGGATCGGGTGGCGCCGCGGGGGATCGAGTCATGGGTACAGCCTGCCACGGCGCAGGGCCTGCAGGCGGGGCGCCGGCCGGCGGTGGCTCGGGCGACCCTCAGGCGCGGCGAAGCGTGCTGTGCTAAGGCTCACGCGCCAGGGATTTGCGCCGGGGAAGATGCGGCCCTTAGTGTTCTACCCGGTTCGAGGCGCGACGACGCCAAGGCCCCAGGGCCCCCATCGTCTAGCGGCCTAGGACCCCGCCCTTTCACGGCGGTAGCACGGGTTCGAATCCCGTTGGGGGTACGGATTCGTGCAAGTGAATGCCATTCATGGCCTCGTGGCGCAGTTGGTTAGCGCGCCGCCCTGTCACGGCGGAGGTCGCGGGTTCAAGTCCCGTCGAGGTCGCGGAGCGAGTCGGTCCGATCAGGAATGATCGGACCGAATCCATCCCGAGGCTCTGTAGCTCAGTTGGTAGAGCGTTCGACTGAAAATCGAAAGGTCACCGGATCGACGCCGGTCGGAGCCACTGCGATAGGCCCGGATCCCACAAGGATCCGGGCCTTCGCTCTGTCTGGCGCTCTGCCCGGCCCGCTGACGATCGTCCGGGGAGACCGGCTCAGTGGGCCTCGGGGGTCGCCGCGGAGCGGCGCTGCTGGCGCCAGGCGGAGCGCGCCGCGGCGAAGGCGCCGAAGGCCAGCCCGGCCACGGGCCACACGATCCAGGAGCGGTCCCAGCTGTCCCCCAAGAAGCTCCACAGCAGGTAGATGATGACGCAGGCGGGCCAGAAGATGCTCGATACCAGGGTGAGCAGCAGGTCCCTATCCGCATGGTCCCCCTGCCCCTCCGACCAGGAGGGGCCGTCGGCCCCTCTGGAGGCGGGGCGCCCCTGAGTGGTCAGGGTGCTGTAGGTGGAGGAGGCCCAGGTGGCGGGCAGGTAGATTTGCAGCCCGGTGGCGATGAGGAGCAGGGTCATTGCCGTGGCCACCCCGCCCATGCCGCTGCTGCCTTCCCGCGACCCCGAGGTCAGCAGGCTGCTGGCCAGTGGAGGCAGGGCGGACATCGTCCACAGGAAGACGGCGATGGCGAGCTTCCGGGAGCGCTCCTGCTCATGGTTCTGGCGCTCGCGCGCCGCCCAGGCCGAGACGATGGGGTCGCGGGTGAAGCGCCCCTCGATGAGGTGGCGCACGCCGTCGAAGGTCGGCCGGCGGCGCACGAGCATGACCGCCCCGAGGGCCACCAGGGTGAGGGTGAAGGTCAATCCGATGACGTTGGCCACCGGCTCGCCCATGGCGATCCGACCGCTGCCGGCCAGGTCGGTCAGGGCGATGAGCACTGCGGGCGACACCACGAAGGCACTGGCGGCGTGCCCCAGGGCCGAGGCGGTGCTCCGGCGGGCCGTGGCCAGGGCCTGGGCCTGGGGGAGCGTGACGGTGGGGTAGGCCGGGTCCGCCGGCGGCTCGGCGGGGCGGGCGCCGTCGTCGGCTCGCAGCTCGGCGGTGATCCCCAGGACGGGGGCGAGCTCCTCCAGATTGCCGAAGTCCGTGATGACCTGGCCGATCGCCTCATTGCGGGTGCGACCGGAGGCCAGGGCGTCGTTGTAGGCGTCCTCCATCATCGCCCGCAGCTCGGTCTTGGCCGCTTGGAGGCGCTCGGAGGCGGGGTAGGGGGCGAACATGGTGTCCAGGAAGGAGTCGAGGGTGTCCATCAGGAGTGTCCTTTGGCGAAGTGGTCGATGAGATCCTTGGTGCGCTCCCACTCCTGGAGCTTGGCGCTCAGGTGCGCGGCTCCCGGGGCGGTGAGGCGGTAGTAGGTGCGGGACTTGCCGGAGGCGGAGACGTCGGTGAAGGAGTCCACCAGGCCCGCCGCCTCGAGCCGCTTGAGGGCGGTGTAGAGGGTGGTCTGCTTGATCGTGTACTGGCCCGCCGACTCCTGCGTGATGGTCCTGGCCAGCTCGTAGGCGTAGGAGGGGCGCTGGTGGAGCAGGGACAGGACGATGAGGTCGACGTATCCGCGAATGGCATCTGCGCTGATCATCGCCCCTCCTGCCCGTGGCTCGATGGATGGTTCACCTAGCATACTACGGCAGGCGTAGTACATCGAGTGGTGAGCCTCGTCGTCGACGGTGGGGCGCGCCAACCCACAGTGCGGGCACAGGCGCCCCGCCTACTGTGGGCCCATGCTCCGCGCCGCCACCGCCACGCCCGACGGCTCCGCCTCCCCCTCCTCAACGCCCACGCCCACCCCCACCCCCTCCGGGAGCCCCGGGGAGGTGGACCCCTCGTCGACCCCCACCCTCAATGTCACCGAGACCGTGGAGGTCATCCAGGAGACCACCGTCGACCTGCTGACCATCGCCTGGAAGGCCGGTCTGGGAGCGCTCATCGGCCTGGCCGTGGTCTTCGTGGTCCTGCGCATCCTGCGCGCCATGGGCGGGCGGCGCCTGCTCTACGCCGAGCTCGCCCGCTTCGGGCGCACCGCCGGCTACGTCGCGGGGGCGCTGACCGGCGCCTACGGCGGCGCCCAGGTGGCCGTCATGGGCCAGGAGCGCAACTCCACCCACCAGATCGTCCTGCACACGCTGCTCATCGCCGTCATCCTGGCGGCTACCTGGCTGGCGGCCAGCACTACCCGCGCGCTGGAGACCACCGTGGTCAAGACCATGCGCTCCTCCAGCGACGTCGGGCGCTCCAACCGGGTGACCACCCAGGCCCAGATCCTGCGCCGCGTGGTGGAGGTCATTGTCATCGCGCTCGGGCTGGTGGGGGCCATCATGACCTTCCCCGGTGCGTATGTGGCCATGGGCTCCCTCTTCGCCTCCGCGGGTCTGGTCTCGGTCATCGCCGGTCTGGCCGCGCGCTCCACCCTGAGCAATGTCTTCGCCGGGGTCCAGCTGGCCACCACCGATGCCATCCGCGTGGGTGATGTCGTGGTGGCCGGTACCGAGCAGGGCACCATCGAGGAGATCACCCTGGCCTACGTCGTCCTGCGCACCGGGGATGAGAGGCGCATCGTCCTGCCCTCCAGCTACTTCACCGAGAACGCCTTCGAGAACTGGTCACGTGGCGGTACCCAGGTGATCGGCACCCTGGACCTGGAGCTGGACTGGCGCGCCCCCATCGCCGCCCTGCGGGTCGAGTTGGCCCGCATCGTGGCCGCCTCGACCATCTGGGATGGGCGTCAGGCCAGTCTGGAGGTCGCCGACGCGGTGGGCGGCACCCTGTCGGTGAGAATCTCCCTGTCCGGCAAGGACCCCGGTGATGTCGGGGCGCTCAAGACCCATGTGAGGGAGGGTCTCGTCACCTGGCTCCAGCGTGAGGCCCCCTACGCCCTGCCGCGCACCCGCGTGGAGGTCGAGCAGGTGGAGGTCACCCATGATCCCGAGCCCGAGCAGGTGGCCCGCATGGCCGAGGAGCTCATCGCCCGCCAGCGCTCGGAGGCCGGCCCTGATGATGAGGGGGAGGAGTCCGGGGAGACCGGGGCATCCGGCCCGGAGGAGCGGCCCGCCCTGCCGGCGCATCTGCGCGCCGTGTCCAAGGGGCGCTCCCTGCTGCGCCGTGCCCGCCGGGGCGGCCTGGGCCCGCGCTGACCCCACCCTTCTTTTCGACAATTTGCATGAGATCGTACTTCTCCGGGCCTGGAAAAGTACGATCTCATGCAAATTGTCGAAAGTTGGGAGTTCCCGGTGCGTGAACGGGCTTCGCGTCGGAGCGGCCGCCGCGCCACCATAGCCCCATGACGATCGACCCAGCGGCCGCCGCCCGCACCGACGCCCAGTGGCGCGCCGCCCTGACCCCCCTGGAGTACCACGTCCTGCGCGAGGCCGGAACCGAGCGCCCCTTCACCGGAGAGCTCCTCGATGAGCGCCGCGAGGGCATCTACCGGTGCCGGGGCTGCGGCTCCGAGCTCTTCCGCTCCACCACCAAGTTCGACTCCCACTGCGGCTGGCCCTCCTTCTACGACCCCAAGGACTCCACCGCCGTGAGGCTGCTCTCGGACACCTCCCACGGCATGGTGCGCACCGAGGTGCGCTGCGCCACCTGCGACTCCCACCTGGGGCACGTCTTCGACGACGCCCCCTCCACCCCCACCGGCCAGCGCTACTGCATGAACTCCGTGAGCCTGACCTTCGACGCCGAGGGGCCGGCCGACGGCGCCACCGGCATCCGGGCGCAGTAAAGGGGACCGATCGCGATGCGCGTCCTGAGCCTCAACCTGCAGCACGGGCTGCCCGGAGTGGGAGCCGGCGACGGCAGTGCCGCCACCGGCTCCCTGGCCAAGGCGGATATCACCTCGCCGGCCACTGCCCGCACCGTCATGGAGGCCCTGGCCGAGCAGATCGCCGAACTGGCCCCCGACGTCGTGGCCCTCCAGGAGGTGGACCTGGGTCAGCCCCGCTCCGGGCGGCTGGACCAGGCCGCCTTCCTGGCCAGGGCGCTGGACATGTCCTTCCACCGCTTCGCCGCCTCCTACGCGGGCCCGGCGGTGGGCCTGCGACGCCGGCCCCTGCGCGCGGAGCTGACCGCGGCCCGCCACGACCCCCTGGGGCTCCTGCGGGCCACCGTCGGAGCCGGGCCGATCGGCTACGGCAACGCCCTGCTCTCGCGCCACCCGGTGGAGGCCTGGGGCGATCTGCGCCTGGGCCGGGGCCCCTCGTCCTGGGTGCGCCGCGGCAAGAACGCCTGGGATCCGCGCTCCTACAAGGTGTTCACCGCCTCCAACCGGGTCATGGTCACCGCCGTCATCACCCTGCCCGACGGCACCCGCCTCAGCGCCGCCTCCACCCACCTGGCCACGCGCGGCGATACCGCCGCCAAGCAGCTGGCCGCCGCCTGGCGCCACCTCTCCGAGCTGCCGGGCCCCCACCTGCTCATCGGCGACTACAACCTGCGCGAGGAGCACCTGGCCGCGCTGGGCATCGGCCGGGCACTGGGGCAGGGCCCCACCTTCCCCGCCGCCGCACCCGCCCACCGCATCGACCACCTGCTCACCGACCCCTGGCCGGTCGACGCCACAGGCCGTCCCCTCAGTCCCACCGAGGCCGCCGCCTCGCGCACTCTCCTGCGCGCCACGGACTGGGGGACGCGGACCTTCGTCGTCTCCGATCACGTGGGGACCTGGGTGGATCTGGAGCCCGTGCGATGAGGAGCCCCGGGTGAGGGCCGCCGGGGCCCGGCCCCGCCCGCGCATCCCGATGGACACGGCGGACCGCCCCGCGGCCGGTCCCGCAGCCGGCCCCGTGCGGGCCGACGGACTCCGATGAGCAGGCCGGCGCCGAGGAGCCGGCCCCGGTGCCGCGGCGCCGGGGGAGGGGTGCATGGCTGAGGTCCTCGGGGGCCTGGCCGTCTTCGGCCTGGCCATCGCCCTGGGCTGGCTCCTGGCGCGCAGTGGCGCCCTGCCGCGCGACGCCGACAGCGTTCTGACCCGGGTGTGCTTCTTCGCCGCCACCCCCGCGCTGCTCGTGCTGACCCTCAGCCGCGCCGATCTCCACACCGCGGTCTCGGCCACGACCGCCGCAGCGGTGGCCGCCGAGCTGATCGCCATCCTCACCGCCTGGCTCCTGCACCGCCTCGTCCTGGTCCGCTCCCGGGCTGAGGCCACGGTGGCCGCCATCTCCTCGGGGTATGTCAACGCCGCCAATCTGGGGATCCCCGTGACCATCCTGATCCTGGGCGATGCCACCCCGATCGCCCCCATTCTGCTCCTCCAGCTCCTCATCATCACCCCCGTCACCTTCACCGTGCTCGACGCCGCCACCCGCCGCGGCAGCCCCTCCCGCTTCGCCACCCTCACCGCGCCCCTGCGCAACCCGCTGCTGTGGGCGGTGGTGGCCGGGGTGGTCCTCAACCTCGCCGGGTGGGATCCCTCCGCGCTCGACGGGACGGCCCAGGGGCTCGCCCGGATCGTCTCCCAGGTCCTGGAGATGCTCGGGGCGGTGGCCGTCCCCCTGATGATGCTCGCGCTGGGGGTGAGCCTGGCCAGCGCCCCGCGCCCCCTACGCGCCGGCCGATCCGTCGGGCCGCAGGAGGACGGGCCGGGCGCGGGGCCCGCGGGGCCGGGGCTGCCCCATCGGGCGGGTTCCGGCCGGGGTGCGCTGTGGTGGGCCGTGGTCTGGAAGCTGCTGGTCATGCCCGCCCTGGCCCTGCTCCTGGGGCTGGCGCTGGGGCTGGGCGGCAGCGAGCTGCTCATCCCCGTGGTGGTGGCCTGCCTGCCCACGGCGCAGAACGTCTTCATGTACGCCTCCCGCTACGGCGCCGCCAAGGACCTGGCCCGCGACACCATCCTGGTGACCACCGCCGGCTTCATCCCCGTCGTCCTGGTGGCCGCCGCCGTGCTGGGCTGAGCCCCCTGCCGTTGCACATCTTCAGGCCGCCTCGGCCAGGCTGAGGGCGGGTTTTCCGCATGTTCTCGTTGCCGCCGAGGCCGAAGATGTGCAACGCGGCTCCCGTTGCACATCTTCGGATCCCGCCCGCGCGGCTCGACGGCGTCATGGCGCGGATCGCCGTCGCAGGACCGGTTCGGGGGCGGCTGACGATGTGCGCCACAATAGGGCGGTGGCCGACCTGCCCCCCGACTCCGATCACGCCCCCACCGCGGCCAGGCCCCCGGCTGGCCGTGCCCGCCTGCGATCGGGCGGGCGCCCCATCAGCCTCATCACGGCCATCCCGGCGCCGCTCATCTTCATGTGCGCGGGCCTGTCCACCTACGTGGGTGCGGGCTTCGCCGTCGCCCTGTTCGCCCTCATGCCCTCCACCACGGTCGCCTGGTGGCGGGTGACCATCGGGGCCCTGGTGCTCCTGGCCTGGAGGCGCCCCTGGCGGCGGGACTGGGCGGCCCGCGAGCTGGCGCTGAGCGCCGCCTTCGGCATCGCCATGGCCACGATGAATGTCCTGTTCTACGCCTCCATCGACCACCTCCCGCTGGGCACCGCCGTCTCCCTGGAGTTCCTGGGGCCCGTGGCAGTCGCCCTCATCACCGGCCGTGGCTGGATGCCGCGCGTGGCCGCCGTCCTGGCCCTGGCGGGAGTGGTCTCCATCTCCGGCCTCGGCCTGGACCTGGCCGACCCCGGGCAGCGGCTGGGGATGATCCTGGCCCTGGCCGCCGGGGGCGCCTGGGCCGGCTACATCCTCCTGGGCCGCGTGGTGGCCGCTGTCGGCGCGGGCATCGACGGCCTGGCCGTGGCCGCCGTCGCCGGGAGCCTGGCCTACCTGCCGATGGCCGCCCCCACGGCCCTGCGCGCCGTGAGCAGCACCGGCACGCTCCTGGCGGTCGTGGGCGTGGCGGTGATGTCCACCGTCGTGCCCTACGCCCTGGACCAGGTCACTATGCGCCGTCTGCGCGCCGACGCCTTCTCCCTGCTGTCCTCCCTCATGCCGGCCACCTCGCTGCTGGTCGGCATGGTCATGCTGCGCCAGCTGCCCAATGCCGGGGAGGTGATCGGCCTGGTGCTCATCTCGGCCGCGGTGGCCCTCGCCGGGCGCGCGCCGAGGGCCTGAGCCAACGGCGTGAGCCGGTGCCCCGAACCGGTGGCCCGAGCGCCGTCGTCGACGTCGCAGCCTGCCCCGGGCGGGCGTGTGCGACAATGGCTCCGGCCCGGCACTCCGCCGCGGCCCGGCTGGTGCCCCGGCTCCGGCGCTCGCGGATGGATCCGCGCGCCGTCGAGACCCTGATCACCGGCGCCCCGCAGAGCCGCGCCGACACCAGCACGATGCGGGTCGGCCCGGCCAGACCGAAAGACGACCGCGTGCCCGCATTCACCTCCTCCCGCCTGCCCGTCGAGGGCGAGGCCTCCTTCACCTCCCTGGGGATCGACGACGACCTCGCCGCCGACCTGGACTCCCGGGGCTTCGCCGCCCCCTTCCCCATCCAGAGCGCCACCCTGCCCGATACCCTGGCGGGCCGCGACGTGCTGGGGCGGGGGCGGACCGGCTCGGGCAAGACGCTGGCCTTCAGCCTGCCCCTGGTCCAGCGCCTGGCCCAGCAGGACAAGGCCCGCCCCGGCCACCCCATCGGCCTGGTCCTGGCCCCCACGCGCGAGCTTGCCCTCCAGATCGCCGAGGTCATCGAGCCGCTGGCCCGCGTGGTGGACATGGATGTCACCACCGTCTTCGGCGGGGTGTCCCAGAAGCCCCAGGAGAGGGCGCTGGCGGCGGGGGTCGACGTCGTCGTGGCCTGCCCCGGGCGGCTCCTGGACCTCATGGGCCAGGGGATCATCGACCTCGATGAGGTGGCCATCACCGTCCTGGACGAGGCCGACCACATGGCCGATCTCGGCTTCCTGCCCGGGGTGCGCCGCATCCTGCGGGCCACACCCGAGAGCGGCCAGCGCCTGCTGTTCTCCGCCACCTTGGACAACGGGGTGGACAGGCTCGTGCGCGAGTTCCTCCA
Source organism: Actinomyces capricornis (assembly GCF_019974135.1). Taxonomy (NCBI): domain Bacteria; kingdom Bacillati; phylum Actinomycetota; class Actinomycetes; order Actinomycetales; family Actinomycetaceae; genus Actinomyces; species Actinomyces capricornis. Next base: position 1,855,851 of record NZ_AP025017.1, read on the forward strand.
CGACCCGCTCCAGCACGCCGTGGACCCCGCCTCCTCGCCGGTGCGCTCCATGGACCACCGCGTGTGGCTGGTGGCGGATAAGACCGCCAAGGACGGCGTCGTGCGCCGCCTGGCCTCGGGGACGGGCCAGCGGATCCTGTTCACCCGCACCAAGCACCTGGCCCGCCGCGTGGCGCGCAAACTCACCAAGGACGGCATCCCGGCGGTCGAGCTGCAGGGGAATATGAGTCAGAAGGCCCGCGAGCGGGCGATGAGGGCCTTCTCCTCCGGGCAGGTGCATGTCATGGTCGCCACCGACATCGCCGCCCGCGGTATCGACGTCTCGGGGGTGGAACTGGTCGTCCACGTCGACCCTCCGGCGGAGCACAAGGCCTACCTGCACCGCTCGGGGCGCACGGCCAGGGCCGGGGCGGATGGGACGGTGGTCACCCTCGTCCTGCCCGAGCAGAAGCAGGATGTCCAGGTCCTGCTGAGGAAGGCCAGGATCAAGGCCGATATGGAGCGCGTGCGCCCCGAGGACGAGGCCGTGGCCGCCCTGGTGGGCCAGGTGGCGCCATTGGTCGAGGCCGGGGACATGCCCGAGGGGGTCGCTGTCAAGGGGGCGGCGCCCGCGGTCCGGGCCTCCCTGGCGGGTCGGTCCGCGGGAGGGGCGCGTCGTCGCGGGCGGCCTGACCGGGCGGCTCAGGGACAGCGGGAGGGGCAGGCCCCACGCGGTGCGCGCGCGGGCCAGGGCGCTGGGGGCGCGGAGAGGGGCCAGACCCAGGAGCGTCGGCAGTCACGCGGGAAGGCGCAGGCCCACGGGCGCGCCGGGGCGCGCAGTACTCGCAGGAAGGCCCCGGCCCCGCATGCCTCGCGCACGCATCGCCATCAGTGAGGCCCGGAGTCCGCGTGGCATCACGGCGCTGCAAAGCTTGCAACATCGGTAAGCGCCGATGTCACGTCTTTTTCGCAATTGCTGCTGTGTGAAACGTCAACTGCTTGGTGCGCCCCATTGGGGTTGGAGTTCATTATAGTTCATTGCTGACACCGCTCATGTCCTGTAGCGTCGTCAAACTCGCAATCCGATCTCTGAGGAGGAGAAAGCCATGGGCGAGCTCATTGGAATGATCATCTTCGGTGCCGTCATCGGCGCTCTGGCCCGCCTGTTCCTGAAGGGCGAGCAGAATCTGTCAGTGCTGTGGACCATTATCCTGGGGGCCATCGGGGCCTTCCTGGGCGGTTGGGTCTCCAGCCTGCTCGGCGTTGCCGACACCGCCGGTATCGACTGGATCCGCTGGATTCTGTCGGTCATCGCAGCCATGGGCGCCATCACGGTCTTCCTGGCTGTGACGCGGCGCAAGTAGCGCGGGGCACTGCGTCCGGGTCCTGGGCAGTCGATAGGGCTCGGCTCCGGGCGCTCCACCGACGTCGGCCGGGTTGCTGCGGGTGATCGCCTGCCGCAACCCGGCCTTTCTGCTGCCGTCGAGGTCCTGGTGGGCGTGCGCGGCCCGGCCTGCTGGCGTGTGGGGATGCGGGCTGCTCGCCTGCGGATCTGGAGTGTTGTCTATCAGGAGTCTTCCTGGACCCTGGGATGGCTTGCTCAGTCGGCGTCATTAGCGTCCCTGGCGGACACCGATGGGAAAGGAACCTCATGACCGCATTGATCTCGCGACGCACCGTCACGCACGTGATGGCTCCCCTGGTAACGGCGGGGGTGCTCCTGCCGGGGTCGGGGGCGCTGGCCGTCGAAGGTGGCGAGAAGGTGACCGAGCGCTTCTACCCCGCAGCCCGGGCGCCCAAGAAGGGGCTTGTCGTCTACCTCGACGGCGACGGGCAGGAGCTGCACGACACCGATGGCGCCTCGAGCACTCAGGGTGGACTGACGGGGCCGGGAAGCGTCGTGGAGGCGGCGCGGAGTCGCGGCTACGACGTGCTGTCGGTGCGCTCTCCCGGGTCGGACCTGTGGTGGACGGATGATACGACGGATGCTGATGGCGTCCCCCCTGTTGAGGGGGGCTTCAGCCGAGCAGACAAGATCACCCATCTCACCGAGGCCATCGATCGGGCACGCACCGAGCGTCACGCGAACACTGAGACCCTGTGGCTCGTGGGATACTCCGGCGGCTCGGAGTTCATTACCGGCGCCTTCTTCCCGGCCTATGCCAACAGCATGAGCAAGGGCGGGTTCCTCGTCTTCGGCGGTGGGGGAGTGTCGGGACTAAGGGCCGACTCCTTCTCCGCAGCCTCCAAGCAGAACCTGTCCCTGAACTGGGTCACCGGCCTGGACGACGTTCCCCGGGATTCCCCGGACCAGCGGGACCCCTTCGGGAAGGGGTATAACGGCATCGATCGTGCCAGGGGCGGGTACGACGGTTACACTGCGGCAGGCTTTCAAGGGCGCACTCACGCCACGTGGCTTCCGGGATACGACCATGAGGAGATCGCCTCTGTCTTCGGGGACCACCTCGGTGCTGTTCTCGATGCGTACCGGACAAGTGCTCAGTAGCGGATGCTCAGGCGGGTCGTGGGGCCGCTCCGGGTGGTGAGATCGGAGCGATGAGCCGCTCTTCCCAGGCGTGGCATCGACTCGGGTGCCGTCGGTGATGGCGGCCGTGGCTCCGCCCGGCTCGCCCCCGGCGTTGCACATCTTCAAGAATCGACCGCCTGGTTGAACGGCGTGATTCCGCGGCCCAGTCGGACTGGGCGGGCCCGAGGGGCGTTGAAGATGTGCAACGCCCGCTCCCAGGCTCGTCAACTGCCCGGCGGCCCGTTCTCGCCGGTGCCCCTCCCCGGTGTAGCCATTGGTGCCGTCATCGTGCGGCGGGTGTAGGGGAAACGGAAGGTCTCCGGGGTGTCGCGGAGAGGGGATAGTCGTTGGGAACAGTGAGTTCCTGCTGGTACCCCCTGTGGGGCTCGAACCCACGACCTTCGGATTAAAAGTCCGCAGCTCTGACCAACTGAGCTAAGGGGGCGCGGCCGGGCGGGCCCGGCGCGGGGACCAGCATAGCGCCCCGGGCAGGGCGCAGCAGGTGCCCTGGTAGAGGCCAGTGGTGCGCCGGGGCCGGAGCACCAGGACGCCCGCGACGCCCCAGCGGCTGATCGGTGCGAGGGCTGACCATGGCCGCGCCGGGCTACCACCCGCACCGCTCAGCGCGAGACAATACCCGGGCGCGGGCCCCGGCCATCCGCACGCGCCGGGAGCCGGCCCGGCCGCAGGCGCGCTCCGCCAGCGGGCGGGGTGGCGGCCCGCTCGCGCAATCGCAGCCCACGAGCAGATCACCAGGAGGCCCCGATGGCACGCCAGTTCCACCGCCCCGCCCGCCTCGACCCCGAGGCCGCCGAGCAGATCGAGGGCAGCGCCGACACCGCCGTCGCCTCCGAGCTCGCCCACCGCGCCGCCCAGGCCCTCATCGGCGGCTTCCCCTCCGAGGGGCAGGAGGAGCTCATCACCCGCGACGGCGTGGTGGCCGCGGTGGCTGCCAACGGCGTCGACGCCGTCGCCGAGCTGTGGGCCGACTCGCCCGCCACCACCCTGCCCGGCACTCTGTGGCGCCTCTTCCTGCTGCGCGAGTGGATCCGGCGCGACCCGCAGCTCGTGGCCCGCCGATACGCCACCACCCTCGACCTCAGCAACGATAAGGGCGCTAAGAGCCGCTTCGAGGACGCGCTGGCGCAGGCCAACCCGGCTCCGGCCCCCGAGGAGCTGCGCGAGCGCATCGACACCGTCCTGGCCGGGCGGCTGGAGGGCTCGGTCGCCGCCCTGGCGCCCCTGCTGCGCCTGGCCGCCGGCTTCCTGCGCGCCCTGGCGGCCGGCTCCCACCCTGTCTGGATCGAGGACGACGCCGACGAACTCGCCCATCGCGTTACCCGCCGCGACTCTGCCCTCCTGGCCACCGCCGAGGAGTTCACGGAGGCCTCCCGCCGTGCCGCCTCCGGCCTCCTGGACTGATCCTCCGGGCGCAGGAGAATATCGGGCGACGTAGGTCATATGGCGGGCCCACAGCCGGGCCGTCTCATGGGATCATTCCCCCATGAGCAGTGCGCAGCCGTCCCCCGCTTCGTTGTCCAGCTTCCTGGGCGGGTGGGCCCGCCAGTCTCAGAGCCCCGAGACGACCCCCGGCACGACGCCCGCCGCGCCGCAGGAGGAGGCGCAGGAGTCATCCTCGCCGGGCGCCGGGCAGCCCGTGGAGGCCGCTCCACAGGCATCGCCGGCCCTGAGCGCGGCGCAGGGGCCTGCCCGCGGCGATGGCCACCTGGATGGTGATGGCGGGGGCGAGCCCGTGGCCACCGGCTCCGGGCCGGGGGCGGCGGCCTTACCGGCCCCGCAGCCCGATGAGCGCACGGAGCCCGATGAGCACATCATCGAGCCGGCCGACCCCCGCGATTTCGCCGACGACGCCGGCCCCCAGTATGAGGATGAGGACTTCGACGAGATCGACGAGGCCCCCGCGCCCTCGGCCCCCTCGTGCGGGCAGGCCGGCGCGCACACCGGTGGGGCGGGCGGCTCCGGTGCTCCGGCGGCCCCGGCCGACCCAGCGGAGGGGGGCGACGGCTGCAGCCCCGGCTCCCCGATCCCCAGCAGGGCGGAGACCCTCGCCGCGGCCGTGGCAGCGGGTGGCGCCGGCACCGCACCCGTGAGCACCACCGCCCCGGCGACCACCGCGGGAGCCTCCTCCTCGGGCGCCGCGGGCCTCGCTGTCGGAGCCGGCCCGGCGGCCCCCGCCGGCGAGGGCTCCCCCCAGGCCCCCGATCCCGAGGAGGGCCTGCCCGACCTGGAGTCCTTCGAGGACCGCTTCGCCGACCGCGAGCTGACCTGGATGGACTTCAACGAGCGGGTCCTGGAGCAGGCCGAGGACCGCAGCCTGCCGCTGCTGGAGCGCGCCTGGTTCCTATCGATCTTCTCCTCCAACCTCGATGAGTTCTACATGGTGCGCGTCGCCGGCCTCATGCGCCGCATCAAGGCGGGCATCACCCCGGTGCGCGCCTCGGGCCTCAACGCCCACCAGGTCCTGTCCCGCGTCACCGCCCGCGCCAAGGAGCTCACGGCCCGCCAGGCCGCCGTCTTCCAGCAGGACGTGCGCCCCGCCCTGGCCGAGCACGGCATCGAGATCCTCACCTGGGACCAGCTGGCCCCCGAGCAGCAGGAGCGCCTGACCCGCTACTTCCGCCACCAGATCTTCCCCGTGCTCACGCCCCTGGCCGTGGACCCCTCCCACCCCTTCCCCTACATCTCAGGGCTCTCCCTCAACCTGGCGGTCATCCTGCGCAACCCGCGCAGCGGCAAGGAGCACTTCGCCCGCATCAAGGTCCCCGGCTCCCTGCCGCGGCTCATCACCGTCCCGGGCCGCGAGCTCAACACCGCCGATACCCGGGCCGGCTGCGCCGTCATCCCCATCGAGGTGGTCATCGGCCAGCACCTGGACCACCTCTTCCCCGGCATGGACATCCTGGAGCACCACCTCTTCCGGGTCACCCGCAACGAGAACCTGGAGGTGGAGGAGGACGACGCCGAGAACCTCCTCAAGGCCATGGAGAAGGAGCTGGAGCGGCGCCGCTTCGGCGACAGCGTGCGCCTGGAGGTGGAGGACACCATTTCCTCCTTCACCCGCCGCTACCTGGTGCGCGCCCTGCGCCTGCGCGACGACGACGTCTTCGAGCTGCCCGCGCCCCTGGACCTCAACGGCCTCAACGAGTTGCACGACCTGGACATCCCGGCGCTGAAGTACCCCCGCTTCGTGCCGGTCACCGCCAGGGGCCTGGCCACCCGCGAGTCCTCCAGCGCCCCGGACGTCTTCGCCGCCATGCGCGAGCACGACATCCTCCTGCACCACCCCTACGACTCCTTCTCCACCTCCGTCCAGGAGTTCGTGGCCCAGGCGGCCGCCGACCCCAAGGTGCTGGCCATCAAGCAGACCCTCTACCGCACCTCGGGGGACTCCCCGATCGTCGACGCCCTCATCGAGGCCGCGGAGGCCGGCAAGCAGGTGGTGGCGATCGTGGAGATCAAGGCGCGCTTCGATGAGGAGGCCAATATCTCCTGGGCCCGCAAGCTCGAGCGCGCCGGGGTGCACGTGGTCTACGGCATGGTGGGCCTCAAGACCCACTGCAAGCTGCTGCTGGTGGTGCGCCAGGAGTCCGACGGCCTGCGCCGCTACTGCCACGTGGGCACGGGCAACTACCATCCCAAGACCGCCCGGGGGTATGAGGACCTGGGCCTGCTGACCTGCGACCGTGATGTGGCCCAGGACCTGACCACGCTGTTCAACCAGCTCTCGGGCTACGCCCCCCGCGCCCGCTTCCGGCGCCTGCTCGTGGCCCCGCGCAGCCTGCGCGACGGGCTGGTGGAGCGCATCGAGCGGGAGGTGGACAACCACCGTGCGGGCCTTCCTGCCTGGATCCGCATCAAGGTCAACTCGATCGTCGATGAGACCGTCATCGACGCCCTCTACCGGGCCTCGCGCGCGGGGGTGCCGGTGGACATCGTCGTGCGGGGCATCTGCGGCATCCGTGCGGGGGTGGCGGGGCTCAGTGAGAACATCCGGGTGCACTCGATCCTGGGTCGGTTCCTGGAGCACTCGCGCATCTACGCCTTCGCGGCGGGGGGCGAGACCGAGCTGTACATCGGCTCGGCCGACCTCATGCACCGCAACCTGGACCGCCGGGTCGAGGCCCTGGTGCGCATCACCGATCCCGCCATGGTCGCCGAGCTCGAGGAGCTGGTCACCCACTGCGCCAGCGATGAGGTGGCCTCCTGGCACCTGCAGCCCGACGGCACCTGGACCCGCCATGTGCACGGCCCCGACGGCGAGCGGCTGGAGGACATCCAGGACAGCCTCATGGCCCGGGCCCGCTCCCGGGTCAAGGGCCGCAGCTGAGGGGGAGCGGCGATGAGCACGAAGCAGCTGAGGGTTCGCGCCGCCGGGGCCCTGGTGTGGCGCCAGGAGGGCAAGCACCTGGAGGTCCTCCTGGTCCACCGCCCCCGCTACGACGACTGGTCCTTCCCCAAGGGCAAGGTCGAGCCGAAGGAGTCCGCGCGCAGCTGTGCGGTGCGCGAGGTCGCTGAGGAGACCGGGGTGCCCATCATCCTGGGCCAGCCGCTGAGCACCCAGGGCTATCGGCTCGACGACGGCGCCCGCAAGGAGGTCCGCTACTGGGTCGCCCGGCCCGCCGACCCCGGCGCGGCGGCCCTGAGCGCCCGCCCCGCGGTGCGGCCGGCCTTGGCCTCGGAGATCGACGACGTCGCCTGGGTGCGGGCCAAGGCGGCACGCCGGCTGCTGAGCTATGAGCGCGACCGCGAGCTGCTGGGCGAGCTGGTGGACCTGTGGGAGGACGGCAAGCTCGACACCTGGACCCTGGTGCTGGTGCGCCACGCGCGCGCCGTCAAGCGCTCGGTGTGGAACCGCCCCACGAAGCGCGACAAGGAGGCCGATGAGGCCACCCGGCCCCTGACGAAGGACCAGGGCGAGGTGCGGGCCCGCGCCCTGGTCCAGGTGCTGTCGGCCTACGGGGTGGGCAGGGCGATCACCAGCCCGTGGCGGCGCTGCTACGACACGCTCGCGCCCTACACCGCCGCGGCGGGCATCGAGCTGGAGACGGAGGCGGCCATCACCGAGCACGCGCACGCCGAGCGCCCCAAGGCGGCGCGGAAGGTGGCGGAGCGGGCGCTGCGGGTGCGTGAGGCGCCGGTGGCGCTGTGCACGCACCGCCCGGTGCTGCCCACGCTCATGGAGGCGGTGGCCGAGTACGCCCCGGGCAGGCTGCTGCGCTCGGTGCCCGATCGCGACCCCTGGCTCAAGACCGGGGAGATCATGGTGCTGCACATGGCCCGCCGCCCCCACGGGCGCATCCGGGCCGTGGCCATCGAGAAGCAGCGCCCGGCCCTGTCCGAGGGCCGCTGAGGCGCTTGCCCGAAGGCGCCTGGCTGGGGGATCGGCGTCGCTGGGATCCAGCGTCGCCGGAACGCTTGGCATGCGTGCGGCTGGCCGGGGAGGTCAGCCCTCCCGGCTCTGGGCAGCCCGGGGCGCCGGCTCTCGCGCATCGACCGATGCCCGCCGGTGCCGCCATGCCCGGCGCAGCGCGGGCATGGCGATGACGTCAAGGATCAGGACGCTGAGTAGTGAGGCATGTGCGGCGAACCAGAATGCTGTGGCATGGGGCAGGAACTGCTGAGGGGCGAAGCCGTGCTCCTCGGCGCGGTTGACTGCCGCAGTATCGGCGATATGCCACAGTGCATAGAAGCTGATCACGGCTGCATTGACCGCGACGAGCGCGACCGTGAACGCCGTACGGGAGGCGATGGTCAGGGCCCCATGTGGTACAGTGCTGCTTATCGTTCGCATTAGTTGCAACCGCTCCAGAGGAACCCTAAGTAGCCCTTATCTGGTAGTTTCGTGTCGAGATTCCAGCTTTCTTTTCTGGGTGAACGGAGGCGAACGAAATCCCAGTGGCAAAGAAACTGGTTGTACATCGTCCCGGTGTCAGGGTTCGGGTGGCCGTCGCGTTCAGTCTCTTCGAGTGTTTCCCACCATGCGGGGTCGCCATAAATGGGATGCGCGATCCTTCCCCAAAGTGTTGGGTATACTTTCAGTGTGGGGCTCCACTCCCATAGGTCGTTTGCCCATTCGGTGTGGTCGATGAGATTTCCGGCCCACCACGGGTCCGCAACAACTGGAAATGCGGTATTATTGTTGAACGAGATATGTTGAGTGATCTTATTTCCGTCCACGCGATAGAATGTGGGAAGGCTGTTCCCGTTGGCGTCTTTAGCCCAGGGGGCTGCCAACCCTCCTTCCCATTTCCCATTTGCTCCGATCAGTGAGACTCCGCCGTCTTCTTCCGTGCGGAAATGAGATCCGTCGTTGATGGCGAATGTGTATGTGTAATCCTGGGGGGATGTTGCGGACTTTGCGGTGGTCACCAGTTGAACGGACCCGTCGCTCTTTGGGAGTACGGTGGTGCTGTAATCTTGATTCTCATAGGCGATGCCGCCTGCTGCTAATGGGGTTGCTGTTTCCGTTGAGTCTCCTGGGATGCTGATTGCAATGTCGGATGCGTCGGATTTCTGGTCGTCAATAATGACATTGCCCGACGTTTGGTGCGGAATTGTTATTGTGCTGTTGGCTGTGGTGGAGGAATATCCTGAGGTATTGGGGGTCGGGGTCACGTTCTCTTGAGTGACAATTTCTCCGGCAATGAGGAGGGCGGAGGCTGTCTCGTCTGTTGAACTCTGATCCGCTGATGCTGGCGAGACTATTAGGGTGGAGAGGGGGATGCTGAGTAGAGTAAAGAGTAGGGGCGTCTTTCTGGGGGTCATGGCCGGAAACTCCTGTCGTTGGGGGTGCTGATGCCGGTTCCCTGGATTCTATGCCCGTGGGCGGGTCGGTGTCGGCGTCTGCTGCTGCAGACTTATTGGCGATTCAATGAGTCCACCTCCATTGACTATATGAGGGCGTCGTATTTTCCGTTTTATAATAACACTATTCGTGGATTGCGCAAGGTATTTATGGCCTAGTGGTGAAAATTCTCTGGAGACTGTCGCCTTGCGTGCACTGGATGTCAAGAGAGTGTTGAGATGTCATTTAGATTCTCACTTGCTGAGGCTCGGACTTGGTGTCAAGGGGTGGGAGCAACGAGGAAGCGTTCGATGGCTTGGCGTGGGGTGAGGTGGTCCAGGGTGGTGCGGGGGCGCCCACCCGTGTTCTTGGGCGATGGCGGTGGGGTAGGGCTGGTGCTGGGGGATGGGGTGCCTTTGGGTCGGTGCTCGCGGATCAGGCCACCTGTGCTCTCGTTGGAGCCTCGTTGCCATGGCCTGTGGGGATCGGTGAAGTAGACCGGCATATCGGTGGCCCCGGTACATAGCGGCGTGGCCGGTGCATCTGGCTGCCCTGGTCCGGCGTCGGGGTGTTTTTCATCAAGCCGGGCACAGCGTGGACATGGGGCGTGACAGCGGACAGCGCATCTGTTCACTGGGTGTTCACCTCCGGCACTTTCCGCGGTCATCCGGGCTCCTTAGTCTCCTGGCGTGCCACGATCCGACTCACCGCGCGCCCCCGGTCTCACCCGCCGCAGCGCCCTGGGCGCGTTCAGCGCCATGGCCGCCACCACCGCCCTGGGCGCCTGTGGGCGCGACGCCGGACCCCCCGCCCCCGGCGCCTCCACCGACCTGGAGGGCGAGATCAAGGGCGCCGGCGCCACCTCCCAGTCCGATGCCCAGGATGCGTGGGTCAACGGCTTCATGGACCGCAACCTCAACGCCGCCGTCGACTATGCGGGAGGGGGCTCCGGGGCGGGCCGTACCAAGCTGGTGGCCGGGGCCGTGGACTTCGCCGGCTCCGACGCCCCCCTGGATGAGGAGGAGTCCCAGGCGCTGGGCGGCGCCGTCGAGCTCCCCCTCTACATCTCCCCGATCGCCGTGGCCTACCACCTGCCCGGCCTGGCGGGCCAGGGGCGCCTGAACATGACCGGGGAAGTCATCGCCAGGATCTTCGCCGGGGACATCACCTCCTGGCGCGACCCGGCCATCGCCGCCCTCAACGAGGGCACCGAGCTTCCCGATACCCGCATCACGGTGGTGCACCGCTCGGACGACTCGGGCACCACCAAGAACGTCACCGGATACCTCCACGCCGTCGCCCCCCAGGCCTGGCCCCACAAGGGCGCCGAGACCTGGCCGCTGGGCGGCGGGCAGTCCGGGGACGGCACCTCGGGCATGATCCAGACCCTCACCGCCGCCCCCGGCACCATCGGCTACGCCGACGCCTCCAAGGTCCCCGAGACCCTGGGCACCGTGGCGGTGGGCGGCCCCGGCGGCTTCGTGGCCTACTCCGCCCAGGCCGCGGCCGCCACCCTGGACGCCTCCCAGCTCTCGGAGCACGCCACCGAATCCCGGCTGGTCTACTCCCTCAACTACTCCGCCGAGGGCACCTACCCCATCATCCTGGTGTCCTACCTCATCGCCCGCCAGCGCTACGAGGACCCCGAGATCGCCCCCGTCCTCAAGGCCTACCTGCGCTACGCCGCCTCCGCCGAGGGCCAGCAGGCAGCCTCCCGGGCCGCCGGCTGCGCGCCCATCTCCGAGGAGCTGCGCACCAGGGTCAACGCCGCCATCGAGACCATCGTGGGCTGAGGGCCCCGCCCCAGCCCCCCGGCGCATCCGCCCGACGGCGCCGCGCCCCACCACCACAAGGAAGGCCGCACGTGGATCACTCAGCACCCACAGCATCCGCTCCGCCCCCCACGGGGCCGGGCCCGGCCCCCTCGCGCCCGGCGCCCCAGGCAGCCACCCCGCTGCCCGACGACGCCGCCATCCGCACCGGGCGGGCCCCGGGCCGGACCGGCAACCGGGTCTTCTCCGGGATGTCGGCGGGCGCGGGCCTGCTCATCATGGCGGTGCTCGCCCTGGTGACGGTCTTCCTCATCAGCCAGGCACTGCCGGCCTTCACCGCCTCCGCCGACGACCTGGCCGAGATCTCCTTCCTGCGGGGCAGGGGCTTCTGGGGGTACGTGGCCCCCCTGGTCTTCGGCACGCTCCTGTCCTCCCTCATCGCCCTGGGCGTGGCGGTGCCCCTGAGCATCGCGGTGGCCCTGTTCATCTCCCACTACGCCCCGCGCCGCCTGGCCCAGGGGCTGGGCTACCTGGTGGACCTGCTGGCGGCCATCCCCTCGGTGGTCTTCGGCCTGTGGGGCTTCCTGTGGCTGGTGCCCCAGCTCGACCCCCTCTACTCCTGGCTGACCCGGGCACTCGGCTTCATCCCCCTGTTCGCCGACTACACGGCCCCGGCCAAGAACATCATGACCGCCTCCCTGGTCCTGGCGGTCATGATCCTGCCCATCATCACCGCCACCATCCGCGAGATCTTCCTGCAGACCCCCACCCTCCACGAGGAGGCCTCCCTGGCTTTGGGGGCCACCCGCTACGAGATGGTCCGCCAGGCGGTCCTGCCCTTCGCCCGCTCGGGCATCATCTCGGCCTCCATGCTGGGGCTGGGCCGAGCCCTGGGCGAGACGATGGCCGTGCTCATGATCATGTCCCCGGGGCTGAGCACGAGTCTGCATCTCCTGGAGGCCGGCCGCCACCAGACCATCGCGGCCAATATCGCCGCCCAGTTCCGCGAGGCCTTCGGCATGAGCGTCAACGTCCTCATTGCCACCGGTCTGGTCCTGTTCCTCATCACCTTCGCCGTCAACTCCATGGCCCGCTGGGTGATCGCACGCCGCGCCGAGTTCTCGGGGGCCAACTGATATGAGCACCACCCCATCGACGTCATCGACCCGCAGCTCCGCCGGCTCGCCCCTGGGCCCGCAGGCGGGCGCTCCCCACGACCCCCTGGCCGACCCTCCCACCATCGAGGGCGTGCCCCTGACCTCCTACCGCCTGCCCCACTGGTTCCTGTGGGCGGCCCTGGGCGCCGCCTTCATCGTCATGGGGGGCATCGGCCTGCTCGCCTCCTGGTCCCCGGCCGCCGTCCTGGCCGCCACCGCGGTGGTCTGGGTGGTGGGCGCCACCGCCGTGTCCTGGTTCAAGGAGGGAGAGCGCTGGGGCCGCAACACCCTGGCCACCTCCCTGGTCTACCTGGCCTTCGCCCTGGTGATGGTGCCGCTGGTCTCCCTGATCTGGATGGTCCTGTCCGGCGGGGCCGCCCGCTTCGGCCCCGAGTTCCTGCTGACCAACATGCGCGGGGCCGATGACTCCAACGGCGGCTTCTACCACGGGATCGTCGGCACCCTCCAGATCACCGGGATCGCCTCGGCCATCTCCATCCCCCTGGGGCTGTTCACCGCCATCTTCCTGGTGGAGTACAACGGCGGCTGGGTGGCCCGGGCGGTGACCTTCCTGGTGGACGTCATGACCGGCATCCCCTCGATCGTGGCCGGGCTGTTCGCCTACTCGGTGTTCCTGACCCTGGCCGGCCCCCGCTACCAGGCGGGCATCATCGGGGCGGTGGCCCTGAGCGTCCTGATGACCCCTGTGGTCATCCGCGGCGTGGAGGAGATGCTCAAGCTCGTCCCCAACGACCTGCGCGAGGCCTCCTACGCCCTGGGGGTGCCCAAGTGGCTGACCATCGTCAAGGTCGTGCTGCGCACCGCGGTGGCCGGGATCACCACCTCGGTGATGATCGCCATCGCCCGGGTCATCGGGGAGACCGCGCCCCTGCTCATCACCGTGGGCCTGACCATGCGCACCAACACCAACCCGCTGGAGGGCTCCATGTCCACCCTGCCGGTGCTCGTCTACGACCAGTACTCCCGCGGCGAGGCGGCCACCATGGAGCGGGCCTGGGCCGGCGCCCTGACCCTCATCCTGCTGGTGATGCTGCTCAACCTGGCCGCCCGCCTCATCTCCAAGCGCTTCAGCCCCAAGGGCAAGCGCTAGGCCCGGCCGGCGCTGCCGCCCAGCGCCGCCGCCTCAGCACCGCCCGGCCCCCGACCCTGCGAAGGAAGCACCCGTGTCCAAGCGAATCGACGTCATCGACGAGAACATCTACTACGGCGATTTCCTGGCCGTCAAGGACGTCAACGTCACCATCGAGCCCAAGACCGTCACCGCGCTCATCGGCCCCTCGGGCTGCGGGAAGTCCACCTTCCTGCGCACCCTCAACCGCATGCACGAGGTCATCCCCGGTGCCCGCGTCGAGGGGGAGGTCATCGTCGACGGCGTCAACCTCTACGGCCCCGGGGTCGACGCCGTCCAGGTGCGCCGCGCCATCGGCATGGTCTTCCAGCGCCCCAACCCCTTCCCGACGATGTCCATCGCCGAGAACGTCCTGGCCGGGGCGCGCCTGAACAACCGGCGCCTGAAGAAGGAGGAGGCCGAGGAGCTCATCGAGACCTCCTTGCGGGGCGCCAACCTGTGGGATGAGGTCAAGGACCGCCTGAACCGCCCCGGCTCGGGCCTGTCCGGGGGCCAGCAGCAGCGCCTGTGCATCGCCCGGGCCATCGCCGTCAAGCCCGCCGTGCTGCTCATGGACGAGCCCTGCTCCGCACTGGACCCCATCTCCACCCTGGCCATCGAGGACCTCATCGCCGAGCTCAAGAGCGACTACACGATCGTCATCGTCACCCACAACATGCAGCAGGCCTCGCGCGTGTCGGACATGACCGGCTTCTTCAACCTGGAGGCCACCGGCAAGCCCGGTCACCTCGTGGAGTACGACTCCACGGCCAAGATCTTCTCCTCGCCCTCCGAGCAGGCCACGGAGGACTACATCTCCGGCCGCTTCGGCTGAGGCGCGCGCCGGACACCGGGGCCCGGCGGCGTCACAGGTGCGTCGCTTCGCGGAAAAGACGTCACTTCGCGGAAACGGCGTCGCCTGCGGGGTACGTTCATTCCGCGATGTGACGCCCAAGTCGCCAACCGACGTCGAACCTGGGCCCGGCGGGCTCACAGGCCCAGGAGCCAGGCCAGGAGGCGGCTGACGACGGCGCCCACCAGTCCTGCCGCGGGCAGTGTGGCCACCCAGGCGAAGGCGATGCGCCCCAGCACCCTCCAGTGCACGTGGCGCATGCGCCGCGCCCCGCCCGCCCCGGCGATCGAGGCCGAGACGGTGTGCGTGGTGGACACCGGCGCGGCCAGCCCGACGGCCGAGACGCAGAGCACCGCCGCAGTGACCGCCTGGGCCACGAAGCCCTGGGCGGCATCCAGCCGTGCGATACGCGCTCCCAGAGTCCGGATGATCCGCGCGCCGCCCGCCCAGGTGCCGGCCCCCAGCGCCACCGCGGCACTCAGGCGCACCCACAGGGGCACCGCCGAGACCTCCTGCCCCAGGCCCGCCAGGTCCAGCCAGCCGCCCGCGACCAGGGCGATGAGCATGACCCCCATGGTCTTCTGCGCGTCCTGGAGTCCGTGGCCCAGGGCGGTCAGGGCGCCGGCCACCGTCTCCAGGAGCCGGAAGCGGCGCATGGTGGGGTGGTAGGGACGGGCGGCCAGGAGGCGGCGCAGCCCCGCGGTGATCGCCCAGGCGGCGGCGAAGCCCAGCAGGGGCACCGCCACCATGGGGGCCACCACGACGTCGAGCAGCCTGCCCCAGTGCACTTCCACGCCACCGGCCAGGCCCGCACCGGCCAGGGCCCCGATGAGGGCGTGGGAGGAGGATGAGGGCAGGGCCAGCCACCAGGTGATGAGGTTCCAGCAGATCGCCCCCACCAGGGCGCCGCCCACGACCACCAGGCCCACGGGGCCCACGACGTCGTCGCTCTCCAGGATCCCCGAGCCCACGGTGAGTGCCACCTGCGTGCCCAGCAGGGCCCCCAGGGTGTTGAGCCCCGCAGCCATGGCCAGGGCCCGGTGGGTGGTGATCGCGCGGGTGGAGACCGAGGCCGCCACGGCATTGGCGGCGTCGTGGAAGCCGTTGGTGAAGGCGAAGACAAGGGCCAGCGCGATCGCGACCGCCGTGGCCGGGCCCAGGGCCTCCATGGGGCTCCTCAGCCCTCGCGCATCGCCAGGGACTCCACGGCCCCGGCCAGGTGCTCGAAGGCGTCGGCGGCGGCCTCCAGGTGCTCGATGACCTCCTTGACCTTGATGAGGCGGATGGCGTCCCGCTCGGTGGCGAACAGCTCGGCGATGGCGCTGCGGAAGAGCCGGTCGGCGGTGTTCTCCAGCGAGTTGACCTCCACCCAGTACTCGCGCAGGCCGGAGGCGGCCCGTAGCCGGGGCAGGGCCTGGGCGCTGAGCTCGGCGCAGCGCTGGAGGATCTGGGCCTGCTCGGTGCAGGCCGGCGGCAGCCACCCCACCTGGTAGAGCACCACGATGTCACCGGCCTCATCGAGGGCATCCATGCAGTCATCCAGCAGGGATCCGATGCGGTGGAGGTCCTCGCGGTCCACCGGGGTGACGAAGGTGTCGTGGATGAGGCGGATGAGCCGGTGGTGGAGCTCATCGGCGGTGTGCTCGACGGCGTGCAGCTCCTCGCGCAGGGCGGCCCGGTCGGTGCGGTCCGCGGCGATGATGCGGGCCAGCAGGTCCGAGGCGGTCACCAGGGACCGGGCGGCCTCGCCCACGAGTGCGATGAGCTCGTCGTCGTTGTTGCGGGGATGCAGTCGCACGCGCACTCCTGACCGGCGGTGGGTGGGGACGTCGGGCCGGAGAGCGCCAGTCGGCGCGAATGCCGCTCGTGGCGGCTTGAGTTGGAGCCCGGGGCCCGTCGCGGCCCGACGTCGGCACTCAGGATACCGCGCATGGCCGGCGGGGCCGAATGCGCTACTCCTCGGGGGCGTCCAAGCGGTAGCCGACGTTGCGCACAGTGCCGATGATGTGGTCGTGCTCGGGGCCGAGCTTGGCGCGCAGCCGCCGGATATGGACATCCACGGTGCGCGATCCGCCGATGTAGTCCTCGCCCCAGACCTCGTCCAGGAGCGTGTCGCGGGTCAGGACCCGGCCGTGGTTGGCGGCCAGGAACTTCAGCAGCTCGAACTCCTTGTAGGTCAGGTCCAGGATGGTCCCGCGCAGGCGCACCGTGTAGGCGGTGGCGTCGATGACCAGATCGCCGACCTCGATGAGGTCGCTGCTCAGGGGCTCGACCACCGGCACATGGGCCCGCAGGAGGCGCAGTCGGGCGGAGAGCTCGGCGGGTCCGACGGCCGAGACGACGAAGTCGGCGGCCCCCCAGTCCCCCTGGACCACGGCCACCCCGCCCTCCTCCAGGACCAGGATGATGGGCGGGCAGTCCATGGGGCCGGTGAACAGCTGGCACAGGGCGCGGGCGCGGGCGAGGTCGCCGCGGGCGTCGATCATGACGACGTCGGCGGAGTCCACGGCGGCGTAGGAGGAGGGGGTGGGGGCCAGGCACTCGACCTCGGAGTCCAGGAAGGCGGCAGCGGGGAGCACCTTGGTGGCGTCGGTCTCACGTGTGAACATGATGATGCGCACGGCGTCTTCCTTCATGGGTCGCGTCGACCCGGCCTCCGCGGCGCTCCCAGGCGGGAGCGCACCTGGATCCGGACGGGGCAAGTCAATCACATCGGCGGACCGCCCCGCCTCCGACCTGCGGAATCGGCGTCGTCGCGCGCCTGGCGGGCCGGGCGCGGGCCGCCAGGCCGACCCACCGGTGCCCGGGGTGTGGGACGATGCGCCCTGTGAGCACCCACCACCGCCAGCCCGGCCCCTCCCGATCCGCCGCCTCACCCGCGCCCGCAGGCGCCGGGCAGATGAGCGGCCCGCTCGGGGGCGCGCGGGGCCGGGATGCTCAGGCGGATACGGCGCCTGAGGAGGGGCTGGCCTCGCCGTTGGACGAGATGCCCGCCGAGCCGGTCCCCGTCGAGCTGGGGCTGGTGGAGCCGGGCTGGACCCGCCTGGCCTTCGCCGGCCTGGTGCCGGTGCTCCTGGCGGTGAGCGCCTCCCTGCCCGCCTGGGCGCGCCTGGCCCTGGTGGCCCTGCTCATCCCGGCGGCGGCCCAGGGCTGGCCCGCCCTGCTGCGGGCCCACCACGACCGGGGCGCCGCGATCGTCATGACCCTGACCGGCTGGGCGGCCACGGTCGTGGTCTTCCTCCTGCACGACCTGGGGGCCGCGGGTGTGGTGATGGCGCTGTCGGTCCTGGGGGCCTTCATCGCCCAGATGATGCGCCGCGACGGGCGCCGGGGGCTGGTGGAGGACCTGTCCTCCACGGTCAGCGGCTGCCTGGTGGTGGTCTCGGGGGCGGCCTGGTGCGCCCTGGAGTCGGGCCTGGCCGACCCCGCGGTCATCGTGCCCACCTGCCTGGCGCTGTTCATCGGCGCCCTGCTCTCGGTCCTGGAGGTGCGGGCCACCGTCCTGGAGATCCTCACCGTCACGGTGCCCACCCTCGTCTCGGGCATCGCCGGGGGCGTACTGGCCTCGGCGGGGTTCTTCGGCATCGCGCACATGGGCGTGACCGCGGGCCTGCAGAGCGCCGCGGCCTGCCTCATCGTGGGCTTCGTGGCGGGCGTGCTCATGGCCGCCGGCAACCGGGTCCTGTGGACCCACCGGTGGGTGCCGGGCGGCCGGGCGGCGGTGACCTCCGCCGTCGTGCCGATCCTGGCCGTGGGCATCCCGGTCTACGCCATCGCGCGCCTCATGGGCAGCTTCATCGCCGGCTGATTCATCACCGGCTGAGCGAGGCCCCTGCCGCCGGGGGCGCCCCATCTCCTAGGCTGCCCCCATGGCTTTCACCCTCCCGGACGACATCGCCCCCGAGCTCTACCCCCTGTCCTGGCTCATCGGGACCTGGCGCGGCTACGGCATCCTCACCTATGGGGAGACGATCCCCGAGCAGGCCGTCTACCAGGAGATGGTCTTCGACCACGACGGCGGCCCCTACCTGCGCCAGCTCACCACGATCTGGACGGTGGATGCCACCCGCAGCCAGGACCTCGACTTCGAGATGCCGGGCCTGGAGGGGGCCGCCCTGCTGGCTCCCGCCCGCATCTGGTCCACCGAGACCACCTACTGGCGCCCGGTGGGCCAGGAGCAGCCCGACGATGACGACGCCGACACCCGCACCCCGATCACCAGCCTGGAGCTGGTCTCCGCCGATCCCGCCGGGCATGTGGCCGTCTGGGAGGGCTGGATCCAGGGACCGCGCGCCCAGGTGGGGAGCCAGGCCGTGGGGCGCACCCGCACCTCCGCCGCGCTCACCGAGATGACCCGCATGCTCGGGCTGGTGGGCGGGGACCTCATGTGGACCCAGGACATGGCGGCCTTCGGCGTGGAGACGCCCACCACCTACGCCTCGGGGCGCCTGGGGCGCGTGGAGGACCCCGAGGACCCCGCCAACCAGCCGGGCGCCGCACTGGCCGCCGGTGCGGCGGATGAGGAGGGCGGAGCCGGCCGGGAGGACTCGCAGGCGGGCCCGGAGGCTGGGCAGGGCTGAGGCCTCCGGCCCCGGTCCGCAGTTCTCCCCTTCAGGACGCAGATCCACCCCCGGTGCCCCGGGAGAGCTGCGTCCTGAAGGGGAGAACTGCAGATCCCATCGACTCGTATCCAACCGCAGACCCGCATGGAGGTCAGGCCCTATGCCGCCACTGCCCCTGATGAACCGGCCCGGCGCCGTCGCCAATCCCGAGGCCGATCCCGACGCCGCCGTCCCTGCCCACTTCGGCGACCCCCTGCGCGAGCAGGCCGCCCTGGGGGAGGGCCTGGCGCTCAGCCCCCTGGCCCGCGACGTGGTGGCCGTGTCCGGCCCGGACCGGCTGAGCTGGCTGACCACCCTGTCCAGTCAGGTGCTCACTGGACTGGAGCCCGGCGACGGCGGCACCGAGACCCTGCTGCTGGACGCCAACGGCCGCATCAGCCACGCCCTGGCGGCCATCGACGACGGTGAGCGGCTCTTCCTGGTCACCCAGGCCGGGCGGGGCGCGGCGCTGGTGGAGTTCTTGGAGCGCATGCGCTTCATGCTGCGCGTGGAGGTCGGTGAGCGCCCCGACCTCGTGGCCCTGGGGGCCATGGGCCAGGGGCTGGCAGCGCTGGAGGAGGCCTGCGGCCTGGCGGGGCCGGCTGATGCTGCTGGTCCTGCGAATCCTGAGGGGGTGGCCGCCGAGGCGGGCGCCGAGAAGGCGGCTGCTGACGGGCCTGCGGCCGGTGGGCCCGCGGCCGAGGGCGGGGGCCTGTGGCGCGACCCGTGGCCCGGCGTTGTGGAGGGCGGCACCAGCTACGACGTCGGGCTGGAGGACTGGACGCACCCGGGCCGGGACTACCGGGCGGGACTGGTCCTGGTCGGGTCCGCGCAGGCGGGGCGCGTCATCGAGGCCTTCGAGCGGATCGTTGGGCCCACCCCGGTGGGGCCGCTGGCGGGTTCCCTGGCCTGGGAGGCGTTGCGCGTGGAGGCGGGGCGGCCCCGGTGGGCGCGTGAGGCCGACGCCCGGGCGATCCCCCATGAGCTGGACTGGCTGCGCACGGCCGTGCAGCTGGACAAGGGCTGCTACCCGGGCCAGGAGACGGTGGCCCGCACCCTCAACCTGGGCCGGCCCCCCAGGCGCCTGACCATCCTGCAGCTCGACGGCCTGGGCGGGGACCTGCCCGCGCCGGGGGCGGTGGTGCGCCTGGGGGAGCGGGCCGTGGGGGCGGTGACCTCCGTGGTGCGTCACCATGAGCTGGGGCCCATGGCCCTGGCCCTGCTGCGGCGGGCGGTGCCGGTGGGCGAGCAGCTGACCGTGGCCCTGACCGAGGAGGAGGACGGCCGGCTCGTGGAGGTGGGTCGCGTGGATGCCGCCCAGGAGCTGCTGGTCTCCCCCGAGGGGCGGGCCCAGGCGAGTCCTGCGCAGCGCCCGGGGGAGGGCCTGCGCAAGGGCCTCCTGCGCTGAGCCCTCCGGGGCTGCACATCTTCGGCCGGGCTCGGGGCCAGTCACTGGAGGAGGACCGCGGCATTCCAGGGCTCGACCGGTCGGTGGATTGTTGAAGATGTGCAGCGAGGGAGGCGCTGCACATCTTCGGCGGCGCGCGAGCTGGATTCTGCGGGGAGGCTCGCGGGATTCCGCCGTTCGAGGGCGTGAGCGGCGGTTGAAGATGTGCAGGGGCGGGGCTGTTCTCGCTGGGCGTGGGCCTTGGGGTTGGGCGGCCTCACCGGTAGCCTGGGCGGGTGAGCGTTTTGTACACCATTGCCGTTGTCCTGCAGGAGGCCGTGGTCTGGGCCTGGCGCCTGGCCCAGGTGGCTGGGCTGGTCATGGGCGTGTGGGCACTGATCGACTCGGCCCTGCGGTCGCCGTCGCACTATGTTGCGGCGGGGAAGCGCACGAAGGGCTTCTGGCTGGGGGTCAATGCTGCGGGCCTGGGCGTGGTGGCGCTGATGGGGGCGGCCTCGATGCTGGGGCTGCTGGGTGTGGTGGCCAATGCGGTCTACTTGGCTGATGTGCGCCCGGCCCTGCGGTACTACGCGCCGGTGCGGGTGCGCTCCTCGATCCGGATCCCGGGGCGGGCCTCTCAGCGGCGGCCGGGCGGGCCGGGCTCGGGCCCGCGCGACTGGCGGCCGGGGCGCTGATGCGCGCGGTTCTCCAGCGGGTGAGCCGCGCGGCAGTGCGCGTTGAGGGTGAGGTGGTCGGGGAGATCACCCGGCCCGGGCTCCTGGCGCTGGTGGGGGCCACGCATGACGACGGCGAGGCGCAGGTGGCGACTATTGCGCGCAAGATCGCGGAGTTGCGGCTCTTCGAGGGCGAGGATGGCGCGGCGGGCTCGGAGCGCTCGGTCAGTGACCTGGGGGCGCCGGTGCTGGTGGTCTCCCAGTTCACGCTCTATGCGGATGTGCGCAAGGGCCGGCGGCCCTCGTGGAACAGGGCGGCCCCGGGGCCGGTGGCCGAGCCCCTGGTGGAGTCGGTGGTGGCGCAGTTGCGGGGCCGCGGCCTGGAGGTGGCCACGGGGAGCTTCGGCGCCCACATGAGCATCGACATGGAGGCCGACGGGCCGGTGACGATTCTGGTGGAGGCGGAGTGACACCGGTTGGATCTGCCGGTGCGGAGGCCGACGGCGGATGATGATGGCCGACGGGCCGGTGACGATTCTGGTGGAGGCGGAGTGACACCGGTTGGATCTGCCGGTGCGGAGGCCGACGGCGAATGACCGTGGCCGACGGCCCGACCCCATGTGGCCCGGCCGTGGGCGGTATGGGGCGCCTCGAGCTCAGTCCTCCTCGTTCCCCGCGACGGCCTCCAGGTTCTCGGTGTGGGGACTGCCGTCGTCGGCGGCGCTCAGCCAGAGCACGGGGATGGGCCGCCTCCTCTGATCATCGGAGTCGTCGGGGGAGGTATCCGTCCTGGTGACCAGCAGTCCGGGTCCCGTGGGCAGTCGGCGTGCCTCGACCTCCATGGCGGTGGTGGACACCGCTGCTCCGGTGTCGACATCCACGACCTCGCGGGCCAGGTCTGTCCAGTACGTGTCGATCTCCTCGAACTCCGACAATGTGGCGGGCACCTCTCGGACCGCCAGGTCGGCGGCCTCGATGGCCTCGGTGTACCGCTCGACCCAGCCGCCGGGGTAGACCTTGATGGCACTGTCGATCGTCCCCAGGCTCTGGCCGCCCAGGCTCATCCTCGTCACGGTTGTCACCTGGCACCCCAGGCCGCAGTTCGTCTCATCGTGCCTTGCCTGGAAGAGAAAGTCGGCGAGCAGGAGGGAATCCTGGCCTGCTCCGACGAGCCACTTGTCGGAGGGGATGGTTGTGGCCTCAGCGCTGTCACCATCCAGTGGGAAGACGGAGATCGTTCCCTTGCCACGTCCCCCGGGGAAGAAGTCCTGGGCGGTCTGGACGGCCAGGGCGCCGTTGGTCAGGGCCTGGCCCAGGACTAGCCCCGTGACCTCCTCCACGCGCACGATCCTCCCGGTCGCCGCCTCCAGAACCGCGATGCGCGTGCGCTGCTGCGGGATCCTCGCAGCTGCTGAGGCGGTGGTGTCCTCCTCCCCGGGAACCCATGGGCGCAGCAGGAGGGACAGGTGCCTCCCATCCGGGCTGACGACGCCAGTGCCGGAGGCGGCGGGCTTGCGCAGCTCGGGAACTGCGCGCTGTGGGGCCGTCCAGTCATGGTGGTCCTCAGGCGCCTTGGCCTCTTCGAGTGTCAGCGCCCATTGCATGCGTCCGGTGTCGTGGTCGCGGCAGATGATCGTCAGTGTTGGGACGGTCGTCTCCTCGTCGTCGGAGGGTGTGCTGCTGGCAGTGCTGCCGCCGGCCCCACCGCTCCCGGCGCCGTCGCCCCCGCTCTGCCGGCCGGTCTGCCTGGAGGTGTCCAGGACCCAGACCCCGCCGCTATCCGTGGCCAGGACGCGATTGCCGGAGCCGAGGTAGGAGGGGCTGGTCTCCTCAAGCCTGCTGACCTCCTCGGCGTCCAGGCCTCTGGTGGTGATCGCCTGCGCCGGGTTCTCGACGTCGGCCCCCACCTCCGTGCTGGCGCTGCAGGCGGAGATGACCAGGGGGAGGAGCGCGGCGACGGTGATGAGGCGGGACAGGCGGTCGCGCAGGCTCGGCCGGCCCCGCGGAGCCACCTGGTGGTGCCGGTGCGCGCTGGCAGGGCCCATTACTGCTCTCCTCCCGTGAGGCCCACGAGCCGGTAGGTTCGTGGTGCTGCTTCGCCGGCGTAGGAGCCCTGGTCGATCGTGGGGGCGGTGTCCAGGGCGATGATCGTGGCCCCCGGTGCGCTCAGGGCGCGAAGTCCGGGATCCTCGCCGATGAGTCTCTGGAGCTGATTGGCGCCCTTGCTGCGGAAGGCCAGATTCGTGGGGGACAGGTAGGTGCCACCCTGCGTTAGGGGGATCGTGGCCTGGGCAGTGCCGCTCTGGGATTCCAGGATGATCTGTCCCGAGAGGGATCCCTCATCGTTGCTGAGGACGACGCCGAGGCGGGCGCTGCCCAGACCGGTGTCCTCCGAGGCGGCGACGGCGGTGCGCCGGGAGGGGTCGAAGATGGTCTGCGCCCGCGGCAGTCGGGGGTCCTGCATGATGATGTCCTCGTTCGTGACGTCGTCGTAGAGGGGGTAGGTCACCAGAGTGCCCGAGGCCTTGGAGGCCACGGAGTTGAGGCCCGCCGTCGCACCCAGGGGGACG
Source organism: Actinomyces capricornis (assembly GCF_019974135.1). Taxonomy (NCBI): domain Bacteria; kingdom Bacillati; phylum Actinomycetota; class Actinomycetes; order Actinomycetales; family Actinomycetaceae; genus Actinomyces; species Actinomyces capricornis. The sequence goes on from NZ_AP025017.1 coordinate 1,879,305, forward strand.
GCCCGGGTATCGGCCTGGTCCTGTACCCCGGCCAGGGCATCGAGGCTGACCGCCTGGGCCTCCCTCCTCGCAGAGGCGCTCGTCTCGCCGGAGGCCCGGCCCGTGTCCTGCGCCGTCCACCCGCCGACCACCGTGATGCCCGCCCTGAAGGGATCGACGAGAATACCGTGGGCCCGGCTCACAGCGGTGGGGTCGGTGTCCGGAACGAGGGAGAGGCCGGCGCGCTCCTCCCACTGCTCACCTCCCTCCTCGGTTCCCTCGTTGTCATCCTCATCGCAGTCCAGGATGAAGGAGGCGTGACCGGCGGGCCCGTGGTAGCCGCAGTCGTGGTCATCCTTCGACGTGCCGGACTCCGGATCCAGGCGCCAGCGCTGGGAGCCGTCGGCCAAGGACAGGGCGGTGCCGTCGTCGAGGATGGCGGAGTCGGACAGCTGCAGCGGCGCCCCCACGCCGGTGGTGCTGACGCGCTCCAGGACGGTGCGGCCTGTGATCGCGTCCAGGACGACGGTCACGGAGATGGCGCTGTTGCGGCGAGCGCCGATGTCCACACCTCTGGGGCCGTCAATGCGGACGGCCAGGTGGCGCCCGTCCGGGCTGACTACGGGTTCGCCGTAGTGGGCCGGGCGCTGATAGGACCACAGGGTGGTGCCGTCGGCGGGGTTGATGGTGGTGATACCGCCGGTGGTGAGGATGGCCAGGCCGGCGGCGGTCGTGGTGATGTCGACGACGTCGGGAATCTCCTGATCCCAGGCGATCCGGGTGCCGATCGTCGCCGGGCGCTCAGGCAGTGGGCTGGGCGGCGTGGCGGACAGCTCGGTGGTCGGACGGGCCCACAGGTGGGGCAGTACGGCCGCAGCCGTGATGGCCAGGATCACTGCCAGTGCTGTGGCGGCCATGCTCAGGCGCGTCCGTGCGGCCAGGCGGAGGGTGGTGTAGTGCGTGGGCTTGCGGTTCCCGGGCCTGCTGCTCTCCCCCGGCTCGATGCGACGGCGCAACCGCCCCAACTTGGAAAGGTCGTTGTGGTCATGACTCCACTGCGGGTTGGCAGTGCGCAGATGATGCAGCAGCAGGTCGGTGACGAGCACGGAGGCCAGGGCCATGGCTGCCGCGGCGTGGACGAGCCGTAGCGGGATGGAGACGCTGGTCTCCTGGTAGTCCGCCCACCAGCGCAGGAGTTGGAGGAGGACGACGCCTGTGGCGCACAGCAGGATGATGAGACTGGCGCCGATGGCGGCTCGGCGCCTGAGCTCCCGGCCCAGGGTCGCGACGATCCAGGTGAAGAGCCCGATGATCGCGCACCACAGGAGTGGGCTGAACAGCAACGGGCGGTCCAGCGGATCCCTGAGCCACGTGTCCTTGCTCGTCATGTAGTAGATCGTCACGCCCGCTTGCTGCAGGACGGCGATGAGGAGGCCGACCCTCAGGGCTCGCAGCATCAGGGCTCCGCGCGGCGGGACGGGCCCGCCTTCCGGAGGTGGCGGCACGCCGTCGTCGGCGCGGGAGGCGTGGGACGGGGCCGAGTCGCGGGTGGCGGCACGGGGGGAGGGCGACATGGTCACATTGTTGTGACCAGGGTGTGATCCTGTCGAGGCGGGGAGGATGGGGCGGGGCATGGATCCGCCCTGGCCGTGGGTCCAGTGGCCTGCCCGGTCAGGGCATCGAGCGGCTCAGGAGTCGCCGGCGCCTGCCAGGGCGATGATGTGCACGGTGCGTGGGGCGGGGGAATCAGTGATGGATTCCTGCGCCGCGTCCGCGTCGGTGTCCAGGATGAGGATGGTGGCGCCGGGAGTGCTCACCGCCGTCAGCGCCGTGGAGAGCGCAGCCGCACCGAGAGTGGTCGGCCCGGCGCTGCGGGAGGTGGAGGAGGTCGGACCCTCCTCCAGGGGGATGGTGGCTGTGGTGGTTCCATCGCCTGCCTGCAGGTGGATCGCCGCTGAGCCTGCCTGCTCATCCCCGGGCACGATGCCCATCAGGGCCCCGGCCAGGCCGGCGTCCTGAGCGATCGGCGTCACACTCTGCCGGGCGGGGTCGACAACCGCCAGCGCCTGGGAGCCGAGCTGGTCGGGCTCCACATGGGCCTCGTCCTCCTCGGGATCGTAGAGCGGTTGGGTGACGAGCATGCCTGAGGCGGTGGAGGCCGCATGGTTGAGACCACTCGTCCTGCCCAGGGCGGTGGTCCGGCGGTCGGCGCCCGCGATGCCGGCCAGGGAGTCAAGACTGACGGCGTCGGCCTCGCGAGCCTCGGCACTGGTCGTGGGCGTCGTCTCCACGCTCTGGCCGGTCCACCCCTCGACCACCGTGATCTCACCGGAGAGGGTGTCCACCAGAACCCCCGATGCCTCGGTGACGGCGGTCGGGTCGGAGTCGGCGACAAGCGTGAGGGTGGCGTGCGCCCACCGCTGGGATCCCTTGGTGGTTGAGCTCCGCGGGACGACGCAGTCGAGGATGAAGGAGGCGTGACCCGCCGGTCCGGAGTAGGGGCATCCGCCGACCAGTGTCGGATCCGGGCTCTCGGAGCCATGGTCCTCGAGGCGCCAGAGCTCAGAGCCATCGTCCAGGGAGAGGGCGGTCCTGCCGTCCAGGACTGCGGAGTCGGTGAGCTGGAGCATCCCTCCGGCGCTGTAGCGCTCCAGGACGACCTTGCCGGTGCGCGTCTCCAGGACGAGGGTGAGAGGAAGGGGGTCGCTGAGAGGAGAGGCATCATTGGCCCGTTCCAGGATGCGGGGGCCCTGGATCCTGACAGCGAGGTGCTCCCCGTCCGGGCTGACGACGGGCGTGCTGTAGTCCGCCGCACGCTGGTAGATCCACAGGGGCGCCCCATCGGCGGGGCTCAGCGCCGTGATCCCCTCATTGCTGATGACGAGCGGTCCCCTCTTGCCGGCGACCACCGGGAGCCCCTCGGTCACCTCCGTGACCCCGGTGACCTCTGTGCGCCAGGCGACCTCAGTGCCGATGGAGGCCGGCCGGGCGGGCGCGTCACCGGCGGAGAGCCGGGTGGCCTCGGGGAAGGTGCGGGTGGCCGGCCGGCTCACCGCGTGGGGGGTGGCGGTGAGCACCAGGCAGATGAGGGCCGGCAGGCACGCGACGACGGCCAGGCGCGCCCTCGCGGGCTGCGGGCGGTGCCGGCGGAGTCCGGCGCTGGAGGCGCGGCTCGCATGGACGCCGGGGCCGAACCACCGTGCCGGATCCGGGCCGCCGGGAGGGCCTCCCCGATCGCCGGTGCGCAGGAAGCGCAGGCGGAGGTCGATGATGAGCATGGCGGCTATCGCCGGCGCAGCGGTGGCCCCGCACAGAAGGCGCAGGATCGAGACGCCCGACTCCTGGTAGGCGCCCCACCACAGGGACAGCATGCGGGCGGCGACCCCGGCCGCCGAGGCGGCGATGACCACGGAGGCCAGGACCACCGCGCTGCGGTTGAGGCTGCGGATGCCGGCAGCCACCATCCACGCCACAGCTCCTAGTAGGGGGAGGATGACCGGGGAGACCAGGTGCCCGCTGGGGCTGCCGGCGCCGCCCCTGTCGTCCTCGAGCAGGGTGCTGGAGGCGACGGCCAGGTACGCCGCGGTGAGCATGAGCAGGACGACAGCGGCCATCGTCCCGGCCCGCAGTGCGCGCAGGACGGTGATGCTGGGGGGCCGTGCACCGGGGCCCTGGGCCGCGCCCCTGTCGGGGCCGACCGACGCCATGGTCTCGTCGGCGGAACTGCCGGCGTTGTCGACCGCTCCGTGCGGGGCCTGATCGAGAGACGGCATGGGGGTATTGTCGTAATAAACACGTGACCGTGTCGAGGTCCGGCATGTCCACCGATCGGCGGACACCACTGTGAACCGGCTGACGGCTACCGCCCGGGCGCCCCAGTTCCAACACTGGAACCATGATCACCACCGCCCCAGTCCCCGCCCTCGCCGCAGCCGCCACCACAACCGCCCCCGCAGCTCCCACCGCACGCCCGGCCCCAGCCCTCACCGCCCCGGCCATCGAGATCCGCTCCCTGGCCAAGGCCTACGGTGCCAAGCAGGTCCTCGACGGCCTCGACCTCACCGTCCCTGCCGGCAGCGTCCTGGCCCTCCTGGGCCCCAACGGCGCCGGCAAGACCACCACCGTGGAGATCCTCCAGGGCCTGCGCCGCCCCGACTCCGGCACCATCACGGTCCTGGGCCAGGACCCCCGCCACGCCCCCCGCTCCTGGCGCGCCCGCCTGGGCATCGTCTCCCAGGCCTCCACCGACCTGGCCGACCTCACCGTCACCGAGGCCGTCACCCACATCTCCCGCTTCTACGCCGACCCCCAGGACGTGGCCACCGTCATCGAGCGCGTCGGGCTGGCCGACGACGCCCGCACCCGCGCCTCACGCCTCTCCGGCGGCAGGCGCCGTCGCCTCGACGTGGCCCTGGCCATCATCGGACGCCCCGAGCTGCTGTTCCTCGACGAGCCCACCACCGGCTTCGACCCCCAGGCCCGGCGCGACTTCTGGGGGCTCGTGGAGGACCTGCGCGACGGCGGCACCACCGTGCTCCTGACCACCCACTACCTCGACGAGGCCGCCCACCTTGCCGACGAGGTCGCCATCATCCTGGGCGGGCGCGTCGTCACCCACGGCAGCCCCGACCAGCTCGCCCGCCAGGCCGGCACCGAGCGCACCGTGCGCTGGATCGACAACGGCCGGACCCACGAGGTCAGTACCACCGCCCCCACCGCCGTCGTGCGAGACCTGCTCGCCCGACTGGCCGACGACGACGGGGAGATCGAGGGCCTGGAGGTCATCACCCCCACCCTGGAGGACCACTACCTGGCGCTCATCGCCGAGCATGCCAGTCGCCCCGACCGATCCTGACCGCCCCTGACCGGTCCCAGCCCACCGCACCAGCCGCCACGAAGGAGACCCGCCATGACCGCCACCGCCCCCATCTCAGCCCCCGCCTCAGCCACCACCCCCGTTGCCGATCCGGGCGCCGTCACCGCCGCCAGCGCCACCGTCGCAGCCGCCGTCGCCCACCTCATGCCCCACCCCGAGCGCCCGCGCCCGTCCAGCCCCCTGGCCGCCGTCGTCACCCTGACCCGCACCAGCCTGCTCACCTTCATCCGCGAGCCCATCAGCCTGGCCATGCAGTTCTTCTACCCGCTGTTCATGCTGGGCATCTTCAGCGCCGTCTTCCCCGACGACATCGCCCCCGGCGTGTCCTACGCCGAATACCTCCTGCCGGCCATGATCACCACCGGCATCCTGACCACCTGCCTGCAGCACCTCACGGTCATCGTGGCCACCGAGCGCGAGAACGGCGCCCTCAGGCGCCTGGCCGGCCTGCCGGCCCCCGCCTGGGTGGATGTGGCCTCCAAGTGCGCCTCCAACACGATCCTGGCCCTGGCCAACAGCGCCATGCTCCTGCTCGCGGCCCGCTACGCCCTGGGCATCGAGCTGCCCACGACCGCCCGGTCCTGGGTCCTGCTGGGGGCCACCGGCCTGCTCATGATCGCCGCCTGCACCGCCCTGGGGCTGGCCATCGGCCGGCTGAGCCCCACCGCCCGCTCCGCCGCCGGCCTCATCACCCCGCTGGTCATCATGCTCCAGTTCGTCTCCGGCATCTTCTTCCCCCTGTCCCAGCTGCCCGACTGGATGGTGAGCACCTTCTCGGTGCTTCCCGCGCGCTGGTCCGCCCAGCTCATGCGCGAGGCGCTCCTGCCCTCCACCTTCGCCGCGGCCGAGCCGACAGGCGCCTGGGAGACCGCCCGGGGGCTGGTGATCGTGGGCGCCTGGCTGGTGGCCGGGATCATCGCCGCCATCGTCATCATCCGCCGCGATACCGTGGACCGGTGAGCCCCATGGAGCCGGCCGGCCCGACGACGCCCCGGACCCCCGCCACCGGCAGGGTCCGGGGCGGGCTTCGCCCCGGACCGGGGCAGCCCCCGGCAGCGGTGCCCGCCCCGAGGATCCGCGCCCTCCTGGACCGCCTGGGCCTGCCGCGGTGGGCCTGGCGCCTCCTGGCCTGGGGGCTCACGGCTCTGACCCTGGTCCTGCTGTGGTGGCACACCGGGGCCTTCGTGCTCTTCTTCGCCGTCTACCCCCTGCTGTGGCTCGCCCACGACGCCTTCCGCCGCGGCGTGGGGGCCACCGTCCTGTTCGGCCTGGGGATCGCCGTGGTCGGCTCCGCCGCGCATGACGCCAGCTGGCTGGCCACTGCCCTCATCTCCACAGGCTTCTCCCTACTCATGGGCATGTGGGTCAGGGGTGTGCACGTGGCGCGCGCCCAGGCCGTCCAGGCCCTGGCGGACAAGCAGGAGGCCCTGGAGGCCCTCCTGGCCGCCCAGGAGGGCCTGGCCGCGGCTGAGCGCGCCGCCGGTATCGCCGCCGAGCGCGAGCGCTGGGCCAGGGAGGTCCACGACACCCTCGCCCAGGGCTTCGTCTCCGTCATCACCCTGGCCCAGGCGGCCCAGGCGGCCCAGGTGGAGGCGGCGCTCCCCGGTGACCCCGGCGCCGCGGCGTCGGAGTCGGCGCCGGGGGAGGAGAGGCGCCGCAGGGAGACGGGGGAGCGGCTGCGGCAGATCGAGGAGATCGCGCGCGAGAACCTCGCCGAGGCCCGCGCCCTGGTGGCCGGGCAGGGGCCCCGCGCCCTGCAGGACTCCGGCCTGGCTGCGGCCCTGGAACGCCTGGCCGCCGACCAGCGCCGGCACGGCCTGGAGGTCGCCCTGACCACCAGCCTGCCCGAGGACCTGCCCGTGGCCAGGCAGGTGGCGGTCCTGCGCACCGTCCAGGAGGCGCTGAGCAACATCGTGCGCCACGCCGATGCCACAACGGCACAGGTCAGCACCGGCGTTGAGGACGGCGAGATCGTCATCGCGGTGAGCGACGACGGCCGGGGTACGCGCGGGGCCCCGGAGGGCACGGGCCTGAGCGGGATGAGGGCGCGCCTGGAGTCCCTGGGCGGCACCCTGACCGTCGACCCGCTCCATGCCCCCGACGCCCAGGGCTGCACGGGAACGGTCCTGGAGGCGAGGATGGGCCTATGAGCCCAGAGCAGAGCCGCGCCGGAGCGGGCGGCGCGCACGGACAGCCCCCGCCATCGCCCGCCCCCGATCCCGTCGCGCCGCGGGACGAGTCGCAGGGCGGAGGCACGGGGGCCTCGGGTGCCGCGGTCAGGCTCCTCGTCGTCGACGACCACCCCGTGGTGCGCTCCGGGATCGTGGGCATGCTCTCGGGGCAGGAGGACCTGGTCGTCATCGGCGAGGCCGACGATGGGCAGCAGGCCGTCCGGCTCGCGGGCGAGCTGGCCCCCGACGTCGTCCTCATGGACCTGCGCATGCCGGTGCTCGACGGCGTGGAGGCCACGCGCCGGATCCTCGCCGCGCCACTCGCCCCGCGCGTGGTGGTCCTGACCACCTACGACACCGACGGCGACATCCTGCGTGCCGTGGAGGCGGGGGCCATCGGCTACCTGCTCAAGGACTCCCCGCGCGAGGACATCCTGGCCGCCGTGCGGGCCGCCGCGGCGGGCCAGAGCGCCCTGAGCCCCGCGGTGAGCACGCGCCTGGTGGGGGCGGCCCGCAGTCGGGGTGCGGCCCCTGCGGCCGGGCGCCGTGCGGGCGCGATGCGCAGCGGGCCAGTGGCCATCTCGCCGCGCGAGCGCCAGGTGCTGGCCGCGGTGGCGCGGGGCCTGTCCAACAGTCAGATCGGCCGCGAACTCTACATCACCGAGGCCACGGTCAAGACCCATCTGCTGCGGGTCTACGGCAAGCTGGGGGTGGATACGCGCACCGCCGCCGTCACCGAGGCGCTGCGCCGCGGCCTGCTCGACCTGGGCTGAGGCCGGTGGGTCGGGCTCATGCGCGAGTGCCTGGCGCCCGCCGGGGCCCGCACCGCTGAGCCCCCAGGCGCCCCCGATGCCAGCAGGGGAACGGCGATCAGGCCCGTGTGGCCGTTCCTGGGCGTCATGGCCGCCATCGTCATGGCCCGGCGCGATACTGTGGACCGGTGAGTGGTGGTGCTGTGCCGTCGGGGCCCGGGGGGCCGATGTCCCCAGCGGCCCGGGGTGCCCCGACGCCGCGGCCCCGCCGCTGGGACCGGCTCGTGGCCTTCGTGCTGCGCGACAACGGCGATCCCGGGGGCGTCCACCTCCCGCTGCGGCGCCTGGGGCTGCCGGGGTGGGTATGGCGCCTGCTCACCTGGGTGCTGGCCGTCGCGGACCTGGTGCTCCTGACGCGCACCCCCTGGGCCTACCTCGGGCTGTTCCTCCTCTTCCCCCTCATCTGGCTGGTCTACACCAGGTACTGGGCCAATGTGGCGGGCCTGGCGGTCCTGGGTGCGGGCATCGTGGCGGTCGAGCACCTCCAGGGCAATACGAGGGGCTGGGCGACAGCCCTGGTGGCGGTCCTGATCTCCCTGGTCACGGGCACCTGGGTGACCGCGGTCCATATCCGCCGCGCCGAGGCCGAGGCCCTCCTGGCCGCCAAGGCCGAGGCGCTGACCGCCCTGGCCCGGGCCCAGGAGCAGCTCGCCGCGGCCGAGCACGCGGCGGGCGCCGCCGCCGAGCGCGAGCGCTGGGCCCGGGAGGTCCACGACACCCTGGCCCAGGGCTTCGTCTCGGTGGCCACCCTGGCCCAGGCCGCGCAGGTCGAGCTGGAGGAGCCGGGTCATCAGGGGCCCAAGGCCCTCCGGGGCCGATTGGCGCAGATCGAGGAGGTCGCGCGCGACAACCTCATCGAGGCCAGATCCCTGGTCACGGGCCAGGGGCCCAGCGCCCTGAGCGAGGGCGGCCTGGGCCAGGCACTGGAGCGGCTCGTGGCCTCCCAGGAGCGTCACGGGCTGAGGATCTCGCTGAGCACCGAATTGCCCGAGGGCCTTGCCCCCGCCCTCCAGATCGTTGTCCTGCGCCTGGTGCAGGAGGCCCTGAGCAATGTCGTGCGCCACGCCCGGGCCGAGCGCGTTGACGTGGTGGTCGCCCCCGAGAACGGGACCCTGGTCGCCGTCGTCCAGGACGACGGCGTGGGGGCCCTGGGCGCCCCCGAGGGCGCCGGGCTCGGCGGCATGCGCTCGCGCGTGGCGGACATGGGGGGAGAACTATCCATCACCGCGCTGGGGGAGCCGGAGGCCAAGGGTCGTCCGGGCACCGTCATCCGGGTGAGAATGCCCTTGTGAGCAGTATCGTCGACCTCGATGCCCCCGCCCGGGGGCCCCGGCCCTCACCTCCGGGGGCGCGCCGCGTGCGGCTCCTCATCGTCGATGACCACCCGGTGGTGCGCTCGGGGCTCGTGGGGATGCTGGCCCCCGCCCCGGATATCGACGTCGTGGGCCAGGCCGTGGACGGCGCTGAGGCCATCCGGCTCACCGAGGCCCTCGATCCCGATGTCGTCCTCATGGACCTGCGCATGCCCGGCATGGGCGGGGCCGAGGCCACCCGCAGGATCACCTCGCCCAGGGGCCCGAGCCACGGCGGCATCCCCCGCGTGGTGGTGCTGACCACCTATGACACCGACGGTGACATCCTGAGCGCCATGGAGGCCGGGGCCATCGGCTACCTGCTCAAGGACTCCCCGCGCGAAACCATCCTGGCCTCGGTGCGGGCAGCCGCCGTGGGCCACGGCGTCCTGAGCCCCACCGTGACCTCGCGCCTGGCCGAGGCGGCCCGCGGGGCCGGTGGCACCGGCAGTGGGGATCGAGCCGCGGGGGCGGCCGAGGGCAGGGCCGGTGGCCCTGCCGGCGGGCGGCGCGGGGTGGGCGGGCCGGTGGGCCTCTCCCCGCGCGAGCGCCAGATCCTGGAGGCGGTGGCGCGGGGCCTGTCCAACAGTCAGATCGGCCAGGAGCTGTTCATCACCGGCTCCACGGTCAAGACCCATCTGCTGCGGGTCTACGGCAAGCTGGGGGTGGATACGCGCACCGCCGCCGTCACCGAGGCGCTGCGCCGCGGTCTGCTCGACCTGGGCTGAGACCCGGTGGTGTCCAGATCCCTGACAAAGGGGTCTGAGGAGCGTGCCGTGTCGATACGGATCCGCATGATTCCTGCTCGCCGTTCAACGGCGCGGAAGGCCCTGTGTGAGGACGATGGGCATCGAGGCCTCCGCGGGGCGCCGGGGCAGGCCCGCTCCTGGCCCCGGTGATCGGAGGGCTCAGCGATCCGGGGAGACCCCGGCCAGCTCCTCGTCATCGGCGTTGCCACCGGTGCACACGACGGCGCAGGGTCCGCCGCGCTCCAGGCGCCCCGCATCGGCCATGAGGCCCGCCAGGGCCGCCGCCCCCGCGCCCTCGGCCAGGGTGTGGGCGCGGGTGGCCATCAGCTGGACCGCCCGCTGGATGTCCTCATCCTCCACCAGCAGGAAGTCGTCCAGGCGCTCGCGCAGCACCGACTGGGTCAGGGTGAAGCCGGTGCCGACCGCCAGGCCCGCCACCCGCGTGGTGCATGGGGCGACCACCGGCTCCCCGCCGCGCCAGGAGCGGTAGGCGGCCGGGGCCGAGGCGGATTGGACCGCCACCACCCGGCACTGGGGGGCCAGGGCATCGCGCACCAGGCAGGCCCCCGCCGCCCCCGAGCCGGAGCCTGCCGGCACGTAGAGCGTGCGCAGGTCGCCGTGGCGCAGGAACAGCTCGAGGTAGACCGTGGCATGCCCCAGGACGATCGCCGGCTCATCACCGGGGGAGACCAGGCGCAGTCCACCGGTGCCCGCCAGGTGCTCGGCGTGGGCCAGGGAGTCGCACATCGTGGCGCCCTCCACCACGACCCGCGCGCCCAGGGCCCGCACCGCCTCGATCTTGCGCGCCGGGGCACTGGTGGGCATGACCACCGTCACCGGCACACCGCGGCGGGCCCCCGCCCAGGCCAGGGACTGGGCGTGGTTGCCGGTGGAGGCCGTCACCACCCCTGCGCTGCGCTCCTGGGGGCTCAGGGCCGCCATGAGCGCCACCCCGCCGCGCACCTTGAAGGCGCCGGTGGGCTGGACGTTCTCGTGCTTGACCACCACCTCCACCCCGGCGGCCTCATCGAGCAGCGGGTAGGACCAGGCCGGCGTCTCGGGCAGCAGGGCGCGCACCTCGTCGAAGGTGCTCAGCACGGCCGCGAAGTCCAGGCCTGCGGGCACCGAGCCTGGGGAGGAGGGTGCGGCGCTGGCGGCAGCGGGGGCGCCAGGGGCGATCGCTGCGGAGGTCTCAGTGGGGGTCGCAGTGGCGGTGCTGAGCATGCCCTCCATCATCCCCACCGCCGTCACATCGGTCCAATGCATGTTTTTTTAATATCCAATCAAGATTCCGCATGCATGGACGTAGTATGGCGCCATGCTCGACCTCCGCCAGCTCGAGGCACTGGTGGCGCTCTCGCGCCACGGGACCGTCTCGGCCGCCGCCCAGGCGCTGGGCTACAGCCAGCCCACCGTCTCCCATCACCTGGCCGCGCTCGCGCGCGCCACCGGCGCGGTCCTGCTGACCCGGGCCGGGCGCGGGGTGCGCCTGACCCGGGAGGGGCGGGCCTTGGCGGCCCGCGGCGAGGAGATCCTGGGGCTCATGGACCGGGCTGAGCGCGAGATCGGCGCCATGGCCCGCGCCGAGGCCGGGCGCGTGCGCCTGGCGGCCTTCCCCTCGGCGGTCGCCTCCCTCGTCCCCGGCGTCCTGGCCCTCCTGCGCGAGCGCCACCCCGGCCTGGTCGTCGAGCTCGTCGACGCCGAGCCGCCCGAGGCCCTGGAGGCCCTGAGCCGGGGCCGGGTCGATGCCGCCCTGTCCTTCTCCTACACCGAGGGCGAGGAGGATCCCCAGGGCACCCGGACCATCCCGCTCATGGACGACCCGCTCTACCTGGTCACCGGCCCTGATGGGATCGAGAGCATCGCGCAGGGCGGCCAGTGCCGGTGGGTCACCGGCTGCGCGCGCTGCCACGAGGAGCTGGCGGCCGTCGGGCGATCGGCGGGATTCGACCCGGAGGTCGCCTACGCCAGCGACGACTACGTCGCCGTCCAGGGCCTGGTGGCCGCGGGCATCGGCGCCTGCCTGCTGCCGGGCATGGCGCTGCGTGCCTACCGCCACCCCGAGGTGGTGGTGCGGCCGCTGGTCGGCGAGTGCCGCCACGTGGCCATCGTCGTGGACGCCGCCGTGCCGCGCCCTGCCGCCATCGACGCCCTGGTCGGCGCCTGCCGCGGTGCCGCCGGGGCCGTGGCCCCCGGTGATCCGCAGGGCCCGGCGCTCTGAGCCTGGCCCTGTGCCAGTCCTCTCCCGGCCGCTCCGGCCGCAGGGCCGGCGCTCTGCTGTGGATGTGGGCGTGGTGGCTGGCTGCGGCCCTGTGGCGCCCGGCCCCACGGCTGGCTGTATTCCTGAGCGGACCCGACTCAACCCTACTCACGCCTACCGCGAACAGGGGCATGGGCGCCCCCTTCGCCTGGTTAGCCTTGTCAGCACGTGCCCGCGCCATCTCTCCAACGGCGCTGCGCCACTCCCACCGCCAACACCGGCCGGGCGGCGCGCTGTGCACGTGCCGAGGAGGAATCACGGATGTTTGAACGCTTTACTGATCGCGCCCGCCGCGTCGTCGTGCTCGCCCAGGACGAGGCCCGGGCGCTCAACCACAACTACATCGGCACCGAGCACCTCCTTCTCGGCCTCATCCACGAGGGCGAGGGGGTGGCGGCCAAGGCGCTGGAGTCCATGGACATCTCCCTGGACGCCGTGCGCGCCCAGGTCGTGGAGATCATCGGGGAGGGCCAGTCGGCCCCCACCGGCCACATCCCCTTCACCCCCCGGGGCAAGAAGGTCTTCGAGCTGTCCATGCGCGAGGCCCTCCAGCTCGGCCACAACTACATCGGCACCGAGCACCTGCTCCTGGGCCTGCTGCGCGAGGGCGAGGGCGTGGCCGCCCAGGTGCTGACCAACCTCGGCGGGGACCTGTCCAGCGTGCGCCAGACCGTCATGCAGATGCTCTCGGGCTACGAGGGCAAGGAGGCGGTGGCCGCAGGACCGGGCGGCTCGAAGGAGGGCACGCCCTCGGGCAGCGCCATCCTCGACCAGTTCGGCCGCAACCTGACCGCCGCCGCCCGCGAGGGCAAGCTCGACCCGGTCATCGGGCGCCACAAGGAGATGGAGCGGGTCATGCAGATCCTCTCGCGGCGCACCAAGAACAACCCCGTCCTCATCGGGGAGCCCGGCGTGGGCAAGACCGCCGTCGTGGAGGGCCTGAGCCAGGCCATCGTCCACGGCGACGTCCCCGAGACCCTGCGCGACAAGCAGCTCTACTCCCTGGACATGGGTTCCCTGGTGGCCGGCTCGCGCTACCGCGGCGACTTCGAGGAGCGCCTGAAGAAGGTCCTCAAGGAGGTGCGCACCCGCGGCGACATCGTCCTGTTCATCGACGAGATCCACACGCTCGTGGGCGCCGGCGCCGCCGAGGGTGCGGTGGACGCGGCCTCCATCCTCAAGCCCATGCTCGCCCGCGGCGAGCTCCAGACCATCGGGGCCACCACCCTGGACGAGTACCGCAAGATCGAGAAGGACGCCGCCCTGGAGCGCCGCTTCCAGCCGGTGACCGTCGAGCAGCCCAGCATCGAGGAGACCGTCGGCATCCTCACCGGCCTGCGCGACCGCTACGAGGCCTTCCACCGCGTGGTCATCACCGACGACGCCATCGAGGCGGCCGCCAAGCTCGCCGACCGCTACATCAACGACCGCTTCCTGCCCGACAAGGCCATCGACCTGGTCGACGAGGCCGGTGCCCGCCTGCGCATCCGCCGCATGACCGCCCCCCAGGAGCTGCGCGACATCGACGAGAGGATCGCCGAGGTCAAGCGGGAGAAGGAGTCGGCCATCGACGACCAGGACTTCGAGCGCGCCGCCTCCCTGCGCGACGACGAGCGCCGCCTGGGCGAGGAGAGGGCCGCCAAGGAGAAGGCCTGGAAGTCCGGCGACCTGGACCAGGTGGCCGAGGTCGATGAGAACCTCATCGCCGAGGTCCTGGCCATGTCCACCGGCATCCCGGTGGTCAAGCTCACCGAAGCCGAATCCGCCAAGCTGCTCAACATGGAGAGCGAGCTCCACAAGCGCATCATCGGCCAGAACAAGGCCATCGAGGCGCTGTCGAAGTCCATCCGCCGCACCCGCGCGGGCCTGAAGGACCCCAAGCGCCCCGGAGGCTCCTTCATCTTCGCCGGGCCCACCGGTGTGGGCAAGACCGAGCTGGCCAAGGCCCTGGCGGAGTTCCTCTTCGATGACGAGGACGCCCTCATCCAGCTCGACATGTCCGAGTTCGCCGAGAAGCACACGGTCTCGCGCCTGTTCGGGGCGCCCCCCGGCTACGTCGGCTACGACGAGGGCGGGCAGCTGACCGAGAAGGTGCGGCGCCGTCCCTTCTCCGTGGTGCTCTTCGACGAGGTGGAGAAGGCCCACCCCGACATCTTCAACTCCCTGCTGCAGATCCTGGAGGACGGGCACCTGTCCGACGCCCAGGGCCGCGTGGTGGACTTCAAGAACACCGTCATCATCATGACCACCAACCTGGGCTCCAAGGACATCGGCAAGTCGGTGGCCACCGGCTTCCAGTCCACCGACTCCGGGGCCATGGACTACGAGGAGATGAAGGCCCACGTCAACCGCGAGCTCAAGCAGCAGTTCCGGCCCGAGTTCCTCAACCGCGTCGACGACCTCATCGTCTTCCCACAGCTGACCAAGGCCGAGGTGCGCCAGATCGTGGACCTCATGATCGCCCGCCTGGCCGTGCGCCTGGCCGAGCAGGAGATGGCCATCGAGCTGACCGACGCCGCCAAGGAGCTGCTGGCCGAGCGCGGCTTCGACCCGGTCCTGGGCGCCCGCCCGCTGCGCCGCGCCATCCAGCGCGACATCGAGGACGCCCTGAGCGAGAAGATCCTCTTCGGTGAGATCGAGCGCGGCCAGAAGGTGATCGTCGACGCCGAGGGCGACTCGATCCTGGGCGAGTTCATCTTCCGCGGTGAGCCCTGGACGCCGGGCGAGGCCGAGGAGGCCGCGGTGCGCGAGGCCGAGAAGATCGTCTCGGGCTCCTCGGTGAGCAGCGCCCCGATGGCCGCCCCGCGGACCTCTCCGGGCAGCGAGGGCGCCGCACCCGCACCCGGCGCCTGAGCGGGCGCCGTCGGCTCCAGCCTCGGTTTCCGCCCGTCGTCGGCACTGCTCGACGACGGGCGGGAGCGCTTGACGGCGTCGCACGGGCCCGTGGGGGCAGGCGGGGTTGAACCGCCTGGCTCCCACGGGCTCGTGTGTTCATCGCGGCCAGTTCCCACTGTCCGCAGCGGCTACCGGGAGGCCTCGGAGATGGGGCGAAACCCACAGAAGCCCCTATATGTGATTTGCTACATATAGTGAAAGAATGCTTAAAAAAGAGGGGGAACACTCTGATGAGATACCCCTTCTCGGCCGAGAGCGCGGCGCTGACCGTTACAGTGTTGTGACACCCGTGGTCGTCAGTGACAGCCGCCTGTGACAACCGACCCGGTCCCCCCAGGGCGCCTCTGTGCGCCAGGATCCGCGCCTTGTTACTGAGAAAGCCGCTATGAGTCAGGCCAGATACGAACCCCGCCACCTCTCACGGTTGCGGCGCCCCACCCTGCGCACCGCCAACGGGTCCGTGGCCCTGGGAGGCAGTTGCCTCATGGTCGGGGGGCTGGCCTGGGCCCAGTGGCCGCCGCCGGCGACCGTGGCGGTGCTGACCGTCATCATCGTCATCAGCCTCGGCCTGGTCACCGCGCCCCCCTCCAGCGCCCTGCGGCGAGGAGTGATGCCGCGCGGCTCCCGCCGGGCCTGGGCCGGCACCATGATCCTGGCCATGTCCCCGGCGATCCTGCTGGGCATCGTCTTCCCCATCGTCGCCCCTCGGATCGCCGGCAACTCCATCGGGGGTGTGGGACTGCAGTCCATCATCCTGAGCGTGTCCGTGGTGGTGCCCTGGATCAGCCAGGTGGTGGGCAACCCCGTCTACCGCCTGCTCGGCGACGCCATCGGGCGCGGCCCGGCCGTGGTGCTGAGCCGTTACTGCTCCGCCTGGCCCGCCCTCTTCCTGTGGGCGCTCATCCCCTCCCTGCTCGTGGCACTGACGGTGGCCGCTGTTACCGGCTGGAGCGCCCGGGCCATGGCAGCCCACCTGGCCCTGCTGATCGCCCACGTCGTCTTCGTCCAGTCCCTCATCATCTCCGACATCTCCGGACGTCGGCGCCTGTGGGCCGTGGGATGGCTCGTCTACGCCCTGGCGCTCCTGGCCGTGCCCGCCTGGTGGTTCCTGCCCCCGCTGCTGGGCACGGTCAGCCAGCTGCTGGCCATGGGCAGGACCCTCGGCGGCCTGCTGCGCCCCATCACGATCCCCGCCGGGCCCCTGGTCCAGGACATGGCCCGCGGCTTCATCCTGGGCGGGGTGCTGTGGTCGGACAAGTTCCTCCTCTTCCTGTCCGCCGGAACCGACTTCCATGTCGC
Source organism: Actinomyces capricornis (assembly GCF_019974135.1). Taxonomy (NCBI): domain Bacteria; kingdom Bacillati; phylum Actinomycetota; class Actinomycetes; order Actinomycetales; family Actinomycetaceae; genus Actinomyces; species Actinomyces capricornis. The sequence goes on from NZ_AP025017.1 coordinate 1,895,698, forward strand.
CCTGGTCTACCTCAGCCTGCAGCCCGCGGTCGTCGCCTACTGCTACTACTTCTCGGTGACCTCCCCGCGGGTCAACACCGAGGTGGCCCTCTTCCAGGCGCTCCTGAAGGAGCGGCACATGGAGGAGCTGCGCTCCCGGGGCCAGCAGCTGCGCCACCTGCTCAACGCGAGCCTGGTGCGGGCCTGCGCCGTGGGCATCGGGGGGGTGCTCATCACCGTCGTCGTCATCGCGCTGGCCTCTCCCGGGGATCTGCACGAGGTGCTCATCGTGGGGATCTCCTCCCTGCTCTTCACCATCCTGACCCTCCTGGCCTACGAGATCGACCATATCGGCGACCACGTGTCCTCCCTGCTGCTGTCGGCCGTCCACCTGGCCGCGGCCGCCTTCCTGCTGCTGGGCCAGGGCAGCACCCGGGCCTACCTGCCGCTGGCCTGTGTCGATCTCGTCCTGTGCCTGGCGGCCCTGGTGCTCTACCGCAGGCGCTGGGCCGCACCTGAGTACTCCTTCTTCTGGGGAAAGGCGATGTCCTGGTGAGCTCATCCATTCGCAAGCGGCTGGAGTCGCTGCCCTCCTACTACTCGGCGCCCGCCGGGGGATATGCGCCCATGCCTCCCTCGATGAGCAACCGGGGCTCGGCGGCCTCACCGCAGGCGGCCCGACGCCGCTCGGCCTCCAGTGCCGAGCCGGCTCAGGCCGAGCAGGCCGCGGAGCGCCGTCCTTCCGTGCCGCCCCCCGCGCCGGCACGGCCCGGGCAGGAGGGCGCCGGGCCCACGCGCCCCGCGCCGGGGCAGTCAGCGCCGGATCAGCCCGGAGCGGGCCGGCCGGCGAGCGCGGGGGAGTCGCCAGTGCCACCGGGCCTCCAGCCCACCCCGCAGGGCTACGGCTTCGTGGCCACCGGGCCCAGCCCGGCCTCTCCTCCCGCCGCCGACCCGGTCACCCGCCAGGCCTCCGCGCCGCCGGTGCCGTCGATGCCGGTGGTGCCCACCCCGGTGGCGCCCACCCCGATGGTCCCGCCCGCCGGCGCTGGCCCTCAGGAGACCGGGCCGGCGCCCCAGCCGTCGGTGCCGTACCCGCCCGCGCCCCACCCGTATGAGGCCGACGCACCCGAGCCCGCAGGGCCCCTGCTCGACGACGTCGTTGAGCCCGAGGGGGTCCTGCTGACCGAGGACCTCCCCGCCGTCTCGCCCAGCGAGGAGCTCCCCCTACCCGTCCAGGAGGCGGCCACAGGCCCCGGCTCACCCTCCTGGCCCGACGGCGTGCCCGCCGACGGCGTCTACCAGGACGTGGACGTGGCCATCGTCATGGAGTCCACCTACCCCTACCTCAAGGGCGGGGTCTCGGCGGTCGTCCACGACATCATCACCGGCAACCCGGAGCTGACCTTCGGCATCATCCACCTGACCTGGGACTCCCAGGCGCCCAACAAGGACCTGTACGGCATGCCCGACAACGTCGCCTGGGTGCGGGTGCTCTACCTGGCCATGGAGGAGCATGAGGAGGCCTTCCTGCGGGCCCGCCCCCGCGACCTGCGCATGGGTCGGCGCAAGCGCCGCGAGCTGTCCCGCCGGCTCGTCGGCTCGCTGCTGGCCCTGGCCCAGGAGGGCCGCACCGAGCCCCTGTGGGACCTCATCACCGAGGGCCTGGCCGGGGGCACGCGCCGCTACCCGGTGTGGGCGATCCTGGGAACCCAGGAGTTCATGGAGGCCTACCGGGAGATGATGCCGGACCTGGGCATGTCCATGTCCGACATCTTCTGGTGCCTGCGCGACTTCTTCTCCCTGGCCTACGCCGTGCTCTCCGAGCCCATGCCCCGCGCCGCGGTCTACCACGCGCACACCACCGGCTACGCCGCCCTGCTGTCGGTGGCCGCCTCCCGCCTGCACGGCACCGGCTTCCTGCTCACCGAGCACAACCTCTACGTGCGCGATACCGTCAACACCCTGCTGGACCGGCGCCTGGACCGCAACATCACCCTCAACGACTACCGCACCTTCGACGTCACCGGCCGCCAGCGCATGTGGATGGCCTGGTGGCTGGAGATGGGGCGGCTGTGCTACCCCTACGCCTACGCCAGCACCTACCTCTACCCCCGGGCCATCACCGAGGCCACCGAGCTGGGCGGGGACGCGAGCAAGGCGATCATCATCCCCAACGGCATCGTCACCACCGAGTTCGATGCCTCCTACGCGGCCCGCATGAGGGCGCTGGAGGCGATCAGGAGGGAGGGCGCGGGCAGGCATCTGTGGAAACTGGTCTACATCGCCCGCGTCGTGCCCATAAAGGGTCTCATGGACATGATCGACTCCATGAAGCTCATGGTGGACCGCGGCCTGAACGTGCACCTGGATGTGTGCGGCCCCACCGAGCACCGCCCCGACTACTTCGAGAAGTGCCTCAACCACATCATCGAGCAGGGCCTGGAGTCGGTCATCACCATCCGCGGCACCGTCAAGATCCGGGCCCTGCTGCCCGAGTTCGACCTGTTCGTCCTGCCCAGCTACAACGAGGGGCTGCCCGTGGTCTCCCTGGAGACGATGGGGGCGGGCATCCCCACGGTGAGCACCGACGTCGGCGCCGTGCGCTCGGTGGTGGAGGACGAGATCGTCGCCGAGGACGGCACCGTGTGGGGGCCCTGCGGCACCATCATCGAGCCGGGCGACCCCGTGGTCATGGCCGATGGGGTCCAGCGCATCATCGAGGACCTCGACCTCTACGAGCAGCTGTGCCGGGCGGCACGCGGGCGTGTGGAGGCCGCCTACAACCTGGAGAAGGTCAACGCCGCCTACAACAAGGTCTACCGGCAGGGCGGTGCCGGGAAGGGAGCGTGAGCGTGAGCGGAGTCGGAGCCTGGATCCGGTACGGCAACCCCCTGGAGCCCCAGGAGGTCGACTTCGCGATACGCCACTACCGCGCGGCCATCCTCCAGCCCTGGGAGACTGAGGCGGCGGCGCGCCTGAAGGACCAGCGCCCCGATATGACGGTCCTGGCCTACCGCTGCCTGTCCTCCGCCCGCGACTTCGAGCCCCCCGAGCGCTGCGCCTCGGGCCTGACCTTCCAGGAGGTCTCCCAGCGCGGCTGGCTGGCCCGGCGCGCCGATGGCAGCGCCGTGGAGTGGTCCACCTACCCCGGCCACTTCCAGGCCCGGGTCTGGGACGAGCGCTACCGGGCCCGCTGGGTGGAGCAGGTCTGCGAGGACACCGCGGAGACGGCCTTCGACGGCATCATGTCCGACAACGACGTCTTCGATGACTACTACGGCCTGAGCCTGCCCCTGGAGGAGGTGGAGGACACCGCCTCCCTGCGCCGGGTCCTGGACGGCTTCGTGGAGCAGGTGGGCTGGGGCCTGGCCGGGGTGGGCAAGATCCTGGTGCCCAACATCGCCGAGGCCCGCCGGGAGCCGGGCCGCTGGGAGCGCCACGCCGCCTGGGGCGGCGGCCTCGATGAGTGCTGGCTGGGGTGGGGCGGCAGCCGGCTCTTCGATGAGCCCACCGCCCTGGCGCAGATCCACGAGCTGCGCGGGCCGGGCATCTCCATGGTGCGCACCCCCGACGGCGGTGGCGGCCGGGCCCCGCACGCCCTCTACGGCCTGGCCGCGTTCTGGGTCTTCGGTGGCGGCCGGGGCGCCTACGCCTCCACGGGCCACGACGACTACTCCCGCACCCCCTGGTTCCCGGCGCTGGACGCCGACCTGGGCCGGCCCGTGGGCGAGCCGCGGCGCGCGGGCGGGGCCTGGGTGCGCGACTTCGAGGGCGGCCTGGCCGCGGTCGTCCTGGATCCCCACCATCGGGCCCAGCTCGAACTGCCCCGGGGGCTGGTCCTGCCCGGGCGCAGGGGACTGGCCGATGGGAGGCCCCTGCCCCGCAGCGTCGTGCTGCCCGGGCAGCACGGGCTCCTGGCCCTGCGCCCCTGAGCCGTGGCACATTTTCGGCGCCCCTCGCGCCGCCCGGGGCCGGTTCTTCCGCAGAATCCCGTCGGCCCGCGGGCTGAAGATGTGCAGCTCCGGGGCAGGGGCGGCTCGCAGGGCGCCGCGTTTTTGATCTAGGACTGAGGTCACACTAGAGTGGGGCCGTTGACGCGCGCAGGCGCGCAGTCCACTGACACCAGTCCCATCAGGACCACATACCGAAAGAGGCGATGATGCCCACCACGTACGTGTACCGCTTCAGCGAGGGCGACAAGGACCAGAAGGACCTTCTGGGCGGCAAGGGGGCGAACCTCGCCGAGATGACCCGTCTCGGCCTGCCCGTCCCCCCAGGCTTCACCATCACCACCGACGCCTGCCGCGCCTACCTGGCCACCGGTGAGGTCCCTGAGGAGCTCGCCGTCCAGGTCACCACCGCCCTGCGCGAGGTCGAGGCGGAGCTGGGCCGCCATCTCGGCGCCGCCGAGGACCCCCTCCTGGTCTCGGTGCGCTCGGGCGCCAAGTTCTCCATGCCGGGCATGATGGAGACGGTGCTCAACATCGGCCTCAACGACGAGTCCGTCAAGGGACTGGCCGCCGCCAGCCAGGACGAGCGCTTCGCCTGGGACTCCTACCGCCGCCTCATCCAGATGTTCGGCAAGACCGTCCTGGACATCGACGGCGAGCATTTCGCCTCCGCCCTGGAGGCCAAGAAGGCCGACCGGGGCGTGAGCCTGGACTACGAGCTGGATGTCGCGGCCCTCACCGAGCTGGTCGAGGAGTACAAGGCGATCGTGCGCGAGTACGCGGGCATCGACTTCCCCCAGGACCCGCGCGCCCAGCTCGACATGGCCACCGAGGCGGTCTTCCGCTCCTGGAACACCGAGCGCGCCCACATCTACCGCCGCCGTGAGAAGATCCCCCACGACCTGGGCACCGCCGTCAACGTGTGCACCATGGTCTTCGGCAACATGGGGCAGACCTCCGGCACGGGCGTGTGCTTCACCCGCGACCCCTCCACCGGCCGCTCCGGCGTCTACGGCGACTACCTGGTCAACGCCCAGGGCGAGGACGTGGTGGCGGGCATCCGCAACACCCTGTCCCTGTCCGACCTCAAGACCATCGACCCGGAGTCCTACAAGGAGCTGCGCGCCGCGATGCGCCGCCTGGAGACCCACTACCGGGACCTGTGCGACATCGAGTTCACCATCGAACGCGGCAAGCTCTGGCTGCTCCAGACCCGCGTGGGCAAGCGCACCGCCGCCGCGGCCTTCCGCGTGGCCACCCAGCTGGTGGACGAGAAGCTCATCACCAAGGACGAGGCCCTCACCCGCGTCACCGGCGACCAGCTCACCCAGCTGATGTTCCCCCAGTTCGAGCACACCGGGGACAACGACCTCATCACCAAGGCCATGCCGGCCTCCCCGGGCGCGGCCGTGGGCCGCATCGTCTTCGACAACGCCGAGGCCGTGGCCCGCGCCGAGGCCGGCGAGTCGGTCATCCTCGTGCGCCGCGAGACCAACCCCGACGACCTGCCCGGCATGGTGGCGGCGGTCGGCGTGCTCACCGCGCGCGGCGGCAAGACCTCCCACGCCGCCGTCGTGGCCCGCGGCATGGGCAAGACCTGCGTGTGCGGCGCCGACCAGCTCGAGGTCGACGCGGCCGCCAAGACCATCCGGGTACGGGGCCGGGAGGACCTGGTCCTCACCAGTGAGGACACCATCGCCATCGACGGGCAGACCGGCGAGGTCTTCCTCGGCGAGGTCCCCGTGGCCGACTCCCCGGTGATGACCTACCTGCGCCGCGGCCTGGAGGTGGCCCTCGACGCCGCCGGCGACGTCGACTCCCGCGAGCTCATCACCAGCGTGGACCGCCTCATGCGCCATGCCGACGAGGTCCGCCGCCTGGAGGTGCGGGCCAACGCGGACAACCCCGACGACGCCCGCCACGCCATCCACCGCGGCGCCCAGGGCGTGGGCCTGTGCCGCACCGAGCACATGTTCCTGGGCGAGCGCAAGCAGTTCGTCCAGAACCTCATCCTGGCCCAGACCCCCCAGGAGCGCGAGAGCGCCCTGGCGGCCCTGCTGCCCCTGCAGAAGGGCGACTTCGTCCAGATGTTCGAGACGATGAACGGCAAGCCCATGACGGTGCGCCTCATCGACCCGCCGCTGCACGAGTTCCTGCCGGACTTCACCGAGCTGAGCGTCAAGGTGGCCCTGGACCGCGAGCGCGGCACCCTGGACCCGGCCGATGAGGAGCTGCTGGCGGTCGTGCGCCGCAACCACGAGGCCAACCCCATGCTGGGCCTGCGCGGGGTGCGCCTGCTGCTGACCATGCCCGGGCTCATCGAGCTCCAGGTGCGTGCCATCGCCGAGGCCGCCGTGGAGCGCCTCAAGGCCGGCGGCGACCCGCGCCCCGAGATCATGATCCCGCTCATCGGCTCGGTGCGCGAGCTCCAGATCGCCCGCGAGCGGGTCGAGGCCGTACTGACCGAGGTCTCCCAGGCCTCGGGCTACGAGCTGGACTTTCCGGTGGGCTGCATGATCGAGCTGCCCCGCGCGGCCGTGGGCGCGGACACCATCGCCGAGGAGGCCGACTTCTTCTCCTTCGGCACCAACGACCTGACCCAGACCACCTGGGGCTTCTCGCGCGACGACGTCGAGGGCACCTTCTTCAAGGAGTACCTGGAGGAGGGCGTCTTCGGGGTCTCGCCCTTCGAGACCATCGACGAGCGCGGCGTGGGGCGCATGGTCGAGCTCGGCGCCGAGCGCGGGCGCCAGACCAAGCCCGACCTCAAGCTGGGGGTCTGCGGCGAGCACGGGGGCGACCCCGAGTCCATCGAGTTCTTCCACCGCGCGGGCCTGAACTACGTGTCCTGCTCGCCCTTCCGGGTGCCGGTGGCGCGCCTGGAGGCCGGGCGCGCGGCCGTGTTCACCTCCACCCAGGAGTAGCGCTCCCGGGGGCAGCGCACCAGCGCT